>NZ_CP043178.1:2400000-3000000 GCF_014217545.1 Pseudarthrobacter sp. NBSH8
CCCTGCAGATCACCGAGAGCTTCTTCTGGCAGTTCACGGACGATTACGTGGAGCTCATCAAGGACCGCGCCTACGGTGCCGCCGGCGACGCTGAGCAGGCCTCCGTGCTGGCCGCACTTGCCACCAGCCTGGACACACTGCTCCGCCTTTTCGCCCCGTTCCTGCCCTTCGCCACCGAAGAGGTCTGGGGCTGGTGGCGCAACGGCTCCGTGCACCGCGCCCAGTGGCCCACCGCAGTGGACGTGGACGGCGACACCACCCTGCTTGCCACCGTTGGCACGGCCCTGAGCGGTGTCCGCAAGGCGAAGTCCGAAGCCAAGGTCAAGCAGCGGACCGAGGTCCTCTCCGCCACCATCACGGCGTCGGAATCCCTAACCACGCAGCTGAAGGCAGGACTTGGCGACCTGAAGGCTGCCTCGAACGCCCGCGAGCTGACCCTCGTGGCGGGCGACGGCGAACTGACCGTCAGCGACGTTGTGTTGGCCGCTCCGGAGGAACAGCCCAAGGCCTGACCGGTCTAGGCCTGGTTCGGAGCAGCAGCCCTGTTTTTGGGCCGGCCTGATTTTGGGCAAAGGGGAAGCCCCATCAGCGTTTTGCCGTTGGTGGGGCTTCGACTTTTCGGCCATCCTGGTGACGTCTTTGATGGTCTGGCAGGATCCTTGGATCTTCAGGTCTTCCTACCTCGTCACTGGTAGCTTGTATCTGACTTTGCCGATGGCTGCGTCGGGTACATATCACTGAATCTTTGGTTCCTGCGTCTCACTTCTTTCGAAGTGGGTAAGAACCATTGTTGTCCCGCCTGTTTGGATGCGCAAGAGCCCCGGACGAATTACATCAGAGTAGTTCGTCCGGGGCTCTTAGCTGACTGCGTCAGTTGAATTCGGGGCGTTCGCCGCGGCTGCGCTTGATCTCGAAAAAATGCGGGTACGAGGCAAGCGTGACGGTGGCATCCCACAGCTTGCCCGCCTGTTCGCCGCGCGGGATGCGGGTCAGTACGGGGCCGAAGAAAGCAGTTCCGTTGAAGGCAACAACGGGCGTGCCCACGTCCTGGCCCACCAGCGAGATGCCCTCCTCGTGGCTGGCCCGCAGCTGGGTATCGAAGGCGTCCGTGGTGGCGATGTCTGCCAGGCCGGCCGGCAGTCCGCACTCGGCCAATGCCTTGCTGATGACAATGCCGTAGTCCTTCTCCCCGCCGACGTGGATCAGTGTGCCCATGGCGTCGTAGAGCGGCTTTACCACGTGGTGGCCGTGCTGCTCCTGGGCCGCGATGATGACCCGGACCGGGCCCCATGCCTTGTCCATGAGCTCCAGATAGCCGGCGTCGAGTTCGCGCCCCTCGTTGAGGACGGCCAGGCTCATCACATGCCACACGGTCTCGATGTCGCGGACGGCCTCAACCTCGCCGATCCAGCGCGACGTGATCCAGGCGAACGGGCACAGCGGATCGAACCAGAAGTCGGCCTGGTTGATGGTTGTTTCAGTCATGCGTGAGTCCTCTGGTTCCTGGGCGTGCGGGAATGGCTGCGGGAAAGGTCAGACGGGGTGGCGGACGCGTCAGGCGGATTTCCGCCGCTTGGTCACGTGCGGAATGAGGGTGGGCTCGGCCTTGCTGAGGACAACGTCAGCGGTGATGACCACGCTGGCCACGTCTTCGCGGCTGGGGAGGTCGAACATAACCGGGAGCAGCACTTCCTCCATGATGGCGCGGAGGCCCCGTGCCCCGGTGCCACGCTCAAGTGCCTGGTCGGCGATGGCGTTGAGGGCGTCCTCATCAAAGACGAGTTCCACACCGTCGATCTGGAACATCTTCTGGTACTGCTTGACCAGAGCGTTCTTCGGCGTGGAGAGGATTTGGATGAGGGCATCGCGGTCCAGGCTGGAGACCGTGGTGATCACGGGCAGGCGGCCGATGAATTCCGGGATGAGGCCGAATTTCAGCAGGTCCTCGGGCATCACTTCGCCGTAGGAGTCCACCTTGTTGCTGGCGTCGTTGAGCGGGGCGCCGAAGCCGATGCCCTTACGTCCGGAACGCGAACCGATGATCTCTTCCAGCCCGGCAAAGGCGCCGGCCACGATAAAGAGCACGTTGGTGGTGTCGATCTGGATGAATTCCTGGTGGGGGTGCTTGCGTCCGCCCTGGGGTGGGACGGAGGCCACCGTTCCTTCGAGGATCTTCAGGAGGGCCTGCTGCACGCCCTCACCGGAGACATCCCGGGTGATGGACGGGTTCTCGCTCTTGCGCGAAATCTTGTCGATTTCGTCAATGTAAATGATGCCCTGTTCGGCCTTTTTGACATCGTAATCCGCTGACTGGATGAGCTTGAGGAGGATGTTCTCCACGTCCTCACCCACATAGCCGGCTTCGGTAAGCGCGGTGGCGTCGGCAACCGCAAACGGAACATTCAGCCGCCGCGCCAGTGTCTGGGCCAGGTAGGTTTTACCGCAGCCCGTCGGGCCGATCAGGAGGATGTTTGACTTGGCAATTTCAACATCGTCGTGGTGGCCGCCCTCGGCGAGGCTGCCGCTCTTGGGGGCGTGGCCCGCCTGGATCCGCTTGTAGTGGTTGTAGACGGCGACGGCGAGGGAACGCTTGGCAGGTTCCTGGCCGATGACGTATTCCTGCAGGAAGTCGAAGATCTCGCGGGGCTTGGGCAGTTCGAAGCTGCCCAGATCGGCGACTTCCGCGAGTTCTTCTTCAATGATCTCGTTGCAGAGTTCAATGCATTCGTCGCAGATATAAACACCGGGCCCGGCAATGAGCTTGCGTACCTGCTTCTGGCTCTTTCCGCAGAAAGAACACTTCAGCAGATCCGTGCTCTCGCCAATCCGAGCCATATGTGAACCCCTTTAGTATCTTGCTGCCAGGCAGCTATGCACCGTTGCTGGAATCGTGGCGGGACTGGGAGGACCGGCCGTGACATCTTCCACTCTAGGTCACAATTGCGTCCAAGGGTGGAAAGCGAAGGCCGGTGCGGCCCAAATAGCTGGACCGCACCGGCCTTCGAAGATCCTTACTACCTGGTAATTGCCTGTGGCTTGATCTTGCGGGAATCAAGGACCTGGTCGATAAGACCGTACTCCAGGGCGTCGGCCGCGGTCAGGATCTTGTCGCGCTCGATGTCGTTGTTGACCTGCTCGGACGTGCGGCCTGAGTGGTGCGCGAGGGTGTCCTCGAGCCAAGACCGCATCCGCATGACTTCCGCGGCCTGGATCTCAAGGTCCGAAGCCTGGCCGCCCTGGCCGCCGGACAGTGCCGGCTGGTGGATGAGGACACGCGCGTTGGGCAGCGCCAAACGCTTGCCGGGGGTGCCTGCGGCGAGCAGAACCGCGGCGGCGCTGGCCGCCTGGCCAAGGCAGACGGTCTGGATTTCAGGCCGGATGTACTGCATGGTGTCGTAAATCGCCGTCATGGCGGTAAAAGAGCCACCCGGGGAGTTGATGTACAGGGTGATGTCACGGTCCGGGTCGGTGGACTCGAGGACCAGCAGCTGGGCCATGACGTCATCGGCCGAGGCATCATCCACCTGAACGCCGAGGAAGATGATGCGGTCCTCGAACAGCTTGGTGTAGGGGTCCTGGCGCTTAAAGCCATAAGGCGTGCGCTCTTCGAACTGGGGAAGGACGTAGCGGCTGGTCGGAAGGTTACCGGCAGTCGATCCGAAGTTGTAAGTCATTGTTGTTGCTCCTGATCTAAAGGTTCTATTGCCGGGTTACTTCTCGGATGCCGACTCGCCGGAGGGCCCGTTGGCGGTTCCGCCGCCGCCGGCCACGGTGCCGGCGTGGGCAGCGATCTTGTCGAAGAAGCCGTATTCGAGGGCTTCTGAGGCGGTGAACCATTTGTCGCGGTCGTTGTCCTTGAGGATGGTTTCCACCGACTGTCCGGTCTGATCCGCGGTCAGCTCAGCCATGACCTTCTTCATGTGCAGGATGAGCTCGGCCTGGATCTTGATGTCCGACGCCGTGCCGCCGATACCGCCGGAGGGCTGGTGCATCAGGACGCGGGCGTTGGGGGTGGCGTAGCGCTTGCCCTTGGTGCCGGAGGAGAGCAGGAACTGGCCCATGGAGGCTGCCAGTCCGGTGGCGACGGTGACGACGTCGTTCGGGATGAACTGCATGGTGTCATAGATGGCCATGCCCGCGGTCACGGAGCCACCGGGAGAGTTGATGTAGAGGTAGATGTCCTTTTCCGGGTTCTCGGCGGACAGGAGCAGCAACTGCGAGCAGATGGCGTTGGCGTTGTCGTCACGCACCTCGGAGCCCAGCCAGATGATGCGCTCTTTCAGGAGGCGGTTGTAGATGTAGTTGTCCTGGCCGGCCGGATCTACAGTCGCCATCCGGGGGGCCTCTGCGTGCTGTGACATATGTACTTACCTCTCGCTGGTGACGGTGACATCACTGAACTTCACTACTTGGACACTAACCGGTTTGGTGGCCGATTTGTTCGCCGGAATCGCGCTGTTCGCTGACGGCGCACGATCCCTGCAACTGCCCGTAAACCACGGCAGCCCCCGGACCAGTAGGTCCGGGGGCTGCCTTCAGTCGCACTGCCAGGGGCGTGCTAGAACTTCACTGCTGCCGGGTCGTCACTCGGGGTGGCGTCGGTCTCGGCGTTGGTGTCTTCAGTGGCCTCAGCCTCAACGGCGGGAGCCTCGTCTTCGCCGCCGGGGCGGACGAAGTCACTGAGGTCAACAGACTTGCCGTCGGTGTCGGTTACGGCGGCCTGGCCCAGGACTACGGCCAGTGCCTTCCGGCGACGGACCTCTGAAACCATCATGGGAACCTGGCCGCTCTGATCGATGATCTGGGCGAACTGGTTCGGGTCCATGCCGTACTGGCTGGCGGCGCTGACGATGTAGTCGATCAGCTCAGCCTGGCTGACGTTGACTTCTTCCTTTTCGGCAATGGCGTCGAGGATGACTTCGTTCTGGAAGGCGCGGGCGGTGTTGGCCTTGACCTCTTCGCGGTGCTCCTCGGTGTCGTGCTCGCCTTCACCGTGGCCGTTGCCCTCCTTGAAGTGGGCGTCGACCTGCTCTTCGACCACGGAGTCCGGAACCGGAACCTGGACGAGTTCAACGAGCTTGTCCAAGACCTTGTCGCGGGCCTCTACGCCCTGCTCAACAACCTTGGACTCGGCAGCCTGCTTGGCCAGGTCCTCGCGGAGTTCAGCCAGGGTGTCGAACTCGGAGGCCAGCTGGGCGAAGTCGTCGTTGGCTTCCGGAAGCTCGCGCTCCTTGACGGCCTTGACAACAACCTTCACCTGGGCGGACTCGCCGGCGTGGTCACCGCCCACAAGGGTGGTTTCGAAGATGGCGTCTTCGTCAACGCTGAGTCCGGTGACGGCCTCGTCCAGGCCCTCGAGCATGGTTTCGGCGCCCACCTGGTAAGACAGACCGGACGCGGAATCAACGTCCGCACCGTCAATGGTGGCGGTGATATCGATGGTCAGGAAGTCACCATCGGCGGCCGGGCGGTCCACGGACTTCAGCGTGCCGAAGCGGCCGCGCAGTTCATCCAGGGCCTTGTCAACGTCTTCGTCGGAGGATTCCGCTGCGGCTACCTCGACCTTGATACCGGCGTAGTCCGGGAGTTCGATCTCCGGGCGGATATCAACCTCGGCGTGGAACTTCAGTTCCCCGTCCGTGGAGCTGGGGTCCGGAACCTCGGTGATTTCCACCTCGGGACGGCTCAGGGGGCGGATGCCTGATTCCTGGACAGCAGCCTGGTACCAGCCGTTGAGGCCTTCGTTGATGGCCGTCTCCAGCACGTAGCCGCGGCCAACGCGCTGATCGATCAGCTTGGACGGGACCTTGCCCTTACGGAAGCCAGGGACCTGGATCTGCGAAGCAACAGTCTTGTATGCCTCGTCGATGCTGGGCTTCAATTCCTCAAAAGGGACCTCAACATTGAGCTTGACCCGCGTGGGGGTGAGGTTCTCGACAGCGCTCTTCACGGTCTAAGTACTCCTGGGTTTGTGGGATGGGTTTCTGCAAACGCAGTTTTCTGCCCGGGCCGTTTGCACGGCCCGAGCCGCAGAGTCGGGGTGACAGGATTTGAACCTGCGACTTCCTGCTCCCAAAGCAGGTGCTCTAGCCAAGCTGAGCTACACCCCGTAAGTGCACAGGCAAGTCTACGTTCATCCGGGCGTTCTTTGCACATTTGACACGTGGGGCATGAATTAGGTTTAGTTGTATCCGGCTTCAACAGCCAGCCCGAAGAAACGCAGTGCAGCCTGATGCAACAGCTGAGGTGTATTTTTCCGGGGACGTAGCTTAGTGGTAAAGCCTCAGTCTTCCAAACTGATGATGCGGGTTCGATTCCCGTCGTCCCCTCCGCATAGAGCAGGGCCCCTCAGTGAGGGCCCTGCTCTTTTGTGTGGGTGCCCTATGAGTCAGCTGACTATGTTGGCTATTGCTGGCAGCCGGGGCACCAGTACAGCTTGCGGCCCACCATTTCGGTGATGGCCACCGGCACGGCACAGACCCGGCAGGGCCGCCCCTCCCGCTTGTACACAAAGTGGGCGTCGCCGCCCGCGGGCGGGCCCGCCTCTGGCTCCCGGTGATCTGGTTCCCAATACACCGGCGGCGTGGTGATGATCCGCCCGTCGCGGACGCCGTCGGCCATTATTGCGGCCGTGTCGTCCCACAACAGACCGGCGGCGCTGGTGGAAAGGGCAGTGCCTGGCAGCCAGGGATCCAGGCGTTGCCGGAACAGCACTTCGGCCCTGTAGACATTCCCGACGCCGGCAATCACCTTCTGGTCCATTAGCAGCGCTGCGATGGGCGTCTTGCGGGACAAAATACCCGTCACAAATCGGGCCCTGTCCGCGGGACGGCCGTGCAGCGGATCCGGCCCCAGCCGTGCCAGGACGGCGCGCGCTTCGGCCTCGGTGATGGCCGCGCAGGTGGTGGCCCCGCGCAGGTCTGCCCAGCCATGGCGGCTGGCCAGCCGGACGCGCACGGCGCCGCGGGGCTCGGGCGGACCTGCGTACTCAACTGTCCCGGCGTCGTCGGAAATTTCGGGTTCGCCGAAAACCTCGCGCTCCCCGATCTTCCGCGGCGCGCCGATGCTGGAGGCCCCGCTGAACGTGGCGTCGCCGCCGAAGTCCCAGGCACCATAGAGTCCCAGGTGGACGTGCAGCACCACGGCGTGGTCAAAGTGCAGGAAGAGGTGCTTGCCGTGGGCGTGCGAAGCCGTGAGGACCTGGCCATCCAGCAGCGCTGCGCCGGCGGCGAACCTGCCCTGCGGGCTGCTGACGGACAGTGACTCCCCGGTAAAGACGTCCCCGAACTGTTGCGCCAGCCGGCGGACTGAATGCCCTTCGGGCACTACTCGATGACCTCGCCGGTGGTTTCGTAAGCCGCAATCTTGGCGATGCGGCGGACATGCCGTTCGTCGTTGCTGAACGGCTCAGCCAGGAAAGCCTCGATCAGTTCGGTTGCTTCTTCGACAGTGTGCTGGCGGCCGCCCACGGCCACCACGTTGGCGTCGTTGTGTTCACGCGCCAGGGTGGCGGTGGAGTGGTTCCAGGCGAGGGCCGCGCGAACCCCTTTGACCTTGTTGGCCGCAATCTGTTCGCCGTTCCCCGAGCCGCCCAGGACGATGCCGAGGGCGTGGATTCCTGCCTGCCCGTCAGCGACGACGGCGAGCGCTGCGTTGATGCAGAAGGACGGGTAATCGTCCAAGGCGTCATATTCCTTAGGGCCGTGGTCCACCACGTCGTAGCCCTTGGCCGTGAGGTGGCTGACCAGGTGGGCGCTGAGTTCCATGCCTGCGTGGTCGGTGGCGATGTGTACCCGCGGGAAGGCAGGGGAAGAAGTCACAGCAGTATCCGTTCGTTTCGGCGCCGGGAACCAGCAGCGCTGGTTCAGGCCAGGGTCAGATCATCAGGGACAAGGTTACTCGGACTCAGACTCCGGGGCACGCTCGACGGACGGACCCCCGTGCGCCCTGGCAGCCACCCGGGTAAGGACATCTGCCAGCCGGGCCGCGGATGCCGGGCTGCCGCCGCTGACCGCAAGGTTACGCCCGTCGGTTTGATGAACGACGACGGCGGGGCCGCTGCTGACCAGCATCGCGGCGGTGCCGCCGTGGTTGCGGTAGCCCCACCCGCCGTAGTCGGCGGCGCGGACGTCCGCGGCACTCGCGGTGGAAATCGCGGCTGCCGGCACATCCATGACCGGCAGCACGCCGGCCACCAGGACACGCAGGCCACGGCGGTCGGCCTTGACACGGGCACAGAGGAAAGCCGCCGCCACCACGGCGAGGCCAGCCACCAGGGCCCCGAGCCAAGGCAGCGCCACGGCGATCAGCGCGGCCGGGAACAGGCTTGCCACAGCGATCATCACAAACACGGAACTGCGGGCGTGCACCCACATCCGGAAGGTGTCTCCGGCGAGCTCCGGGTCAAGCTCGCGGGCGAGGGCCAGCTCCAGGGCCCGGTCGTCGTCAAGCGACCACTGCCGGTCAGCCTTGAACACGAAACCCATCATGACGCCCAGCGACAACGCCGCTCCGCTGCCCAATGCGAGGACCGTGAGATCCACCCGGGACTCCCGGGCGTCGGCGAGGCCGGCCTGTCCCACCAGCCCGGCCGCCAGGACACTGGTGATGAACATGCTCAGGAACAGTCCGGTCCCCATCATGATCCGACGCATAACAGCCGGCCGGGACAGCGGTGCCGCCTGGAACAGAACCAGCCAGCCTAAGGCGATGATGAGCACCGCGCCGCCGCCCGCATAGGCGCCGAACGGGGCAAAGGAGGCGCCGCCGTCGGCCGTCCAGCTGATCGCCACGGGGTCCGGAAGATCGGGCCGCAGCAAAAAGGCGCAGAACACAAAAGCCGCCGCCAAGACCACGGGAAAGCCCACTGCAAAGCGCAATGCCTTGGTATCCACCGAATCCCGGAACTTTCCCATGCATTAACGCTACCCCCGCCGGAGGCCGTGACAGAATGACTTCACTGTGCCGGTGCAGGCCACCGCCCGCCGGCAACCGCAACCCCTTCTGGAGGCCCCACTTGCCAGGTATGAACCTGACCCGCGCCGAAGCCCGCGAGCGTGCCGAACTCATCACCGTTGACTCCTACGATGTCATCCTGGACCTGACCAGGGGCGAGAAGGTCTTCGGGACCACCACCACGGTGAGGTTCACGGCAGTGCCGGGTTCCGCCACATTTATCGATGCCGTCACCCACGCCGTGCACAGCATTACGCTCAACGGGCGAGCCCTCGACCCTGCGGCACTGTCCGACGGCGTCCGGATCCAGCTCCCGGAACTGGATGGCTCCAACGAGCTCACGGTGGTGGCAGACGCGCCGTATATGAACACCGGCGAAGGCCTGCACCGCTTTGTCGATCCAGTGGACCAGGAGGCGTACCTGTACACGCAGTTCGAGGTTCCCGATTCGCGCCGCATGTTCGCGGTGTTTGAGCAGCCCGACCTCAAGGGGACCTTCAGGTTCACGGTCACGGCGCCCTCGCACTGGGATGTCATCTCCAATTCCCCCACCCCTGCCCCCGTGGAGGCCACGCCAGGGGCGGACGGCGGCGCCCGCTCGGTCTGGGCGTTCACCGCCACACCGCGGCTGTCTTCCTATGTCACCGCCCTGATCGCCGGCCCGTACCAGGCTGTCCGGTCCGAGGTCACCAGTTCCGACGGCCGCGTGATCCCGCTGGGTGTTTTTGCCCGGAAATCCCTGATGCAGTACCTCGACGCGGACAACATCTTTGACCTGACCCGCCAAGGCTTCGAATTCTTCGAGGCGCAATTCGGCTTCCCGTACCCGTTCGAGAAGTACGATCAGCTGTTCGTGCCGGAGTTCAACGCAGGCGCCATGGAGAATGCCGGCGCGGTGACCATCCTCGAAGGCTACGTTTTCCGGAGCAAGGTGACCGGGGCGCAGATCGAGCGCCGGGCCATCACCGTGCTGCACGAACTCGCGCACATGTGGTTCGGGGACCTGGTGACCATGCGCTGGTGGAACGACCTCTGGCTCAACGAATCCTTCGCCGAATACATGTCCCACCTCGCCGCCGTGGAAAACACGTCATTTACAAGCGCCTGGACCACGTTCGCCTCGGTGGAGAAGTCCTGGGCCTACCGCCAGGACCAGCTGCCCACGACGCACCCGATCTTCGCCGACATCAGCGACCTTCAGGACGTGGAGGTCAACTTCGATGGCATCACCTACGCCAAGGGCGCCTCAGTCCTGCGCCAGTTGGTGGCGTGGGTGGGGCCGGAGCAGTTCATGGCCGGGGTCCGGGAGTACTTCGCCAAGCACGCGTGGCAGAACACCGAGCTCAGCGACCTCATGGTGGAGCTGGAAAAGGCCAGCGGCCGCGACCTGGACCAGTGGGGCCGCCTCTGGCTGGAGACTGCCGGCGTCAATACGCTCAAGCCGGAGCTCGCTGTGGACGGCTCCGGGACCCTGACGTCCTTCACCATCGTGCAGTCAGCCGTCGATGACTGGCCCACCATCCGTCCGCACCGGCTTGCCGTCGGGTTCTACAACCTGAACAGCGCGGGCAAACTGGAGCGCGTGCACCGCGAGGAGCTCGACGTCGACGGCGAGCGCACCGAGGTGCCGGCGCTGGCGGGCCTGGCGCAACCTGACCTGATCCTGGTCAACGACGACGATCTCGCCTACGCGAAGGTCCGGCTGGACGAGAAGTCCCTCGCCACGGCAACGGCGCACCTGAAAGACTTCAGCGAGAGCCTGCCGCGCACCCTGGTGTGGAACGCGGCCTGGGACGCTGCCCGCGATGGCGAGTCCCCCGCGCGCCGGTACGTGGAGCTGATCCTGGCCAACGTGGCCGCGGAATCGGATTCCTCGGTGATCCTGGTCCAGCTGCGCCAGCTGGCCACCACGCTGAACTTCTATGTGGCCGAGGAACACCGCGAGGCCACCGCGGTCGCCGCCGTGGACACCCTGTGGGACCTTGCCAGCGCAGCACTTGGCGGGTCTGACGCCCAGCTGCAGTTTGTGAAGTCGATTGCCCTGCTGGCCCGCAGCTCAGGCCAGCTGGACACCGTGGCCGGGCTGCTGGACGGCACCGCGACCCTGGAGGGGCTGACCGTGGACCAGGACCTCCGCTGGGAGCTGCTGACGTCGCTGGTGGCCGGTGGCCGGCTGGGCCAGGCAGAGATCGCCGCCGAACTGGAACGCGACAACACCGCGAGTGGACAGAACGCCGCGGCCCTGGCCACGGCGGCCATCCCCACCGCCGAAGCCAAGGCCGCCGCCTGGGACTCGATAGTGGTCACGGGAGAACTCTCCAATGCGCTCCAGGGTTCAGCGGTTAATGGCTTTATGCGCGTGCTGGACCGTTCGCTGCTGGAACCGTACGCGGAAAAGTACTTCGAGGCTGTTCCCTCGATCGTGGCAAACCGCACACACGCACTCGCCCAGCAGATCGTCGTCGGGCTTTACCCTGCGCTGCTGACTACGCAGACAACGGTGGACCGGACGGATGCTTTCCTGGCAGGCTTTCAGGCCGACAGCGCCGCACTGCGGCGCATGATGCTGGAAAACCGCGACGGCGTGGCCCGGGCTCTGCGGGCACGCTCGGCCGACGTGCTGCCGGGCGAGCTGTAGGCCTGCCCCATGGGCCTGGGCGAGCACCACTATTCCCTGACGGTGCAGTGGACCGGCAACCTGGGAGTCGGCACGTCGTCGTACCGTGGCTACTCACGGGACCACGACGTCCGGATCCCCGGGCTGCCGGTCCTGCCCGGCTCGGCCGATCCTACGTTCCATGGCGACCGTGACCGCTACAACCCGGAGCAGCTGCTCCTTGCGGCGCTGGCACAGTGCCACATGCTGTCCTTCCTGCACGTGGCGGTGAAGCACGGTGTGGTGGTGACCCACTATCAGGACGACGCCACCGGTGTGATGCGCCTGAACCGCGACGGCAGCGGACAGTTTGAGTCCGTCACGCTGAACCCGCGGGTCACCGTAGTGGACGCGGCCCATGTGGATCTGGCCGAACAGCTGCACCGCGAAGCCAACGCGGTCTGTTTCATCGCCCGGAGCGTCAACTTCCCCGTCCATCATTCACCCATGACTGTGGTGGCCTGACAGGAGTTCACCGGCCGCGCCGAGTGAACGGGCCGCGTTGACCCACCGGACACCGTTTGGCGGTTCCGTCGCGGATTCGCCGGCCAGGCACGTAACTGCGTGACCTGCGGAAACGGCCTGCCGGGCGATTTCAGTCGAGCGAAAGGCGGTTCCACCCAGAATGAGGATGCGTCCGGGGCCGCGCTACGGCGCTAGGGTTGAAAGGGAATAGAGCCTATGCCGCGGGCGAACCCGTGCATCGGCCGACGTCATCCCCCGGCCATCGCCGGTGACCCCAGGAGTTTTGCCGTTATGTTCAGCACGATGTCGATTACACCCCCACCCCTCACCGCGCAGCCCAACGGCGTCAGCATCACGGGCATCGCGATCAGCCTTGGCGTCGGAATCGCCGTGTGGCTGGTGGCGACGTTCGTGATTTCGCGGATCAGCAAGCGCGTGGCCGCGGGCAGCAATTTCTTCAAAAAACCGCATTTCAAGTGGGTTGCCCCCGCACTGCGGGCACTGGACCATGAACGCCGGGTGCAGCGGGCGGAGACCATTGGTTCCCTGCTCAACAGCATCGTGGGCGTGCTGGTGGCCGTGATCACCATCATGTATGTGCTCCAGAACCTGGACATCAACATCACACCACTGTTGACCAGCGTCGGGATCCTGGGTATCGCCATCGGGTTTGGCGCACAACAGCTGATCCGTGACTTCCTCTCGGGGATCTTCATCACCATCGAAGACCAATTCGGGATCGGCGACGTCATCGAAACCAGCGAAGTGGTGGGAGTGGTCGAATCCATGGGGCTACGCATCACCCGGGTCCGCGCGGAGGACGGCGCCATCTGGTACCTCCGCAATGGCGAGATCCTTAGAGTCGGCAACCGTTCGCAGGGCAAATACGTGCCGGTGCCGGACCTGCCGGTCGCCGGGCAGGAGACTGCCCTGAGCGCGCCCGCCACCGAGGCGGAAAAAACAAAGCAACAGGCCGGAGCATAGAGACATGACCATACCCGCCGAGCCGCAGAAGCCCCGACAGCTCATGCAGAACGACCCCTTCAGCCAACCCGGCTACACGGAGAACTTCTACGATGCCGTGGGCGGACACACCACGTTCGTCAAGCTGGTCGATGTATTTTACGACGGCGTCGCCACGGACCCGCTGTTGCGCCCGATGTACCCGGAGGAGGACCTTGAGCCGGCCAAGCGGCGGTTCCTGATGTTCCTGGAGCAGTACTGGGGCGGCCCCACCACGTACGGCGAAGAACGCGGACACCCGCGCCTGAGGATGCGCCACATGCCGTTCCGGGTCACCCCCGAGGCCAAGGACCGCTGGCTGTTCCACATGCGGACGGCCGTGGACGCCCTGGAACTGCCGCCCTTGTACGAGGGAACGCTCTGGGACTACATGGACCGTGCCGCGTTGTCCATGGTGAACAGCCCCTCGGACGCCTGACGCCCACGGCCCTCCTGCGGGGCTGGAGCCTTAACGCGTACGACGACGGCTGGCGGGGTACTAAAGACCGCTGCCGGTCCGAGCCAGGACGTGGCCGCGCGGACCACTGAGGCGGAACCAGCGGCCCGCCCGGTACAGCTTCTGGTCCGCATCTGCGAGGAATCCCAAGGTGAGGGCCGCGAATGCGGCTCCTGCCGGGAGGCCGGAGTCATCAAGGGCCCGGCCCCACACAGCGGCGCGCGCGTTGTTGACGATCAGTGCCCCCGGCTGGGCGGGCATGATGCCCGCCACTTCGGTGATGCCGGCCTCAGCCGCGCGCCGGAGTTCGGCATCCGACAACACACCCACCAGCTCCCAGCCGGTGCGCGGAGCGCCGACCCCCGTCCACGATTCGGTGATCGTGGACGGCGGAATCGGCAGTTCGACGTCGTCCTCTCCTGCCCTGGCAAGCCGGTCCAGGACGGCTGAGAGCGGCACCGTCACGTCAATCGCTGAGGGTTCCGCTAGCGCCATGGTGCGCAGGCCCAGGATGGTGGGGGTGGATTCGCCCAGCAGGCGGGGCCGCAGAACGCACACGTAGGCTGCCAGAACGGAACCAGCAGCCTGAAGCCGGATGGCGCCGTCGTCCACGGCCTTGGCACGGGTGGTGAAGGTGCGCAGATCCGCGAGATCACGCGGGTCGGCGAACCGGAAGGACTTCGTTAGTAGGTCAGACACACTAAGAACACTACCGGCTGAAGCTTGGTTGAGCAGCGGCAGGGGCGGCGTCTAGAGTCAATTCATGACTGAAGCCGAAACCGGACTGCTGGCGCCACCCAGCGGCGACCCCACCGAAACGCTCATCCAACTCCTTGACCTTGGTGAGCTTGAAGGCGCCCGGACCGATGAGGACATCTTCCTTGGCCCATCGCAGCAGCAACCCCGGCAGCGCGTGTTCGGCGGCCAGGTGCTGGCCCAGTCGCTGGTCGCTTCCATGAGGACGGTGGACCCGGAACGGTTTGTCCATTCCATGCACGGCTATTTCCTCCGGCCCGGGGACGCCAACAAGCCCATCACGTTTGGTGTCCAGCGACTGCGTGACGGCCGGTCCTTTTCGGCCAGGCGTGTCCATGCCTATCAGGAAGGTGTGCCCATCCTATCGATGATCGCCTCCTTCCAGGATCTGGACGGAGGGCTCGACCACGAATCCAAGATGCCCGCCAACATCCCCGATCCTGAGTCGCTGCCGAGCACGGCCGATCTGCTGGGTAAGTTCGACCACCCGATCGCCCAGCACTGGGCCTATGAGCGGCCCTTTGATATCAGACACGTTGACCCGCCGCTGTACGTCTCGGCCAAGGGCAAGAAGGAGGCCAGGAACGCTGTCTGGATGAAGACGTTCGGGCCCATGCCCGATGATTCAAACCTGCACCGGGCTGCCCTGGCCTACGCCAGCGACTACACGCTGCTGGAATCCATCCTGCGCCGCCACGGGCTGAGCTGGATCACGCCCGGTATGAGTGTCGCCAGCCTGGACCATGCCATGTGGTGGCATCGCCCCGCCCGGGTGGACGAATGGCTGCTCTACGTCCAGGAATCGCCCAGCGCCCAGGGAGCCCGCGGCCTCGCCACGGGCAAGATCTTCAACCGGGCCGGGCAGCACGTTGCCTCGGTGGCACAGGAGGGCATGGTCCGGGTGCCCACGGACCTGAAGAACAAAGTAGTTGGCGCCCTACAATCCAAAGTCCTGGAGCACCAGATCCGCAAGGCCGGGCGAGGCTGAGGCCGGGGCTGGGCTGGCTGAGCGGGCTGACTGAGGAGGGCTGGCTGGCTTTCGGCAGGCCGACGTCTGGCGGGCAGCAGGAAGGCCGGCACCCTTGATGGGGTGCCGGCCTTCCTTTGAGATCAGTCGCGGGTGAGGCGGCGGTGCGTAACGCGGTGCGGCTTGGCCGCATCAGGTCCGAGCCGCTCTACCTTGTTCTCCTCGTAGGATTCGAAGTTTCCCTCGAACCAGTACCACTTGGCGGGGTTTTCCTCGTCACCTTCGTAGGCCAGGATGTGCGTGGCCACCCGGTCCAGGAACCAGCGGTCGTGCGATACCACTACGGCGCAGCCGGGGAACTCCAGCAGCGCGTTTTCAAGGCTGCTGAGGGTCTCGACGTCGAGGTCGTTAGTGGGTTCGTCAAGGAGCAGCAGGTTACCGCCCTGCTTGAGGGTCAGGGCCAGGTTGAGGCGGTTGCGCTCACCACCGGAGAGCACCCCGGCCTTCTTCTGCTGGTCCGGGCCTTTGAAGCCGAAAGCGGCAACGTAGGCGCGGGACGGCATTTCGACCTGACCCACCTGGATGTAATCCAGTCCGTCGGAAACAACTTCCCACAGGGTCTTATTCGGGTCGATGCCGCCGCGGCTCTGGTCCGCGTAGGAGATCTTGACCGAATCGCCGATCTTGAGCTCGCCGCCGTCGAGCGGCTCCAGGCCAATGATGGTTTTGAACAGCGTGGACTTGCCCACACCGTTGGGGCCGATGACGCCGACGATGCCGTTGCGCGGAAGCGTGAAGGACAGACCGTCGATCAGGGTGCGGTCGTCGAAGCCCTTCTGCAGGTTCCTGGCTTCCAGGACCAGCCCGCCCAGGCGCGGGCCCGGCGGAATCTGGATCTCTTCGAAGTCAAGCTTGCGGGTACGGTCAGCCTCGGCTGCCATTTCCTCGTAGCGGGCCAGACGGGCCTTGGACTTGGTCTGGCGGCCCTTGGCGTTGGAGCGAACCCATTCAAGTTCCTCGGTGAGGCGCTTAGCCTGCTTGGCGTCCTTCTTGCCCTGGACTTCCAGGCGGGCACGCTTCTTCTCCAGGTACGTGGAGTAGTTGCCTTCGTAGGGGTACAGGTGGCCGCGGTCAATCTCTGCGATCCATTCCGCGACGTGGTCGAGGAAATAGCGGTCGTGGGTGACGGCCAGGACTGCGCCGGCGTAGCTGGAGAGGTGCTGTTCCAGCCACAGCACGCTCTCAGCGTCCAGGTGGTTGGTGGGCTCGTCCAGGAGCAGGAGGTCGGGCTTCTGCAGCAGGAGCTTACAGAGGGCCACGCGGCGGCGCTCACCGCCGGAGAGCAGTGTCACGTCCGCGTCCGCGGGCGGGCAGCGGAGGGCGTCCATGGCCTGCTCAAGCTGGGAGTCGAGATCCCAAGCCTCCGCGGCGTCAATGGCCTCCTGCAACTGACCCATTTCTTCGAGCAGCACGTCGAAGTCAGCGTCGGGGCTGGCCATTTCCTCGGAGATCTCGTTGAAGCGCTGGATCTTGCCGTAGATCTCGCCAACACCTTCCTGGACGTTGCCCAGGACAGTCTTTTCCTCGTTCAGTGGCGGTTCCTGCAACAGGATCCCCACGGTGTAGCCGGGGCTGAGCCTGGCCTCACCGTTGGAGGGGATGTCCAGTCCGGCCATGATCTTCAGGATGGTGGACTTACCGGCACCGTTCGGGCCAACAACACCGATTTTGGCGCCCGGGAAGAACGACATGCTTACGTTGTCAAGAATGAGTTTTTCGCCAACTGCCTTGCGGGCGTTGGTCATTGTGTAGATAAATTCCGCCATGGATCCAAATCTAGTGGGTTGGCAGGCTTAACTCACATTCGAGGCGTCAGGCAGCCGTACCCACGAAGCACTTGCCGCTGGCCAGGACCGGCAGAACGATGACGGTGACGCTGCCGTCACGGACCTGACCCACCACGCATTTGGTGCCCTGTAGCACTGCGGCTTCAATGGCGTCCGCTTCCAGCCCGGTGGGCGTCCGGCTGGCCGACACTTCAAGGGACGCGAAAGCAATCCCGGCGCCGGTGAGGGCATCGGTCATTTGGGCTGTGGCTGGCTTTGGTGTCCCCGCCGCCAGCCTCTCCAGCGCATCCGTTACTGTCTGTTTCATGACCGCGATGGCCGGATCCTCCGCCGGGGACGTGGCGGCCTGCCGGGTTCCGGTGGTGGCCGGGTCCGAAGGGGTGGTGACTTCGCTGGGAGCAGCAATGCCCTGACCGGCCCCCGTTGGACCGGACCCTGCTGGGGAGCCGCCAGTGCAGGCTGCGAGCGCGAGAATCATCAGGAGGCTTCCGGCGAGCGCCACGGGCGCCCGTCCGGCACGTGGCGCACGCCGCAGGGAACGGGTGATCCGGCTGGTGATTGGGGTTGCCTGCCGGTTGTCCGTCGCGCGATTCATGCCGCCATTCTGTCACGCGGCCAAGCATGGGACGGAACCTTCGAGGCGCGGGCGGACTGCCGGAACCGGATCCGCCCGTGTCCCGTGCAGTATCCAACGCCAGCACTTTCAGACGACGGCTCCGGCGAGCTCGCCTGTTTCAGCGTCCACCGGAATGTGGTTGCCGTCTGCGTCCTCGTGGAAGACTCCCAAGGCCGCCGCGTCGTCGTCCGCGTGCTCCCCTTCCTCCGGGTCTCCTCCGTCGTCCTCAGGATCAGCGGGGCCGATGGCGCCGCCCTCCGCTGCGGTCTCCTGGCCTGCCGCGCCGTTGTCTGAGACGAGCTGCACTCCGGTGTCGCTGGTACGGATGTAGTTGGCCGAACCACGCTTGAGGTCGTGCCCCACGGAATCGGCATCTATTTCGGCCGAATGGTAGACCCGGCCGTCTTTCTCCCAGCTGCGCAGCTTGAGCCGGCCAACGACGATGACGCACTGTCCCTTTTTGATGCTGCAGGCCATGTTCCCGGCGAGCTGACGGTATCCTTGGACGTTGAACCAGTTGGTGTGGCTGTCCACCCAGGTACTGGTGGCGCGATCAAAACGCCGCGCGGTTGAACCGAGGCGGAACGAGGCTGTGCCCACCCCGCCCGGAGTTGTGGAGGTCTTGACATCCGTGGCAACGAAGCCCCGGAACGTTTGGTAGTCAGTCATCATGTTGTCCTGTCTCGAAAGGTGGTGCCTTACCGGCAGAACCAGCTTCGCGCGGACTGCACCGGGCCGCGAGGGACAACTTCGCGTATGTGCACAACCCTTCCCGAAACTTCCTTGTTGAGGACAAGTACCGGCAGCGCGCCGAGGTGAAGCGGCCGCACCGTGGGGCCATGTAAACTTTTGATGCGCCGGATCTCTGGTCATGGCGCCACGTGCCCCAGTAGCTCAGGGGATAGAGCAGCGGCCTTCTAATCCGCCGGTCGGGGGTTCGATTCCCTCCTGGGGCACAAAAGATGAGTTGGCATGTCCTGACGGATGCGCCGGTCAGCAAAAAACACCCCGGTCAGCAGACCGGGGTGTTTTTCATTATGTGGCTGGCGTCAAATTGCCGTTACTCAGGCGTAGGGCAGGACAAGTTCCGCGTAGCGCTCCTTGACCGTGGAAAGGACGATATTGCCATCCGTGTCCCAGATCTCCTGATTGAAGATTTCAACTTCGATGTCGCCGGTGTACCCGGCATCGCGGACCCAGGTGCCGATGGTGGCGAAGTCAATAACGCCGTCGCCCATGTATCCGCGCGACAGCAGCGGATCCGCGGCGATGGGCATGTTGAAGTCGCACACCTGGTAGGAGGCGATGCGTCCTTCCCCGCCGGCGCGTTCAATCTGGGCTTTCAGTTCCGGATCCCACCAGACGTGGAAGGTGTCGACGGCGACGCCAACATCCTTCGCGTCGAACGGGGCCGCGAGGTCCAAAGCCTGTCCCAGGGTGGAGATCAGGGCACGGTCAGCGGCGTACATCGGGTGCAGGGGTTCGAGCACCAGCCGGATCCCGTTTTCGGCGGCGAACGGAACAAGGTCGGCGAGGCGGTCGACGACCCGCTGGCGGGCAGCCACCAGGTCCTTCTCCCCCGGCGCCAGTCCGCCGACAACCAGGAAGAGTTCCCGGGTGTCCAGCGCCGCGGCTTCGAGGATCGCCGCGCGGTTGTCCGCCAGCGCGGCGGCCTGGCCTTTGGCGTCGGCCGCTGTCAGGAAACCGCCGCGGCAGAGCGAGGAGACGCGGAGGCCGGCGTCCTTGATCAGCTTGGCGGCCTTGTCCAGCCCTGCCTCTTCAACGCGGTCACGCCATGGGCCGATCGACGGGATGCCGGCGTTCACGCAGCCGTCGACGACCTGTGCTAGAGTCCACTTCTTGGTGGTGACGCTGTTGATCGCAAGGCGCGAAAAATCGCTCATACTCCCACTCCGTTGATGCGCAGGTAGTCGGACATCCGGAACGCGGCGAGCGCCGGATCCTTCAGCAACCCAGCTTTGTCGGCCAGTTCAAAGGTCTTGGCCAGGTGGCAGACGGAGCGGCCCGAGTGCAGGCCGCCCACCATCTGGAAGCCGGGCTGCTTGCCGTTAAGCCAGGACATAAAGGCGATCCCGGTCTTGTAGTAGAACGTCGGGGCGCTGAAGATGTGATTGCCGAGCTCCCGCGTGGAATCGAGGATGGCTCGCGCTTCCGCAGCCTTGCCGGCGTCGTAGTTCTGCAGCGCAACCGAAGCCGCCGGGTAGATCGCTGCAAAGATGCCCAGCAGCGCATCCGAGTGGTGGCTGCCGTCGCCGTCGATCAGTTCCGGGTAGTTGAAGTCGTCGCCGGTGTAGAGGCGGACGCCTTCCGGAAGGGCTGACCGCAGGGCAATCTCGTGCGAAGCGTCCAGCAGCGAGACCTTCACGCCATCCACCTTGTCCGCGTGCTCGCGGACAAGGGACAGGAACGTCTCGGTCGCGGCAGCGACGTCGGCCGAACCCCAGTATCCTGCCAGCGCGGGATCGAACATGGTCCCGAGCCAGTGCAGGATGACGGGCTGGTCCACTTCCTGCAGCAACGTGGAGTAAACGTGCAAGTAGTCATCCGGACCGGCAGCCACTCGGGCCAGCGCCCGGGAAGCCATCAGAATGATCTTGGGTCCGGCTTCACTGACGACGGCGATCTGCTCGCGGTATGCATCCAGGACGGCGGCAAGTCCGGCCTCGCCTGTGGGCAGGGTGGCGATATCCAGCTGGTCCGTTCCGGCGCCGCAGGAGACGAGGTCGCGGACAGTTTTGCCGGCGGTGGCGGCATTTCCGGCGGAGACCACCGAAGCCGCCTCCACACCCGTGCGTTTGATGAGCTGCTGGGTTGCGGCCCAGTCAAGTCCCATTCCGCGCTGGGCAGTGTCCATGGCGTCCGCAACGCCCAGGCCATAGGACCAGAGTTCATGCCGGTATGCCATGGTGGCGTCCCAGTCGAGGCTGGCAGGGGCGCCGGGGGTGTTGTCCGCCAGGACGTCGGGAATGACGTGGGCTGCGGCGTACGCGCGACGTGACGTGAGCGGCGCGGTGGGGCGGGCCCACGACACGCCGCCCTGCAGGCGGTACTCGCGGGTGCCGCCGTCGTGCGTGGGAAGGATCAGGGAAGTCATTGGAGCGTGATCTCCGGGATGTCGATGGTGCGGCGTTCGTCGTTGGACTGCAGGCCAAGCTCGGCGAGCTGGACGCCGCGGGCGGCGGACAGCAGGCCGAAGCGGTGCTCGCGGCCGGCCACAACATCGCGCAGGAACTCTTCCCACTGCAGCTTGAAGCCGTTGTCCAGCTCGGCGTTGGCAGGGACTTCCTGCCACTGGCTGCGGAAGGACTCGGTGACAGGCAGGTCCGGGTTCCAGACTGGCTTGGGGGTGTGGGCACGCTGCTGGGCAACGCACTTGTTGAGGCCGGCAACGGCCGAACCGTGCGTGCCGTCGATCTGGAATTCCACGAGTTCGTCGCGGTAGACGCGGACGGCCCAGGAGGAGTTGATCTGCCCGATGACCGGCTCACCGCCCGGAGTTTCGAGTTCAAAGATGCCGTAGGAAGCGTCGTCGGCGGTGGCCTTGTACTCCTTGCCTGCCTCGTCCCAGCGGGCCGGAATGTGGGTGGCGGTCTTGGCGCTGACGCTCTTGACCTTGCCGATGATGCCTTCGAGGACGTAGTTCCAGTGGCAGAACATGTCCGTGGTCATGCCGCCGCCGTCTTCCTTGCGGTAGTTCCAGGACGGCCGCTGGGCTGCCTGCACGTCGCCTTCGAAGACCCAGTAGCCGAATTCGCCGCGGATGGACAGGATGCGGCCGAAGAAGCCTTCGTCCACGAGGCGGCGGAGCTTGACCAGGCCCGGGAGATACAGCTTGTCGTGCACAACACCGGCAGTGACGCCGGCTTCCTTGCCGATGCGGGCCAGTTCGATGGCTTCTTCCAGGGATTCCGCCGTGGGCTTTTCGGTGAAGATGTGTTTGCCGGCCAGCATGGCCTTCTTCAGGGTGGCGGCACGCAGGCTCGTCATCGAGGCATCGAAGATGATATCCACCGAGGGATCGTTGATCACGGAATCCAGGTCCGTGGTCCACTCGGCCACCTTGTGCAGCTCGGCCAGCTCGCGGATCTTGGCTTCATTGCGGCCTACCAGGATCGGCTCCACCTGGACCTTGGTGCCGTCCTCCAGCGTGAATCCCCCGGCGTCGCGGATGGGGAGGATGGAACGCAGCAGGTGCTGGCGGTAACCCATCCGGCCCGTAATACCGTTCATGGCGATACGGATCGTCTTTGTTTCGAAGCCCATGTGTCCTCCACTGTGAGTGAGCAGTGTTACTCAAGATGTCTCGGGAAAGCGCATTCCCACTGCATCCATCATGCACCGGTCACCGCGTCTTGGCAAGCGCTTTCCCTGACTATCTCCAAACTGCCATACTGAAGTCGGCGCCTATAGCGCTGACAGTCCGTACGAACAGGAGAAGCTGTGGCTGCTAGTACCCTCACCGAGGTGGCCCGCTTGGCGGGCGTTTCGCCTGCCACGGCCTCCCGCGTGCTGAACGGCTCCGCCCGGATACCCGGCAAGGATATTGCCGACCGCGTGCGCCAGGCCGCCGAATCCCTCGGCTACATTCCCAATGCGCAGGCCCAGGGGCTGGCGAAGTCCAGCTCCGGACTGATCGGGCTGATCGTGCACGACATCGCCGATCCCTACTTTGCCGCCATAGCCCGCGGCGTCCAGGAAGCCGCGAGGGAACAGCACAAGATGGTGCTGCTGGCCACCACCGAAGGCGCACCGGAAAGCGAGAAGGAAGCCGTGGGTGCCTTCGCGGCCCGCCGCGCCGATTCCATCGTGATCGCAGGATCGCGGACTTCCCGCGTCGAGGACCGGGACGGCAACGCGGAACTGGCCGCGGAACTGGACCGTTACTGCCGCAATGGCGGCCATGTGGGCGTGATCGGCCACGGGATTGTGGGCGCCACGGCAGCAGACGGCTACCACGTGGTGAGTGTGCCCAATGAGGAGTTGGCCGCGCAGCTCGCCACCGAACTGGCGGCGTCGCGGGAAGACTTCGTCATCATCGGGGGCCCGGAAGGGCTGTTGACGTCCGACGACCGGATCCGAGGGTTCCAGCGTGGCCTTGCCGTCGCAGGCCTGCCAGCCGCGGACGTCATCCGCACGGACTTCAACCGTGCCGGCGGTTTCGATGCCGGCCTGGCCCTGGCTGCCCGGATCACAGCATCCCGGTCCGGGGGCAATGCACCAGGGCTCTGCATCTTTGCCGTCAACGATGTTATGGCTATCGGGACCGCCGCTGCGCTGCGTTCCCGGGGACTGCGGATCCCGCTGGACGCCGCCGTCGCCGGTTTCGACGATATTGAGACCCTGCGAGATTTCCGCCCTGCCCTCTCCACAGTGCACCTTCCCCTGGAGGAAATTGGCCGGCAGGCCGCCAGCAGCGCCGCGGGAATGGGCGACGGCGAGGCCGGATCTTCGCCGATAACCGGCCAGGTCACTCTGCGGCGCAGCACCGAAGTGGTCCAACCCAGCAGCGCAGAGTCAGTGGCCTGAGGATGCCCCCGGTCTCAATGACTGCCGTGCCTGCCCGCGGCAGCGCAGGTCCGCGTCCAGCGGTTCTGGTCCTTCCCGGTGGCGGGTATGCAGGACAGGCCGACCACGAGTCAGAGCCGGTTGCCGAGTGGCTCTCCGCGCTGGGGATCCATACCTACGTGCTGCGCTACAGGGTTGCCCCGCACCGCCATCCGGCGCCGCTGGAGGACGGCAAGGAGGCCCTTCTGGCGATCCGCGAAGGCGCCCTTGGACTGGCGGTGGACAGGACGCGGGTGGGCGTCCTGGGCTTCTCGGCCGGCGGCCACCTTGCGGCAACGCTGTCCACGGCGGTCTCCACCGGAAACGCCTCGCTGGACGTCGGGGCTGCCGTTCCGGACCTTTCGGTTCTGTGCTATCCGGTCGTATCCTTCACGGAAGCGGTCCATCAGGGGTCAGTGGACAACTTAGCGGGCGGGTCGCCGTCGGACGATCTGCTCCGGGCACTGTCTCCAGATCTCCAGGTCTCGGCCACCACCCCGCCGGCGTTTGTGTGGCACACCGCCGATGATGCGGCGGTACCCGTCCGCCACAGCCTCTCTTACGCCGGGGCGTTGATCCGCGCCGGCGTGCCGGCGGAACTCCACGTTTTTCCGCAGGGCCGCCATGGCCTCGGGCTGGCCCGGGAGCTGCCGGGACCGGATCAATGGACATCGCTGTGTGCGGCCTGGCTGGACAGGATGGGATGGACCGCTGCCGGCTGAACTGTCTGCCTAAGCCATCGGCAGTCACGGAAGCGTGAGGATCACCGGGCCATCAGCAGTGATGGCCACCGTGTGCTCGCTGTGTGCAGCCCGGCGGCCATTTGCTGACCGCAGCGTCCATTCGTCGTCGTCGTGGTAGTAGTCGTCCTTGCGGCCCAGGATCAGCATGGGCTCGATGGCGATGACCAGCCCCTCGGTGAGCTTGATCCCCCGCCCCGGCCTGCCGTCGTTGGGCACAGGCGGTTCGGCGTGCATGGTGCGGCCGATGCCATGGCCGCCGTGATCAGCCAGCAGACCGTAGCCCGCCCGCCGCGCGGCGCCGCCGATCGCGTAGGCAAGATCGCCCATTTTGTTGCCGATCCGGGCGGCCTCAATCCCGCGCGCCAGGGCGGCGTCCGTGGCATCGATGAGGGCCTGGTCCACGGGGTCGGGTGTTCCCACGATGAAGCTGATGGCCGCATCGCCGCACCAGCCCTGCAGGAATGCCCCGCAATCCACGCTGAGCAAATCACCGTCCCGGAGTGTGTACCCGCCGGGGATCCCGTGAACCACGGCGTCATTCACGCTGGTACAGATCACTCCGGGAAACGGGACTGAGGCCCAGCGCGGGTGGTAGTTCAGGAAGGCCGGCGTGGCTCCCGCCGTGGCTATGGTGTCTGCGGCCAGGGTATCGAGCTCGCGCAGGGTGACACCCACTCCGGCTGCCTCACGGACGGCCGCGAGAGTGTTTGCCACCACGCGTCCGGCGTCGCGCATCAGGGCAATCTGCTCGGGAGTCTTGATCATGGACATGCAGGGAACCTCCGACGTCGGGTGGCACGGCCCAAGGGAACGTGCATATGTCTGGTCCCACTCTAAAGCCGTCCCACAGCGGATGGACCGGCCGGCATGTCACTGGCGCCTCGCTACAGTTGCACCATGGACGGATCATCGCCGCATGAGGAAACGCTGGGCAAGGATCCTTCGGACATGGAGGCTCGGGCCACGGAGACTCCGAACCGCGCGTTGCTGGACACCGTACGTGCGGCGCTGCGGGAGCTGACCGACCCGGAGCGGGCCGCCGGAGCGCAGGCTTACACGGTCACTGCGCGTCAGGGTCCCGGAGGTCAGGCGCCTGGTGAAGGCCACTGCCGCCGCCCATCCCTTTACCTCGGCGGGCGAGCTGAGGGCAACGGTGCTGGAGCTGTGGCGCGGCTCCACGGTGCGCGAGGAGCGCTATGCGGCCATTGACCTGACCGGCCTGCGGTTGGTGGCTCGTGACCAGCTGATGCTCCCTGTCTACGAGGAGATCATCCGCACCGGTAAGTGGTGGGACTTCGTGGACGGGGTATCGGATCGTATCGGCGGGCTTCTTCAGGCACACCGGCCAATGATGACCGAATTGCTGCTGGCCTGGAGCACCGACCAGGACTTCTGGATCAGGCGGTCGGCCATCACCTCGCAGTTGTGGGTATGCAATTTCGTCATGATAAAGGGAACCCAATTGAGTCCGCTGTCCCGGCAGGAAGCAATGCGGCACCTGGAAGAGGGCACGACGCCGGGAGTCACCGGCTCCGGATAACGGTGCCTGCGGAGACTAAATGACGGGGCGTTCGGTCACCGGCTCGGCCGACTTCCGGAAAAGCCGTTTGGTGTCCGGATCCATGAAGATCAGGTACATGGCAAAGAGCAGGCCCGTTATCGCGGCCGCGAAGCGGGCCAGGACGAGGGCCAGTCCCAGATCCTCCGTCTGGAGGTAGGGAAATACCTCCAGCTGGTCGGAAATGGCGTAGATCATGAAGAACGACACGATGAAGTACAAGGCCTTGACCTGCCAGTCATTGCGGATGCCTGTCACCGCAAACAGCGGGATGAGCCACACCACGTACCAGGCCTGGATCATCGGGGCCAGCACCACAATGGCCGCAAAGCCCAAAGTGAGGCGGCGGATCAGGCGGTTATGCTCACCCTTGAAGATCTGGAAGGCGACGACGCCTACGGCAAGTAATTTGCCGGCGTCGAACACCCAGTCTGCGAGCGTCCACCCGTCGAGGCCGAAGGCATTCGAAACCGAAGCGACCATGAGCCCCACCAACCCCACCGGCGCGTACCAGATAAAGAGGCTGCCTGGGGCCGACAGCCCGTTGATCCAGCCGAAACCGAACCCATTGACCAGGCTCAGGCCATACAGAATGGCAAGGCTCAGCCCTCCTGTCAGTCCCCAGAACATGAATTTCCGCGGCCAGCCGGCGTTCTTGCCTGCCCAGATCAGGCCGATGAACGGCAGGAAAACGATGGTGATGGGCTTGACGGCGATGGAAAGGGTGACCAGGACTATACCCAGCACCACGCGCCTGGTGGCCGCGTAATACAGTCCGGCGAGGGCCAACCCGATCATGAGGGCATCGTTGTGGACGCTGGCGATGAAGTTGGTGAGGAACAGCGGGTTGGCGGCGGTGAGCCACACTGCGCGGTGTGGGTTGACGCCGTGAAGCTCGGCCAGCTTGGGCACATAGATAACGCAGAGGACCACGCCGAACAGCGCAACGAGCCTGAAAAGCATCACGCTGGCCTCGGGCTGGACGTTGGTGGACCAGACCACAAACTGCTCAATCCACAGAAACAGCTGGCCGTACGGCACGGGAGCTTCAGTCCACTGTTTGTCGGCGCCAAGCTGGAAATAGTTGGACAGCGCCGAGATGCCGTTTTCGTAGGGGTTGAATCCCTCCACCATCAGCCTGCCCTGACCAATGTAGGCATACACGTCGCGGCTGAAAAGCGGGACGGTGAACATCAACGGCAGGCCCCATGCTGCGATGGCCTGCAGCGTTGCCTTTCGCGCGGCCGGCCCCCACACGCGGATCCGTTGGCCGAGCCTTAACCAGGAGCGGACCAGGAGCATGCCGCCCACCGCGACCAGCACGATGGCCAGGGCAACACCGATGGCCTCCGTGCGCATCCAGATAAAGATCGGTACCCGGCGGAGTTCGGAAACGGGAGCCAGCCAGCCGACGCCGAGGGATCCGAGCACCATCAGGACCGAGCCGACAAGACCGGCAAGAATGGGGGACCTTGCGTTATCCACTTCTGCCTCTGCAGGCTCCAGGATCACGCTGGCGGCCATCTCCCCCGTTGCAGGCACAGGCGCCGTCATCTCAGGATCGTCCAATCTCTTTACACTCGGCGCTCCAACCCCGCGGGGCGGCAGTGGCAGCCCGGGTCGCGCAGGCACATCACAGCGGCAAAATCCTCGCCCCCATGTACCCGAAATCCTAGCATCGGACGGTTGCGCCGGAGCTAAACGGTAGGCTGGTCCGGTGCCTATATCTAACGAACGCATCGTCTGGATCGACTGCGAAATGACCGGCCTGGACATCAAGAACGACGCTTTGATCGAGGTGGCGGCGCTGGTGACGGACTCAGAGCTCAACATTCTCGGGGACGGTGTGGACGTGGTGATCAAGCCCGAGGACGCTGCCCTCGCCCAGATGAACGACTTCGTCAGGGATATGCACACCCGGTCCGGGCTGCTCAAGGAACTGCCGCACGGCAAGACCATGGCCGAGGCCGAAGCCGCCGTGATGGAGTACATCGAAAAGTGGGTGCCGGACCCGCGCAAGGCACCGCTGGGCGGCAACTCCGTGGGGACAGACCGCGTCTTCCTCTCCCGCGACATGCCGGCCGTTGTGGAGCACCTCCACTACCGCGTGATCGATGTGAGCACCATCAAGGAACTCTCCCGCCGCTGGTTCGCCCGGGCTTACTTCCAGTCCCCCGCCAAGAGGGGCGGGCACCGCGCCCTGGGGGACATCCAGGATTCCATCGACGAGCTCCGCTACTACCGCGAGTCGGTTTTTGTTCCGGCTCCCGGACCTGACAGCGCCACTGCCCGCAAAGTCGCCCAGCGCATCACTGCCACGCCTGGCACAGGTACCCCAGAAGAGTAATCTGCACCACATTTGGTGGAATTTTTCGCAAAAACCCTAAAAGTGGCACAAGCAGCCTTCGCCAGCAGGTAAGCTATTTGAGTTGCCTTTCCAGAGCACCGGATGTCCGGGAATCTGTGGGCACATGGTGGGCTTAGCTCAGTTGGCAGAGCGCCTGGTTGTGGTCCAGGAGGTCGCGGGTTCAACCCCCGTAGCTCACCCTCATAGGGCGGCAGTAAATGCTGTTCAGTTGGAGGCCGTACCGGATATCCGGTACGGCCTCCATTTTTTTGCATAAACGCCGGCGTCACGCCGCACGCACGAAGGGCCGCCTGAGATGACAGTTCTGCCAATCACCGTCTGGGGAGAACCGGTGCTGCACCGCCGCGCCGCTGAGGTGGAGGTGTTCGACGACGGGCTGCGCACCCTGATCGCGGACATGCTTGAAACCAACGATGCTGCCAACGGCGTCGGCCTGGCCGCGCCGCAGGTTGGAGTTGGCAAGAGAATTTTCGTTTACAAGTACGCCAATGACGACGGCGCCCCGCCCATCGGAGTCCTGGTTAACCCGGTGCTGACCCTGTCCAAGATCTCTGGCGCACTGCCGGACCCCGAAGAAGAGGAAGAGGGCTGCCTCTCCTTCCCCGGCGGCGCCTACCCGCTCAAGCGTGCAGAGTGGGCGAGGGTGGAAGGCTTTGACGGCTACGGGCAGCCCGTTGAGTTCGAAGCGACGGGATGGTTCGCCCGGGTGATCCAGCACGAGTACGACCACCTGGACGGAAAGCTTTACGTCAACCGGCTGATGGACCGCTATGCACGGAAGGCCATGAAACTGGCCAGGAAGAGCGGCTGGGGCGTGCCCGGGCTGACCTGGATGCCCGGCGTGGATCCGGACCCGTTCGGCCACTGAGCCGACGCATTAACGGGCGCTGATGGTTGGCTGGTCCGGGCAGGAGTCCAGGACGCGCTTCATCGCGTCCTTCTCCGGCTGCGTGACCCACAGTTCATAGGACGCCTTCACCGAGATCTGGCGGGCAACATAGTGGCAGCGGAAGTTCTTGTTCTTCGGCAGCCAGGTAGCAGCGTCGCTTGCGCTCTTCTGCTGGTTGGCGGGACCGTCCGCGGCGATGAGGTTCAGCGGATCGTTGGCCAGGCTCTGGCGCTGCTGCGAATTCAGCCCCTGTGCGCCTTTCTGCCACGCGTCTCCGAGCGCCACAACGTGGTCGATCTGGATTTCCTTGCTGCTTTCCGCACCGCGCCGGAACTCCACGGCTTTCCCCGTGTACGGCTCCTGGATGGCACCCGACGCTACCCTGCATTTGGACCCCTCCGTGAAGCCCACGGCGGTCAGGTCCCTGCGAAGGATGTCGTTGCGGGTGTCGCAGCCGTTCCGGTCCACGTCCAGCCAGGCCTGCCCGAAGGCCTCCCGCTGGTAGTTGTCCTTGGGAGCCCTGCCCTTGACGGGCAGCCCCTCAAGGGCGTCCAGGGCACTCCCCTGCGGCACAGTGTGGACCGGCACCACGGGCTTCATCCAGGTCCCGTCGAAAACGGGCGCCTCACTGGGCCCTGCGATGGCTGGTTCCGCCGCTGCGAACTGGCCCGCAGTGAAAAACCATCCCGCGGAGCCGGCTGCAGCCAGGGTCAGCACGGCCAGCAGGACCCAGGCCTGCCTCGAGCGGCGGCGGGCGCTGCGGTAGGCACGCCAGCTGACGGTCATGGGTAATCAGCTCTTCCGGAAATGTAACGCACCAAAAGAGCCTAGGTCACCCCACCGACACCCAAGCGGTTATCCACAACGGGGAGGACAAGTGGACCGGGCATCCCGCCCACTGCTGAGGCCGGCTATTGCTCCCGGGCTACACGGCGCAGGTCTTCTTCGGCAACCTGGAGGAGCCCTTCGAGCTGCCGCACCCGGTCGTCACCGACATCGCCGGAAGCCCGGGACCCGCGCGCCTGGTCCAGGAGCCGGATCGCTTCTTTGTGGTTGGCCTTGGCGACGTCGAGGGCGTGTTCAAGGGTGGTCTCGTGGAGAGTTTCGTTATCCATGCCACCAGTGTGATCCCGATTCCCGGCTGATTCCAGCAAATCAGCCGGGAATGTCGGGCGGCCAGCCCGGCAAACGGCCTAGACAGCGATTGCTGCCAACGCCGCAGCGGCTTCCTTGGCGGGGAACGCCGGCGGGTTGACTCCGGCCATCTCTTCCATAACCCGGACTACCTGGCAGCTGTAACCGAATTCATTGTCGTACCAGACGTAAAGAATCAGGTTCTTGCCGTTGGAGATGGTGGCGAGGCCGTCCACGATGCCGGCACGGCGTGAGCCAACAAAGTCCGTGGAAACAACCTCGGGCGAATCGATGTAGTCAATCTGCTTGCGGAGGTCCGAATGCAGGGACATCTGGCGCAGATAGTCGTTCACCTCATCCTTGGTGGTTCCGCTCTCCAGGCTGAGGTTCAGAATGGCCAGCGAAACGTCCGGCGTGGGGACGCGGATTGAGCTGCCGGTGAGCTTTCCCAGCAGCTCGGGCAGCGCCTTCGCCACAGCAGTGGCCGCTCCGGTTTCGGTGATAACCATGTTCAGCGCGGCGGAGCGGCCGCGGCGGTCGCCCTTGTGGAAGTTGTCGATCAGGTTCTGGTCGTTGGTGAAGGAGTGGACGGTTTCAACGTGCCCGTGGATCACGCCGAACTTGTCGTTGATGGCCTTCAGGACCGGGGTGATGGCGTTCGTGGTGCAGGACGCTGCGGACACGATCTGGTCCGTGTCCTCGATGCTGCGGTGGTTAATACCGTGCACGATGTTCTTCAGGTCGCCCTTGCCCGGCGCCGTCAGGAGAACCCGCGCAACACCCTTGCTCTGCAGGTGCTGGGACAGGCCTTCGGCGTCACGCCAGCGGCCAGTGTTGTCCACCACCAGGGCGTTGTGGATGCCGTAGGCGGTGTAGTCGATCGTGGCAGGATTGTCCGAGTAGATGACCTGGACCTGTACACCGTTCGCCGTAATGGTGTTGGCAGCCTCATCCACCCGGATGGTTCCCTCGAAGGAACCGTGGACCGAGTCGCGGCGCAGGAGGCTGGCGCGCTTGGTGAGGTCCTTGTCCGAGCCGCGGCGCACCACGATGGCGCGCAGGCGCAGGCCGTGGCCGCCACCGGCCTTTTCGATCAGGAGGCGCGCCAGCAGGCGGCCGATCCGGCCAAAACCGTACAGCACAACGTCGGTGCTGGTGCGGTCATCGCGACCGCGCCTGCCAACGACCTCGGCAAGTTCGGCGCGGAGGAACTCTTCCAGGGTGGCGCCGTCGCCTTCTGCCTTGAACTTCTCCGCCAGTCGGGCGACGTCGATGGCCGCCGCACCCAGCTCCAGCTGAGCCAGGATGTTCAGCAGCGGTGCGGTCTCTTCGAGCAGGAGCTCGGTGTTGCTCATGCGGCGGGCGAACCGGTGCGCCTTGAGGATGTTCATGGTGGATTTGTTGATCAGGCTCCGGCCATGAATGCTGGTCACCACGTTGTTTTCGCGGTACAGCCGGCCAATCACCGGAATCATGGCCTCGGCGAGAGCCTCCCGGCCCATCCACGTATCAAGACAAGAATCTGACGTCTGGCTCACAGAACTACCTTCCTCGGTTCAGCCGCATACGTCGTCGTACGCGGTTGGCGGCCACCTGATGATGTCCAGGGGCTCTGGCACCGGCAGGATGCGGTCCATCCCGGGTGCCGTGGAGAAGCGCAAAGAAAAGCCACCGGCTGCGAACGCAGACCCGGCGGCAGAACTCCTACGTTCGCTCTCCATTCTAGGCTGGAGCAGACCCGCGGACCGCCGCCACCAGCGTGAAATCACTCACATACGGGGCGGGTCCGTGCCCGGCGGGAGGTGTTGGATGGGTTGACCGATACGCCGGGTTCTGTGCTCCCGTACCGTTACCAGCGCGGGAGTAGCGGCCATCCATCTACGGACGCCGTTGCCGACGCCCTCCAGCGGCCTACCCGGACACTCGGGCGGGCAGCCCTCAAACGTGTCCTGTCTGGCCTTGCTCCGGGTGGGGTTTACCTAGCCTTCCCGGTCACCCGGGAAGCTGGTGGTCTCTTACACCACCGTTTCACCCTTACCTGCTGAGCTTCCGTTGCCGGAAGACGCAGGCGGTCTGTTCTCTGTGGCACTGGCCTGCGGGTTACCCCGAGTGGGCGTTACCCACCACCCTGCCCTGCGGAGCCCGGACGTTCCTCGAGCCACTTGCGTGACGCGCGGCCGCCTGGTCAACCCATCCGCAGCCCAGTCTACCGCCGGCAGGAGGCCACGCCGTCGCCGGTAAGATCGTACGGTGCTGATTCTGCTTCCCCCCTCCGAAGGCAAGACCCCCGCAGTCCGCGGATCCGCCGTCGACTGGCCGTCACTGAGCTTTCCCGAACTCAACACCTATCGGGCCAAAGTCCTGGAGGCGCTGGGGACGGTCAGCGCACATGAGGATGCCCTCGCGCTGCTGGGCGTCGGCGCATCGCTGCAGGACGACGTCGAACGCAACACCCGGCTCCACGCCGAACCGGCCGCCCCGGCACACCAGATCTATTCCGGCGTTCTGTACGACGCCCTCGGCTACAAAACCCTGACGCCGGCGCAGCGGCGGAAGGCCGATGTATCCGTGCTGGTGATCTCGGCGCTATGGGGCGCCATCCGCTTCGCGGACAGTGTGCCCGCCTACCGGCTGTCGATGGGAACGGCACTGCCCGACGTCGGCCGCCTCGCCTCGTTCTGGAAGCCTCAGATTTCGGCGGCCCTCGCGGAGTCGGCGTCCGGGCATCTGCTCGTGGACTGCCGCTCCAGCACCTATGCCGCCGCCTGGACACCGCCGCCGGCTCAGACGGTGGCCGTCAATGTTTTTACTGAGGTCAATGGCGTGCGCAAGGTGGTCAGCCACTTCGCCAAGCACACCCGCGGCGAGCTGGCGCGGCACCTGCTGGCCCGGCGCGGCAATGCCCCGCTGACTCCGGGGCAGCTACTGAAGGCCACGCGCGAAAAATGGGACGCCGAGCTGGTGGATGGTTCAGTGCGGAAACCGCATGCCCTGAACATCATCCTGCCCAACCCGGTAGCACAAACAGTCGCTCTGAGCGTTCACAACGGCAGTTAGAGCGCCCCATATGGGCTGTTAGTTAGCTGGGGCGGGAGTGTTCCACTCAGCGGAGCGCACCAGGATGGCACCCGAATCCGGGCAGAACACAATGTCGTCTTCGGAGGCGGCCTTGATCTCGGCGAGGTCCCCGGGACTCAGCTTCATTCCGGAGGCCTCAGAGGTGCCGTGGAACAACCGGGCGGCGCCCACGCCCCGCTTTGCCAGCGTCTTTTCGTAGATAGCCAGCATCCCGGCATCGAGTCCTTCAGCGAACGCGGCGCGCTTGCCGCGGACAATGGTCGCTTCAGCAGCCACTTCGGCCAGGGCTTCATCGAGTTCGGCGCGGATGCCGCCGAAGGAGCCCTGGACGTTATCCACGATGAGCTGCTGGGCAGCCTGACGCTCGCGCAGCGAATCCAGGCGTTCCAGGACTTCCAGCTCCACGTCTTCAAGGTCGGAGCGGCGCTTGTTGAGGGACGCGATGTCCTTCTGCAGGGCCACCAGGTCCTTTGACAGCCCCGTCCCGCTGTTGAGCCGCGCTTCGTCGCGTTCGATGCGGGAGGCGACCTGCTCGACGTCGGCCTCGGCGCGCTTCAGCTCGGCTTCGGCGTCGTGGACGGCCATCTTGGCAGCGCCGAGTTCGCCGTTGGCGACGGACAGGGCCGATTGCAGGTCCTCGATCCGGGGATCGGTTTCCAGGGCGCGGCGGCGGTTGGACAGGGACCTGAGCTTTGCGTCCAGCCCCTGCAGTTCGAGCAACTTCAACTGTTCCGCCGGTGCTGCCTTGGCCACTATTTACCTCCGCTAAATCCAATCCGGCCGAAGCCGGGCACCGTATCGGCGCTTTATAGACTCTAGCGCCTGGCGTGCTCCCCTGCCTCGCTAGCTCGCCTGGGGCCCCTCGCCCGCACGGCTTAGCCCGGAGTCAGAATGAAGTCCCACGGATCGCTGTTGGTGGTGCTTACCTGGATCTCGACGTCGTGGCCCTGATCGGCTAGCACATTGCCCAGCGCCGACGCCGCAGCAGGCAGCCACAGCCATTCGCTGGCAAAGTGCGAAACGTCAATCAGGTAGGGCCGGCCGTTCACTGCCGCTTCACGGGCTTCGGACGCCGGATGATGGCGGAGGTCGGCGGTGACATAGACGTCGGCGTTGTTGGCCCGCACCTCATTGAACAGCGAATCCCCCGCGCCCCCGCACACCGCAATGCGCCGCACCAGCCCGTCCTTGTCCCCGGACACACGGACTCCGCCGGCCACCGACGGCAGGATGCCGAACACCCGGGCAGCGAAATCGCCCAGGCTCATCACGTCCGCCAGATCACCCACACGTCCGATGCCTTCCTCGGGCAGTCCGTTCGCGGCCACCGTCAGCGGGACAACGCCCTCAAGTCCCAGCGCATCGGCCAGGACGTCGGAAACGCCCCCGACGGCGGAATCACCGTTGGTATGGACGGTCAACAGTGCGGTTCCGGACTCGATAAGGCGGTGGATAGCCTGCCCTTTGGCAGTGGTGGCCGCCACGGACGTGACGCCTTTGAGGAGCAACGGGTGATGGGTAATCAGGAGCTCGGCACCCCATTCCACGGCTTCCTCGATCACCGTAAGCGTCGGATCAACGGCGAACATCACCCTTGTCACGGGCGCTGACGGGTGCCCGGCCACCAGCCCCACTTCGTCCCAGTTTTCGGCCAGCGACTCGGGCCAGAGTTCCTCAACCGCCAGCAGCACCTGCCCCAGCGTGGGAGCAGCCGGACCAGCCGCTGCAGCGTCCGCCCCGGTAAGGGTGCCGTCGTCGTGCTTGTCCGCATCTCTGACGCCGATGTCTGCAGGTTCCATAGTCTCAGTTTTACCCCATCGGTCCGTTTGCCCCGCATATTTCAAACTCTCGTAGGGTGGTCAGGGAATCATCTGGCGCGCTCAACCATTGAAGAGGTCATGAAAACTTTTGTTCTTGGCGGGGGCTGCTTCTGGTGCCTCGACGCCGTCTACCAAATAACCAAAGGGGTCACGTCGGTGATTTCCGGGTACACGGGCGGCCATGACCCTCAGCCGGACTACTACTCCGTCTGTGGCGGAACCACTGGCCACGCTGAAGTCGTGGCGGTCACTTTCGACGAATCCGTCATCCCGGCTGAGGTCATCCTGGACATGTTCTTCGCGCTGCACGATCCCACCACGCTCAATCGCCAGGGGTACGACGTGGGCACGCAGTACCGGTCGTCAATGTTCTATGAGACCACCGAAGAGAAGATCCTGTTCGAGGAGGCGATCGACCGGAACCAGGCTCTCTGGTCCCATCCGATCGTTACGGAGGTCAGCCGGCTCCCCCGCTTCCATGTCGCGGAGGACTTTCACCAGGACTACTACGCCAAGTATCCCGAGCAGGGATACTGCCAGGTGATCATCAATCCCAAGCTCGCCAAGGCCAGGAAATATTACTCTGCGTGGCTTAATGCTTAGCAGCGCCCGCTCAGCCATCGTTAGGCTGACCTCAGCATTCACACTTGAGAGATAGGCATATCTACATGGCACGGATCTATGACGATGTAACGCAGTTGGTCGGCGGCACTCCGCTGGTCCGCCTGAACCGGTTAACCGAGGGCCTGGGCGCGACTGTGGCGGTCAAGCTTGAGTTCTACAACCCGGCCAACAGCGTCAAGGACCGCATCGGAGTGGCCATCGTTGACGCCGCCGAGAAGTCGGGCGCCCTCAAGCCCGGCGGCACCATCGTTGAAGGCACCTCCGGCAACACCGGCATCGCCCTTGCCATGGTGGGTGCGGCCCGCGGTTACAAGGTCATCCTGACCATGCCCGAGACCATGTCCACGGAACGCCGCGTTATGCTGCGGGCGTTCGGCGCCGAGATTGTCCTGACCCCGGGTTCCGAGGGCATGCGCGGCGCCGTGGAAAAGGCCCAGGAAATCGTGGCCAACACGGAAAACTCCATCTGGGCCCAGCAGTTCGCCAACGAGGCCAACCCTGAGATCCACCGCACCACCACCGCCGAGGAAATCTGGTCCGACACCGACGGCAAGGTGGACATCTTCGTCGCCGGCATCGGCACCGGCGGAACCGTCACCGGCGTCGGCCAGGTTCTGAAGGAGCGCAATCCTGAGGTCCAGATTGTCGCCATCGAACCGAAGGACTCCGCCATCCTGAACGGCGGCGCTCCCGGGCCGCACAAGATCCAGGGCATCGGCGCGAACTTCATCCCGGAAATCCTGGACACCAACGTCTACGACGAAGTCCTGGATGCCACCTTGGAGGACTCCGTCCGGGTCGCCCGTGAACTCGGCGTCAAAGAAGGCATCCTCGGCGGCATCTCCTCCGGTGCCATCGTCTGGGGGGCCCTGGAACTGGCCAAGCGTCCGGAGAATGCCGGCAAGCTGATCGTCGCGGTTGTCTGCGACTTCGGTGAGCGTTACATCTCCACCGTGCTCTATGACGACATCCGCGGCTGATCAGCCCGTTGTCGCCCCGTTTCCTGTAGAAAGAACTTTGTGGGCTTTTTCGCAAGACTGAAGGAAGATCTCGACGCCGCCCGGTCACACGACCCGGCGGCTCGAGGTTCTTTTGAGAACTTTTTCGCCTATTCCGGGCTGCATGCCATCTGGATCCACCGGCTGACGCACCATATGTGGCAAACCCCGGGACTGCGGTTCCCGGCGCGGCTGGTGTCGCAGCTGGGCCGCTTCCTGACCGGAATCGAGATCCATCCCGGCGCCACGATCGGCCGGCGTTTCTTCATCGACCACGGCATGGGTGTGGTCATCGGCGAAACCGCGGAAATCGGCGAAGACGTGATGATTTATCACGGCGTCACGCTGGGCGGCCGCTCGCTGGCCAAGGTCAAGCGCCATCCCACCATCGAGGACCGGGTCACCATCGGCGCCGGAGCCAAGGTCCTGGGACCCATCACCATCGGCCGGGACAGCGCCGTGGGCGCCAACGCCGTGGTGGTCAAGGACGCGCCACCGGAATCGATTGTGACCGGCGTGCCGGCCAAGTGGCGCCACCGTGATGCCCAGCGCGAAACCAAGCCCGCCGTGGATCCGGCCGAGTACGACATCGAATACCGGATCTGATCCGTCACTGCAGCCCTACCCGGCGACACGCTTCAGGACTGCCGTGACCACTGCATCATAGAGCCGGTCCGGCAGGACGCGCCGAAGGCCAAGAATGGCCGCCGCTCCCCTGCCCACCGGGTACCGGGTGCGGGGACGGGCGGCCGTGGCCGCGTGCAGGACAGCGGCCGCAATCACCGCCGGCTGCGTTGACGTTTCAGGCCTGTCCGTGGACGCCAGGACGTGCGCCATGTGCCGTGCCTGTGCGGCATACGGCCCCTCGCCGCTGCTGGCCAGCAGCCCGTCAGCGGAAATCCGGCCCCACTCACTGAGCGTACTTGCCGGTTCGATGATGGCTACCTCGACGCCGTGCGGTTTGAGTTCCAGCCGCAGTGCATCGCTCATGCCCTCAACGGCGAATTTCGTGGCATGGTACCAGGCGCCGAGGGGTTCGTAGAATTTTCCGCCGATGGACGAAATGTTGATGATTCTGCCCCGTCCCGCACTCCGCATGGCCGGCAGGACCAGCTGCGTCATCCTGGCGAGGCCAAAGACGTTCACCTCAAATTGGCGCCGGCCCTCGGCCAGGTCCACCTGTTCCAGCGCCCCGTAAGACCCGTATCCGGCGTTGTTGACCAGGACATCAATCCGCCCGCGCTCTTCCAGGACACGGCCGACGGCGGCACGCATCGAATCGTCGTCCGTCACGTCCAGCGCCAGGACCTGGACGCCCAGCACCTTCAGCGGCTCCATCCTGTCCACCCGGCGGGCGCCGGCATAGACGATGAAACCGTGGCTGCTGAGCTTCTTCGCCGCCTCGAAGCCGATACCCGTGGATGCTCCCGTAACTAATGCGACTGGCTTGGGCATTCTGACTCCTTGGATGGACGGACACCACAACTGCCGGAAACGCCAACGGCCGGCAGCTCCCAGAATATCCGGGAACTGCCGGCCGCAGGGTTTGCAGCTTGATGCAATCAGAGCGTGGTGACTAGTGCGTGTCCACTGCTTCGATTTCGGACTTGTCCTCGCCCCACAGGGTGTGGAACGTGCCCTCGGCGTCGACTCGGCCGTAGGTGTGCGCGCCGAAAAGGTCGCGCTGGCCCTGGATCACTGCGGCCGGCAGGCGCTTGCGGCGCAGTCCGTCGTAGTAGGCCAGTGACGAGGAGAAGACCGGCACGGGGATGCCGAGCTGGACGGCGGTGGAGACCACACGGCGCCATGCCGGCAGGACATCGGCGATGGCCTTGGTGAACGCCGGGGCGAACAGCAGATTGGCCGGCTTGTCTTCTGCGGCGTAGGCCTTGGTGATCTCCTTGAGCAGTTCTGCACGGATGATGCAGCCGCCGCGCCACAGCGAAGCGATCTCGTCCAGCTTGAGGTCCCAGCCGTATTCCTTGGCTGCTGAGGTCAGCATGTCCAGGCCCTGGGCGTAGGAAACCAGCTTGGACGCGTAGAGCGCCTGGCGGACGTCCTCAACAAAGGTGTCCGGAACGTCGACGGCGATTTCCTCGCCGGCGAGGAGTTCCTGGGCGATCTTGCGCTGCTCGGTCTGCGATGACAGGGCACGGGCGAAGACCGACTCGGCGATGCCCGACGTCGGGGACCCCAGCTCCAGCGCGGAGATGACCGTCCAGCGTCCGGTGCCCTTCTGGCCGGCGGCATCCACCACAACGTCCACAAACGGCTTGCCGGTTCGGGTGTCAACGTGGCCCAGGACCTCGGCGGAGATTTCGATCAGGAAGGAGGCGAGTTCGCCCCTGTTCCATTCTTCGAAGATCTTGGCCTGGTCGGCGGGCTCGATGCCGGCGCCGGAGCGGAGGAGGTCGAAGGCTTCGCCGATGACCTGCATGTCGGCGTATTCGATGCCGTTGTGGACCATCTTGACGAAGTGGCCGGCGCCGTCGGTGCCGATCCACGCGCAGCAGGGCTTGCCATCCACGTGCGCGGCGATCTTTTCGAGCAGCGGACCGAGGGCGTCGTAGGACTCCTTGGAACCACCGGGCATGATGGACGGGCCGTTCAGGGCTCCTTCCTCACCGCCGGAGACGCCGATGCCGACGAAGTGCAGGTCCTTCTTCGCCAGCGCGGCTTCGCGGCGGCGGGTGTCCTCGTAGTGGGAGTTTCCGGCGTCGATGATGATGTCGCCAGCTTCCAGGAGAGGTTCAAGCTGCTCGATGACCGAGTCAACCGGCTTGCCGGCCTTGACCATGATCAGGACGCGGCGGGGCTTCTCCAGGGAGTCAACAAGCTCCTGCAACGTTTCGGTGCGGACGAAGTCGCCGTCCGTGCCGTGCTTTGCAAGTAAAGCGTCAGTCTTTTCGACCGACCTGTTGTGCAGGGCAACGGTGAAGCCGTTGCGGGCCAGGTTGCGGGCCAGGTTGGCGCCCATCACCGCAAGGCCGGTGACACCGATGTGTGCAGACATCAAAACTCCAATTTCGTTGTGCAATGGATGTGCAGATGGCTCCGCGTTCGCTGCGAAGCACGCTGTCACGAACCGATGGATCCTAATAAAGCATATATATTCAATCGGCTTGAGGGAAGCGGTGCCCACTTTGTGGAACGTGGCCAGTCAATCCCAGTTTAGGCTTGAGTCCATGTCGACCAGCCTGCACCACCGTGCCATTGAGAACCTTGGCACCCGGATCATCACGGGCGAGCTGCCTACCGGACACGTCATGCTGGCCGAGCACCTTGAGGAAGAGCTGAAGGTTTCGCGGTCCGTGGTCCGCGAGGCCGTGCGGGTTCTGCAGTCCCTGGGCCTCGTGGAAACCACCAAGCGGGTAGGTATCCGCGTGCTGCCGCCGAGCCGCTGGAACCCCTTCGACTCCCAGGTCATCCGCTGGCGGCTGTCCAGCGACGCCCGCGGCGCCCAGCTGCGGTCACTGATCGAACTGCGTTCCGCCGTCGAGCCCGCCGCGGCCGAGCTGGCAGCGAACAATGCCCCGGCGCAGCTGCGGCGGGAACTGGTGGACATCGCCCACGCGCTGCGCGACGCCGGCCACTCCGGGGACGCGCAGAAGTTCCTGGAGCTGGATATCGCTTTTCATTCGGTCCTGCTTTCCGGCTCGGGCAACGAAATGTTTGCCAACCTGATGGGGCAGGTGGCAGAGACCCTGACGGGACGCACGGTCCACGGACTGATGCCGGACCACCCCCACGAGGGGGCGCTCCAGTGGCACGTCGATCTGGCCGAAGCGGTCGCCGCCGGGGACGCCGCCACGGCCCGGGACGCGTCCGAACAGATCATGCGCCGCACCACCTCCCGGCTGTCCGGAACCTGGACGGACCAGCCCCGGGTGTTTATCCCGGTCCGCCGGAACTGACCTCACCCGGAACCGGCCCCGAGACCAGCACTTCCTATATCGCGTTATTCGGGTTGGAAGTTGAGGAGGACTTTTCCTGATGCGGCGGAGTTCCTGGCGGTTTCGAAGGCTTCGAGTCCGTGGTTGAGGGGGTATTCGTGGGTGATGACGGAGTTGATGTGGAGGGTGCCGTCGGCGAGGGCGGTGATGACGTCGTCGATCTCGTTGGTGAAGCGGAAGGATCCGCGCAGGTCCAGTTCCCGGGTGATGGCCAGGGAAATCAGCACCGGCTGGGGTCCGGTGGGCAGCAGCCCGACCATGACCACGGTCCCGCCGCGCCCCGCGCCCTGGATGGCTGAGGCCAGGCCGTGGTGGCTGCCCGAGGACTCAATCACCACATCGGCCTGCACCGCGGCGATCGCGTCCGTGTCCCCGGCCTGCAGGGTCTGATCCGCGCCGACCACGGCGGCGATCTCCAACGGTTTGGTATGGACGTCGACGGCGGTGATCCGTCCCGCGCCGGCACGTTTCAGGACCGCGACGGCCAGCGTCCCGATCGGGCCGCACCCGATCACCAGCACACTCTTGCCCGCGACGTCCCCGGCCCTCGCGACGGCGTGCCAGGCCACGGCGGCCGGCTCGATCAGGGCCGCGGTCCGCAGGTCCACGCCCGCCGGGAGCGCCCGCAGCATCCGGGACGGCAGGTTCACATACCGGGCGAACGCACCGTCGGTGTGCGGAAACCGCGCCGCACTGCCCAAATACGTACACCCCGGGGACAAGTTGGGCCGGCCCGCCGGCCACCGCACATCCCCCGCACCGGGTCCCGGGGTGGCCGGGTGGACCGCGACCGCGGTCCCCACACCCGGGCCGGTCCCGTCCGCCGCGGCCGCTACCACGGTCCCGGAAATCTCATGCCCGAGCACCATCGGCGCCTTCAGGACCGACTCCCCCGCCGCGCCATGGAGCCAGTAATGCAGGTCCGACCCGCAGATCCCGCCATACGCAACCTCCACCACGGCCTCGCCCGGGCCAGGCACACCCAACGGGACCTCCTCGACCCGCAGGTCCCCGGCTGCGTACGCCACCACCGCCGGACCCGACACCGGCAGCACTGTTGCTTCGGTCCCCTGAGCCACTATTCCTGTGCCCATCAGACCACCACCGTCATTCCGCCGTCGATGAAGATCGTCTGCCCGTTCACAAAGTCCGACCCGTCCGAGGCCAGCCACACCGCAGGGCCCGCCAGGTCCTGGACCGTGCCCCACCGATGCGCCGGGGTCCGGCCCAGGATCCAGGCATTGAACTGCTCATCGTTTACCAGGTTCTGCGTCATCTCGGTATGGATGTAACCCGGGGCGATCCCGTTGATCTGCAGCCCCGAGCCCGCCCACTCCGCCGTCATCGCCCGGGTCAGGTTCCGCAACCCGCCCTTCGCCGCCACATACGGGGCGATCGTGGGCCGGGCCAGGTCCGTCTGCACCGAACAGATATTGATGATCTTGCCCCTCCCGCGCGGGATCATGTGCCGCGCGGCCTCACGCCCCACCAGGAACGCGCTCGTCAGATCCGTCCTGATCACCCGCTCCCAATCCGCGACATCAAGCTCCAGCATCGGCACCCGATGCTGGACCCCGGCATTATTCACCAGGATCTGCAACGGCCCCACATGCTCCTCCACCCACAAAATACCCCGCGCAGCCTCGGCATCACTCGTAACATCAAACGCGACACTATGCACCCGCCCCGGGGCAAAATCCGCGGCCATCACCACCTCCGCCGCCTTCAACCGCTCCGCATTAATCCCGTTCAGCACCACCGTCGCCCCGGCCCCAGCCAACGCCCGCGCCAACGCATTACCAATCCCCCGACTCGAACCCGTCACCAAGGCAACCCGCCCCGTCAAATCAAAAAGAGTACTCATGGTGCAGCTGTCCCTTTCGTTGCGGTCTCCGCAGGTTCCGCGATATTGGTGTTGTCGCTCAGATTCGAAATGGCCTGGCGGACCACGGCAAGGTCCTGATCGCCAAGGCCCTGGCGCTTGAGTTCGGCGTAAAGTTCGACGCCGGCAGTCGCCATCGGCACGGCAGCGCCGGACGCCCGGGCTGATTCGAGCACAAAGGACAGGTCCTTATGCATGAACTTCGCCGGACCTGTGGGTGTGTAGTCCTTCCGAACCAAACGCGGTCCCACGTTCTCCAGTACGCGGCTGCCCGCAAGGCCACCGGACAGGACGTCGAAAAGCGCTGCCGGATCCATCCCGGAGCGCTCGGCGAGCTCGGCCGCTTCGGCTAGTGCCGCCGTCGTGGTTCCTACAATGAGCTGGTTGCAAGCCTTGGCGAGCGACCCTGCGCCCAGCGGGCCCATGCGCCTGACGGTGGTTCCCATCGCGTTGAAGAAGGGCTCGAGCTGCCGGAACTCGTCCGCGTCACAGCCGGCCATGATCGCCAGTGTCCCGTCGGTCGCGCCCTTGGTGCCGCCACTGACCGGGGCGTCCACCACGGTGGCGCGTCCCTGGCTTGCCTCGCGTACGCGGCGCCCGAAGGCCTGGACCTTTGCCGGTGAGACTGAGCTTGTGACCACCACGGCAGTGCGGGGCTGCGGCGGATTTTCGTCCCAGCTCGTCAGCAGCCCCGCCGATGCCTCTTCGATGAAGGAAAGGTCCGGGAGCATAAAGGCGATGATTGGCAGGTCCCGCAGGGATGCTACGTCCGGCGCGGAGCAGCCACCCTGCGCCACAAACTCCTGCAGGGGTCCCTCGGACCGGTTCCAGGCGGTAACCGCCCAGCCGGCCCGGACCAGATTGGTCGCCATCGGCAGGCCCATCAGCCCCAGGCCTACAAAGCCCGCTGTTCTGTCTTCCATAAATAGGCCTCGACTCACATCGTTGTGTGGTTAATTAAGGGAAATCTGTCCAATATCCTAGCCGCTATTCAGTATGATGAACACTATGACGACTCTAAACACCGTCGCGATCGCCGTCCCGCTCGAAGCAGAGCTGGTGGAGCGCATCCGCGCCGTAGACCCCTCCGTAACCGTCCTCTATGAGCCGGAGCTGCTTCCGCCCGAGCGTTTTCCGGCCGACCACTCCGGGGATCCGGACTTCGAACGCACGCCTGCGCAGGAGGAGCAGTACTGGGCCATGCTCAACAAGGCGCAGGTTCTGTACGGCTTGCCCAACGAAAGCCCTGCGGGCCTGGCCCGCATCGCGCTCGAGAATCCTCGGCTCCAGTGGGTCCATGCCATGGCCGCCGGCGCCGGCGGTGCCGTTAAGGCCTCCGGGCTGGACCAGGAAACCCTCCTCAAATTCAAGGTGACAACCTCAGCCGGCGTCCACGCCCTGCCGCTGGCAGAATTTGCTGCCCTGGGGATCCTCAACGGCTTCAAGCGCAGCGCCGAGCTGGCCCAGGACCAGGCCGCCAAGGTGTGGCCCGAGCTTCGGACCCCTACCCGCCTGGTCAGCGGTTCCACACTGGTAGTGACCGGCCTGGGCGAAATCGGGCTGGAGACAGCCCGGATCGCACGCGCCCTGGGCATGACGGTCAGCGGCACCAAACGAAACGTTGAGCCGATCGAAGGAATCGAGCAGGTCGCCGGCAACAACGGTCTCCCCGGGCTGCTCGCCACGGCAGACGCCGTCGTCAACACCCTGCCCGGCACGCCGTACACGGAAAAGCTGTTCAACCGTGAGGTGTTTGCCGCCATGAAGCCGGGAACGGTGTTTGTGAACGTGGGCCGCGGCACCGTGGTGGACGAGGACGCCCTGTTGGAGGCCCTGGACAACGGCCAGGTCTCCTACGCCTGCCTCGATGTCTTCGCCGTGGAACCGCTCCCCCGGGACAGCCCGCTCTGGAACCACCCCAAAGTTATGGTGTCGCCGCATACCTCGGCGCTCAGCGCCGCGGAGAACCGGCTGATCGCGGACCGCTTCTGCAGCAACCTGCGAACGTTCCTCAATGGCGGCGACCTGCCTCACCTCGTAGACCCGGTCCACTTCTACTGAGGGACAGCCGCCGGCCTGAACCACAGAGCCCCTTGCCGTGGATCCTGGAAAAGGGAATCCACGGCAGGGGCTCTTTTGTGTCGGCGGTTATCTGGGCAACCAGCAGGGGAACAACCAGCCGGCCGGCACCGGGAAGGCGCACCCGGAGTGCGCGTTAAAGCAGGAAGGCGGCCTCCCCATGCATGGGAGGCCGCCTTTTGCGTCAGTGGAGTGCCTAGCCGGCATCCTCCACCAGGAGCAGGTCCCGGCCGTTGGTTTCGGGGGCGAAGAAGGTGGTGCCGAAGGAGATCAGCGCCAGGACCAGGGAGTAGATCGCGGGAACGAGCCAGGAGTGGCCGGTCGCAGCCAGCAGCGCTACACCGATCATGGGCGCGAATCCGCCTGCCAGGACGGCAGAGAGTTCACGGCTCAGCGCTACACCCGTGAAGCGGTGCTGGGAGCCGAAGAGTTCCGGGAGCATGGCACACTGAGGGCCCAGCATTGACTGCACGCCGAGAGAAATGCCCAGCACCATGACCACCCAGACGAGGGTGACATTGCCGAGCGTGACCAGGTAGAAGGCCGGCAGGGCGATGACGGCCTGGAAGAGGGCGCCGCAGCGGTACACCGGTACGCGGCCGAAGCGGTCGGACAGGGCGCCGAACGTGACCACCATGACCGCTGCGAATCCGGCGGCGATGAGGAGGCCGGTGGGGCCGATGAACTTGTCGCCGGCGAAGACTCCGGCGGGCAGGCTGATGAAGGACACCAGGAGGGCGGAGTAGATGGAGGAGTTTCCGTTTTCTCCCATGCGCAGGCCGATGCCGATGAGCACGTTCTTCTTTGAGTGCTTCCAGATCTGCACCACAGGGTTCTTTACCACGGCCTTGTGCTTTTCCAGTTCCTGGAAGACCGGCGTTTCCTTAAGCCGGAGCCGAATAAAGACCGCGATGGCGATCAGGATGACGCTGGCCAGGAACGGAACGCGCCACAGCCAGCCCTGCAGCACCTCTTTGTCAGCCAGTGCCATCAATGCGAAGGTGCCTGCGCCGAGCAGGGTGCCCAGCTGGATGCCGACGAATGGCAGTGCGGCAAAGAAACCACGACGCCGGCGCGGGGCCACTTCTGAAATCAGGGTGGTGGCGCCTGCCTGCTCGGCACCGGCACCCAGGCCCTGGAGGATTCGAAGGGCCACCAGGAGCACCGCGCCGACCATGCCGGCCTGTTCAAAGGTGGGCAGGAGCCCGATGGCGAAACTGGCCATGCCCATCAGGCCGATGGTCAGGACCAGGACCATCTTCCGGCCGAACCGGTCGCCGATGTAGCCGAAGACGACGCCGCCGAACGGCCGGGCGGCGAAGCCCACACCGTAGGTGGCGAACGAGGCGATCACGGCGCCGCTTTCCCCCAGCGGTGAGAAGAAGAGCGGTCCAAAGATCAATGCCGAGGCAAGGCCGTAGATGTAGAAGTCGTAGTACTCCAGTGCGGAGCCTACAGAACTGGCAAGAGTTGCCCTTCGCAGCTGGTCCGGATCGACGGCGGCGCCGTCCATGTCAGTCTGCGGTGATTTAGTACGAGTTGTCACAAGAACTCCCTCAAAAACACTCCAGGCCCCCGTTGGCCTGGTGGGATAGCGAGGACACCCCATGGCGTCGATCACTATATTGAACAGAGTACAGCAAGCTGAACACAGAGCAAGTGGTTGACAGTTTTTGTTCACAACCGGCGCTATGAACGTTAAGTAGCCCCGTCAGGGCAGAGTACTTAGCCCATGGGGTTGCCCAGCGACCGCGCCAGCTCGTTCAGTTCCTTGATCATCCGGGCACCCTGCTCCGCGGAATATGTGGCTTTAAGGGCCGTGACTGACAATCCAAGGCTCGGGCCGTGGGCGCCGCGCGTAGGCACCGATACAGCCAGGCAGACTACTCCCGTAGTAGATTCCTCGTCCTCGAACGCGTAGCCCTGTTCCCGGATGGTGGTCAGCTGGGCCTTCAGTTCCGCTCCGGTGCGGAGGGACTTCGGGGTCAGGACCGGAAGTTCGGCGTCATCGGAAAACATGGCGTCGACGTCATGGTCGTGAAGGCGGGCAATCAGGGCCTTGCCAACGGCACATAGGGACACCGGCATCTTGTCGCCGATGTTGGACGTCAGGCGGACCGCCGGATGGCCCTCGTAGCGGGCCAGATAGATGACGTTGGTTCCGTCCAGCATGGCGATGCGTACCGTCTCCCCGGAAAGGGTCGGCGCCTGTTCGCAGAACCGGTAGAACTCCTGCACTTCGTCAAGCCGGCTCAGATATGCCGCGCCGAGTTCCACGAGCTTGCGGCCCAGCGTGAATTCGGCGCCCTGGCGGCTGATCAGCCTGGCTTCTTCCAACGCCAGCAACAGGTTTGAGGTGGACGACTTGGGGATTCCCAGCTCGCGGGCCAGGTCGCTCAGCGTCAGCCTTCCGGTAGCAGAGGCTGCCAACGCGTCCATGACGGCGGCGGCACGAGTGACCGCCGGCGCGGGCGACGTGCTCCCCAAACCCTCGGAGGAGCGGGGGGTGCGGGAATCGGCCATGATTCTCCTTCGATCGGCACGCCAGGGCGCGTCGCATAGATACGTTCATTCTGCTGAACAGTAACCATCATAATGGCTTGGCGGCGCTTCAGGGCCCGGACAAAAGGCTACGTCCGCCGCGCCAGGAACCACGTTTCGCGTGGCATTTGTTTGTTTCAGGAAGTTCACGGTATATTCATTCCAGACCCTCCACCGCGGCATCCCCCAATAGTCGCGGTGGAGGGTTTTCCAATGCCCAAATGTTCTCTCGGCATCTGCCGCCGGATTCAGGCGACGTCCACCACGGCTTCCCTGAGCCTCCAGCCGCCACCGAGTCCGTCGCGCTCCAGCACCATGGTGGTCAGCGCGGAATGCGGATTGTGACCCAGCCGCACTTGGACCTGCAACACCTCAACATCCACACGGCCCAGCCCCTTGGGCATACGGCGCTGCGCCTCCCACCAGCTCACACGCTCAAACCATCTCACTGCATCGGCGCCGACGGCCCATTCCCTGCCGTTGCTGACTACCGCCGTCGGGCTGCCGTCCTGGGCCGTCTTCACCACCACGTATTCCATAGCACGAACAGTAGGGACAGCCACCGACAATTAAAGCGCCCTGGCCGAACTGAGCCAGCAGGGCACGGACTGTTAACCTCTTGGCCGCCTGCGGAGCCCAGTACGGAAGACGGTGCAGGGCAACAAAAACCCCGCCGTTCCCAGCCAATCTGGCCAGGAACAACGGGGTTTGATGGTGGGTCCTACCGGGATCGAACCGATGACATCCACGGTGTAAACGTGGCGCTCTACCAGCTGAGCTAAAGACCCGAACGGCCGGTTTTTCTCGCCTCAGCGCGTCAACCAACGAACATAAACTCTACCTGACGGGCGGGAAGAAAAGCCAATCGACGCCTTCGTCCCCGTCATGGGTCAAGATCGGGGAGTTCGGCGGCGAGCCAGGTCAGCGCCTCGCTGACGCCTGCGTGGAGCTTGATGGTGGCGTATTGATCGCCCCGTGTATCGCCCCTGTTGATGATCACTACCGGCTTGCCGTCCTTCGCCGCGTGGCGGACGAACCGCAGTCCGCTCATCACGGTCAGCGATGATCCGGCAACAAGTAATGCCCCTGCGGCGTCCACCATCGCGTACGCGGCTTCCGCGCGGTCCTTGGGCACGTTCTCGCCGAAGTAGACAAAGTCAGGCTTGAGCATTCCGCCACAGGCGGGGCAGGCAGCGACCACAAAACTGCTGATCAGCGCCGAGTCCTCAACTGTGGCGTCGGCGTCGGGCGCCATTTCCGCCAGGCCGGACGTGGTGGCGCGTGCCAGGAAGCCGGGATTCAGTTCTTCGAGGACCCCCGCCAGCAGGTGGCGCGTGTATGTGTGCTGGCAAGCCAGACAAACCACCCGGTCATAACGTCCGTGGAGGTCAATGACATTCCGGCTGCCGGCATCTTCATGGAGCCGGTCCACGTTCTGCGTGATCAATCCGGTGAGCAGGCCCCGCCGCTCCAGTTCTGCGGCCGCACGATGCCCGGGGTTTGGATCCGCGTGCCACAACCTGGACCAGCCGATGTGGTTCCGTGCCCAGTAGCGCTGGCGGTTGGCGCCCTCGCGTACAAATTCCTGGTATGTCATGGGCGAACGTGGTACGGCGTTCGGCCCCCGGTAATCCGGAATGCCCGAATCGGTGCTCAGCCCGGCGCCCGTGAGCAGCGCCAGCCGTTTGCGGGACAACAGCTCCCGGACGCGCTCCAGTCCTTGAAGATCCGCACTGGCCAGCGCAGCAGGGTCAGCGGCCGGCAGGCTGGCGAAGCCCGTCAGGCCGATGCCGTGCCGCTGCTGGTCCATGCGGCGTCAGCTCTGTTCCAGGCCTGCCAGAGCATCCTGGTAGTCTGCGAGCTCGCGGGCCTGGCCGCGCGGATTCACCACAACGTAGCGGATTGTTCCGGCTGCATCGATGATGAACGTCCCGCGCCCCGCCATGCCGCTCTCCGGGTCGAAGACACCATAGGCGGAGGCGACGGCGCCGTGCGGCCAGAAGTCGGCCAGAAGATCAAAGCCGTAGCTTTCCTTCTCGGCATAGGCCCGCAGGCTGAACTTGCTGTCCACGGACACTGCCAGGACCGTGGCCCTGGCATCCTCGAACGCTGTCAGGTTGTCACGGATTTCACAGAGTTCACCGGTGCAGACACCCGAAAATGCAAACGGATAAAACACCAGCACAACGTTCTGCCCGCGTAAAGAGGACAACCGGACAGGTTCTCCGAACTGGTTCACCAGCTCAAAGTCCGGGGCAAGTTCCCCCACCGCCGGAACAGTCTGGCCGACTACGGCGAGAGCTGAGGTCACTTGTTCTTCCTGCTGACCAGGCGGGTGGCGCTCCAGTCCTTCGACACACCTGCGGAGGTGGTGAGGTGCAGGCCCGCGGTGGGTGCCGCTTCCTGGATCTCCGCCGGCGACACATACCCGGTGCGCCCGGACTTTGGCGTCAACACCCAGACAACCCCGTTTTCACTCAGGGTGGTCAGGGAATCCATGAGGGTATCGATCAGATCCCCGTCGCCGTCCCGCCACCAAAAAATGACGGCGTCAACAACGTCGTGGTCGTCCTCGTCCAGGAGTTCGGACCCTGTCAGGTCCTCAATATCGTCACGTAAGTCGAAATCGACGTCGTCGTCGTAACCGAACTCCTGAATCAGATCCCCATTTTTGAAACCCAATTTTTCCGCCACATTTACCGAAGTGGCGGCGTCGGCCTCGCTCACGTGTTCCTCCAATGCCTAATACATGCAATGCGCATAGTGATTTCCATTACTCCCAGCCAACACCCTTTGTGCCCGCGCTTCAAGCTGCCACCACCGAGATCCGCCATATTCTGCATCACATCCGGCGCAGTCAGCCTGCGTTGCAGCGGCTTTCGTCACACAACCAGTATGACGGCGAAATACAACGGGGACGCCACAGACGCGGCTACGCATCGCGCTGGAGTCACAGCTAGAGTGGCTGGTGACAACTATGCCTGCGGGGCGACCGCCTGGAACTCAATGGCAGACATAGGCGTGCTAGGACCCTGCCCGGCGCACATGACCGGGCTGTTGTAACCGATACGTCGCACACGTCGCATTCATGCCGGACAGTCACCCTGCCCGGCATGTGGGCGCCGATGCATGCGCGCAAAGAGAGGTTGGACGTGGCTGCAGGAGAAGAGACCTCCCATATCCTCAGCGGGTTGACAAACCAGCTGCCTGATCGTGATCCGGAAGAGACCGCCGAATGGGTTGAGTCCCTGGATGCGCTGATCAGGGAACAGGGCACGGAACGTGCCCAATACATCATGCGCAGCCTGCTGCAGCGCGCCGGCGCCCAGAGCGTGGGCGTGCCGATGGTGACCACCACGGACTACGTGAACACCATCCCGGCGGACCAGGAAACGGCGTTCCCCGGCAACGAGGAATTCGAGCGCCGGTACCGGGCGTACATGCGCTGGAATGCCGCCATCATGGTGCACCGGGCGCAGCGGCCGAACATCGGGGTAGGCGGACACATCTCCACCTACGCCGGCGCCGCCACCCTGTACGAAGTAGGGTTCAACCACTTCTTCCGTGGCAAGGACCACCCCGGCGGCGGTGACCAGGTTTTCTTCCAGGGCCACGCCTCCCCCGGCATGTACGCCCGCGCCTTTATGGAAGGCCGGCTCTCCGAAGAGGACATGGACGGATTCCGGCAGGAAAAATCCAAAGAAGGCCACGCGCTCTCCTCCTACCCGCACCCGCGCCTCATGCCGGAGTTCTGGGAATTCCCCACCGTGTCCATGGGCATCGGCCCGATGAACGCGATCTACCAGGCCCAGTCCAACCGGTACCTGCACAACCGCGGCCTCAAAGACACCTCGGACCAGCAGGTCTGGGCATTCCTGGGCGACGGCGAAATGGACGAGCCCGAGTCCCGCGGCCTGCTCCAGCTCGCCGCGAACGAGAACCTCGACAACCTGAACTTTGTGATCAACTGCAACCTCCAGCGCCTCGACGGACCCGTCCGCGGCAACGGCAAGATCATGCAGGAACTCGAAGCGTTCTTCCGCGGCGCGGGCTGGAACGTCATCAAGGTCGTCTGGGGCCGGGAGTGGGATGACCTGCTCACCAAGGACTCCGACGGCTCCCTGGTAAAGATCATGAACGAAACCCCGGACGGGGACTACCAGACCTACAAGGCAGAATCCGGCGGGTTCGTCCGCGAGCACTTCTTCGGCAAGACCCCGCAGACCAAGGACATGGTCGCGGACCTCTCCGATGACGAAATCTGGAACCTCAAGCGCGGCGGCCACGACTACCACAAGGTCTACGCCGCATATAAGGCAGCCACCGAATTCAAGGGCAAACCCACCGTCATCCTGGCCAAAACGGTCAAGGGCTACGGACTCGGACCCCACTTCGAGGGCCGCAACGCGACCCACCAGATGAAAAAGCTCACCCTCGATGACCTGAAGAAGTTCCGCGATCACCTGCGGATTCCGGTTACCGACGAGCAGTTGGAGAAGGACCCGTACCAGCCCCCGTACTTCCACCCGGGCACCGATGCGCCCGAGATCCAGTACATGATGGAACGCCGCGCCAAGCTTGGTGGTTCTGTTCCTGAGCGCCGCTCCAAGCACCAGGAGATCGCCCTCCCCGAAGCAAAAACCTACGAGGTTGCCAAGCGCGGTTCCGGCAAGCAGCAGGCCGCCACCACCATGGCGTTTGTCCGGCTCCTCAAAGACCTCATGCGGGACAAGAACTTCGGCAAGCACATCGCGCCGATCATCCCCGATGAGGCCCGCACATTCGGCATGGACGCGTTCTTCCCCACGGCCAAGATCTACAACCCCAAGGGCCAGAACTACCTGTCCGTGGACCGGGACCTGGTCCTGGCCTACAAGGAATCCGCCCAGGGCCAGCTGATCCACCCCGGCATCAACGAAGCCGGCGCGGTCGCAGCCTTCACGGCCGCCGGCACCGCCTACGCCACCCACGGCGTCCCGCTGATCCCGGTCTACGTGTTCTACTCCATGTTCGGCTTCCAGCGCACCGGTGACGCGTTCTGGGCCGCCGGGGACCAGATGGCCCGCGGCTTCATCATCGGCGCCACCGCCGGCCGGACCACCCTGACCGGTGAAGGCCTTCAGCACGCCGACGGCCACTCGCCGTTGCTGGCCTCCACGAACCCGGCAGTGGTCACCTACGACCCGGCCTACGGGTACGAGATGGGCCACATCATCCGGGACGGCATTGAGCGCATGTACGGGCCCGATTCCGCTGACCGGAACCTCATGTACTACATCACGGTCTACAACGAGCCCATCACGCAGCCCGCGGAACCGGAGGAGCTCGACGTGGAAGGTGTCCTTAAGGGCATCTACCTCGCGGCTCCGGCGAAGATCGACGGTCCCCGGACCCAGATCCTGGCCTCCGGCGTCTCGGTTCCCTGGGCCATTGAAGCCCAGCGGCTGCTCGCCGAGGACTGGGGTGTCTCTGCCGACGTCTGGTCCGTGACGTCCTGGAACGAACTGCGCCGCGACGGCATGGCCGCCGAGGAAGAGGCGTTCCTGAACCCGGGCAAGCCCGCCCGCGTCCCATTCGTCACGCAGCAGCTTGCCGGTGCCACAGGGCCAGTGGTGGCGGTCTCGGACTATATGAAGGCCGTTCCGGACCAGATCCGCCAGTTTGTACCGAACGAGTTCGCCACGCTGGGTGCGGATGGCTTCGGCTTCTCCGACACCCGTGCAGCTGCCCGTCGCTTCTTCAAGAACGACATCCACTCCATCGTGGTCCGTTCCCTGGAACTGCTGGCCCGCCGTGGCGAAGTTGATGCCCAGGCCCCGGCCCAGGCAATCGAGAAGTACAAGCTGCACAACGTCAATGCCGGGTCCACCGGCAACGCGGGCGGCGAGTCCTGATCAACTCCTGCTGACAGCGGAAATGAACGACGACGGCGACCCTCACCGAAAGGCGAGGGTCGCCGTCGTCGTTCCCTGGGTTCCTGTACGGGAGACCCCCTGTGATGCAGGTCCAACAAGGTTGTAGCCTTCGCACAAATGGAGCTTGCCGGGCAGGCACCGTATGCTCGAAGGATGCCAGAGCCAACCACCCCGCCCGTGAAGCGCAAGCCGTCCTCGCGCAGCATGACACCGGAGAAATCCGAAACCCTGAAAAAGCTCCGGGCAAGTGTGGGCCAACTCTCCACCACCACCCTTCGCCAGCTGGAGAAGTCGCTGCCGTGGTATTCCCGGCTCAGCTCCGATGAGCGCTCGGCGCTGGGAATGGTGGCGCAGAACGGCATCGCAGCGTTTGTCACCTGGTATGAGCGGCCCAGCTCGCCATCGTGGATCCTCTCCGACGTTTTTGGGACGGCCCCCACGGAGCTGACGCGTTCCATCAGCCTCCAGAAGGCGCTCCAGCTCATCCGGATCGTGGTTGAAGTGGTGGAAGACCAGGTGCCGGTGATCGCCCCCGAAGCTGACCAGCCCTCCCTCCGCGAGGCGGTACTGCGGTACTCACGGGAAGTGGCCTTCGCGGCGGCGGACGTGTACGCGAGGGCAGCAGAATCCCGCGGTTCCTGGGATACGCGGCTGGAAGCGCTGATCGTGGACGCCATCCTCCGTGGCGAAAACACGGACGCGCTGCGTTCCCGGATCGCCGCCCTGGGTTGGAAGGCACAGGAGAGGTTCACCGTAATGGTGGGCAATTCGCCGTCTGAACCGAGTGCCAGCTATGTCAGCGAGCTACGTCGACTGGCGGGCCGCTACGCCGAGGATGCGCTGGTGGGTATCCAGGGCGACCGGCTGATTCTGATCCTTGGCGGCGTCCAGGACCGGGAGACCGCGTACCTGAAACTCAGCGAAATGTTCGCCCCCGGCCCGGTGGTCTACGGCCCGGAAGCCGGTTCCCTGCTGGAGGCCAGCGGATCAGCGCAGTCGGCCTTTGCCGGCCTGACCGCCGCGAGGGCGTGGCCCGCCGCTCCCCGGCCCGTGGCCGCCGATGACCTGTTGCCCGAACGCGTCATCTCGGGTGACGAAGCTGCGCGCCGATCCCTGGTGAAGAACATCTACCGTCCGCTGGTCGCGGCCTCCAACGGGCTGGTCGAGACTCTGGGCACCTACCTCGAGTTGGGTCATTCCCTCGAGGCAACTGCCCGTGAATTGTTTGTCCACGCCAACACCGTCAGGTACCGGCTCAAGCGCGTCTGCGACGTCACGGGCTGGGATCCGCTTCTTCCCCGGGAGGCGTTTGTCCTGCAGGCGGCGTTGGTTGTCGGCCGGCTTTCGGCACCGCCAAAAGCCCCGACAGAGCGTCATCCGGCGCGGAATCAGTCTTGAGTCGTTGTAGACTTCCTACAATCTGACCCCTTGAGCTTGGTGCAGACAAACACCCCTGGATGACCCCGTAATTTGGAAAGCTGGATACGTGCTTGCAATAGTCTGCCCTGGACAGGGCTCACAGACCCCGGGTTTTCTGACCCCCTGGCTGGAACTGCCTTCGGTAGCAGGCTATTTGGCCTCCCTCAGTGAGATCGCAGGCATCGACCTGACTGCCCACGGGACCACCTCTGACGAGGACACCATCAAGGACACCGCCGTTGCGCAACCCCTGATTGTTGCCGCCGGGCTGGTCGCCGCAAACTCGCTGTTCGACGTCGAGCTCGGCACGCTTCCGGTGATCCTTGCCGGTCACTCCGTTGGTGAAATCACCGCTTCGGCACTCGCCGGCGTGCTCACAGAGCAGGAAGCCATGACGTTTGTCCGTGAACGCGCCAACAGCATGGCTTCCGCCGCTGCCGTCACCCCCACCGGCATGAGTGCCGTGGTGGGCGGGGACCCGGCCGAGGTCCTGGCCGCAATCGAGGCTACCGGCGCGACACCGGCCAATGTCAATGGCGCGGGCCAGACCGTGGCTGCCGGAACCTTCGAACAACTCAAGGCCTTGGCGGACAACCCGCCGGCCAAGGCACGCGTCATCCCGCTGAAGGTGGCCGGAGCGTTCCACACCTCACACATGTCCCCCGCCGTGAGCGCCCTTGAGGCGCTCAAGCCGGGCCTCAAGCCGCAGAAGCCTCAGGTGCCCCTGCTGTCCAACTTTGACGGCCGGGAAGTGACCGACGGCGGCGCCGCCGTCGAGAGCCTCATCGCGCAGGTCTCCCGGCCGGTCCGCTGGGACCTCTGCATGGAAACCCTTGTGCAGCGCGGCGTGACCGGTGTCATTGAGCTGGCCCCGGCCGGTACGCTGGCTGGGCTCGCAAAGCGCGGCATGCCCGGCGTCAAGACCGTTGCAGTCAAAACCCCGGACGACCTCACGGCCGCACTGGCACTCTTCGCAGAACTGGAGGGAAATGCATGAGCGTTCCCACGCTGAAACAGGTTCCCGTCAACGAATACAGCCGCATCATCGGCCTCGGGGCATTCCGGCCTGACGTCATCGTCACCAACGATGACGTTTGCCAGTGGATTGATTCCTCAGACGAATGGATTCGCCAGCGGACCGGCATCGTGACCCGACACCGGGCCGCTGCCGACGTCAGCGTCGTCGACATGGCAGAGGGCGCCGCCCGGGAGGCCCTGCAGCAGGCAGGCATCGAAGCGTCCCAGCTTGGTGCTGTCATCGTTTCCACCGTCACCCACCCGTACGCCACGCCGTCGGCTGCCGCCGCCCTGGCAGACCGCATCGGTGCGACGCCGGCGCCGGCCTTCGATATCTCGGCCGCCTGCGCCGGATACTGCTACGGCATCGCCCAGGCTGATGCCCTGGTCCGTTCCGGCACCGCCACCTACGTGCTGGTGGTTGGCGCGGAGAAGCTTTCCGACGTCATCGACAACCGGGAACGCACCATCTCCTTCCTGCTGGGCGACGGCGCGGGTGCTGTTGTCATCGGGCCCTCGGACACCCCCGGAATCGGACCCTCGGTGTGGGGTTCGGACGGCAGCAAGTGGGACGCGATCGGCATGACGCGTTCCATCCTCGATGTCCGCGACCTCAGCATGGCGGCCCGCCAGTCCGACGAGCCGGGTGACTTTGCCCTCCTCGAAGAGGCACAGGAACTCTATCCCACACTCCGCCAGGACGGGCAGACGGTCTTCCGCTGGGCGGTCTGGGAAATGGCAAAGATGGCCCAGCAGGCCTTGGAGGCCGCTGGCGTCAAGGCTGAAGACCTCGTTGCTTTTATCCCGCACCAGGCAAACATGCGGATCATCGACGAGATGGTCAAGAAACTGAAACTTCCCGAATCCGTCACTGTGGCCCGGGACATCGCAGATGCCGGAAACACCTCCGCGGCCTCCATTCCCCTGGCCACCCACCGCCTGCTCAAGGAAAACCCTGAGCTCAGCGGCGGCCTCGCGCTCCAGATCGGCTTCGGCGCCGGGCTGGTCTTCGGTGCCCAGGTAATCGTCCTTCCTTAGGAACGTCCCACACAGGCCGCATCCGCGGACTGCACCGTTTCCGGCACCCACTGCCGGCAATAACAAGAAAAGGAGCCATCAATGGCTAGCAACGAAGAGATCCTGGCCGGCTTGGCTGAAATCGTCAACGAAGAAACCGGCCTTGCCCCCGAGGCTGTGGAACTGGACAAGTCCTTCACCGAGGACCTGGACATCGACTCCATCTCCATGATGACCATCGTGGTCAACGCCGAAGAGAAGTTCGGCGTGCGTATCCCGGATGAAGAGGTCAAGAACCTCAAGACCGTCGGCGACGCTGTCAGCTTCATCGCCGGCGCGCAGGCCTAGCCAAGGATTCAGCCCCTTATGGCTGACGGGGCTGCCGGTCCGTGCTCAGGCCGGACCGGCAGCCCACCACATTTTTCGGCAGCAAACTGCCCCACACGCGGGACCCCGCCGGACAACCGGATACGGCCTGCCCACCGACAGAGAGTGATCCAATGACACGCAAAGTAGTCATTACCGGTCTGGGTGCAACCACGCCCATCGGCGGCGACGTACCCACCATGTGGAACAACGCGCTGAAGGGGGTCTCCGGTGCCCGCACGCTGGAAGACGAATGGGTCGCCAAATACGAACTGCCCGTTCACTTCGCTGCGCGCTGCTCCACTCCCGCCCTGGAGGTCCTGAGCCGCGTGGAGGCCAAGCGGATGGACCCCTCCACCCAGTTCGGTGTCATCGCCTCGCGTGAAGCCTGGGCAGATTCCGGCATCACCGAGATTGACCCCGACCGCCTTGCGGTCGCTTTCGCCACCGGCATCGGCGGCGTCTGGACCCTGCTGGACGCGTGGGACACGCTGAAGGAAAAAGGCCCGCGCCGCGTCCTGCCCATGACGGTGCCCATGCTGATGCCCAACGGCGTTGCAGCAGCCGTCAGCCTCGACCTTGGCGCCCGTGCCGGCGCCCACACCCCGGTTTCGGCCTGCGCGTCGGGCACGGAGGCCCTTCACTTGGGCCTGGAGCTGATCCGCTCCGGCAAGGCCGACGTAGTAATGTGCGGCGGCGCCGAGGCAGCCATCCACCCCATGCCCCTGGCCGCGTTCTCGTCCATGCAGGCGCTCTCCCGCCGCAACGACGACCCCCAGGGCGCCTCACGCCCTTACGATATGGGCCGCGACGGTTTCGTGATGGGCGAAGGCGCCGGCGCGCTGGTGCTCGAAGCTGAAGAACACGCCATTGCCCGCGGCGCCCGCATCTATGGTGAACTGGCCGGCACCTCTGTTACCGCCGACGCCTACCACATCACCGCCCCGGACCCCCAGGGCCTGGGCGCCACCCGCGCGCTGAAGGCGGCCATGTTCGACGGCCGGATCCAGGCCGAGGACGTTGTCCACGTCAACGCGCACGCTACCTCCACTCCCGTAGGTGACAAGCCGGAGTACACGGCCCTCCGCGCGTCGCTGGGGAACCACCTGGACAACGTCGCGGTGTCCGCCACCAAGTCACAGATGGGCCACCTCCTGGGCGCCTCAGGTGCCGTGGAGGCAGTACTCACTGTGCTGGCCGTGTACCACCGCAAGGCCCCGGTCACCATCAACCTTGAGAACCAGGACCCGGAGATCCCGCTCGACGTCGTCACGTCTGCGCGGGATCTGCCGGCGGGTGACATCGTGGCGCTGAGCAACTCGTTCGGCTTCGGCGGCCACAACGCCGTGATCGCCGTCCGCAGCATCTAGCAGCAGCGCGGGAACAGCAAGTACCGCAGACAAAGCAGAGGCCCCGCCATGTGGCGGGGCCTCTGCTTATGCTATGGAGCACCGCATTCCGATCCGGCACGCGCTATGCCGGGACATCGGACCGGAGCACGACGCCGGGATGTCCGACGGCGGTCAACCCACCTGGTGCAGCCAGCGGACCGGTGCGCCCTCGGCTGCGTGCCGGAACGGCTCGAGTTCCTCGTCCCACGCCTCGCCTAAGGCCAGGGAAAGCTCGTGATACACGGCAGAGGGATCTCCGGCGCCCGATTCGTAGGCGTAGCGGATGCGGTCCTCTGAGACCATGATGTTGCCGTGGACATCCGTGGTGGCGTGGAATATCCCCAACTCGGGGGTATGCGACCAGCGGCCGCCGTCTACGCCCTGGCTCGGCTCTTCAGTGACCTCGTAGCGCAGATGGGCCCAGCCGCGAAGTGAGGAAGCCAGCAGCGATCCGGTACCCGGAGTTCCCGTCCAGGAGAGCTCGGCGCGGAACATTCCGGGCGCGGCAGGTTGAGGGGTCCACTCAAGATCCGTCCGCTTATCCACGACGGATCCAATGGCCCACTCAACGTGCGGGCACAGTGCTGTAGGGGCTGAGTGAACAAACAGGACACCGCGGGTCATTGCAACAGACATTCCATCCTCCATAGCTGTAGGTACGTCTTCCCCAACGACCTCTGCCTGGATGAAACTGCCCGGTGCTGTACGTGCCAGCGGCGGCGTTCCCTGCCTGATTATTAAGCTGTGTCCGGACTTGCGGGTGACGCGCGAAGCGAAAGAGCTTCAAGCGAAACTTGAAAGTTGCCGGACGTGACTCTTATTGTGCCGTACGCCGCGTAATTACGCCAGTGCGATTCGCCACAGGTGACATGGGGCTGGATTTGCCGGTCCCGGGCGGGAATCCGCCGGCGCTCAGGCCCGGGGATGTGCCTGCTGGTAGCTGCTCCGGAGCCGCTCTACGGACACATGGGTGTAGATCTGCGTGGTGGCGAGGCTGCTGTGGCCCAGGATTTCCTGGACCGCACGAAGATCCGCCCCGCCATCGAGCAGGTGCGTTGCCGCAGTATGCCGCAGCGCGTGCGGACCGGTTGCTGAGGTGTCGCCCAAAGCTTCGAAGAGGGCATTCACCACGGTCCTGACCTGACGCTGGTCAACACGGTTCCCTCTGGTGCCCAGGAATAGCGCCGGCCCGCTGTGCCCCGTGGCCAGGAGCGGCCTGGCCCTGCGCAGCCAGTCGTCGACGGCCACGGCGGCCGGGACGCCATAGGGCACCGTCCTTTCCTTGTTGCCCTTGCCGACCACCCGCAGGGTCCGGCGGTCCGGGTTGAGGTCGTCCACATCCAAGGCGGCCAGCTCCCCCACCCGCAGGCCCGTGGCGTATAGAAGCTCCACCATGGCCCGGTTGCGCACCGGCACCGGTGACCCGTCAGCCGCGGCCTCCGCCAGACTGTTCAGCAGCCTGAGGAGTTGTTGGGACTGCAGCACCCCGGGCAGTGACTTTTCCGCTTTGGGAGCCCTGAGACGGAGGGCAGGATCGGCCGCGATAAGCTCTTCCCGCATGGCCCACGTGGTGAAGGAACGCGCTGTGGCCGATCTCCGCGCAAGGGTGGCCCGGGATATTCCGGCCTGGCTCTGCGCCCCGAGCCAGCGTCGGAGGGTGCCCAGCTCCAGGCCTGCTAGATCCGTGACACCCTCGGAGGCGGCGTATTCCAGGAGGCTTCGAAGGTCGGACAAGTATGCCCGAAGGGTATGCCCGGACCGGGCCCGCTCTGCGGTCAGGTATCTGCCGAAGTCTACAAGTGCCTGCTCAAACTCCAGGGACAGTTCCTGATTCTCCACTGTTCCACTGTCCCAGAAGTCCGCGGGCAATGCCGTGCCGGACACAGGCAACTACACGGATTCCTTGGCCCGTTTCCAGCCGCCCCTTTCTGAAGCTGCGAGCCCCAGCAGGCCTAGCCTGCCTAACCCGGCCCGCACGGAGTCCGCGCTGAGGCCGGCAACTGCGCAAAGCTTGTCCACGGACGTGGTGGACCGCAGCGGCAGGGCGTCAAGAAGGATCAGGTCCTCCAAAGTCAGTCCGTCATGGTCGGCCGCATGCGCGGACCCGGGCTCCGCAAGCCCCAGGCCGCTTGGGGAGGCCAACTCGGCGATCTCCGCGGCGTCAGTCACGCAGACAGCGCCGCCATCCCGGAGCAGCCGGTGGCAGCCGGCGGAGTTGGCGCTGTGCACCGACCCCGGCACAGCTCCCACCGCCCGTCCAAGGCTCTCCGCGTGGTGCGCCGTATTCAGCGCACCGGACCGCCAGCGGGCTTCCACCACAACCGTCACGGCGGCCAGGGCCGCGATCAGCCTGTTCCGCTGGAGAAAGCGGTAGCGGGTGGGCGCCGAGCCCGGCGGCACCTCGGCGAGAACCGCTCCCTGGTTGCAGACCGCCCGCAGAAGATCCTCGTTTCCGGACGGGTAGAACCGGTCCACACCACCAGCCATCACCGCGATGGTAGGTACCGCCGCTGATCCCCCGGCCAGTGCTGCACGGTGCGCGTGGGCGTCGATGCCGTACGCGCCCCCGGAAACCACGGTGAAGCCCCGCTGAGCCAGGGAGTAGGCCAGGTCCCCGGTCACCGACGCGCCGTAGCTGGTGCTGTCGCGGGACCCCACCAGCGCCACGCTCCGGGCGGGACCGGGAAGCTCCTGTTCCAGGCCCCGCCACCACAGACAGAGAGGTTCCTGCATCCCAAGGTCGCCGAGCTGGGCAGGCCAGAGGTCGTCCGCCGGGACAAGCAGCCGGCCGCCAAGGCGTGCCATGGTGGCCAGGTCACGCTCGGGCGCCAGATCCGGAATGCGGGGCGCCCAGCGTCTGAGGCAGGCAGCCATCCCGGCCCAGCTGGTTCCGGCACCGTTGTCCGCCAGCAATCCGCTGATCTCCCGTTCCAGTGCCGGGCCGGCGGCCGCCTGTCCGGTGGCGATTTTCAAGGCGTCGAGTGCACCGGTGGCCTGCACGAGGGCCAGTCCGGCAGCGTCCTGCGGTTCCATAAGCCGCGACAAGGCGGCCCGGGCGATCCGTTCGTTGTCCATGTGGTTCTCTTCCTTCACACAGCTGCCGAGGCAGCCTGCCGGAGGCCAAGGGCCTGGCCGATGTCGTTGGTGTCGGGCATATCGCGGTGCGACAGGTCCGCCAGTGTCCAGGCCAGCCGCAGAACCCTGTCATAGCCCCTGGCGGTCAGCACGCCCCGCTCCAGTGAGTGGTCCAGGATCCGGGTGGCGCCGGCCGGCAACCGCAGGGCCCCACGGAGAATCCGGCCGGGCACCTGCGAGTTCGTATCCATCCCGAGCGGCTGCAGCCGTTCGGCCTGCCGTCGGCGTGCGTCACCGACCCGCCGGGCCACGGCGGCTGTATCTTCTTCGGCGCCCGCCTGGCCGAAGTCGGCCAGCGACACGCGCTCCACCTGCAGCTGGATATCAACCCGGTCCAGCAGCGGACCGGACATCCTGGCCACGTAGCGTCGCCGCATCATCGGCGTGCACGTGCAGTCCAGGCCCTTCCCCGAAGCCTTGCCGCAGGGACACGGGTTGGCGGCAAGCACCAGCTGGAACCGTGCAGGATAGGCCGCCGTTCCGGCCGAGCGGTGTATGACCAGCTCCCCGCTCTCCAGGGGCTGGCGAAGGGCGTCCAGGACTCGCCGTTCGTATTCCGGGGCTTCGTCCAGGAACAGGACTCCGCGGTGGGCGCGTGATGCCGCACCCGGCCGGGGCAACCCCGATCCTCCGCCGATAATGGCGGCCGCTGTGGCCGAATGATGCGGATTTTCGAACGGCGGCCGCCGCACAAGCTGAACGGCGGATGAGGGAAGACCGCAGAGCGAGTGGATGGCGGTGACTTCCATGGCCTCGTTGTCAGCAAGGTCCGGCAGGAGACCGGGAAGTCTTTCGGCCAGCATGGTCTTGCCCGCTCCCGGAGGTCCGGTCAGGAGCAGATGGTGTGCCCCGGCCGCGGCCACCTCGAGTGCACGTCTGGCTTCACCCTGGCCGGAGACGTCTGCCATGTCAGGTACGGTCTGAGCCCCCGGTTCGGAATAACAGTGTGCGGCCTCGTCCTCCGGTTCGAAGTCCAGTGCGAGCTCCTGCGGGTCGGCACCGAAATCGAGCGCAAGCCGTGCCAGCGTCCGGTATCCGCGGACGTTGGCTCCGGGAACCAGTGACGCCTCGCCGAGGTTGGCGTGTGCCACCACCACGTCCGGATAGCCGGCCTGGACCGATGCCATCACTGCCGGCAGTATCCCGCGCACCGGCCGCAGCCGGCCATCCAACCCGAGTTCGGCAATGAAGACGGTCTGTCCAGTGGGCTTGATGTCATTTGCGGCCCTCAGGACCGCCATGGTCACGGCAAGGTCAAAGCCGGAACCACGTTTGGGCAGCGACGCCGGGATGAGGTTGGCCGTGATCTTCCGCCGGCTTAACGGAATTCCGGAATTTTTGGCCGCGGAACGTATCCGCTCCTTGGCCTCGTTGAGCGCGGCATCCGGCAGGCCCAGGATCACAAATGCCGGCAAAGTCTGGCCGATGTCGGCTTCCACCTCGACGATGTACCCGTTCAAACCCACCAGCGCCACGGAGTAGGCCCGGCCCAGCGCCATCTACCCCACCCCCTTGAGGTGTTCCACCAGGGGTTCGCCGGCGCCGTCGTCCACCACGGCAATGACGTCCACGCGCCGTAGCGGCATCCGCAGCTCCCGGTCCCGGCACCACGCCGAACCAAGCCGATGCAGCCGGGCGAGTTTGTCCGGCCCCACGGCTTCGAACGGGTGCCCGTAGTCCAGGGAACGGCGGGTCTTCACCTCAGCAATCACCAGGGAGTCCCCGTCGAGGGCCACAATGTCTATTTCACCTTCGGTGCAGCGCCAGTTGCGTTCCACCACCAGCATGCCGAGCGATTCAAGATAGCCGGCGGCGAGCTCCTCGCCGCGCCGGCCCAACAGGTCTTTGGATTTCATTTCTACCTCCGCAACCAGCCTGCAGTGGCAGGACAGCGGAGGACAGGAAGCTACTGGTGTATGTGAGTAACCCCGGAAAATCGCCCGAATACAGCGGCGCTGTGGAGGAACAGTGCGCCGGCGTCAGTTGCCGAGGTCAACATCCTTCGGCAGGGCGAGTTCCTCGTTACGGGGCAGTTCTTCGACGTTGACATCCTTGAACGTCAGGACGCGGACAGTCTTGACGAACCGTGCCGAGCGGTACACATCCCACACCCAGGCATCCTGCAACGTCAGGTCGAAGTAGACCTCGCCGTCGGCGCTTCGGGCCTGCAGGTCAACGTGGTTTGCGAGGTAAAAGCGGCGTTCAGTCTCGACAACGTAGCTGAAGAGCCCGACAACATCGCGGTATTCACGGTAGAGCTGCAGCTCCATGTCGGTTTCATAGTTTTCAAGATCCTCAGCACTCATGCTTCCATCTTGCACCATCCGGGGCGCCGCACTCGCAGCGTCCGCGCCGCATGAGCCCTACACCAGTGCGGCAGGCACCAGTACGGCAAGGAATCAGAGTTCGCCGCCCAGAAGGTTCCAGCTCACCCGGTGGTATGGCGTGGCTCCAGCGGCGCGGAGCGCGTCCCGGTGAATTGCGGTGGCGTAGCCCTTGTTGACGTCCCAGCCAAACTCGGGGTATTCACTGTGCAGGCCGCGCATTTGCTCGTCGCGTTCCACCTTCGCAATCACGCTGGCGGCGGCCACGCTCAGGCACTGCATGTCCGCCTTGATCTTGGTGTGGACGGGGGCCGTGCATGCGAAGTCCACCGGTGGCTCGTCAAACAGGGAAGGCTGCCCGGCGGGCGAGAGCCAGTTGTGACTGCCATCGAGGAGCACCACATCCGGGCTGATGCCAGCCGCAAGGATGTCCTGCCAGGCGCGCGTACCGGCCAGCCGCAGCGCAGCAATGATGCCCAATGCATCGATCTCGCGCGCGGAAGCGTGCCCGACGGCGGACGCAACACTCCAGCGTCGGACCAGGGGTTCCAGCCTCTCCCGTTCGGCGGGGCTGAGCAGCTTGCTGTCCCGCACACCGGCCAAGGGCTTCTGGGTGTGGAGGTCCACGACGGCGATCCCGACGCTCACAGGTCCTGCCAGCGCTCCGCGGCCCACTTCGTCCACGCCCGCCAGGTAGCGGGCACCTTGCGCTTTGAAGGTCCGCTCGTGCCGCAGCGTCGGTGCTTTGGAGCGGACCCTGGACGTAAGGCGGGCCGGAGCCGTGGCTGAGACCGTGGCCGGAGCCGGAGTGGCCGGCATCACTGCGGACACTGCTAGCCTCCCGCAGGCACGTTCCGGAAGACGGCCGGATAGTTGTCAAGGACCGTGATCCGGTTCAGCGGCCACGCGATGACGGCGGCTTTGCCTTCCACGTCCACGAGGTCGACGAATCCGCCATCGGACTCCATGTGCGAGCGGGAATCCGCGGAGTGGTTCCGGTTATCGCCCATGACCCAGACCTTTCCTTCCGGAACAACGACGTCGAAGGCACGGATCTGCGGTTCTTCAGCCCCGTTGACATAGGTTTCATCAATAGGGGATCCGTTGACGGTCAGTCTACCGCCGTCGTCGCAGCAGATCACCTCGTCACCGGGCAGCCCGATGACGCGTTTGACGAGGTGCTGCTCGGAGTTGTCCGGGAGCAGTCCCACAAATGTCAGGCCGTCCTGGACCCAGGTGAACGGTCCCTTCGCTTCATCCGGCACGGTGCTCAGCCAACCCTTGGTGTCACGGAACACCACAACGTCGCCCCGAGAGAGGGAAAACGGCTCCGGAACAAGCAGGTTTACGAAGATGCGGTCGTTGACGTCCAGGGTGCTGACCATGGATTCTGACGGAATATAGAACGCGCGGAACAGGAAGGTCTTGATCAGGAAGGACAGCACCACGGCGATCACCACCACCGTGGCAACCTCCTTCAGCCAGACAAAGAGCTGGCTGGGCGCGGCGGGCGCTGTAGGCGGAGCCGCGGATCGCCTGCCGGACGGCGGCGCCGACGGGCTGCCGACCGCCACGTCGTCTGAGTCGCCGCGGTTGGCAGTAACGTCTTCGGCAATCACATCGTCGGAGGTCCTGCCGCCGGAAATCGTATTGGCGGACATGCCGTCGGCGTCGGCACCGGGGGCGCCGTCGCGAGGCGGCTCGGGTGTCCGGGCATTGTTCTCGGGCATTTACTGTCCGTCCTCTGTTGTTGATCCTGCCGCTGACGGCCGTAGTACTGCAGCAAATCTATCAAGTGGCCAGACGATCTGGACCGGCCTGCCGATGACACGATCCATCGGCACCATGCCACCGCCGGGCGCACCGAGCAGGCTGCGCGAATCAGCAGACGCCGAGCGATGGTCACCGAGCAGCCACAGTCTCCCGTCGGGCACCACCGCGCTGAAGATCTGCTTGCTTGGGCTGTCTCCGTCGAACAGGTACGGCTCATCTAGTGCCTGACCGTTGACGGTGATCTTTCCGTCTGCATCGCAGCAGACCACGGTCTCCCCCGGCAGGCCAATAACTCGCTTCACGTATGTGGTGTCACTGCCGGCCAAGCCTAGCCACTGACCCGCCGCGGCCACGGAATCCAGAAGGGGGCCCTTCCCACTGTTCAGGGGAGCGAACGATCCCCTGCCATCGAAAACCACAATGTCGCCTCGCCGGATGGGTTCGGTATGGAAGTCTGTCCTCGAGACCAGGATACGGTCCCCGTTAGCAAGGATCGGCTCCATGGACTCGGACGGAATGTAGTAGACATCCAGCAACAGGGAACGAACCAGGCCGCTGACAGCCACGGCCAGGAGAACCGCCAGGAACACAAAACGCCAGCCCATTCTTCTGGGCTGGCGTTTTGTGTGGTCCATGATCCGTATTCCTGGGGCGCTGTTGCGAAGGGCTCCGGCGCTGGCCTGGTCCGGCTGGGGCCTGCTTTGTAGGTCCCTGAGGACTTACTTCTTGGGCTGGAAGTCGCGCTTTTCCTTGATCTTTGCAGCCTTGCCGCGCAGGTCGCGCATGTAGTACAGCTTTGCGCGACGCACGTCACCCTTGGAGACGACCTCGATCTTGTCGATGATCGGGGAGTGTACCGGGAAGGTACGCTCCACACCGACGCCGAAGGAGACCTTGCGGATGGTGAAGGTTTCGCGCAGACCGTCGCCGTGGCGGCCCAGGACGAAGCCCTGGAATACCTGGACACGGGAGTTCTTGCCTTCGATGATGTTCACGTGAACCTTGAGGGTGTCACCCGCGCGGAAGACGGGAACATCGGTGCGCAGCGAGGCTGCATCTACGGAATCGAGAATATGCATGATTGCACTCCTGGTGAACGCCACTGGTCATTCACTTTGGGTCACGGCGGGCAAGCCCGGAAGCACCGGGAATTACCGCCGAAAGTTAAGTGGGTCCGGTTCCTTCACTGATTGAAGGTCCCGGGGTGTCCAGCTGTTGGTGGCGCTCCCCCTGTGGCAGGTGCGGACCCAGCAGACACAAAGACTAATTTTGCCACACTCACAGGCCTACAGCCAATCGCCGCAGACCGCTGCCGCGCCGTTTCAGGCTGAGGGGTCGGTTCCGGCGTCGTGGTTGGTCCCAGCCTGCCGCCGCGCCCGGAGGTGACCGTCGACGACGTCGTACCCGAGGTCGCCAAAAGCCGTCCGGTCCGCACGTGGCAGCTTCCCGGCGTCGAACGTTTCCAGCAGGTCCGGGCGGCGTTTCGCCGTCCGCCCAAATTGCTCGTGGCGGCGCCACTGCGCGATCTTCCCGTGGTTGCCGCTCAGCAGCACGGCGGGGACCTCCCTGCCCCGCCAGCTGGAGGGCTTGGTGTATACGGGATATTCCAGCAGCCCGTCCGAATGTGACTCCTCCACCAACGAATCAGGGTTGCCCACCACGCCGGGCAGCAGCCTGCCGATGGCTTCGACCATCGCCAGAACGGCCACTTCGCCGCCGTTCAGGACATAGTCGCCAAGGCTCATGGGGCGAACCGTGAAGTGCTCTTCCGCCCACTCAATGACTCGCTCGTCGATGCCCTCATAACGACCGCAGGCGAAAACCAGCTGGTCCTCTTCGGCGAGCTCATAGGCCAGGGCCTGGCTGAAACGCTCCCCGGCCGGCGAAGGGACGATCAGCACCGGCCTGGCGGCCATGCCCCCCGCGGCCTCGGCGCCTGCTTCGGCTTGACCGGCGCCGGCGACAGCAGCCAACGCCTGCGCCCACGGCTCGGGCTTCATCACCATGCCGGCACCGCCGCCGTACGGGGTGTCGTCCACTGATCGATGCTTGTCCGTGGTGAAATCACGCAGATCATGGACGCGCAGGTCCAGCAGGCCGTCCTGGCGGGCCTTGCCGATGAGCGAGAGTTCCAGGGGCGCCAGGTACTCCGGGAAGATACTGACGACGTCGATTCTCATCTACGCGTTTTCCTCCGGGTCGCCGGTAGCGGCTTCGCCATCGTTGACCTCAAAAAGCCCGTCCGGCGGCGTCAGCAGGACAAAACCGCCGGCCACATTGACCTCCGGAACGATCTGCTCCACGAACGGGACCAGGATTTCCTTGCCGTCCGGCGTTTCAACCACGAGCAGGTCCTGGACAGGCAACGTGTGCAGGGCGGCGACCTTGCCGACTACCCGCGAACCCACGCGGGCTTCGAGCCCCACGAGTTCGTGCTCGTACCAGCCTTCGTCGTCGTCCTCGTCCAGCTCTTCGGTTTCGATGAAGAGCTTGGCGCCACGCAGGGTCTCGGCTTGGTTGCGGGTTTCGATTCCCTCGAACGCGAGCAGCAGGATGTCCTTGTTCCACCGCGCACTCTCAACAATAAGGGCGCCGGCGGATGCAGGCTCCACCACAAACTCCGTACCGGGAACGAACCGGTCCCCGGGAGCATCGGTCAGCACCTGGACCGTCACTTCGCCGCGAATTCCATGCGGTTTGCCGATTCGTGCCACCTGAAGCTGCATCTGTTCCTCTGTCTGTGATCGTGCCCGAATTAGGCGATGTGGTGAAAGCACTCCGGCCCCTCCACCGTTGCTGGTGGAAGGGCCGGAGCAAAAACTGATGTTGCTGAGCGCTTAGCGGCGGCGGTCGGTGTCAACGACGTCGACCCTGACCGGTTCGCCGTCTGCCAGTGCTGCCACAACGGTGCGCAATGCCCGTGCGGTGCGGCCCTGGCGGCCGATCACCCGTCCCAGGTCATCCTGATGAACACGAACCTCAAGGGTGTCCCCGCGGCGGTTGTTCTTCGAGCTGACCTTGACATCGTCAGGCGAATCAACGATTCCCCGGACGAGGTGTTCGAGCGCTTCTGCCAGCAATCTACTCAGCCTCGGTGGTCTCTGCTTCGGCCGGGGCCTCGGCTGCGTCAGACTGCTTTGACTTCTTGGTGATGGCTTCCGGGATAATCACGGAACCCTTCTCCGGGGCAACAAAGGCAACCTTCGGAGCTTTGGTCTTCAGGGTGCCTTCCTGGCCCGGGAGGCCCTTGAACTTCTGCCAGTCACCGGTGATCTTGAGGATCGCGGCAACCTGCTCGGACGGCTGTGCGCCGACGCCGAGCCAGTACTGGGCACGGTCCGTGTCAACCTCGATGTATGAGGGCTCTTCGGTGGGGTGGTACTTGCCGATCTCTTCGATGGCACGGCCGTCACGCTTGGAGCGTGCGTCCATAACGACGATGCGGTAGTACGGTGCGCGCATCTTGCCAAAGCGCTTAAGGCGAATCTTTACGGCCACTTTTGTGGTCACTCCTGTTTCAGAAAAGGGGTAAACCGACGTTCTGCACCCGTGGGGCGGGCCATACTTGAGGGTTCAAAGGACAGGATCCAAACGCGGAGAGAGGGGCCACGCAGATCGAGTACCTGTTTATTGTGCCAGATCAGCGTCCGGATTTCGACTTGACACGGACGAATGGAGCAGCGGGGCGGACCGGCACGCCACAGCCAGCCTAGGACGACCAGACGTAGACACCGGTGCGCGCGGCGTCATCGATCGAGTTCGCCAGCTCGGCGACCTTCTGGACATACGTCCGGGCCTCGGCCACGCCGAAGGGCATGTCATCCTGGGCGGCCCACTTTTCAGCGACGTCATCCAGGACATTACCGTCCCCCTCAGTCTCATAACTGAGCAGGTCCGCCAGCGCACGCACCATGGCCGACGGAACCCCGAGGAGCGAATCGCTGGCCACATCAACCATGGCCAGTTCGTAGTCCGCGCCACCGGCGTGCACCGCAGCACCGGCAAGATCGCCAAGCTGTTCGATTTCGAAATCGCTGATTCCGGGAATCCGCAGGCCCTGGCCCGCCGGGGAGCCGCCCGCATCCAGGACGACCGCCCGCTTCAGCGCGGCATCGTGAGTGGAAACAAAAATTTCAGTGAAGCCCATGGGAACAGCCCTCATTCCGTCGACGGTGCGGCCCGGAAGGGCTGCATCAAGTGCCGCCCCGGCCGTTCAGAATCAGCCTAGTACAACGCGCCCCGCACCTTTGGCATCCGCACTCAGCGGACGGCGACACGGATCCTGTTGCGCCACGGATCCTCGAAGCGAAGCTCGGCGCCCGTGTGGTGCGAGGCCACGCCGGCGACCTTCAGGCGGTCGGCGAGCGCACCGACGTCGTCCCCGGAAGTGACCTCGATGAGCACTTCACCCAGGCCCAGGGTGTCCTTGCGGGGACCGGCGCCGCGGCTGTTCCAGACGTTCATGGCCATGTGGTGGTGATACCGGCCGGCCGAGACAAACAGCGCCTGCCCGTGCCAGCCTGCGGTCTTTTCGAAGCCCAGCGTGCCCACGTAGAAATGGTGCGCCGACTGGACGTCACCCACCTGGAGGTGGATGTGGCCCACCCCGGCTTCAGCGGCCTGCTGGCCGGCCACGGATTCCTGGGTCAGGTGCTGCTCAAGGTAGCGCTGCGGTGGCAGTGCCAGGCTGTCCATCACCACATCCTTCCCGTTCCAGGACCAGTTTTCGCGGGGCCTGTCCCAGTACAGTTCGATGCCATTGCCTTCGGGGTCGTTGAAGTAGAAGGCCTCGCTGACGAGGTGGTCGGCGCTGCCCGTGAAGGATCGGGGTTCGTATTGCGCTGCAGAGGCCACCGTGGCAGCCAGTGACGCCTGGTTGTCAAAGAGCAGTGCGGTGTGGAACAGCCCGGCCTCTCCCCTGCCAGGCAGGTTCAGGGAAGGGGCGGCCGCGAGATGGACGAGCGGGCGTTGAAGGCGGCCAAGGTAGACGCCGCCGTCCTCTTCCGCCACAACCTCCAGGCCGAGTGCGCGCTGGTAGTAGTCGGTCATCAGCTTCACGTCGCCCACCTTGAGCATCACGGTGCCCATGGAGAGGTCGGCAGGAAGGAGATCCCGGCTGGTGGCTTCTGCAGTCATTGAACGCTCCCGGTCCGTTGGCCTTCGGGGCCGAAGGCGGCTATACCTTCAATTTACTTGAAGCTTCAATTTAATTCAAGTGGCTGAACGCACAGATTGCAACTCCGGTCCCGTGAGTGCTGTCACCGGGCCGCCCTCTGCCTGTGGTAGCTTCGACTTGACCACACGGGAGCCCTTGCAGGGGCTGAGATCGGGCTGACGCAGCCTGCGACCGTTGAACCTGTCCGGGTAATGCCGGCGAAGGAAGTGAGTATTCATTGAATACACAAGAAACACAGCTGATCCCTGCCCACATTGAAGCCGACCAGGATCAAACGCTCCAGCCTGACACTCAGTCACTGAAGTCCCACTCGCTGGCGTTCATCACTGATGACGCCACCGGGATCCGGGTTCCCGTGACCGAGATCGCGCTGGAACCGTCGCCGAACGGCGCAGCGAACGGGCCTTTTCGGACCTACCGCACGGCCGGGCCGGGCAGCGATCCGGTGGTGGGCCTCAACCCGTTCCGCTCGGAGTGGATCGCCGCCCGCGGCGACACCGAGCCCTACAGCGGACGGGAACGGAACCTGCTCGACGACGGTAAGTCGGCCGTGCGGCGCGGCGCAGCCTCTGCGGAGTGGAAGGGGGCACGGCCGGTGCCCCGCCGCGCCGTCGACGGCCGGACCGTCACGCAGATGCACTACGCACGGCAGGGTGTGGTGACCACCGAGATGCAGTTCGTTGCCCTCCGCGAGAACTGTGACGTGGAACTGGTCCGCAGCGAAGTCGCTGCCGGCCGCGCCATCATCCCCAACAACATCAACCACCCGGAATCCGAACCGATGATTATCGGCAAGGCATTCCTGGTCAAGATCAACGCCAATATCGGCAACTCCGCGGTGACCAGCTCCATCGCCGAGGAAGTGGACAAACTCCAATGGGCCACCCAGTGGGGCGCCGACACGGTGATGGACCTTTCCACCGGAGATGACATCCACACCACGCGGGAATGGCTCATCCGCAACTCCCCCGTGCCCATTGGCACGGTGCCGATCTACCAGGCCCTGGAGAAGGTCAATGGCGAGGCCAACGCACTGACGTGGGAAATCTTCCGGGACACCGTCATTGAGCAGTGCGAGCAGGGCGTGGACTACATGACCATCCACGCCGGTGTGCTGCTGCGTTACGTGCCGCTGACGGCCAACCGCGTCACCGGCATCGTCTCCCGGGGCGGTGCGATCATGGCGGGCTGGTGCCTGGCCCACCACCAGGAAAACTTCCTTTACACGCACTTCGACGAGCTGTGCGAGATCTTCGCCAAGTACGACGTCGCGTTCTCCCTGGGCGACGGACTGCGCCCGGGAGCCACTGCGGACGCCAACGACGCCGCCCAGTTCGCGGAGCTGGACACGCTCGCGGAGCTTACGCAGCGGGCGTGGGAATTCGATGTGCAGGTCATGGTGGAGGGTCCTGGGCACGTCCCGTTCCACCTGGTGCGGGAGAACGTGGAACGCCAGCAGGAACTCTGCAAGGGCGCCCCGTTCTACACACTGGGGCCCCTGGTCACGGACATTGCCCCGGGCTATGACCACATCACGTCCGCCATCGGCGCCACCGAAATCGCCCGGTACGGCACAGCCATGCTTTGTTACGTCACGCCCAAGGAGCACCTTGGCCTGCCGAACAAGGACGACGTGAAGACCGGGGTGATCACCTACAAGATCGCCGCCCACGCAGCCGACCTTGCCAAGGGCCACCCCGGCGCCCATGAACGGGACGACGCCCTGTCAAAGGCCCGGTTCGAGTTCCGCTGGCGCGACCAGTTCGCGCTGTCCCTTGACCCGGTTACAGCCGAGGCCTTCCATGACGAGACGTTGCCGGCCGAACCGGCGAAAACGGCGCACTTCTGCTCCATGTGCGGCCCGAAGTTCTGCTCCATGAAGATCAGCCAGGACATCAGGGACGAATACGGCTCCGCAGATTCGCAGGCGGCCATAGCCGAGGCCTACAGCGGGATGCGCGAAAAGAGTGCGGAGTTCCTGGCCGCCGGCGGGAAGGTCTACCTCCCGGAGCTTCGGATTCCGGCCGGGAGCTGACGGCTCAGGAAGCCCGAACCGAGCGTGACCTGCCGACGGCGGCGATGAAGGACCGGATGGCACGGTCACCTTCGGCAGAGTCCTGGGGCCGGTGTCCTCCCGCAGCAATGCGGTGCAGGGCACCGGTTTCCTGCAGATATCCGGCGATCTCCTCGTAGAGCGGTTCCCAGCCGCCAGTCAGGACCATGGTGGGGACGCCCGGAACGATGTGCAGCGGGGCGTCCCAGGACGGCGCCTGCAACCGGAGCCGGCGAGCTGACCGTTTTTCTTCCGTGGTGGCGGGCTCCTGGAGGTCCGCCGCGAACATTCTCCGCACGAACTCACGCTGGAAGTCGTCATCACTGAGTTGGTGCCGGATATCGAACAGCGGTTGCATCAGCGCCCTGTGGGCAGACGTGGCCGGCAGTTCGACGGTCAGGGACAAGCACGCCGGTTCAACCAGCGTGAGGGAAAACACCAGGTCAGGGCGATCGACGGCGGCCATCATGGCCGCAATGGCGCCCTCGGCGTGGGCCACAACATGGCCGCCGGCGGCACCGCGGCCATCATCGGCCAGTGAGCGCAGGATGATGGCGGTGTCTTCGGCGAACGAGGACTCCAAGGGCTCAGCAACCGGGTCAAAGCCGTGCCGCCGCAGGAACAGGGCGTCGTACATCAGCGCCATTCCGTGCTGGCGGGTCCACGCCGCCGCACCGAAAGGTCCGGCGCCGTGCACGTACACTACCCGCTGTTTGAACATGACCCAACCCTATTCCACGGCGCCGACATCCCGGTTGGGCAGCAGTAAGTGTGGGCCTGCGTGCTCAACACAACACCTGCTGCTACCCGGCCGGGAGGGGTGGTTACTTGCCGAGGAACTTGTCGAATCCCTTGGGCAGGTTCAGCTGCGAAGGGTCGAAGTCGCCGCCCTGCCGGCCGAATGACGCCCCCGTGGGAAGAGCTTTCGCCGCGCCGGCCCGACGGGCTTCGGCGTCCTTGAGCTCCTGGGCAGCCTTGGCAGGGTTGCCTGAGCGGGCCTTCTTCTTCGGGGCGTTCTTGCCGCCCTTCCGCGCACTGCCGGGGCCGCCCATGCCGGGCATCCCCGGCATTCCGGGCATGCCGCCGCCCTGCGCCATCTTCTTCATCATCTTCTGGGCCTGGCCGAAGCGCTCCAGCAGGCCGTTGACCTCGGACACGTGCACGCCTGAACCGCGGGCGATGCGTGCCCTGCGGGAGCCGTTGATGATCTTCGGGGCGACGCGTTCGTGCGGCGTCATGGACCGCACGATCGCTTCGACCCGGTCAATCTCGCGCTCGTCAAAGTTCTCCAGCTGCTCGCGGATGTTCTGCGCACCGGGCATCATCATGAGCATCTTCTTCATGGAGCCCATGTTGCGGATCTGCTGCATCTGGGAGAGAAAGTCGTCCAGGGTGAAGTCTTCCTGGTCGGCGAATTTCTTCGCCATCCGGGCGGCTTCGTCCTTGTCCCAGTTCTTCTCGGCCTGCTCAATCAGGGTGAGGACGTCACCCATGTCCAGGATGCGGGAGGCCATGCGGTCCGGGTGGAACAGCTCAAAGTCATCCACGCCTTCGCCGGTGGAGGCGAACATGACCGGCTTACCGGTGACCGACGCAACCGACAGTGCGGCACCACCGCGGGCGTCGCCGTCGAGCTTTGACAGCACGATTCCGGTGAAGTTCACACCCTCGTCAAACGCGACGGCCGTGTTCACGGCGTCCTGTCCGATCATGGCGTCAATCACAAACAGCACTTCATTGGGGACAATGGCGCGGCGGATCTGGCTCGCCTGCTCCATCATCTCGGCGTCAACGCCAAGGCGCCCGGCGGTATCAACGATCACGACGTCGTGCAGCTTCTGGCGCGCTTCCTCGACGCCGGCGCGGGCGACGGCGACCGGGTCACCGGCAGGGTGCTCCAGTTCCGAGGTGGCTCCGGGGTGCGGCGCGAAAACGGGCACGCCGGCACGCTGACCCACAACCTGGAGCTGAGTGACGGCATTGGGCCGCTGAAGATCACATGCCACCAGGAGGGGGCTGTGACCTTGAGCCTTGAGCCACTTGGAGAGCTTGCCGGCGAGGGTGGTCTTACCGGCACCCTGGAGGCCAGCCAGCATGATGATGGTGGGGCCGGACTTGGCCAGGCGGATGCGGCGGGTCTCGCCGCCGAGGATCTCAACGAGCTCCTCATTGACGATCTTGACGATCTGCTGGCTCGGGTTCAGCGCCCCCGAAACCTCTGCCCCGAGGGCACGCTCGCGGACGCGGGCCGTAAATTCACGCACCACGGAAACGGCGACGTCGGCATCCAGGAGGGCGCGGCGGATCTCCCGGACTGTGGCATCAACGTCGGCCTCAGTGAGGCGGCCCTTGCCACGGAGATTCTTGAAGGTTGCTGTCAACCGGTCAGAGAGTGAATTGAACACGCGCCGCGCACTTCTTTCAGTGGATTTACAGGGGGGACTCGACTATCTAGGGTACCAAGCCGGGCTTGCCGGATGGCATGCTGGCAGGGTGACGAGCCAAACAAATGTAAAAACCCTGCTCATTCTCGGCGCCTCAGGCGATCTGACAGGCCGCCTCCTGCTGCCGGGACTGGCCCGGCTGGTGGCTACCGGCCGGACAGATGGCCTGACCCTGGTGGGCGCCGGATCCGACGCCTGGACGCCGGAACAGTGGCATACCCGGGTCCACGAGGCCTTCGCCCCCGCTGCGGAGGCCGCCAACACGGTTGGAAAAAAGGCCCTCACCGCCTTGGCTAAGGCCACCGCTTACCACCAGCTTGATGTTACGGCGGAAGGAGCCCTGGCGGGACTGTTGGCCGGGCTGGAAGGCCCCACCGCGATCTATTTTGCGTTGCCTCCCCATGTCAGCCAGCTGGCCTGCGAGTCGCTGCACCGTGACCAGGTTCCGGCCGGAACACGGCTGGTCATGGAGAAGCCTTTCGGCTCCAGTGAAGCCTCGGCCCGTTCCCTTAACCACACACTCGCCGCGCTGGTGCCGGAGGACCACATCCACCGGGTGGACCATTTCCTGGGGAAAGCGACGGTGCTGAACATCCTGGGCCTGCGCTTTGCGAATAATTTCCTGGAACCCGTGTGGAACCGCGAGCATGTGGAAAAGGTCGAGATCACCTTCGACGAGGACCTGGCGCTGGAGGGTAGGGCGCGGTACTACGACAATGCAGGAGCCCTGCGCGACATGATCCAGAGCCACTTGCTGCAGATCATGGCGCTCATGGCCATTGAGCCGCCCGCCACCCTCGGGGAGCGGGACCTCCGGGACGCCATCGCGGCCGTGCTCCGCGCCAGCAGCATCAGCGCCCCTTACGCAAAATCCACGCGCCGGGCCACGTATACGGCGGGTTCGATTGCCGGCAGGAAGGTCCCGGACTATGTCCAGGAAGAAGGCGTGGACGCATCCCGTGGGACGGAGACCCTGGCGGAAGTCCGCGTGGACATCGATAACTGGCGATGGAAGGGGGTCCCTTTCATTCTGCGTTCGGGCAAGGCCCTCGGCGTGAAACGGAAGGAGGCCGTGGTCACCTTCCGCCCCGTGCCGCACCTTCCGGCGGGCTTCACGGGCGTGGACTCCCCTAACCAGCTGCGGATCGGGTTCGGGCCGGATACCCTGGCGTTCGACGTCGACGTCAACGGTCCCGGCAGCATGTTCAGCCTGAGCCGCACAACGCTGAATGCGGAGCTGAGCGCTTCTGAGCTGCTCCCCTATGGCGAAGTGCTGGAGGGCGTCCTGAGCGGTGATCCGCTGCTCTCGGTGCGCGGTGACACAGCGGAGGACTGCTGGCGGATTCTTGAGCCGGTGCTGAAGGCCTGGCAGCGGGGCACGGTGCCGCTGGAAAAGTACGACGCCGGTTCGGCCGGTCCCGCCGGATGGCCAGGTTCCGCGGCTGCGGACTAAGTGCTGGCTGGCTGCTCGCTGGCTAAGTCCTGGCTGTAGGCGCCGGCTGCGTATGCCAGAAAATACTGAGCGGGCAGGGAACCTTGGAGGTTCCCTGCCCGCTCTTTCGTGTGGATCAATAGATTTCCGGAACAGCTAGATGGCGGCGACGCCGCGTTCGCCGGTCCGGACCCTGACGGCTTCGAAGACGTCCACGGTCCAGACCTTGCCGTCGCCCGCTCGGCCGGTGTTGGAGCTGGCGATGATGACGTCCAGGATGTCATCGGCCTGTTCGTCCGTGGCGAGGACTTCAACCCGGATCTTGGGCAGGAGGTCCACGTTGTATTCCGCTCCGCGGTAGACCTCCGTGTAGCCGCGCTGGCGGCCGTAGCCGCTGGCCGCGCTGACCGTCAGCCCCTGGACACCGTATGACTCCAGGCCTTCCCGGATGGCTTCGAGCTTCTCCGGGCGGACGATGGCTGTGATCAGTTTCATGCTTCCACGCTTTCCTTGCCTGCTGCCGGATCGGACTTCTTTGCGCCGGCAACTGAGCCGTCAGCGGCCGAGCCCTTGCCCGTGATCAGTTCGTGAAACGGCTGGAAGCTCCCGCCGTGGCCGCCCACTCCGAACTCGTACGCCGTCTCGGCGTGCAGGCTGAGGTCAACGCCAACAGCTTCCTGTTCCTGGGATACCCGGAAGCCCATGGTCTTGTGGATGGCGAAGGCGATGATCGCCGTGAGGGTCGCCGAGTAGGCGATGGCGATGCCTGCCGCTGCGAGCTGGGCCCAAAGCTGGGCCGCGCCGCCGCCGTAGAAGAGGCCGCCGCCCAGACCGTCGGCGGGGAGGGCGATGAAGCCCAGGGCAACCGTTCCGATGATGCCGGAGACCAAGTGAACGCCCACAACATCCAGGGAGTCATCGAAGCCCCAGCGGAACTTGAGGCCGACGGCCAGGGCCGAGGCGACACCGGCGACGACACCGAGACCGAGCGCGCCCACCGGGCTGACGTTGGCACAGGCAGGGGTGATGGCAACCAGGCCGGCAACCACACCGGAGGCTGCACCAAGGGAGGTGGGGTGGCCGTCGCGGATGCGTTCTGTGACGAGCCAGCCGAGCATTGCCGCGGCCGGGGCTGCGAGAGTGTTGACCCAGATCAGGCCGCCCTGCTCAGCAGTGGTGGCCGCGCCGCCGTTGAAGCCGAACCAGCCGAACCACAGGATGGCTGCACCGAGCATCACGAACGGGATGTTGTGCGGGCGGTGGTTGGGGTCCTTGCCGAAGCCGCGGCGGTTGCCGATGATCAGGACGAGTACGAGGGCTGCCACACCGGCGTTGATGTGGACCACGGTGCCGCCGGCGAAGTCGATGGCCGGGCCGAGGGCCTGGCCAATGGCGCCTTCGGGGCCGAAGAGGCCGCCGCCCCAGACCATGTAGGCCAGTGGGCAGTAGACGAGGGTGACCCAGACGGGGACGAAGACGGTCCAGGCGCCGAACTTGGCGCGGTCAGCGATCGCGCCGCTGATGAGGGCGACGGTGATGATGGCGAAGGTGGCGGCGTAGCCTACCTTGATGAGCCCGTCGGGGCTGGTGATGCCTTCAAGGCCGAAGGTGGCGAACGGGTTCCCGACGATCTGCAGGAAGCCCTCGCCGGAGCTCATCGAAGCGCCCCAGAGCACCCAGACTACGCCGACCATGCCGATGGAGATGAAGCTCATCATCATCATGTTCAGTGCAGCTTTGGCGCGCGTCATGCCGCCGTAGAAAAATGCCAGACCTGGTGTCATGAACAGCACGAGTGCTGCTGCCACCATGAGCCATACGTGACCTGCGGTAAGTTCCATGGTGCACGTCCTCCCTATGATCGATGCTGCGGAATGCTCCGCCTTACTAACGCCTTTTGCGTCCTGCATCGAGTCTGTCGCTGCCGTGTTTCGCCCGCAGAGGATTTTCATTGCTGGCTTGTTACAACAACCTCCCGGAAGTAAATGGTGCATATCTGGCTTGTTACGGTTATGTTTCACCACTGTCGCCGAGCCTCGGCTGCCTACCTTGCAAGGAAACCGCCACATGTCGGCACCATCACGCGTGAGCCGCGCCACAACGCGGATTTTGTCAGTTATCCGCCCGCAGAGGCCCACGCTTCCGCGCGACATCAAGGTGATGCTCGCTGCGGCGTTCCTGATTGCCCTCGGGTTTGGGCTGGTGGCGCCGGTCCTGCCCCAGTTCGCCACCACTTTCGACGTCGGGGCGACGGCCGCCGCCGTGATCGTGAGCATCTTCGCCTTCATGCGGCTGGTGTTCGCGCCGGCGGGCGGGGCCTTGATTGCCCGTTGGGGTGAGCGGCCGATCTATGTGGCGGGGCTGCTGATTGTTGCGGTTTCAACCGCGGCGTGCGCCTTTGCCCAGGACTATTGGCAGCTCCTGGTCTTCCGGGGGCTTGGCGGTGTGGGCTCGGTGATGTTCACGGTGGCTTCCATGGCCCTTGTGGTGCGGCTGGCGCCGCCGGAAAGCCGGGGCAGGGTATCCGGCGCCTACGCGTCCGCGTTCCTGATCGGCAGCGTCCTGGGCCCGGTGGTGGGCGGGCTGCTGGCTGGATTCGGCTTGCGGGTACCGTTCCTTTGCTATGCGGCCGCGTTGATCCTTGCTGCCGCGGTGGTGCAGACCCAGCTCAGCCACGCGCCGTCGGCGGCCCGGTCCACTGTGGGCCGCGCCCCTGACATGCCGTTCACCGAGGCCTGGCGAGTTGGTGCGTACCGCTCGGCAGTGATGTCCAGCTTCGCCAACGGCTGGGCCACGTTCGGTGTGCGGATGGCCACCGTCCCGCTGTTTGCGGTTGCTGCGCTCGAGGCCGGTCCGGAGGCTGCCGGCCTGGCGCTGGCCGTTTTTGCTGCCGGAAATGCCGCAGCGCTGACATTCTCCGGCCGGCTGGCGGACAGCATGGGCAGGCGGCCGTTGATGGTCGTTGGGCTCCTGGTCGCCGGTCTCGCCACGGCCGCCATCGGCTTCACGTCCCACCTGGGTTGGTTCCTGGCCGCCTCGGTTGTGGCCGGGGCTGGGTCCGGCCTGCTGGGTCCTGCCCAGCAGGCCGCCGTCGCAGATGTCATCGGCAATGAGCGGTCCGGCGGGCGCGTCCTGGCCGTCTACCAGATGGCCTCGGACGTCGGCGCCATTGCCGGACCGGTCCTGGTGGGAGTTCTGGCAGACCGGCTGGGCTACGGCTGGGCATTCGGGGTCACCGGCGCCGTGCTGGTGCTCGCGGCTGCTTGCTGGACTGTGACGCGAGAGCCGCTTAAACGCATTGAGGGGTGAGTTCCCGCCACTAAAGCCTCGGCTTAGCTGCGGGGACTCACCCCTCGTTGTGTAAAGCCGGTGTTTGGGTAAACCCGGTTCCTAGTTCAACAGGGCGTCGACGAAGCTCTCGGCTTCGAACGGGGCCAGGTCATCGGCGCCTTCGCCGAGACCGATCAGCTTGACGGGCACGCCGAGTGATTTCTGGATGGCCACCACGATGCCGCCCTTCGCGGTCCCGTCCAGTTTGGTCAGGACAATGCCGGTGATGTTCACTACCTCGGAGAAGACGCGGGCCTGGTTCAGGCCGTTCTGGCCGGTGGTGGCGTCCAGAACCAGCAGAACCTCGTCAACCTCCGCCAGCTTTTCGATGACACGCTTGACCTTGCCAAGTTCGTCCATCAGGCCGGTCTTGTTCTGCAAGCGGCCGGCGGTGTCGATCATAACAACGTCGACTTCCTGGTCAATGCCGGCCTTAACCGCCTCATAGGCGACGGACGCTGGGTCTGCGCCGTCGACGTCGGACTTCACGGTGGGTACACCCACACGCTGGCCCCACGTGGCCAGCTGCTCGGCGGCCGCGGCGCGGAAGGTGTCCGCCGCGCCCAGCAGGACGTCCTTGTCCTCGGCAACAAGCACGCGGGCGAGCTTGCCCACGGTGGTGGTTTTGCCCACGCCGTTGACGCCGACCACCAGCACGATGGCCGGCTTGTCCGCGTGCCTGTCGGTGCGCAGTGCGCGGTCCATGGTGGGGTCCACCAGCTTGATCAGTTCCTCGCGGAGCAGAGCCTTGACCTGCTCGGGTGTCCTGGTGCCGAGTATTTTCACGCGCTCCCGGAGGGCGTCGACCAGCTGCATGGTGGGTTCGGTGCCGAGGTCGGCCAGCAGGAGGGTCTCCTCCACTTCATCCCAGACGTTCTCGTCGATCTTGTCGCTGGAGAGCAACGCAAGCAGGCTCTTGCCGAGGATGTTGTTCGACCGGACCAGACGCTCGCGGAGCCGGGTCAGGCGGCCGGCAACGGGAAGGGGGGTCTCAACCTGGATGGTTTCCAGGCCTGCCACGTCATCAGGAACGTCGGTGACTTCAAGGTCTTCGAGGTCGACGCCGGCGGGAGCGTTGCGCTCGGCCGGAACCACGGGCGCGTCCTCGAGCAGCGTTCCCCCGCCGGCGACGGGATCATTGGCGTCGCGGGTCCCGGGGTACTGGGTGATGTTCTTCCGCGTCTTCAACAGGACCGGGATCAGCCCGCCAATAACCGCCAGGGCAGCAACGATGGACAGAATAATGGGGAGGATGTCATTCACTCCCCTAGCTTCTCACAAACGTGGCAGGGGATCGGGGCGGCCACCTGCGCGGACGCTATACGTCGGCCCCCAGCCGCTGGCTGATGACGGTGGACACGCCGTCGCCGCGCATGGTGACGCCGTACAGGGCATCAGCCACTTCCATGGTCCGTTTCTGGTGCGTGATCACGATCAGCTGGCTGGACTCCCGCAGCTCTTCGAAGATGGTGATGAGCCGGCCGAGGTTGGTGTCATCCAGGGCCGCTTCAACCTCGTCCATGACATAGAACGGCGAGGGGCGGGCTTTGAAGATAGCAACCAAAAGGGCGACGGCGGTGAGGGACCGTTCTCCTCCTGACAACAGTGAGAGGCGCTTGATTTTCTTGCCGGCAGGTCGCGCTTCGACCTCGATTCCGGTGGTGAGCATGTCCGAAGGATCCGTCAGCACCAGCCGGCCTTCGCCGCCGGGAAAGAGGCGTTCAAAGACATGGACGAACTGGTCCCGGGTGTCCTCAAAGGCCTCGCTAAAGACACGCTGGACCCGATCATCCACTTCCTTGATGATGTCCAGCAGGTCCTTGCGGCTGGATTTCAGGTCCTCCAGCTGGGTGCTGAGGAACTGGTGCCGTTCCTCCAGGGCGGCGAACTCCTCGAGCGCCAGCGGGTTGACCTTGCCCAGGGCTGACAGGTCCCTTTCGGCTTTCCGGAGGCGCTTCTCCTGCTCCTCGCGGACAAAGGGCTTGCCGTCGGCGACCGGTGTGCCGTCGTCGTCCACGGGGGTCCGCAGAGCCGCCCATTTGTCGCCGCTTTCCTCTGCAGGGACGGGCACGGGAACGTCCGGGCCGAAGTCCGCCACCAGGACGTCGGGCGTAATCCCGAGTTCTTCGATGGAACGTGTTTCCAGGGCTTCAATCCGCGCCCGCTGCTGGGCGCGGGCCAGTTCGTCCCGGTGAACCGAGTCAGTCAGTTCCGCCAGTTCGCGGGCCAGGGTGTCATTGGTTGTCCGGGTCTCCAGCAGCGCACGGTCCCGTTCTTCCCGGTTCTCTTCGGCGAGGTCGCGTTCATGCCGGGCCAGCTCAACAGACACGTCGATGAACCGGATTGCCAACTCCACCGCAGCGGAGACAGCAGCCGCCCGTTGGGCCTGGATCCGACGGCGGCGCGCCCGTTCGGCGGCCTCTTCGCGTGCCCGGCGTTCGGTGGCCGCTGCCCGTTCCAGCGATAGAGCCCGGTTGCTCGTGGCGGTCAGCTGCTCTTCCGTGCTGCGCAGCGAGAGCCTCGCGTCCATCTCCGCAGACCTGGCCAACGACGCCGCCAAAGCGAGGGCATCACGTTGTTCGGTGGAGGGTTCCTCTTCAGCCGGCGCCTCCTGCGCCGCGGCAAGGCGCGCGGCAACGGCGGCGAGCGCCTGCTCCTCTGTCACAACATTGGCCTCCGCCCTGGCCAGCGAAGTGGCGAGCCTGTCGCTTTCACCGACGGCGCTGCGCAGGATGGAGTTGAGGTGGCCGAGCTTTTCGGCCACGGCCGCGAGCCGGGCGTCGGAATCGTGCAGGCGGTCCAGGGCAGCCTCCGTCCTTGTCCGGGCCTCGGCGCGCCGGGCCTCGGCGCCGGCCAGGGCGAACCGGTTCCGTTCCAGGTCCGCGGTGACAACGGCCAGCCGGGCCTCGGCGTCGTCCACGGCGGCCTGCACCTCGAGCAGGGACGGCGCCTTCGCCGAGCCGCCAGTCACCGTAAGGGCGGTAAACACGTCCCCGGCCCGGGTCACGGCTGTCAGGTCCGGGCGTTCGGCGACCAGCAGCCCCGCCCCATCCAGGTCTTCAACAACTGCCACCCCTGTCAGGAGCGCGGCCACCGCAAGGGCGGGCCCGCCCCCGGCGGATGCCAAGTCCACAGCCCATCGTGCGCCTGCCGGCAGGGGTTCACCCGTGCCGGAAGTTGCGTCCCGCATGGGAACAGCAGACGCCAGCAGCAGGGAGGCACGCCCCGCATCGTCGTCTTTAAGAAGTTGAACCACGACGGCGGCCACGTCAGGATCCCGGACCACGATCGCTTCGGAGGCCCCGCCCAGCGCCGCGGCAATCGCAGCCTCATAACCCGGCTGAATAGTGAGGTTCGAGGCAAGCGCTCCCGCAACGCCGTCCAGCCCGGAGTTGAGGGCGTGCGCTGCGCCGTCTTTTCGGTTAAGGCCGAGCTGCAGCGCGTCCCGGCGGGCCACGAGGGCGTCACGTTCGCGGACAGCTTCTCCCCCCACGGACGTCAGCTCGGCAATCTCCTGGACGACGGCGTCGAGCTCTGCGCTGGCGTCCTCGTAGTCGGCGTCGAGGCTTTCCTCCCCCTCTTCCACCCCCGCCACCTGGGTTTCCAGGGCGGTGAACTCGGACTGGGCCCGGCGGCGGCGTTCCTGTCCTGCGGCGAGTGACTCCCGCAGCCGGCCCAGCTCGGCCTGCGCGGATTCAACCCGCGATCGTGCGGCACCGACCTGTCCGGCAAGCTTCGCGAGGCCCTCGCGGCGGTCCGCTGCGGCCCGGAGGACGGCAGTCAGCCTTTTCTCCTCGGCAGACGCCTCGAGTTCGGCCGCGTTCTTCGCCGCCGTACTCGAGTCCAGCGCGCTGCGGCGGTCAAGGATGTGGCGCTCCAGCTCCATCAGCTCATCCCGGACCCGGACGGCCTGCCGTTCCAGCTGCTCAGGATCCCTGCCCGAGTACGGTTCAGCATCAACGGCACCCAGCAGCCGGCCGCGTTCCTGCGCCAGCGAGCCAAGGGAACGAAGCCGTTCCCTGGAAGCGGAGAGCCGGTACCAGTTATCCCGGGCGGCGTTGAGCTTTGGTGTGGCCTCGGCTGCGAGCTGTTCCACGGCCGCCTGTTGCCGTCGCCCCGCCTCCAGCTGCTGCTCCACCGCCGCGCGGCGGGCCTTCAGCGCCGTTTCGTCGGCCACATCCTGCTCGAGTGAATTCTGTTGGCGGACGAGGTCGTCGGCCAACAGCCGCGCCCGTGCGTCGCGCACGTCGAACTGGACCCGCTGGGCGCGGCGCGCCATATCAGCCTGCTTGCCGAGTGGCGTGAGCTGGCGCCTGATCTCCCCGGTCAGGTCGCTCAGCCGCTGCAGGTTCGCCTGCATGGCTTCAAGCTTGCGGACCGTTTTTTCCTTGCGGCGGCGGTGCTTGAGGATCCCGGCCGCCTCCTCGATGAAGCCGCGGCGGTCCTCCGGCGTGGCGTGCAGGACCTTGTCCAGCTGGCCCTGGCCCACAATGACATGCATCTCCCGCCCCATACCGGAATCCGAGAGCAGCTCCTGGATATCGAGGAGGCGGCAGCTGGCACCGTTAATGGCGTATTCGGAGCCGCCGGTGCGGAAGAGAGTCCGCGAGATGGTGACCTCGCTGTACTCGATGGGCAGAGCGCCGTCGGTGTTGTCGATGGTCAGGGAGACGTGGGCCCGGCCAAGCGGCGGGCGCCCGGAGGTCCCCGCAAAAATGACATCCTCCATTTTGCCGCCGCGGAGCGTTTTGGCTCCCTGCTCCCCCATCACCCAGGAGAGGGCGTCCACCACGTTGGACTTGCCGGAGCCGTTCGGCCCCACCACTGCCGTGATGCCAGGCTCAAAATCGAAGGTTGTTGCCGATGCGAACGACTTGAACCCACGGACGGTAAGGCTTTTGAGGTGCAAGGTGTTTCTGGTCTCCTGAGTGGCTGAAGCGGCTGCTTTGCTGCCCCAAATCTACTGCGTTATGGCGGAAACCCGCGGATTTCCGGGTGTCTGTCCCTGCACCGGACAGCGCCCGATCATGCCCGGCAGGGCGACGGCGGCCTACCAGCGTCCGTTACGCGGGCGCGGCTGACAGACCGGGCAGGAGTATGAGGAACGGTTCATGAACTGCTCGCGGCGGATCGTGGAATTCATTCCGACGGCGGCACAACGGCTGCAGGGTTTGCCTTCCCGCCCATAGGCGTTCAGGGAGCGGTCGAAATAACCAGAGGCCCCGTTGACGTTGACGTACAACGCATCGAAACTGGTGCCTCCTGCCGCCAGAGCGTCCAGCATGACCTCGCGGGAGCTGGTGATGAGCCGTTCCGCGTCGCCGTGGCGCAGCGTATCGGTGGGCCTGGCGTAGTGCAGCTTTGCCCGCCACAGGGCCTCATCGGCATAGATGTTGCCGATTCCTGAGACGAGTCCCTGGTCCAACAGCGCGCGTTTGAGGCCCGTCTTGCGCTTCCGCAGCCTGCCGTAAAAAAGCTCAAAGGAAAACGCCGGGTCCAGCGGGTCCCGGGCGATGTGGGAAGCTTCCTCAGCGATCAGCGCCACGGGAGATTCCGATTGGCCGCCAGGGCCGCCGTCGTCCGTGGGAATCATGCCGGTGACGAACAGCCCGCCGAAAATCCGCTGGTCAACAAACCTGAGTTGTTCAGGCATTCCGGCCGCGGGGCTCAGCCGCAGCCTGACCTTGAGGTGTTTCTCGTCCGGCACTTCGCCGTCCTGCAACAGGAGCTGGCCGCTCATCCCGAGGTGGGCCATCAGGGCGACAGGCGGTGCGCCAGCGGACTCCGCAGCCTCACTCAGCGGCATCCACAGGAATTTTCCGCGGCGCACAACGTCCACAACCGTGGTGCCCTGGAGGTTGCCCCTGAAGTCATCAGGGCCCATGGCATGCCGGCGGAGGGAGCGCGGGTCCAGCACGTCTACCCCTGTGATGGTTCGGCCGCGGACCCAACTCACCAGTCCGCGGCGGACCACTTCAACTTCAGGCAGTTCGGGCACGGCTCAGCCTAGGCGCTGCGGGAAGACTCTGGTGACGCGCCGTCCGCTGCAGGGGCAGCGGAGGTTCCGGCGGTTCCGGAGAGCTGACGCCAGGCGTCCGCGGCAGCTTCCTGCTCCGCTTCCTTCTTCGAGTGGCCTGATCCGTTGCCGTACGGTTTGCCACCAATATTCAGGACCGCTGTGAAGGTTCGGGCGTGGTCCGGCCCCGCCCCCTCAACGGCGTAGTAGATAGTGCCCATCTGCCTGCTGGCTGCCAGTTCCTGGATGCTGGTTTTCCAGTCGGTGCCGGCGCCGAGTGCGGCAGCATCCTTCAGGAGCGGGCCAATCAGGCGCATAACCAGCTGACGGGCAGTCTCGATGTCGTTGGACACGTAGGTGGCACCAATGAGGGCTTCCATGGTGTCCGCCAGGATGGAAGCCTTGTTCTTGCCCTCGGTGAGCTTTTCGCCCTGCCCCAGGTAGATGTAATCCCCGATGCCGAGGCTTCGGCCGATGCCGGCGAGGGCGCGCGTGCTGACCACCGCAGAGCGGCGTTTGGCAAGGTCGCCTTCCGGCAGGGTGGGGTTGTCCCGGTACAGGGCATCGGTCACGGAGAAGCCCAGGATGGAGTCGCCCAGGAATTCGAGCCGCTCGTTAGTGGGGATGCCGCCGTTTTCGTAGGCGTAGGAACGGTGTGTGAGAGCAAGACGAAGCGTCCCGGCGTCAATGGAGACACCGAGACGCTTCAGAAGCTCTTCAGTTGAAGACATCATGTCAGCCCAAGCGGCCGATTAGACGTCTGCGACCTTGCGGCCCTTGTACTCAAGGAACAACGCAGTGCCAGCCGAGTCGGTAACGACCTTCGCCTGGTGCGGCAGGCTGTAAGTAACCTGGCCGTTCTCTACGGTCTTCACCAGGTGGGGGGCAGTTGCCTTCCACTGGGAGCGGCGGGCGCGGGTATTCGAGCGAGACATTTTCCGCTTCGGGACAGCCACGGCTAACTCATTTCTCTCTAGAAAAACACTTACAAATCAGTTTTGCCGGTCAGGCTTAGCCAAGTCAGCTAGGGCAGCCCAGCGAGGATCTACGACCTCGTGGTGGTGCCCCGGCTCGTCTTCCAGGCGTACTCCGCATTCGGAGCAAAGGCCCTGGCAGTCTTCCCGGCACACCGGCTGGAACGGCAGCATGGTTACAACTGCGTCCCGCAACACCGGCTCAAGATCGATTAGATCGTACTCGATTCGATATTGCTCTTCTTCGTCTTCTCCGTCGGAGAACTGAGCGCCCTCGTAGAAGAAAAGTTCTTGCACATTGACCTCAAGGTCATACGCAAGGGGATCCAGGCATCGGCCGCATTCGCCTTTTACTTCGGCGACCGCGGTTCCTGATACCAGAATTCCTTCGTGTACGGCCTCAAGCCTCAGATCCAGCTCGATGTCCGAGCCTTCCTGAACGCCAATGAGTGCCACACCAAGGTCACTTGGTGCGGGTACATGTTCTTTCAGTGTCCGCATGCTTCCCGGGCTGCGCCCGATATCCTTGACGTCGAACGCCAAGGGCGAACTAGCATCTCGTTTAATGAGAACTCCTGTTGAACATATGACCGACGTACCATCTTAGCCTGAAGAACCGCAGGGACTCAAACCAGGCGACGGACGGCCGTCGAAGTACCGGACTAGCCTACCCTCTTGGCGGCTGATCGGACGCAGACCCGCCCGCGAGCAACCTTTTATGTACCGACCGGGGCACATAGTCGGACACGCTGCCGCCCAGACCGGCCACTTCTTTGATCAGGGTGGATGACAAATGCAGGTAGTGCGCCTCGGCCGGCAGGAACACCGTTTCGACGCCGCTGAGCTGGCGGTTCATCGTGGCCATCGGAAGTTCGTAGTCGAAGTCCGAGGACGAGCGGAGACCTTTGACGATCGCGGAGACCCCGCGCTGGCGGCAGTACTCGGCCAAAAGACCGTCGCCCACCGGTTCCACCACAATGCCTTTGAGGGACGCCAGGGTTTCACGCGCCATGTCCAGGCGGTCCCCCAGACTGAACATGTACTTCTTCGCATAATTGGTCGACACCGCCACGATCACCTCATCGAAGAGGCCCGCGGCACGGGCGATGACCTCGAGATGGCCGTTGTGAATGGGGTCAAAGGATCCGGGGCAGACAGCGCGTCTCATGCACCGAACCTACCGCATGGGACTGCCGGGATACCATGACTCCATGCATCCACCACGGGACCTTTCCATGCCCACAGTGCCTGCGCCGTGGCAGCGCGCCGCCTCAGGCGCCAACCTGCTGGGACCCGCCGGCCAACTTGGCGTCACCATCTTCGAGGAGATGACCACGCTGGCGGCGCAGACCGGCGCCATCAACCTCGGGCAGGGTTTTCCTGACGAGGACGGACCGCTGGAAATCAAGGCGGCCGCGATGGCCGCCATCGAAGCCGGAGCCAACCAGTACGCGCCCGGCAAGGGCATCCTGGAACTGCGTGAGGCCGTGTCCGCACACCAGGAGCGTTTCTACGGGCTGACCCCGGACCCGCAGACCGAGGTCATCATCAGCACCGGCGCCACCGAAGGGATCGCCGCAACGTTGCTGGCGTTCGTCGGCCCCGGTGATGAGGTGCTGACGTTTGAACCCTTTTATGACTCGTACGGCGCCGTAATCGGCCTGTCCGGCGCCACCCACGTCACGGCCCCGCTGCTGGCTCCGGACTTTTACCCGGACATGATGGCGCTGGAAGCGGCGTTCACCGACCGCACCAGGGTGGTGCTGTTGAATAATCCGCACAACCCCACCGGCGCCGTCTTCCCCCGGCATGTCCTGCAGCGCGTCGTCGAGCTTGCCACAAAGCATGATTGCCTCATCGTCACCGACGAGGTGTACGAGCACCTCACCTTCGGTGTCAGGCACATTCCCGTCGCCACCCTGCCGGGTGCAGCTGAGCGGACCATCACCATCTCGTCCGCAGGAAAGACCTTCTCCTTCACCGGCTGGAAGATCGGCTGGCTGACCGGCCCGGAACACCTGGTGGCGGCTGTCCGCACGGTCAAGCAGTTCCTGACCTACAGCTCCGGTACACCGTTCCAGTCGGCCATTGCGGCCGGCCTCGCACTGCCGGACGCGTTTTACCAGGGGGTTTCGGCCAGTCTCCAGAAGAAGCGGGACATCCTCAGCGAGGGCCTCCGCGCCGCAGGATTCGACGTTTACACGCCGCAAGGAACTTATTTCGTCAGCGTGGACACATCACCCCTTGGCATCAGCGACTCCGTGGACCTGGCCCGAAGGCTACCCGGACTGGTGGGAGTGGCCGCCATCCCCGTCCCCGTCTTCTGCCACCCGGAGGGCGCGGAACGGACACGGAGCCTGCTCAGGTTCGCGTTCTGCAAGAAAGTGGCGCTCCTCGAGGAGGCCGCCGCCAGGCTGGCGACCCTCAGCGGAAAGCTCTGATGGCGGATCCCGGCGGCACACGATCCACGCGGTTCCTGCGGACCACGGGACAGCACGCCTCCATCGAGCCCGATGCTTTCACCGAGGGCGGCTACGTGCTGAGTATCGGCGGGGCCGAGCAGTCCCACGTTAATCTGGCGCATCCTGAGGAGATCTTCTACGAGTACCTGCGACGGATCGGCCATCTGGTGGATCTCGCCGCTCCCAAAAGTCAGCCGATCAAAGCCCTGCATCTTGGGGCTGGAGCCCTGACCCTGGCCCGCTATGTGCAGGCGACGAGGCCTGGATCCGTCCAGTATGCGGTGGAGCTGGAACGCGAGCTCCTCGACTTTGTCCTGCAGCAACTCCCCCTTCCTGACGGAACCGACCTGCATTCCGTGATCGGCGATGCCCGCGACGCCCTGGCGGACCTGGACCCTGAACTTCACTTCGACGTCGTGATCCTGGACATTTTCTCTGGTCCGGAAGCCCCGGCCCACCTCGCCTGCCAGGAGTTCTACCAGGAGGTCCGTGCACGCCTCGCACCGGGAGGCTTGCTGATCGTCAACGTGGGCGACGAACCCGGACTGACCCTGGTGCGAAGTCAGGCGGCCGCCATGCGCCGCGCCATGACTGACGTTGCCGCCTTCGCCGAAACCGGGATGTTCGCGGGCCGCTACCCCGGCAACATCATCCTCGCCGGAACGCAGACCGCGTGGCCTGAAACCTGGACAGCCGAATTGACGGTACGAGGCCCACACCCTGCGAAGGTTCTTGCGGGCGTGGACCTGGATGGCCTCTCCGGCTGAGCCGTCGCTCCCTGCCTCTCCGGCATCCCGGGCCAGGCCCTAAGCCTGCTCCTGCTCTTCAAGAACAACGTCCGGCGCGATGGCGTCAGGCACAAAAGGCTCCGCAAACCAGAGCCGCGTTTCACCGTACTTCTTCTCCGCGAACCGTTCCAGGCCGGCCGGCCAGAACGGCTCCGGTGAACGCGTGGACCGCTCCACCACCACCACGGCAGCAGGGGCCAGACGATCGGCTAGTTTGCCCAACACCGCCGACAGGGCAGGATCATCCAGCGGATACGGCGGGTCCAGGAACACCAGGTCCCAGCTGGACGTCTCCACCGCGCGCTCCAGGAAGGACTCCACCTTGGACCGGTGGACCGTCACGGCCTTGCGGCCCAGTACACCGTTGATCAGGTCCGCGTTGCGCTGGCACACGGAACTGGCCTTGGCATCGAATTCCACAAGGTCAACGGTGTCAGCGCCCCTGCTGCCGCTCTCCACGCCCAACGAGCCCGACCCTGCGTACAGGTCCAGGACCCGGGCACCGGCAATGATCCCAAAGGCGTCGAGCCGGGAGAACAGCGCCTCCTTAACGCGGTCGGTGGTGGGCCTGGTCAGGGAGCCGGGGACGCTCACCAGAGGGGTCCCGCCTGCGGCGCCCGCGATGATGCGGCTCATGGCCGCCTCCTATCCGCGCTCAAGGAACGCCTCCTTCTCGGGGTTCAAGTACTCGTCGATGGCCTCCGCCAGCCGCGGATGCCGCGCCAGGGCAGGATCTGCGCCCACAATTTCCTGGGCGTCCTGGCGCGCCTGCGCAATGATGTCCTCATGCTCCAGCACGCGCAGCAGTTTCAGTGTGGAGCGGCCGCCGGACTGCGAAGCGCCCAGGATGTCGCCCTCGCGGCGCAGCTTCAAGTCCTCCTGCGACAACTCGAAGCCGTCGGTGGTTGCCGCCACGGCGTCCAGCCGGCGCCGGCTCGGGTGGCCGCGTTCCAGGGTGGTGACCAGCAGGCACGTCCCGGGAAGCCCGCCGCGGCCCACCCTGCCGCGAAGCTGGTGCAGCTGGGAAATGCCGAAGCGGTCTGCGTCGAGGATCACCATCAACGTTGCGTTATGGACGTCGACCCCCACCTCGATGACAGTTGTGGAGACCAGGAGCTTGGTCCGGTTGGCCGTAAAATCCGCCATGGCGGCGGACTTGACCGCAGTGTCCAGACGGCCGTGCATGGGCCCCAGCGGTACACCGACTAGAGCCGGCTCCTGCTGGAGATGTTCGACGACGGCGGTCACCGACGCGAGCTCGCGCACAGCGCCGTCCGCTGCCAGGTCAGCCGCGGAAGGTTCCGCTTCCCCAGGACTGAAGTCGCCGTCGTCGTCCGTTCCGATCCTGGGGCACACCACATATACCTGGTGCCCGGCGTCGATTTCCTCACGGGATCGGGACCAGATGCGGTCGGCCCAGCCGGGGTTCTCGGCCAGGCCCACCACATGCGTGGAGATCGGCGCCCGGCCTGCGGGGAGCTCGTCCAGAATGGAGGTTTCGAGGTCGCCGAAGACCGTCATGGCCACGGTGCGTGGAATGGGCGTGGCCGTCATGACCAGCAGGTGCGGCGGCTTGTTGGCCTTTGACCGCAGGACGTCCCGCTGCTCCACGCCGAACCGGTGCTGTTCGTCCACCACGATCAGGCCAAGGTCGTAGAACACGACATTGTCGCTGAGCAGCGCATGCGTGCCGATCACGATCCCGGCCGCGCCGGATGCGGCGTCCAGCATGGCCCGTTTCCGCCCGGCGGTGGGCATGGAGCCGGTGAGGAGAGTGACCTGCACGGCCCCTTCGGCCAGGCTGCCCAGCAGCCCGTCAGGGGACAGCATGGGGTCGCGGGACAGGGAGCCCAGGGTCCGCCGGATGGAATCGAAGTGCTGGGCGGCGAGGACCTCCGTTGGCGCCAGAAGCGCAGCCTGCCCGCCGGCATCCACCACCTGCAGCATGGCCCGCAGCGCGACGATGGTCTTGCCCGAGCCGACCTCACCCTGCAGCAGCCGGTTCATGGGACTGTCCTGCGCCAGTTCAGCGGCAAGCATTTTTCCGACGGTGGCCTGCCCGGCGGTGAGGCTGAAGGGAAGCTGCTTGTCGAACGCCGTCAGGAGCCCGTTGGTGGCCGGGCGCCGCGCCGTGGCTTCCTCGGCCGCAAGCTGAGCCCGGCGTCGTGCCAATGCCGCCTGCAGGACCAGGGCCTCCTGGTAGCGCAATCGCTCCTGGGCCTTCTTCCAGTCAGCGTGCGATTCCGGCTTGTGGATGAGCCGGTAGGCCTCAGCCACAGGCAGGAAGTTCTCCCGCGCGGCGACCGACTCCGGCAGCGGATCCGGCAGGGCGTCAAGATCCACGGTTTCCAGCAGGGTGGAGATGACTTTCTGAATCGACCAGCTGGTGAGCTTTGCGGTGGCCGGATACACCGGGATCGGCATGGCGGCGAGCTTTTCGGGGTCCATGGCCGGAATGTCCGGGTCCTCGTCCAGGAGGTGGAAGTCCGGGTTGGTCAGGCCCAGTGACGGGCCGTACCTGGTCACTTTTCCGGAGAACATCACGCGCCGGCCGGGCAGGAGCTGGGCTTGGGCCCGGTAGCCGCTGAAGAAGGTGATCTTGAGCGTGCCGTGCCCGCTGCCGGGGCCCACGGCGGCAAGGCGCGGACGGCCGTGGGAGGCGGCGTCGTCCGTAATCACGACGTCGGTGATGGAACCGCGGCGGGTATGCATCTTGCGGGTGCTGTTGGAGAGCACCCGCGCAATGAGGGTGACCTCCTCGTCCACGGGGAGGTCACTGATGGGTGTCAGTTCGCCGCGGTTCAGGTAGCGGCGGGGGAAGTAATTCAGCAGTCCGCCCACTGTGGCGATGCCCAGGTGCTTCTCAATAGCCGACGCTGACCGTTGTCCGATCAGGCGTTCCAGGCCCAGGTCGAGTTCAGCGCTCATGCCCACTGGAGCTCACCGGAGCTGGTTCGGGATCCCGGGCCATGGCGAGTTCGCTGACCGAAATGTCACTGGGTTCGCCGAGGGATCGGATCAGGGCGACCGCGGGTGCGGCGTCCGGGACGTGGACGTGGACCCGCCACCGGTAGCTGCCCTCAGCATCGGCCAGGCTATCCACCTGGCTCATGATGACGGACTCGCCGATTTCGTCGAGCCGCTGGCGCAGGGTGGCCGCGCTGAGCGGCGAAAGGCTGATGGTGCACATGACCTCAACGCCGTCGTCAACCGGCATGTCAGCATGGATGTGGGGGTCCTGCACGTCATAGCCATGTAGCCCGTCGAGGAGTTCGCCCTGCAGCCCTTCGCCCAGGACAGCTGAACGGAGGCAATCAAGGATGAGCAGCATGCCAACGCCCCCGGCATCGACGACATGGGCGGCTTCAAGGGCGGCCAGCTGGCTCTCGGTGCTGACTACGGCGTTCAATGCACCGTTGACGGCAGCGTCGAGGGCTTTGCCCAGGGCTTGGTTGCTGTCGTCGCCGTTGTGCCCGGCGTCCACCGCCGCAGCGGCCCGGGCGGCGGCTTCCATGACCGACAGCATGGTGCCTGCTACGGGATCGCTCAACGCGGACCAGGCCCGGATCTGGGCGCGGTTCAATGCGGCGGCAAGGAGGGTAGACGTCAGGCGGGTGTGACCGGCCAGGGGCTCAGCCGCGGCGCAGAGGAAAACCGCGAAGAGGGTTCCGGAGTTACCGCGGGCCTGCTCCATCGCGGCCCGGCCGGCGCGCGCCAGCACTGCCCCGACATCCGACTGGCCGGCGTCAGCAGGGACTGCCTCGTCCTGCCCTGCCGGATCCCTGTGCAGGGCACGGGCGGCTGCCCGCACGGTGAGGTAAAGGTTCGTGCCGGTGTCACCGTCCGCCACGGGGAAGATGTTGATGGCATTCAGACGGTCGCTGTGGTTGGCAACGGCGGTTTCAGCGTTGTCCAACCACCGCTTCATCGCTAGCGCGTTGGCGGCAACCTTAGTCTGCAAAGTGATCCCATCCCCCGGTACCAGCGGCGTGGCCCGCAATTGTGACGCCCGGAAGTGTGGTGCTGTCCAGGGCTTGTACTGAGCCTATCGCAGTGAATCCGGCAGGCAGCTGAACGCCGGCCGGGAATGTGGCCAGCAGCCCGTGGTCCTCTCCCCCGCCCAGCACCCAGGCCATGGGGTCAGCACTGAGAAGGTCCGACGCCGGACGCAGGGCTTCTGCAAGAGGTTTCAGTGCTGCGGGGTCAAGGTCAAGGACGACGCCGCTGGCGGCGGCGAGGCGGCCGCCGTCGCGCACCAGTCCGTCAGAGATGTCCAGCATGGCGGTTGCGCCGGCGGCCATGGCCAGCGGCCCGGCCGCCAGCGGCGGCCGCGGTCTGCACTGGAGTTCCACGAGCACCCGCTGCGCCGGCGGCAGTGACTGCACCGCGTTCTCCGATTCCAGGAGCGCCAGCCCGGCCGCGGCCCGGCCCACCGTCCCGGCCAGGGCCACGACGTCACCGGCACGGGCCCCCGACCGCCGAACCGCCTTGCCGCCAGCCAGTGAGCCCAGCACGGCGACCGTCACAGAGATTTCCCTGCCGCGGCCCAGATCACCCCCGGCCACCGAGCATTTGGTGGCCCCGAGTTCCCTGATACCCGCGGTCAGGCCGTCCGCCAGGTCCGCCACCCAACTGACAGGAGTTGCGGGCGGCAACGTCAGGCTCACCACGAGCGACGTGGCCACGCCGCCCATGGCGTTGATGTCGCTCAGGTTCTGGGCCGCCGCCTTCCAGCCGACGTCGAAGCCCGTGGTCCGGTACCCGTTGGGCCACTGAAGCCGGAAGTCCTGGTCCTGCACCTGCGTATCGATGCTGATTACCGTCCTGCCATCCGGAGCGGCGACAATGGCGGCATCGTCTCCAGGGCCGAGCAGGGTTGCCGAACCGTGAGTTCCACCCATTTCCAGCCGCGGAAAGATCCGGGCCAGCAATTCGGTTTCGGACAGCGCGGCGACAGTCAGCGTTTCTTCAGTCAACGGGATTTCAGGCACGCCTCTACGCTACAGCGCGGCACCGACATTGCTGATCGGCCCATCGCTGGTCAGGTGCGCTAAACGGCCGCACGGTCCATTGTGCGTCCCGCACCACACGGCAGCGACGATAGGCTGGATGGATGCGCAATCCCCGTTTTTCCCTGCCTGTCCGCGTGTCCGGAATCCTGCTGACTGCCTCCTTCGCAGGAGCCCTTCTGTCCGCCTGCGCCCCGACCGTGGATGTCACCGCCGCCGGCGATGCAGCGAACCCTGCCTGCGCTCCCATGATGGTGGCCCTTCCGGACGCCATCGGCGATGCCGCCCTGCGGAAAACCAACAGCCAGGCCACTGCAGCGTGGGGGGACCCGTCCCAGGTGATTCTGCGCTGCGGCGTCAACGTTCCAGGCCCGACAACGGACCGGTGCGTGAGTGTCAACGGCATCGACTGGGTCATCAAGGAGGGCGATCCGGTATGGACGCTGACTACCTTCGGCCGCGAACCCGCCACCGAAATCCTGATGGATCCGGGGAAGATCAGCTCCGCGACCGTCCTGGCGGATCTTTCCGCCTCAGCCGGAAAGGTCCCGGCCAGCCGGAACTGCGTGGGCCAGGAAGATCTTCAGAACCTGCCGTCCACCCGGTAGGGTACCCGTGGTGGGCCCACGCCGGCAGGGTTCCCTAGCCGAAGCGGAGCGAGGTTAGGGTGCCGGTGGGGATTACCGAAGGCCGGTCTTCCGGTTCAAGGCCAGGTAAATCAGCTCATCAATCAGGGCCGCATAGTCCAGGCCCGATGCTGCCCACATCTGCGGATACATGCTCTTGGGCGTAAACCCCGGCATGGTGTTGATCTCGTTGATAATCAGGTCACCGTCGGGCGTATAGAAGAAGTCCACGCGGCTCAGGCCCTCGGCCCCCACCGCATCAAAGGCGGCCGACGCGAGTTCCCGGACGCGCACGATGGCTTCCTCGGAAATGTCGGCGGGGCAGCTCAGCGAGGCGGCGTCGTCTTCAACATACTTGGCGTCGAAATCGTAAAATTCGTGAGTTCCGGCGGCGACGGAAATTTCACCCGGCATAGACGTCCGGGGGGAATCGGTCCCGCGTCCTTCCAGGACGGCACACTCAATTTCCCGCCCTACGATGCCGGCCTCGATGACGAGCTTGAGGTCGTGGCGTCGGGCTTCCTCGACGGCGGCGTCGAGCTCTTCGAGCGAGTCTACTTTAGAGATCCCCATGGACGAACCCGCCCTCGCCGGCTTGACGAACACGGGAAAGCCGAGTTGGTCCACCCGTTTGCGCACGGCCTCCGCGTCCTTGACCCACTGCCGGTCCGTAACGGCAATGTACGGCCCCACGTGCAGCCCGGCGGACTCGAAAACAACCTTCATGTAGTGCTTGTCCATGCCCACAGCCGACGCGAGCACGCCGGCGCCGACGTAGCGGGTGTCGGACAGTTCCAGGAGTCCTTGGATGGTGCCGTCCTCGCCAAAGGGACCGTGAAGCAGCGGAAATACCACGTCCACCGTGCCGAGTTCCTGCGGGACCTGGTTCGGCGAGGCGACGATCAGCTGGTGCTCGCCGCCGATCTCGGCCAGTGTCACGGTTTGTGACGACGGAGCGACCTCCGGCAATGCCGACGCAGACAGCGACCACTGGGTGGTATCCCCCGCGGCCAGCACCCACTGCCCCGATTTGGCGATGCCGATGGGGATGACTTCGTATTTATCTTTGTTGATGGCGCCCAGCACGCCGGCGGCGGTCACGCAGCTCACGGCATGCTCGCTGGACCGGCCACCAAAAAGCACCGCGACGCGGGGTTTGGCCCGGGGGGCTGAGTCCGCTGCGGTCAGGTTATCGTCGGACATCGTCAGTAATCGCCTTCGGGTTTCAGGTCCCGGGCCAGCAGCAGCGGCCCCAGTTGGTCAACGGACAGTTTGCCGGCCAGGACGGCTACGACGGCGGCAGTAATGGGCATTTCAACACCCAGCTTCCCGGCAAGTTCGTGGACAGCCTGGCCGGACTTGATACCTTCGGCTGTTTGGGTCATCTGCTGCGCCAACTGCTCGAGGGTAAGTCCCTGGCCCAGCATCCGGCCAGCCGTATGGTTTCGTGACAGCGGCGAGGAACACGTTGCCACCAGGTCCCCCAGACCAGCCAGCCCTGCCATGGTCCGAGCCTCGCCACCAAGGGCAAGCGCGAGCCTTGACGTTTCGGCCAAGCCCCGGGTGATCACGGAGGCCTTGGTATTGTCCCCCATCTGTTTACCTTCACAGATGCCCACGGCCAACGCGATAACGTTCTTGACGATGCCGCCGATTTCCACGCCGACCACGTCCGCCGTGGTGTAGGGACGGAAGTACGGTGCGGTGCAGCTCCTCGCGATCCAGCCTGCGGCAGCCGCGTCGGTACAGGCCACTACGGAGGCCGTGGGTTCCTCGCGGGCGATCTCCATGGCCAGGTTGGGGCCGGAAACCACGGCGATGCGGTCCGCGGGAATCCCCAGTTCTTCGCTGATAACCTCGCTCATCCGAGCGTCGGTGCCGAGTTCCAGGCCCTTCATCAGGGACACCACCATGGCGTCAGAAGCAATCAGTGGCTTCCATTCACGGAGCTGGAGGCGCAGTGACTGGGCAGGAACAGCGAGGACCACCAGGTCCGCGCCCGCCAGCACGGCACGGACGTCCGTGGACGCTGAGATGCAGGGCGGCAGTTCGGTGTCTTTCAGGTACTGGACGTTGCGGTGGGAGCTATTGATTTGTTCCACCACTTCGCTGCGCCGGCCCCAAATCCGGATGCTGCGTTCTTCCCCCGCTGCGCCGGCCGCGTCGGCGAGAATCTTGGCGAATGTGGTCCCCCAGGAACCGGCGCCCAGGACGGCGACAGAGCGGGCCGAACCCTGACGAGTTCCGTCCGCCATCAGGTGGCATCCGCAGCGTCGTCAGGATTTCCCGGCTCAACGAAGCGGCCATGCGTGGCCTGTTTGTGCTTGGACGGGTCCCAGCGTTCAGCGGGAGGCTCCTCCCCGCGGATGCCGGCCAGCAAACCGGTCACTGCGTCCATGATCGTCTCCGTAGCCGCGGTGAGCGTTGCTTTATCCAGTGGCCGGTCCGCGTACTGGCTCAGATCCACGGGCTTGCCCACCATCACCCTGGACGTCTTGCGTGGGAAAAGGTGAAACCGCTTCGCATAGCGCGGGAACACCTCATGTGCGCCCCAGTGAGCGATCGGAACCACGGGAATGCCGCCTTCCAACGCAAGACGGGCGGCACCAGTGTGACCCTTCATTGGCCACATGGCGGGATCGCGCGTGAGCGTACCTTCGGGGTAAATGATGATGGCACCGCCGTCCGCCACAATCTCCTGGGCAAGCTGCAGCGAGCGGTTCGCTCCCGCCGTCGAGCGTTCCACCGGGATTTGCCGGGTGGCACGCAGGACCGCGCCCAGCACCGGAACCTTGAAGAGTCCGGCCTTGGCCAGGAAGTGCGGGGCGCGCTTCTGGTTGTAGAGAATATGCCCCACGATCAGCGGATCGATTTCCGTGCAGTGGTTCGGCGCGGCAATAAATCCGCCGGCGGGGAGGTTCTCGAGGCCTTCCCACTTCTTGTTCATCATTGCGTTCAGCACCGTGCGCACTATGGCTGCGACCACAACGAATGTGGCCTGGCTCTTGGCCGTTTCCTTCACGTACCCACCGCTACTTTGTCGAGGTGATGTCGAAGTCGGCGCCGAGGCCGGACAGCTTTTCGGTGAAACGCTCGTAGCCGCGGTTGATGATGTCGATCCCGGTCACGCGCGACGTGCCGGAAGCGGCCAGCGCCGCGATCAGGTGGCTGAAGCCGCCGCGCAGGTCCGGTACGTCGATGTCGGTGCCCTTGAGCTGGGTGGGGCCGGAGATGACGGCGGAGTGGAGGAAGTTGCGCTGGCCGAAGCGGCACGGCACACTCCCCAGGCACTCGCGGTGAACCTGGATGCTGGCGCCCATCCGGATAAGCGCATCGGTGAAGCCAAACCTGTTTTCGTAGACGGTTTCATGGACGATTGATACGCCTTCGGCCTGGGTCAGCGCCACCACGAGCGGCTGCTGCCAGTCAGTCATAAAGCCGGGGTGCACGTCCGTTTCCAGGACCAAAGGGTTGAGCTTGCCGCCGCGGTGGTAGAAGCGGATGCCGTCCTCGCCGATGTCCATCCCGCCGCCCACCTTCCGGTAGGTGTTCAGGAACGTCATCATGTCCCGCTGCGAGGCGCCTTCAACGAAAATGTCACCGCGGGTCACCAGCGCCGCGGAGGCCCACGACGCCGATTCGTTGCGGTCCGAAAGGGCGCGGTGGTTATAGCCGCCCAGGTCACGGACGCCTTCAATGCGGATGGTCCGGTCGGTCTGGACGCTGATGATGGCGCCCATCTTCTGCAGCACGGCAATGAGGTCGATGATCTCAGGCTCGGTGGCGGCGCCGGAAAGCTCGGTGATCCCTTCGGCGCGGGTGGCGCTGAGCAGCACCTGTTCCGTGGCGCCGACCGAGGGATACGGCAGATTGATCTTGGCTCCGTGCAGGCCCTTGGGCGCGGAGATGTGAATGCCGCCTGGGCGCTTCTCCACCACGGCGCCGAACTGGCGGAGCACGTTGAGATGGTAGTCGATGGGCCGGTCACCGATCTTGCAGCCGCCAAGGTCGGGAATGAAAGCCTCACCGATCGCATGGATCAGGGGTCCGCAGAGCAGGATGGGGATCCGTGAATCACCGGCGTGGGCATCGATCGCAGTGCTCGGGGCGGTTTTTGCCCCCTTCGGATCCAGGGTGAGGTCGCCGCTGACGGGATCCTTGACCACTGTGACTCCGTGCAGCTTCAGGAGCGAGGTGACAACCTCGACATCCTTGATCTCCGGAACGTTCCGCAACACCGACGGCTCGTTGCCCAGCAATGCTGCCACCATGGCCTTCGGAACAAGGTTTTTGGCCCCCCGGACGGTGACGCGGCCTGTAAGCGGGACGCCGCCGCGGATTGTCAGAACACTACTCATAAACCGGTTTCCTTACGATTACTCGCCCCAAAATCCTTGCAAAGGCTCCAGCTAAGCATAGGAGGTTGCGTTACCGAACCGAAATACGGGCGCCGAAAGCCTCCGGCGCGGCTCCGCGTAGGCGGCTCCGTCCGGGGCGGGAAATTCCGGGCCCAGACTCAGGAAAGGCGGGCCGGAAGGGTTTTGGGCATGAAGGCCAGACGGGTGGCCTCGAAGGCGGTGATGTCCTCTTCGTGCTGGAGCGTCAGGCCAATATCGTCCAGGCCCTCCAGGAGGCGCCAGCGTGTGTAATCGTCGATTTCAAAAGGCGCCACGATACTGCCGCAGCTGACGGTCTTGGACGGCAGGTCAACGGTAACTTCGGTGCCCGGCGCGTTTTCCAGTTCCTTCCAGATCAGCTCTATATCGTCCTGGGCGAGCTCGGCGGCCAGCAGCCCCTGCTTGCCGGAGTTGCCGCGGAAAATATCGGCGAAACGGGAGGAGAGGACGGTCTTGAAGCCGTAGTCTTTCAGGGCCCAGACGGCGTGTTCACGAGACGACCCGGTGCCAAAATCCGGGCCCGCCACCAGGACGGAGCCGGCGTTGAACGGTGCCTGGTTCAGGATGAAGGCCGGGTCCTTGCGCCAGGCGGAGAACAGGGCGTCCTCGAAGCCGGTACGGGTGATCCGCTTGAGGTAGACCGCGGGGATGATCTGGTCCGTGTCAACGTTGCTCTGGCGCAGCGGGACGCCGATGCCGGTGTGGGTGGTGAACTTTTCCATGGCGGCCTCCTAGGCTGCGTTGGTGCGGATGGCGGCGGACTCGGGAGCAGGATCGAGGTCCGACGGCGAACTCAGGGTGCCACGGATGGCCGTGGCCGCTGCCACCACCGGAGAAACCAGGTGGGTGCGGCCGCCCTTGCCTTGACGGCCTTCGAAGTTGCGGTTTGAGGTCGAGGCGCAGCGCTCCCCCACCTCCAGCTGGTCCGGGTTCATGCCCAGGCACATTGAGCAGCCGGCGAAGCGCCACTCGGCGCCGAAGTCCTTAAAGACCTTGTCCAGGCCTTCGGCCTCTGCTTCGAGCCGCACGCGCGCCGAACCGGGTACCACCAGCATCCGGATGTTGGGGTCCTTCTGGCGGCCACGGATGATGTCCGCGGCGGCGCGGAGGTCCTCCATGCGTGAGTTGGTGCAGGAGCCCAGGAAGACCGTGTCCACGCGGATGTCCTTCATGGGTGTACCGGCGGTCAGTCCCATGTACTGCAGGGCGCGTTCGGCGGCAGCCTTGGCGTTTTCGTCGCCGAAGTCCTCCGGGGACGGCACCTTGGAGGACAGCGAAACGCCCTGGCCCGGGTTCGTGCCCCAGGTGACAAACGGCTCCAGCGTGTCGGCATCCAGGTCCACCTCGACATCGAACGTCGCGTCGTCGTCGGTCCTCAGCGTGTTCCAGTACGCGACGGCGGCATCCCAGTCCGCACCCTGTGGCGCATGCGGGCGGCCATCCATGTAGTCGTACGTGATCTGGTCCGGGGCCACCAGGCCGGCGCGGGCACCGGCTTCGATGGACATGTTGCAGATGGTCATCCGGGCATCCATGGACAACGCGCGGATGGCGGAACCGCGGTATTCCAGGACGTAGCCCTGGCCTCCGCCGGTACCGATCTTGGCAATCACGGCCAGGATGATGTCCTTGGCGGTGACGCCCGGGCGCAGGGTGCCTTCAACGTTGATGGCCATGGTCTTGAACGGCTTCAGGGACAGCGTCTGGGTGGCCATAACGTGCTCCACCTCGGACGTGCCGATGCCCATCGCCAGGGCACCGAACGCCCCATGGGTGGACGTGTGGGAGTCGCCGCAGACAACGGTCATGCCAGGCTGGGTGAGGCCCAGCTGCGGGCCAACAACGTGCACGATGCCCTGTTCCGCGTCGCCGAGCGAGTGCAGGCGGACGCCGAACTCCGCGCAGTTGTTGCGCAGCGTCTGAATCTGCGTGCGGCTGGTGAGATCGGCGATGGGTTTGTGGATGTCCAGCGTGGGAGTGTTGTGGTCCTCCGTGGCGATGGTGAGGTCCGGGCGGCGCAGCTTGCGGCCGGCCAGGCGCAGGCCCTCGAATGCCTGTGGAGACGTCACCTCATGGACAAGGTGAAGGTCAATGAAGAGGAGGTCCGGCTGGGCGTTTACTCCTTCGCCGTCGCCTTTGCGCACCACATGTGCGTCCCAGACTTTCTCGGCCAGTGTCTTTGCCACGGCCATCTCCCTTCACTGCTGTTTGGCTGTTTGGTTCCACTGAACCAGCAGGGCTGCAATATGTGCCAGCCCAAAGATTTGCATCTCAGATAATGAGACGGCAATATCATTACATGGACAATTCTAGTGGAGTCGGTGTCATTGATAAAGCGGCACATGTGCTTGATGCATTGGAGGCCGGACCGACCACGCTGGCACAGCTGGTGGCCGCCACAGGCCTGGCACGGCCCACTGTGCACAGGCTTGCCCTGGCCCTGATCCATCACCGGCTGGTGAGCCGCGATATCCAGGGCAGGTTTGTCCTCGGCAGCCGCCTGGTGGAGCTCGCCTCCGCCGCCGGCGAGGACCGCCTCATCGCTTCCGCAGGCCCGGTCCTGATGCAGCTGCGCGACGCCACCGGCGAAAGCTCCCAGATCTTCCGCCGCCAGGGCGAATGGCGTATTTGCGTGGCCTCCGCAGAACGGCCCATCGGCCTGCGTGACACCATCCCCGTGGGCACCAAACTTTCCATGAAGGCCGGCTCCGCCGCCCAGGTGCTGCTCGCCTGGGAAGACCACGACCGGCTCCTTGAGGGGCTGCAGGCCGCCCGTTTCACGCCCACCGTGCTGGCAGGCGTACGACGGCGGGGCTGGGGCCAGAGCCTCGGCGAACGCGAGCCCGGGGTCGCCTCAGTCTCGGCCCCCGTCCGGGGACCGTCCGGACGCGTCATCGCCGCCGTCTCGATCTCCGGCCCCATCGAGCGGCTCACCCGCCAGCCGGGCCGCCTCCACGCCGAGGTGGTCTGCAACGCCGCGCGCCTCCTCACCGAGGCCCTGCGCAAGAGCACCGACTGAAGTCCCGCCTCCGTCCAGGCGTGGCCACCCACAGCTAGGCTGTCGGCATGAACAGCTACGCAGTCTTCCTCCGCGGTATAAACGTCGGCGGGATCAACATCAAGATGGCTGACCTCAAGAACGCCCTCGCATCGCAGGGGTTCGCGGAAGTCAAGACCCTGCTGGCCAGCGGCAACGTGGTGCTTGCCAGCGACGAGGATCCTGCCGCCGTCAAACGGACATTTGAGAAGTGCCTGCGTGACACGTTCGACTACGACGCCTGGGTGGTGGTTTTGACCGCCCAGCGGCTCTCCGGGCTCGTGGCGGCCTGCCCTTACCCCGCTGACGACAAGGCAACGCACACCTACATCACACTGGCCTCAGACACCGCCATGCTCGATGAGCTGGACGCGGCCGGCACAGCCCTTGACGGGAATGAACAGAAACGCCTCGGCCCGGAGGCGCTGGCCTGGCTGGCCCCGGCTGGCCGGACCCTGGACAGCCCGTTCAGCAAGATCTCGTCCAAGGCGAAATTCAAGGCAACCACAACCACCCGGAACCTGCGGACGCTGATCAAGGTCAGTGACGCCGCAAGCGCCCTGGCGTAGAGGCCTTAGTTTCCGGCCGCAGCCTTCAGCGCCGCGTTGAAGGACGCGAGCCTGCTGACCTCAACTTCCACCGGCTCCACCACGAAGTCCCGGGCAACCTCGCCTACCGCTGCCCTCAGTCGCTTCCTGGCCCTGGCTGCACGCGCCCTCGCGGCTCCCGACCCAATGAACTTTCCGGTCAACGCCAGGAAAATCCCCAGCGCCACGCCGCCGGCAATCATCAACGTCGGCACCGGCCAGCCTTCCACCTTCGGAACCTCGGGGACGGGCAGTTGGAGATAGCCGAGCCCTCCCAGCACGCCAAGCCAGCCCAGGCCGCCCAGAACGGTCAGCAGCGCGAGCCACTGGGCCACGTTGAACACTCCCCACCACCAGGACTTCCGGGACGCCAGCACGTCTGTTCCCGCGATGGCCTGGTCCAAGGCATCCGGTAACGCCTCCCGCCCTTCCCGGGCAGCACCCCGGATTGCTGCACGCCACGGTCCGGGTGCTCCCGCACTCGCCGCGTCCGCAAACTCACGGACAGCAGCATCCGTCCGGGCTCGTTCCGGAGCCCCCGCTGCCGGGAGCGACGTCCGGTTAAGTTGGGACGGAGAAGAACTTCTCAGATTGAGCCGGCGGAGCGGATCGGGCCGGAACCGCACCAGCCACCGCGTAACCGGCCACCCCGTGCGGCGCGTCGACTCGATCCGGTAGGACCGCGCAACTGCATCCACCACCACGGGCACGTTGGCGGCCGTTGCCAGCTCATCGGTGAGGCGGGATTTCGACGCCGGCCTGACACCGGCGGCTTCCCCAGCACCGGCGGCTTCACGGAGCTGCCCGGAGGCCCGCGAAACGTCCGCGGCCAGCCGCTGCGAAAGTGCCTGGCGCTGCACCACAACACCGCGGATGGCGCCCCTGACTTTGTCCACGCCGGTGCCCTTCAGGGCGGATGCGCCCAGCACCTGAACCTTGCCCAGCCCGTCGCGGGTAAGGATCCCTTTTAACGACTCCAGCACAGGCTGCACGTCCCGTTCGGGCAAGCGGTCCACCTGATTAAGGACCACCAGGGTTACAGCTCCATGCGCGGCCAGGGGCGTGAGGAAATCATTGTGGACCGCCGCGTCGGCGTACTTTTGCGGATCCAGAACCCAGACCAGGACATCAACCAGTCCAACCATGCGCTCCACGATCGCGCGGTTCGCGGCCCTGGTGGAATCGAAGTCAGGCAGATCCAGCAGAATCAGTCCCGTGCCCTCGTCCGCGAAGCCGGCCACGGGCTCGGCATGGTAGCGGTTGCGCACCTCAAGCCAGTCCAGCAGCGGCTCGCTGCCGTCCGCGCCCCAGACACCTGCCAACGGTTCCGACGTTGTGGGCCGGCGGGCGGCCGCCGTCGCGATTTCAGCGCCGCTGACCGCGTTGAAGAGTGACGACTTGCCGCTGCCGGTGGCACCAAAGAACCCAACAACGGTGTGATCAGCCGAAAGTGACCGCCGGGAACTAGCGCGTTCGAGGAGCCGGAACACCTCCTCAAGTGCGGCATCCGGCAGGACGCCTTCGGCGAGTTCGCGGGCATCGTTGAGGGCTTGGAGCCTGCGGTCCAGCTGCGACGCTTCACGGGCGACGCTGTGGCGGCTCATGCCTGGTCCGCCAACCGGGCCAGGGCAGCGGCATGATCCGTCAGGATCCGGCCCGTGTCCGCGCCGCCCTCCGGCAGGCGTTGGAGGAACTTCTGCTGCTCTGCCTGCAGCAGCCGCTGGCAACGGGCGTGGAGGTCATCCCGCGCCGTCTGCGCGAGCCGGCGGACAGCGTCTTCACCGAATACTGCCTCCAGAAGTCGTTGGCCGACGACGGCGGTACCGCCCGCCACACCGATCTCCAGCCCGGTGAGGCCGGCGGTCATGGAAAATACCACGATCATCAGGGCGGCACCCAGCCCGTTGATCCCGAAGGAAAGCCATCTCGCCTGCGTCCGCTTGCCTTGCCCTTCCGTGCGGATCAGTTCCATTAAGCCCGCCTGCCAGGCCCGGATCTCCGCTGCGGCCACCTCGGCGAAACCTGGGCTGGTGCCGGACAGATCGTCCGTCCCCAGAAGCTCGCGGCCGGCCGGGTCCGAGCGCCAGCGCTGGTCAGTTTCCTCGCCGGCGTTGGCGGCCTCGTCGAGGATGACCGCCTGCAACCCCGTTTCGATGGCGGCCTCAACCCGGACGGCAGGCGTCGGCTCCCCCCGGAAGAAGGCCCCCACCCGGTCCCGCAGCCGTCCGATGTTCTGTTCCAGCGCCCGGAAGAATTCCCCGGTTCCAACGAAATCCTGCCAGCGCGCCAGTACTTCCCCGCGGAGGAGGGCGCCGTCCTTTGTTGCGTCCAGGATCCGGGTTCCGGCGCTGCGATAGGCAGCTTCAGCGTCTGCGCGGAGCGTGGCCGCGGCCCGCTCCTGTCCGTGGACCGCGTGCGCCACCGTGCCGACCCGCCCGGCCAACACCTTCACCGTTCCGTTGAGCGTACGGCGGGCAATGTCGGACCGCCCGGCGGCGTCGGCTGCAAGGTCCTGCAGCCAGCGCCGTAGCGGCTCCACCGCGTTCGTTGGCAGCATGCCGAGATGGTCCAGGTCCGTCTCCGGCACAATGAACAGTCCGGCATCGCCGAGCCCTTCTTTTTGCAGCAACGCACGGAGATCGGCGCTGACTTCGGCTTCCGCCTCCGCCGGCACCCGGTCCAGGACCACGGCCACCATAATGTCCCGTGAGGACGCGTCCAGGAGCAGCTTCCACGGGACCGCGTCCGCGTAGCGGTTGGCGGTGGTCACAAAAACCCAGAGGTCGGCGGCAGCCAGTAACTGTCCGGCCAGCCTGCGGTTGTCGTCGGAAATGGAGTCGACGTCGGGAGCATCAAGCAGCGCGATCCCCTGCGGAACAGCCCGGTCCGATACCAGTACCAGGGAGGAAATGGCCTCTGCATCGGGTGTTGCGCCGGCCCGGCTGGCCGGGACGGGGTCCGTGGAGACGGTGCCCCGGATCCGGTTGAGGGTGGGCAGCACGCGGTGGCCCTCGAACCAGCCAGCATCGGCCGGGTGGTGCAGCAGAATGGGCTGCCGGGTGGTGGGCCTAATGGCGCCGGATCGGGTGACCGGGTGTCCCACCAGCGCGTTCACCAGCGTTGACTTGCCGGCACCGGTGGAACCTCCAACGACGGCAAGCAGCGGTGCGTCCAGGCTGCGGTATCGCGGCAGGATGTAGTCATCCAGCTGGGCAACGGCGTTCCAAGTGTCCTGGCGTGCCTGTTCGACGTCGCCAAGGGCAAGCGGCAACAGCACCGCGGAAAGATCCTGACGCACCGCCTCGAGTAATGCTACGGCCGGATCAGGTGTCGGGTTGGGCGGGCCAGCCTGCGTTTTCGGTGCGCGCATAGGCTGCGGAGGCTGCGTGGGACGAAGCCCGTCTGAGGAAGTCACAGCATCATCATGCCAGTTGGGACAGCATTTCGACCGGGTCCCGGTTTTTGTCCTGTTACCGGCATCGCCCGGTTCCACAACGAAAAACGGCCCCGGGCTGATGCCCGGGACCGTTCCTTGGTGACCCCAGCGGGATTCGAACCCGCGTTACCGCCGTGAGAGGGCAGCGTACTAGGCCGCTATACGATGGGGCCGCGTACTTCCAGGAAGTTTTCACTTCCAACCGGCGCTTGGCCGGTCTTGCTAAGTGAGTATTTCATACACTCAGCGCCTGTTTCAAATCGGCGAACTGATCAGAAACCACTGATTTGCCGCGGTTAGCCTGCGACCAAACAGAGCTGGGATACCAGGACTCGAACCTAGAATGACGGTACCAGAAACCGTAGTGTTGCCAATTACACCATATCCCAATGATACTTTCAGGCCGGAGTTTCGTGCTTCAAGCCGCGCTCCGTGCGCCTCAGCACGAGAAATTACTTTACCCGAGACTTTGGGCTGGCACAAATCGGCACTGACGGCTTGGGTGCCGAAACCCTTGCCAGATCCCCCCGGAGTGAGTTTATGCCGCCGCGCCCATCAAGCCCGACTCCGGGCACAGCAACTCGCCATAGCTGTCCTGGCCCTATTGCTTATTGCTTTGCTTGGGTTTTACACCCTGGTCACCGGCAGGATCGCAGACGGACCGGCCAAGCTCCTGGACGGCGCTGGGCAGGCTTCAGCGGGCGCTGAACAGCTCAACGACGGCGCCGGTCAGCTGGCGGCCGGTGCGGGCATGGCAGACACCGGGGCCGGCAAGCTCTCGTCCGGTGCCGAGAAGGTCTACCTCGTCAGTGAAAAGCTGGCACCGGGCGCAGACAGGCTGGAAGCAGGTGCAGACCAGCTCGCTGCGGGCGCGGTCAAAATCGAGACCGACGTCAACAACAAACTCGCGCCGGGCGTGTACAAGGTGGACGATGGCGCCCGGAAGCTCGACGCCGGGCAACCCAGCTGCAGGCCGGCGCCGGCAGGCTCGATCAGGGGGCGTCACAATTGCACGCAGGAACAGGGCGCCTGACCGCCGGCTTCGCCACACTGGGTGAGAAGCTCAACAGCCGCGATCCCAACAGTCCTGGCGTTGCGCTCGGTACCCAAGCGCTGGCGGCCGGCGCCTCGGAACTGGCCACAGGCAACACCAAGCTGGGCCTCGGGATCGACAAAGTTCTTGTGTTCGGATCCGCAAGCATCTACGTCGTGCTGTGGAACAGGCGAAGGCTGCAGTCTGCGGAGTAAAAGGCCACTCAGCCCAGCAGCTGCGATAGCGAGGTGACCTCATGACCGGAGAAATCCGGCGCAGGCTCCCCCACCCTGTTGAGCCAGATGCCGATCAGGCCCGCCGCCGTCGAACCTTCAGCGTCCAGCAGCCTGTTGTCCCCCACATAGAGGGTCTCCGCCGGCGCGATCCCCAACAGGCGGACGCCTTCGAGGTAGATGGCTGGCTCAGGCTTGGCTACCCCTACGGTGTCGGTCCCAACGAGGCGCATGACGCGTTCCAAGCCGGCACTGTCGAGCTTGGCCCGCTGGTAGTCGTGCACGTTGTTGCTGACGGCACCATAGGGGATGCCGGCCGCGTCCAGCTGATCCAGGAGCGGCAGCACGTCCTCAAAGGCCCGCACATAGCTGGGCTGCAGCCGACTGTAGGCCGAGAGCCACCCGTGCGCTTCTTCGCCGTCGGCAAGTTCCACCCCGAAGTGCCCCAGAGCGGCGCGCCCCCGCAGGAGGCGCTGGTCATTGAAGGTCAATTCCCCCGCCAGGTACCTGTCGTAATAGTGAGTGGTCTCGTGCGTGAAGATCCTGCCGAAACGCTCCCACGAAGTCTGGTCCAGACCGGGCAGGAGGTGTTCGCTGACCTCGCGCAGGGCTGTGGTCATGGCGTATTCGAGGTCCACCAGGGTGTCGTCGATGTCGAACAGGACGCCCCGGATGGTCCCGAAGCGCGTCTTCAGGACTCCGTCAGCGGTAGTGCCGGTGGCGGACATCAGCCGCGGAAGGTGCGGAGCCGGCTCAGGGACGAGTCCTTGCCCAGGATCACCATGGATTCGAAGAGCGGCGGGGAGATTCGGCGCCCGGAGATGGCTGTGCGCACAGGACCGAAGGCCAGCCGCGGCTTCAGCCCGAGGTCCTCCACGAGCGCCTGCTTCAGGGCCGCCTGGATCTCCTCCGGGTTCCAGTCCTGAACAGGCTCAAGGGCCGCCAGTGCGGCGTCAAATACTTCGGTCAGGTTTGCGGGCAGGCCCTTGCGGGCGTCGTCTGCGACGTCAATCGCGTCGTCGGCCTTGAACAGGAAGGCGAGCATCTCCGGGGCCTCCCCCAGCAGGGTGATCCGCTCCTGGACGAGGGGCGCGGCCTCGGTGAGGATCTCTTCCTCCCGGTCGGTGAGGATCTCCCCTACCAGGTCCGCGGCCCGGAGGTACGGCACCAGGCGCGCACGGAAATCGGCGGCCTCAAGCAGCCGGACGTGCGTGCCGTTGATCGCCTCTGCCTTCTTCAGGTCAAAACGTGCCGGGTTGGCCAGCACATCGTGGATGTCGAAATGCTCCACGAGCTGCTTGACGGTGAAGACGTCCTCGTCGGCGCTCAGCGACCAGCCCAGGAGGGACAGGTAGTTCAGCAGGCCCTCGGGAATGAAGCCGCGTTCGCGGTGCAGAAACAGGCTGGATTCGGGGTCGCGCTTGGAGAGCTTCTTGTTGCCCTGGCCCATGACGTACGGAAGGTGCCCGAACTCCGGCATGTACTCCGCAACGCCAATGGCGTAGAGGGCACGGTACAGGGCGATCTGGCGCGGCGTGGAGCTGAGCAGGTCTTCGCCGCGCAGCACGTGCGTGATGCCCATCAGGGCATCGTCCACCGGGTTCACCAGCGTGTACAACGGCGCGCCGTTGGCACGGACCACCGCGAAGTCCGGCACGGAGCCTGCCTTGAACGTGATCTCGCCGCGGACGAGGTCCTTGAAGGTGAGGTCCTCGTCCGGCATCCGCAGGCGCAGCACGGCCTGGCGGCCTTCTGCCTTGTACTGGGCCAGCTGTTCCTCGGTGATGTGCCGGTCAAACCCGTCATACCCCAGCTTGGGGTCGCGGGACGCCGCACGGTGGCGGGCTTCGATTTCAGCCGGTGTGGAGTAGGACTCGTAAATGTGGCCGCCGGCCTTCAGCCGTGCGATGACATCCTGGTAGATGTCGCTGCGTTGGGACTGGCGGTACGGCTTGTGCGGGCCACCCACCTCGACTCCCTCGTCCCACGTGATGCCCAACCACTTCAGAGCGTCCAGCAGTTGGTGGTAGCTTTCCTCGCTGTCCCGCGCCGAGTCCGTGTCCTCGATGCGGAAGACCAGGGTGCCCTTGGTGTGCCGGGCATAGGCCCAGTTGAACAGCGCCGTCCGGATCAGGCCCACGTGCGGGGTGCCCGTGGGTGACGGGCAGAACCGCACACGGACCGGGGTTTCGGCGGTGACGGACGGGATGGCGGCAGGGTTCAGCTCGGAGGCAGTAGTCATAGTGGTTCCAACTTTACCCGTCAGCGGCGGACCACCGGGTTGGACAGGCGGCCGATGCCCTCGATCTCCACGTCGTACCGGTCCCCCGCGGTGACGAGGTCGACCCCGGCCGGGGTGCCGGTCATGATGACGTCCCCGGGGAGCAGCGTGAAGGCCTGGGACACGATGGAGACGATTTCCCGGACACCGCGGATCATCTGGTTGGTGCTGCCGTCCTGGCGCAGTTCGCCGTTGAGCCAGCCCTTGATGGCCAGGTCTTCGGTGTCCAGCTCGGTCTCGATCCAAGGTCCCAGGGGCGCCGAGGTGTCGAAGCCCTTGGCCCGGGCCCACTGCACGTCCGTTTTCTGGACGTCGCGGGCCGTGAGGTCGTTGCCGCAGGTGTAGCCGAAGATGACGTCGTCGACGCGGTCTTCCGGGACGTCCTTGCAGATCCGGCCGATAACCACACACAGCTCGGCTTCGAACGAAACTTCATCTGAGAATTCCGGCAGCACAATGGGGTCGCCGGGGCCGATGACGGAGGTGTTCGGCTTCAGGAACAGCAGCGGCTGCTGCGGGACTTCATTGCCCAGCTCAGCGGCGTGCTCGGCGAAGTTGCGGCCCACGCCGATCACCTTGCTGCGGGGAATGATCGGCGCCAGGAGCCGGACGTCTTCGAGCTTGTGCTTGACGTGCGTGCGCTCCACCCCGTTGAAGAAGGGATCGCCGTTGATGACAGTGATTTCCTCACTGCCGGGCTCACCTTCAACTACGCCGTAGAGGGGATCAGAATCGACTACAAACCTGGCAATACGCATGGTCTCCAGCCTACCGTCTTGAGCGGCGGCACCTGCCTTTGCGTCATGCCCTACGGTCAGGTGCCGGGCAGCCCACGGAGGTAGTCGAGCTGCGCGGCAACCGACATTTCGGCCGCCCGCCGGACGGAAGGGTCGACGTCGGCGTACACGGCGTCTGCCACGTCCGCCACCGTGGCGTCCCCGCCGAGCCGGGCCAGCGCTGCGCGGATCTGCGCCAGCCGCTCCTGCCGGTGCTCGCGGTAGGCGCGGGTGGTGGCCTCCAGGGAGGGCAGCACCGGGCCGTGGGCCGGCAGGACGGCGGCCTGGCCAAGGGCTTCGAGCCGGTCCAGGGACCGGAGGTAGTCCCCCAGCCTGCCGTCCGGGTAGTCCAGCATGGTGGTGCCGCGGCCCAAGATAGTGTCGCCGGTCAGTACTGAACCGTGCGGGCCGTCGTGGGGAAGATGGAAGCAGACGGAATCGGAGGTATGACCCGGCGTGGCCAGGACCTGGACCGTCGCTCCCGCCGCTTGGATGGTTTCACGGTCCTGAAGGGGTTCGCCGCCGCCGTGGCAGTGCCGGGGATCGGCGGCACGGACCGGGGCTCCGGTGAGCTCATGAAGCCGCAGGGAGCCCGCGGTGTGGTCGGCATGCCGGTGCGTGACAAGGATGAGTTCCACGGGGCCTGCGTCCGCGAGTCGGCGGAGGTGGCCATCGTCCGCGGGGCCCGGATCCACCACCACAGATGCGCTGGCTCCGGGGGCGGAGATGACGTACGAATTGGTGCCGTCCAGGCTCAGTGGCCCAGGGTTGGGCGCCAGGATGAAAGCCGTCAGCGGGCTGCAGGTGTGGAGGGAGCCGCTCGGGATGGAGTTCACTGCACCATCTTCGCATCCGGCCGGCACGGAATAACCGCACACCCAGGGCTGGTGAGCCCAACGACTGGGACGGACCTGCCCGCAGTTAAAGGACAACGCGGGGTCACTTAACGCCCGTCCCGATACGGTTAATGGGCGCTAAGTGACCCCGCGTTGTATTGGCCAGGGGTGTGGAGGTCAGGCCAAGCGGGTCAGCCAGCCGTGGGTATCCGGCGCGGTTCCAGTCTGGATGCCCAGGAGCTGTTCGCGGATGGCCATGGTGGTCTCCCCCGCCGTCGCGTCCTCGGAGCCGATGAATTCGGTGGTGTCCTTCAGGACACCGATCGGCGTGATCACCGCTGCGGTGCCGCAGGCAAAGACCTCGGTGATCTCGCCGGAGGCCACGCCGTCGCGCCATTCATCAAGGGTGATCTTGCGCTCCGTCACTTCACGGCCCATGTCCTTGGCCACCTGCATGACGGACATGCGGGTCACGCCTTCCAGGATGGTGCCGCTCAGCGCGGGAGTGACCAGTGAGCCGTCCTTCATCACGAAGAATACGTTCATACCGCCGAGCTCTTCCACGGCGTCATCGTTGAAGTGGTCCAGGAACAGCACCTGCTTGCAGCCGTTGGCTTCGGCTTCCTGCTGGGCGATCAGGGAGGCGGCGTAGTTGCCGCCGCACTTGGCCGCACCGGTGCCGCCGCGGCCTGCGCGGGCGTACTCGCGGGAGATCCAGATGGACACAGGCTTGAGTTCGCCGCCGAAGTAGTTGCCGGCAGGCGATGCGATCACCCGGAAGGACACCTCACGCGCTGCCCGGACACCCAGGAACGCCTCGGTGGCGATCATGAACGGGCGCAGGTACAGGGCCTCGCCCTCACCGGCGGGAACCCATTCCTTGTCCGCCTGCACAAGTTCCCGGATGGCGCCCAGGAAGTATTCCTCGGGCAGTTCCGGCAGCGCCAGGCGGCGGGCCGACTTGTTCAGGCGGGCCGCATTCGCCTCCGGACGGAAGGTCCAGATTGAGCCGTCAGCATGGCGGTATGCCTTGAGGCCTTCGAAGATCTCCTGGCCGTAGTGCAGCACCGCCGCAGAGGGATCCAGGGAGATGGGTCCGTAGGCCTCAACGCGCGCTTTGTGCCAGCCACCTTCGCCTTGCTCGTCGACGCTGTAGTCGACGACGGCGGTGTGGTCGGTGAAGTAGTTGCCAAATCCCGGGTTCGCCAGGATGGCTGCACGCTCTTCAGCTGACTTCGGGGTTGCCGAGAGTTGCTGGTTAAATTCGACGCCATGGGCGGTCTGAGTCATGGTTCCTCCACGATCGGCTGCCTTCTGGATGTGGTTCAGCACTGAACCGCAGGGCAGCATTTGGTGATTCGAAACTAGCTTACGCCGGTTAACCGAGTCTCAAGAGCACGGTCTACAGCGCTGCAGCGATGGCATCCCCCACGGCGCTGGTACTGCGGGCGCCGCCGTCGCGGGTTTCGACGTCGGCGATCACCGCAGCTTCGATCCTGCGGGCCGCGGCGGTGAAGCCAAGGTGGTCCAGCAGGAGCACCGCGGACAGGATGGCCGCAGTGGGATCGGCCTTCTGCTGGCCGGCGATATCCGGGGCCGAGCCGTGGACCGGTTCAAACATGGACGGAGCAGTACGGTCCATGTTGATGTTGCCGGACGCCGCCAGCCCGATGCCGCCGGTGATGGCTGCCGCGAGGTCAGTGAGGATATCGCCGAAGAGGTTGTCGGTGACAATGACATCGAAGCGGGAGGGGTTGGTGACCATAAAGATGGTGGCCGCATCAACATGCAGGTAATCGTGGGTGACCTCGGGGAACTCCTGGGCCACCGCCTCGACCGTGCGCTTCCACAGGTGGCCGGCGTAGACCAGGACGTTGTGCTTGTGAACAAGGGTCACATGCCTGCGTTCGCGGGCACTTGCGCGGCGGAAGGCGTCGCGGACAACGCGCTCCACGCCGTAGGCCGTGTTCAGTGAGACCTCGGTGGCCACCTCGTGGGGTGTGCCGGTGCGAAGCGAGCCGCCGTTGCCCACATATGGACCCTCGGTCCCCTCGCGGACGACGATAAAATCGATGATGCCGGGATTGGCCAGCGGGCTGCCTACGGTTCCGTACAGCCGCGACGGCCGCAGGTTGACGTAGTGGTCCAGGCTGAAGCGGAGCTTGAGCAGCATCTCCCGCTCGATGATGCCGGACGGAATCCGCGTGTCGCCGGGGGCGGCACCAACCGCACCAAAGAGGATCGCGTCCCGTGTGCGCAGGTCGGCGAGGACTTCATCCGGAAGGGTCTCGCCGGTGGCCAGCCAGTGCTCGGCGCCGAGCTTGTAGTGGGTCTGCTCCAGGACAACGCCTTCAGCAGCGACAGCCTTTTCGAGGACTTTCAGTGCCTCGGCAATGACCTCTGGGCCAATGCCGTCACCGGGAATGACAGCGAGATTGATCGTGGATGCGCTCATGCTCCAAGAATATTAAGATCATCCGCATGCCGGACAATCAGTCTCATTTGTTGAGACGAAGGAGCGGATCCTCCGGCGAGGCCACCACCACCACGTTGGTGCCCCAGAAATCATCCGTGTAACAGGAAATGAGGACCAGCCTGTTGGGTGCCACTTGCCAGATGTGGCTGTCTTTGAGCCCGGATTTTTCGTAGGTAGTTACTGAATCCACCACGTAGGCCACTTCGCCCGTGGCTGTGGCCACGGTCAGCCTGTCACCTGCCGCCGCGTGTGTACTCAGCCGGTTAAACGGCGCGTCCCTGTCCACCCAGCTATGGCCGGCAATGTAGGTGGTATTGACCGAGCCCACTCCGGGCACACCGTAGGGCGACAGCCAGTAGCCGTCCATGGTGGGCGGCGGCACGATGGTCTGGGTGGCCTGGTCCTCGCCGCTGGGCTCGAGCGGATGGACCACCACATCGATGTCTGCGGCCTGATACACCAGCCGCTGCGGCGGCGACGATGCCGGACCCGCCGGGACCGGGGCGCCGGTGTCCGTGGAGGGCGTGGGGGTGGACGGCGCTGGGCCCTGGGTGGTCGGCTGCACAGCAGCCCCGGTCACGGCCGGCGACGGTCCCGGCCCGGCCAGGAATGGCAGAAATGCGAACGCCAGGTAGGCCAGCACGCCACACAGCGCCACAAAGACAATGCTCTTGGCGGTGAAGAGCCTTCCATCGCTGTCCATGGTTACCCCGCTTGTCAGTCGGATTTGCCCGGTTTGCCGGCAGGCGCCGTGCCCTTTGTGGCCACGGCGCCTGCCGGTGATTCAAACAGCGCCCCTGCGGGCGCCAGTAGCCGGCGTCATTCCTTCCGGGGCCGGGATACGGTACCGCTGGCTGCCAGGGTCTTGCGGGCAGCCACTCCCGCTGCAGCGAGCAACATCACGACGATGCCAGCGGCCCAGGGGGCGATGGAAACGTCAGTCGAACCTGCCATTGCAGTCTGGACATTGAAGCCAGGGTTGTTGGCAGCTACGGCACCTTGACCCGTCGGTGTACCCACAACTGCCCCTCTGGGAGTTTCGCCCGGCACCACAGGCGGCACCACAGGCGGCACCACAGGCGGGACCACCGGCGGCACAGTTGTGGGAACGCAACCGTTGTTGTAGGTTGCCTGCCCTTCAGCCGTCCAGTTCTGGCCAGCAGGCAGCACCGTGCCATCGTTCGGCGGGATGATGTCCTCAGAGTGCTGGTGGTTGGCATTGGCGTGGCCGTTGAGACCGTTCAGGTCGATCGTCACCGACACGTACGGGTTGGTTGCCGATCCGGTGGCGTGGCAGATGGTGATCTTGTGACCCCCGTTGCCGTTCCCCGACTCACCCGGTGCCGCGCAGCCGGCATTCCAGACATCGACCCTGTCAAGGTTCTGGCCGCCGGGAAGTACATTTCCGTCGTTGGCCGGAATGATGTCTTCATCATCCTGGTGGCCCACGTGGCCGTTGAGCCCGTTAAGGTTGATGGTCACCGACACGTAGGGGTTGGTTGCCGAGCCGGTGGCATGGCAAATGGTGATCATTTTTTCGCTGTCGGGCGACGCGGTGGCCGGCGCTGTGGCACCCAATAGCGCAAGACCCGCGACACCAAAAGCGGCAAGGATCCGTTTCATTTCCGTCTCCATCCATTGTCTGGTCCAAACTGATCAGACAGGTGAAAGAACGGCGCCATCCCCGACACGGAGGGCTAAAGGCAAACGGACAGCATCGGGGCGACGGTTCTCCCAGATGCGAATCATCAGTTTGCTAACCAGATAAGGCTAGACAGACGGACACCAAGATGTCTCCAGTACTCAGTACCCGCCTTACAACGTGGGCTCTACTGACCGGCCCCGGAACCGTACTCAGTCCGCGTACCAGCAAGTAGCCAGCAGGGACATACCTAGGCTTCGGCCGGTTCCTCATACTTGGGGAAGACGGGCGCCGGAGCCGGTAGCGGAGTTCCGGCGACAATAGGTGTGGTGAGCGCGGCGAACTGGCGGGATCCGCCGACGGGCTGTCCCAGCGTGTCCAACAGCGCGGCCGTGGCGGTGGGCATCACCGGCTGGGCCAGGATAGCCACGATGCGCAGCACTTCCAGCGTCACGTACAGCACGGTGTTCATGCGTTCGACGTCGGTCTTCCGCAGTACCCAGGGAGCCTGCTCGGCAAAGTAGGCGTTGGTGTCCCCCAGGACGCCCCAGATGGCCTCGAGTGCGCGGCTGAATTCCTGCTTTTCGAAGGCGGCCCGGGCAGTCTCCAGGAGGCCGTTGGCCTGCGCCAGGATCGCGGTGTCTTCAGCCGTGAAGGCACCCGGAACCGGCACGCGGCCCTCGCAGTTCTTGGCCACCATGGACAGCGAACGCTGCGCCAGGTTGCCGAAGTTGTTGGCCAGGTCCGAGTTCATGCGGCCCACGATGGCCTCATGGTTGTAGCTGCCGTCGGCGCCGAACGGGACCTCGCGGAGGAAGAAGAACCGTACCTGGTCCAGGCCGTACTGCGCCACGAAGTCTGCTGGCGCCACCACGTTGCCGAGCGACTTGGACATCTTCACACCGTTGTTGTGCAGGAAGCCGTGGATCATCACGCGTTTGGGCAGCTCGATGCCGGCACTCATCAGGAACGCCGGCCAGTAGATGGCGTGGAACCGCGAGATGTCCTTGCCGATCACGTGGACGTCGGCGGGCCAGAACTTCTTGAATGATTCCGACTCGACGTCCGGGTAGCCGACGCCGGTCAGGTAGTTGGTGAGCGCGTCCACCCAGACATACATCACGTGTTGGTCGTTGCCGGGGACGGGGACGCCCCAATCGAAGGTGGTGCGGCTGATCGACAGGTCTTCGAGGCCGCGCTTGACGAAGCTGATGACCTCGTTGAAGCGGGACTGCGGTGCGCCGAACTCCGGCTGGGCCTCGTACAGTGCCAACAGGCGGTCCTGGTAGGAGGACAGCCGGAAGAAGTAGCTCTCCTCAGCCGTCCACGTCACCTCAGTGTCCGTCTCCTTTGAGTACCGCACGCCGTCGTCCTTGACCACGGTGTCGTCCTCGACGTAGAAGGCCTCGTCCCGGACGGAGTACCAGCCTTCGTACTTGGACAGGTAGATGTCACCGTTGGTTTCCATCCTCTTCCAGATGGCCTGCGACGCGGCGTAGTGGTCAGCGTCCGTGGTCCGGATGAAGCGGTCGTAGGTGATGCCCAGGGCCGCGTGGGCAGACTTGTAGACTTCCGCATTGCGGTCCACCAGCGCCTTGGGCGTGAGGCCTTCCTTCTCGGCCGCCTGCGCAATCTTCATGCCGTGCTCATCCGTTCCCGTCAGGAACATCACGTCAAAGCCGTCAAGCCGCTTGAAGCGCGCCATGGCGTCGGTGGCGATGTACTCGTAGGCGTGCCCGATGTGCGGAACACCGTTCGGGTAGGTGATGGCCGTAGTGATGTAGAACGGGGTTTTGGCTGTTGCGCTCACGTGCGGACGTTACCTTTGGTGCGAAGGGGTAGGGCTAGATCAGTTCAGTCAGCGTATCGCTCAGGCGGACCAGTTCGTGGTCGTGTGAAGCGACCAGTACTGCGATTCCGTCCGAGGTGGTGTCCTTCAGGATGCTGATGATGCGGTTGGCGGAGGCCCGGTCCAGGCTGGCCGTGGGCTCATCAACCACCAGCACCCGCGTGCCCAGGATGAGGGCACGGGCGATCGCCACTCGCTGGCGTTCGCCACCGGACAACTGGGCCGGACGGTGCCGCATCCGACGGCCCAGGCCCACCAGGTCCAGGAGGTCCTTGGCCATGTCGCGGCGCTGGTCCACCTCGCCGTCGGGCACTGCAGGCAGGAGCACGTTTTCAAGGGCGCTCATGCCGTCGATCAGTGCACCGCCCTGGTCAACGTAACCGATCAGGGCCCGACGGCGGTCGGCGATTTCGTCGTCGCCCATGCTTTCGAGGGAATCCCCTTCCCAGAAGACACGGCCCGACGTCGGCAGGGTCAGACCCGCGCCGACGGTCAGGATGCTGGTCTTGCCGGATCCGCTTCGGCCAGCCACGCAGTGCATCTCGCCGGCGTGCAGCGTGAGGTCGAAGCCCTCCACGACACTGACAGCTTCGGCACCGCCCTTGCCGCCGCCGTAGCGGATGGTGATGCCGCTCAGTTCCAGCGGGGTCCCGTGGTCCGCGGCCTTGACGATGGTGTTGGCACGGGTCTGCAGGGGCGCCTCAGCCAGGCCGGACCTCCGGCTCCGGTGAACATTCGTCTCGTTTGTCATTGGACCACTTTCGTTGCAATCGGTATCCAGCAAAGTACAGCCACCAGGCCGGCGACTCCGGCCCACAGCACGGCATACGGGGCAAGAAGCAGCCCGATGCCCAGCGCCCCCAGGACGCCCAGCGGCAGGGCCAGCGTGCCCACCAGCGCGTTTTCGAAAAGCCGGACCTGACGCAGCATGTCCGGGTTCCAGCCCATGGCCTCAAGGATGCCCAAGTACTGGCGTTTGGCGTTCAGCTCAAACCTGCCGGTAACCAACGTCAGGGTCAGGCCCACGGCGACGCCGGCGAGAGCCAGGAGGACGCTGGGCAGCGCCACGCTTGTTGCGGCCAGTGCGCTGAGCGCACTCGCGCCCGCTGCACGGGGGATGTCGATGAGCAAAGCAACCAGCCCGCCTACCGCGGCTCCAAACACGCCCACTGCAACGGCCAGGGACAGGGTGTTGAACTTGTTCGTGCTGAGCTGCCGGTTGGCAAACGTCAGCGGAGAGTCGACCGGGATCAGACGCTCGTCGTGCTGCGGTTCCTGGTCCACCTCATCGCGGTGGCGCAGCTGTTGCGCGGCGAAGAAAGCTGCTGCCGCATACAGGACCAGGACGGAGGCCGAGACGATGGCTGTGGTCACGCTCCAGCTCACCAGGCTCAGGACAATCCCGGCTACTGCGAGCAGCGCAGCGCCGACGGCGAATTCCTCGAGCACCCATTTCCTGATGCGCAGCTGGGTCCAGCCCATGGCGCGGAGGGTTCCGGCTTCGCGTTTGCGTTTCCGGATGTAGCTGACGGTGGAGGCGCCGGTCAGCAGCGCGGCTCCACAGAGGGTGAGGAAAAGAAGTGTGACGTTGGACCCGGTCAGCGAGCCGGAGACGGCGTCGGCGGCGTTCTGCCGGACCCAGGACTGCTGGACAGTGCCCAGCGCTGACTCCTTGCCGGCATCGTCCTTTGAGTAGCCGGGGACAAAAATGCTGGCGTCTTCACGGGCGGAACCGGCCACGACAGTAGCCTCGAGACCCATCCCGCGGATCTCGCTGGCGAGCTTGTCGACGTCCGGTTGGGCTTCCTTCCAGCTGCCGGGGGCCTTGGCCCGGACACGCACCGCATCGATTACGGAAGCGTTGTCCTTGTAGCCGCGGGCCGCGGCCAGGCCGTAGAAGTCGGTGATGGCGCCAGCCGACTGGCTTGCCAGTCCGGTGGCACTGAGTGAAGGCTTGAGTTCGGCAGCGGTGACCGACTTGCCTTCGGCGTCCTTGGTGAGGGTAAACGGGGTGGGGTCGTAGCCACCCAGTGGGAGTCGGTTGACGTCCCCGGCGGCCTTTTCGACGGCCGAGGGGTCAAAGGTCCCATAGACCATGGCCAGCGGAGCTGCGAGCTTCTCCCCCGTTGCCAGGTCTTCCCGGTAGGAACGTTCATCTACGGGCTCACGCTGCGTCTGGTCCACCGGGGCGCCGTTGGCACCCTTCTCCGGTAGCCGGTTAACGGTGACCCAGTCGCTGGGAATGGCGGTCTTCTGGACTGCGCCATTGGCTGCGGCTTCGCCGTCGGTGTACTTCGGCGCGGCTGCGAAGTCGTTGCTCCACGTAGCCGGGGTATAGAGCCCCTGGTTGAAGTTGCCGGCGCTGCCAAAGAGGCCGGAGTGATCGGTGGAACCGGGCCAGGACAACGCGAAGGGGTCCTTGGACACGAAAGGCAGGTAGTCCTTGCCGAGGGACCGCGTGGCCGTGCCGACTTCCTTGACCACCTTGCCCGCGGCGTCGATCTCCTCGATCTTTACGTTGTATTTCAGGTCCAGGGAGGTGCCTGAACGGACAATCAGGGGAATCGCCTGCGAGTCCGCGGTCAGCTGTCCGCTGCGCTTGGCCAGCTGGTACTGCGTCATCAGCGGTGCCCAGTATTTGAGTTTGACGCCGAGGAAGTCGGGGCCTTCATTGAGCTCTTCCGTGCTGATGCCGTTGGTGAAGAGGCTTTCGAAGTGCCGGCCGATCGCTCCGGCGTTGCGCGCGTCAGCGGGCGGAGCCTTCTCCAACGGGGCCAGGAAGTCGCCGGCCGAGCCAAGCAATGCGCGCTCGGAAACGGGATCGACGGCCACCACGGACTCCGTCACTTCGGGAGACAGCGGCAGGGATACAGAAAGGTTGAACAGGTTGTGTTCGGAGCCGCCGGCAGGAGCGGGGAACTTGATGCCCGTCTCACCTGCGGGAGGTGCGATCCGGATGCTGGTGCCCCCTGCCGTCTGCTCTTCGAGCAGTCGGGCCTTGCCCAGGCTGCCCTCGGCGGTGGACTTGAACAGGGTCTGCTCTGAGACGCCGTCGGAGCTGACGGCGCTGGCGGTCAGGCGGTAGTTCTTGGCGGTGTCGCCGAGAACTGACTCGGCGGCGGGCCATTTGCTGGGCTCTGTGGCGCCGGCGGCCTGGTCTGTAGTGGCCGTGCCTGCCAATCCGGAGTTATAGCCAAGGTAGTCCATGGCGTCGAGCCGCGGAGCCTCCAGGTTCTGTGTCACGCGGGACACCAGGCCTATGGGGGCCGCCACGGAGGTTCCGGAAAGTTTCCGGATGTTCTCGAGCTGGTCAAAGCTGATGCCGCCGCCGCCGTTGGCGATCTCCGGCTGCATCAGCTCCCCGGAGCCTGCCTTGGCCTGGACGAGGACGTCGTAGAGACCCCGTGAGTTCTCATCCACCGTTCGGTTTAGCGCGGCCTGAGACTGGCCTTGGACGAGGACCGACAAGCACATGGCTGCGATCAAGATGGCCGCGGTCAGCAGCAGCACTTTGCTTCTGATGAATCGCTGGACGGCGTTCATTGGGCTCCCTGAAACCTGGATTGCGTGCGCACACCGGGATCCGCAGGCGGCGGACATGAAGGATTTCCTGCCTGGTGTGCAAAAAGTATTGGCCGGTCTGCCGGCCTGGTCCCGAAACGGGACCCAGCCATTGTAAGCAGACCGGCCAATCATACGTGGCCGACGTTAACCTTCGGTCACGCGTAATTGATGGCGGTGCGGTACTTAGTCCTCGAGGTCCACTTCGCGGACCATCTCGGCGCCGATGCCTGCCTTGATGGCGTCAAGCACCTGCTGCGGAACGGAGCTGTCGATGGTAAGCAATGCCAGTACCTGGCCGCCTTCCGCCTGCCGTGCCACCTGCATACCGGCAATGTTGATGTTGTTCATGCCCAGAATGTGTCCGATGGTTCCGATCACACCGGGCCGGTCGGCGTAGGCCACCACCACGAGGTGCTCGCTGATGGGGATCTCCACGTCGTAGCCGTTGACGCCGACGAGCTTCTGGATCTGCTTCGGGCCAGTGAGCGTACCTGCCACTGAGATCTGGCTGCCGTCGCTCAAAGCACCCCGGATGGTCAGGACGTTGCGGTAGTCCTCCGCTTCCGCCGACGTGATGAGGCGGACGTTGATGCCGCGCTGTTCGGCGATGACCGGGGCATTGACGTAGGAAACCTGTTCGGTCACCACATCGGCGAAGATACCCTTGAGCGCGGCAAGTTCCAGGACCTTCACGTCAAGGGCCGCGATCTCGCCGGCCACCTCGACGTCGATCTGGGTCAGGGAGGCGTGGGTCAGGGCAGTGAAAATCCGGCCCAGCTTTTCGATCAGCGGGATGCCCGGACGGACGTCGGGGGCGATCACGCCGCCGGCCACGTTCACGGCATCCGGTACGAGTTCGCCGGCCAGCGCCAAACGCACGGACTTGGCAACGGAGACGCCTGCCTTCTCCTGGGCTTCGTCTGTGGATGCACCCAGGTGCGGGGTGACCACTACATTGTCCAGGGCGAAGAACGGCAGGTCCGTGCTAGGTTCCTTGACGAAGACGTCCACGGCTGCGCCGGCGATCTGGCGGTCCTGCAGGGCGGCGTAAAGTGCCTCTTCGTCCACGAGGCCGCCACGGGCCACGTTGACAACGTAGGCGGTGGACTTCATCTTGGTGAACGCGTCGGCGCCGAGCATACCGACGGTTTCCGGCGTCTTGGGCATGTGGATGGTGACGAAGTCAGCCTGGCTCAGCAGTTCGTCGAGGGTGACGAGCTTGACGCCGAGCTGTGCGGCGCGTGCAGAGGTGATGTACGGATCATAGGCAAGGATCTCGGTGTCGAAACCCTGGAGGCGGGCAGCAACGAGGGCGCCGATGCGGCCCAGGCCAATAATGCCAATCTTCTTCTCGAAGAGTTCGATGCCGGTGTACTTGGAGCGCTTCCATTCACCGTTTTTCAGCGCGGAGCTGGCCTGCGGGATGTGGCGTGCGAGGCTAAGGATGTGGCCCACCGTCAGTTCCGCTGCCGAAATGATGTTCGACGTCGGGGCGTTGACCACCATCACGCCGGCTTGGGTGGCGGCTTTGATGTCAACGTTGTCCAGACCAACACCGGCGCGGGCGATGACCTTGAGGTTCTTCGCGGCGGCAATGGCTTCGGCGTCCACCTGCGTGGCGGAGCGGACCAGGATGGCGTCCACGTCTGCGATGGCGGCGAGCAGCTGGGTCCGGTCTGCGCCGTCGGTGTGGCGGATCTCGAAGTCCGGGCCGAGGGCCTCGATGGTGGCGGGCGAAAGTTCTTCGGCGAGCAGTACTACGGGTTTTGACACGGCTGATCCTCTGCGTTGCAGTCCTGGGGATGGGAACAAGTCTAGGCTGACAGAAAGGCCGGGCTCACATTGTTAAGTGTGAGCCCGGCCTCACTGTTGCACGGTGAATGGCGCCGGAAGGGCAGACTTAGCGGGCTGCGGAGCCGTCTACGTAGTCCTCGTCCGTCTGCTGCCAGGCGAACAGGGATCGCAGCTCGCGGCCAACGCCCTCGATCGGGTGCTGCTCAGCCTTCGCACGAAGGGCCATGAACTCGGCGCCGCCGTTGTCCTGGTCGTCAATGAAGCGCTTGGCGAAGGCACCACTCTGGATGTCGCCGAGGACGGCCTGCATGTTTTCCTTCACCGCGGGGGTGATGACGCGCGGGCCGGAGACGTAGTCGCCGTACTCTGCGGTGTCGGACACGCTCCAGCGCTGCTTGGCGATGCCGCCTTCCCACATGAGGTCAACGATGAGCTTGAGCTCGTGAAGCACCTCGAAGTAGGCGATCTCGGGCTGGTAGCCGGCCTCGGTCAGGGTCTCGAAGCCGTACTGGACCAGCTGGGACACGCCGCCGCACAGGACAGTCTGCTCGCCGAAAAGGTCGGTTTCGGTCTCTTCGGTGAAGGTGGTCTTGATGACGCCGGCGCGGGTGCCGCCGATGGCTTTTGCGTAGGACTTGGCCAGGTCCCAGGCTGCGCCGGACGCGTCCTGCTCCACGGCGATGATGTCCGGGATGCCACGGCCGGCTTCGAATTCGCGGCGCACGGTGTGGCCCGGAGCCTTCGGAGCGATCAGGATGACGTCAACGCCCTCAGGCGCTTCGATGTAGCCGAAGCGGATGTTGAAGCCGTGGGCGAAGGCCAGTGCCTTGCCGGGGGTCAGCTTGTCCTTGATGGATTCGTTGTAGATGGAGCGCTGGTGCTGGTCCGGTGCCAGGATCATGATGACGTCGGCCCATTCGGCGGCGTCGGAAACGGTCAGGGCCTTGAAGCCGGCTTCTTCGGCCTTGGCGATCGACTTCGAGCCCTCCTTGAGGGCAATAACAACCTCGACGCCGGAATCGCGCAGGTTCAGCGCATGGGCGTGGCCCTGGGAGCCATAGCCAACAATGGCAACCTTGCGGCCCTGGATGATCGACAGGTCTGCGTCGTCGTCGTAGAACATTTCAGTCACTTGGGTAACTCCTCTTGAGTGTTTTTGCTGGGTAAATAGTCTGGGGTGTTGCGGTACTGCACGGGCAATGCGCCGCAGGTGGGACGTGCCCCGCCTGACTAAGCGCTGCGCAAAGCCCTGTCACTCATGGAGCGGGATCCCCGTCCAACGGCCAGGGTGCCGGACTGCACAATTTCGCGGATGCCGAAGGGCTCGAGCACTGAGAGCAGCGCCGTGAGCTTTTCGGGGTGGCCTGTTGCTTCAATGACCACGGAGTCTGTGGAGACGTCAACCACTGAAGCACGGAACAGGTCTGCAGCCTGGGTCACCTGCAGACGCGTTGCGGCATCCGCACGTACCTTGACCAGGATGTGGTCTCGCTGTACGGAAGATTCGGAGGTCAGCTCAACAATCTTGATCACGTTGACCAGCTTGTTGAGCTGCTTGGTGACCTGTTCAATGAGGTCACCGTCGGCGTCGACGACGACGGTCATCCGGGACATGCCCGGAACTTCCGTCGGGCCCACGGCCAAGGAGTTGATGTTAAAGGCGCGTCGGGCAAAGAGGCTCGCGACGCGGGTCAGTACACCGGGCTTGTCTTCAACCAGAACGGACAATGTGTGGCGGGTCATGTTCAGTCCTCCTCTTCCCATTCCGGGGTCATGTTGCGGGCAACCTGGATCTGGTCGTTGCTCACGCCGGCGGGCACCATTGGCCACACCATGGAGTCGGGGCTCACCACGAAGTCGATGACCACGGGTCGGTCATTGATTTCGAGGGCCTTCTGGATGGTGGCATCAATGTCCTCGTCCCGCTCGCAGCGGAAGGAAGCACAGCCGTAGGCCTCCCCCAGCTTGACGAAGTCCGGGATCCGGACGGTCTCGTGGCCGGTGTTGAGGTCCGTGTTGGAGTAGCGGCCCTCGTAGAACAGGGTCTGCCACTGGCGGACCATGCCCAGCGAGGAGTTGTTGATGATGGCAACCTTGATGGGGATCTTGTTAATGGCGCACGTGGCCAGTTCCTGGTTGGTCATCTGGAAGCAGCCGTCACCGTCGATGGCCCAGACCACACGGTCCGGATCCCCCACCTTGGCACCCATGGCGGCCGGGACGGCATAGCCCATGGTGCCGGCGCCGCCTGAGTTCAGCCAGGCATGCGGACGCTCGTACTTGATGAACTGTGCGGCCCACATCTGGTGCTGGCCAACGCCGGCAACGTAGATGCCTTCCGGCCCTGTCAACGCCCCGATACGTTCGATGACGCGCTGTGGGGCGCTGAGTCCGTCCTCCGGTTCGGTCCATCCCAGCGGATACGTTTCCTTAAGGTTGTTAAGGAAAGCCCACCAGGTGGTGAGGTCCGGCGTGCCGGCGGACTCGAATTGTGAGCGGACCGCCTCGGTGAGTTCGGGGATGATTTCCTTGACGGATCCCACGATCGGTACGTCGGCGGTGCGGTTCTTGGAGATCTCAGCGGGATCGATGTCCGCATGGATCACCTTGGCGTGCGGCGCGAAGGACTTCAGGATGCCCGTCACGCGGTCATCGAAGCGGGCGCCGAGGGTGATGAGCAGATCGGACTGCTGCAGCGCCGTGACGGCGGAAACGGTGCCGTGCATACCCGGCATCCCCACATGCTGCGGGTGGGAATCGGGGAACACGCCGCGTGCCATCAGGGTGGTGACAACGGGGGCGCCGGTGAGTTCCGCCAGTACGCGGAGTTCCGCGGAGGCGTGTGCCTTGACCACCCCGCCGCCCACGTACAGCACCGGCTTGGTGGCCGCAGCGATCAGCTTGGCTGCTTCGCGGACCTGCTTGTTATGGCCGCGCGTCACCGGGCGGTAACCGGGGAGGTCGATCTTCGGCGGCCAGGAGAAGGTCATCTGACCCTGTTGGGCGTCCTTGGCGACGTCCACGAGGACCGGGCCGGGACGTCCGGACGAGGCCAGGTGGAAGGCCTCCGCCATAACGTGAGGGATGTCATTGGGGTCCGTCACCAGGAACGAATGCTTGGTGATCGGCATGGTGATGCCGACAATGTCGGCTTCCTGGAACGCGTCGGTGCCGATCACACCGCTGGATACCTGGCCGGTAATGGCCACCAGCGGCACGGAATCCATGTGGGCATCCATGATGGCGGTAACGAGGTTGGTGGCACCGGGTCCCGAGGTGGCGATACAGACGCCCACCCGGCCGGTAACCATGGCATAGCCTTGCGCGGCGTGGCCGGCTCCCTGTTCGTGACGGACCAGGACGTGATTCATGCTGGAGGCCATCAAGGGGTCATAGGTAGGCAGGATCGCGCCACCAGGCAAACCAAAAATATCGTCGACGCCGAGTTCTTCGAGCGATCGGACAATAGCTTGTGAGCCGGTCATCACCGTTGGGGGTACAACGTTGTTCGGCCCAAGGACAGGAGAGACAGCGGCAAGATCAGCGACGACGGCGGCCTGGTCAGCCGTTCGGTCGGCGCGTTCCGGAGCCTTGGGGGCTCCAGCGGACTTAGTAGCCATCAGCGAGGGGCTGATCGGCGATCCTTTGCTCATCGGACTCTTCCTTGTGGATCATCTGTGTACTTGGAAAATGCGGAAATAAAAAAACCCCTCAGCCTGGTGGCTTTCGAGGGGTTGCGCGTGACGGTTCGTTACCAGTCGGGCTAGTCAGCCACGCGCTTGGTAAGGACGACGGATACACCCAAAGCGGCGCCGACAGTAACGAATGAGATCATGCGTTCAGTTTTCCCTCTGCGTGAGATGCCTGTCAACGAGGACTGTGCGCATCTCACAGTGTGGACTCCATTGTCCACGAATCGAGCAACGCGGCCCATCGGCGCCTTGCTGAGCCCGCCCGCACGAGGCGGCAGGGCTTAATAAGGGTAGCGCCGAGGGACCCGAACCGTTTGGCGCTCAGCGCCAAACGGTTCGGGTAGGCGCTATCCGCAGTAGGCGCCTGTGCTGGCGCTGTGGACCAGTTTGGCGTACTTGGCGAGCACGCCCTTGGTGAACTTGGCAGGGAGGGGTTCCCAGCCAATCTTGCGGGATTCGAGTTCGGCGTCGTCGACCAGCAGGTCGAAGCTTCGGGCGGCGATGTCGACCCGGATCCGGTCGCCGTCCTTGACGAAGGCGATGGGGCCGCCGTCGACAGCTTCCGGTGCCACGTGGCCAATGCACAGGCCTGTGGTTCCGCCGGAGAAGCGGCCGTCGGTGAGGAGCAGGACGTCCTTGCCCAGCCCGGCGCCCTTGATGGCGCCGGTGATGGCGAGCATCTCGCGCATGCCCGGTCCGCCCTTGGGGCCCTCGTAGCGGATGACCACAACGTCGCCGGCCTTGATCAGGCCCTGGTCCAGTGCGGCCAGGGCGCCCTGCTCACGCTCGAACACACGGGCGGTGCCTTCGAAGACGTCGGCGTCGAAGCCGGCGCTCTTCACTACCGCACCTTCAGGCGCCATGGAGCCGTGCAGGATGGTGATGCCGCCGGTCTTGTGGATCGGGTTGTCCATGGCACGCAGGATCTTGCCGTCCAGGTCCGGCGGGTTGATCGCGGCGAGGTTCTCGGCAACGGTCTTGCCGGTGACGGTGAGGCAGTCGCCGTGCAGCAGCCCGGCGTCGAGCAGTGCCCGCATGATGACCGGCACACCGCCGATCTTGTCAACGTCGGTCATGACGTAGCGGCCGAACGGCTTCAGGTCACCCAGGTGCGGGATCTTGTCGCCGATGCGGTTGAAGTCCTCCAGGTTCAGCTCGACTTCTGCTTCGCGGGCGATGGCCAGCAGGTGCAGGACGGCGTTGGTGGAGCCACCGAAGGCCATGGTGACGGCGATGGCGTTTTCGAACGCCTTCTTGGTCATGATGTCCCGGGCGGTGATGCCGAGGCGGAGCAGGTTCACCACTGCTTCGCCGGACTTGCGGGCAAATTCATCACGACGGCGGTCTGCCGAGGGCGGGGCGGCCGAGCCGGGGAGGGACATGCCCAGGGCTTCGCCGATGCACGCCATGGTGTTGGCGGTGTACATACCGCCGCAGGCGCCTTCGCCGGGGCAGATGGCCTTTTCGATGCGGGTCAGGTCTTCGAGGCTCATCTTGCCGGCGGCGCAGGCGCCGACGGCTTCGAAGGCGTCAATCAGGGTGACTTCTTTTTCGGAGCCGTCCTCGAGCTTGACCCAGCCCGGCATGATGGAGCCGGCGTACAGGAAGACGCTGGCGAGGTCCAGGCGGGCGGCAGCCATGAGCATGCCCGGCAGGGACTTGTCACAGCCGGCGAGCAGGACGGAGCCGTCGATGCGCTCGGCCTGCATCACGGTTTCCACGGAGTCGGCAATGACTTCACGGGAAACGAGCGAGAAGTGCATGCCTTCGTGGCCCATGGAGATGCCGTCGGAGACGGAGATGGTGCCGAACTGCATCGGGAAACCGCCGCCTGCGTGGACGCCTTCCTTGGCTCCCTGGGCCAGCCGGTTCAGGGAGAGGTTGCAGGGAGTGATTTCATTCCAGGAACTGGCAACGCCGATCTGGGGCTTGGCGAAGTCATCGTCCCCCATACCGACAGCCCGGAACATACCGCGCGCGGGGGCAGCATGGATCCCGTCGGTGACGACCCGGCTTCGGGGCTTGATGTCGATCTTGTTCTCGGTCGCTGTTTGGGTGTCCTCACTCATGGTCAAAGTCTATGACTCCGATCGGGACGCCAACGACTCGAACAGCACGTTTGGCCCATTTTCAGGAATATTTCGATCAAATAGTGGACGCTTGTCTCAAATTCTGAGACGGCCCCTTACCGGCCTGCCGGAACCTAGACAGCCCCGTTCGCGCCGACGTACCGTCAGGGAACGGCAACCATGCCATCCGGACTGAAGGGCCCTGCTATGGATTTTGTCTTCTGGATTATCCTCATTGTGCTGATCGTGGGCGTTGTGTGGTGGCTGCTGAACCGCAGCAACTCCTCGAGCACCGGCGGCTCGACGCCGATCCGGACGGACGGCGGGCTCGCTGGCGGAAGCGCAGCTGCCTCTGCGGAAGCCGCCGGCACAACGGGCATCCCCAACGCTGCGGGCTTCGGCGCCGCTGAGCCGGCACCACCAACAACGGCGGATGATGCGCCCGAGCACTCCAGCACTCCAGAACACCAGGATGCCGCCGCCGGGCACCAAACCGGCCTTGAAGAAGTCGACGTTGAAAAGGACCCCAGCGATGGGCAGGACGCCGGTGTTGAACCCATCGCTGCCGGTTCCAGGGACGCTGAAGCCGAGGATCCGGCCCGCCCGGAGGACGTATCAACGCAGGAACCTGGAATCCAGGAAGCCGGTAGCCAGGAGAGTGTGAGCCGGCAGGCAGACGAAGCTGAGTGGGAAACCCAGTGGTCAGAGGCAAGTGCGCCAACCCAACCCGCGGCCAGCCGCAGGCCATCAGGCGACGCAGCCACCGCTATGGCAGATATCCCGCTGTCCGAACTGCCAGCCGCCCAGGGCACCGGGCCTGAGCATCACCCGGAGTACACGGAGCCCCACGCGCCCACGCTGCCCGGCGCCGAAACGGCCGCTGCCGAAGCAGTTGAAACGGAATCCGCGGCCATGGAGCCCGCAGCGGTGGCGGACTCCGACGCTGCGGCGGAACCGACCGGGCATCTGGCCGCGGATCAGCCCTATGGCGCCGGTTCCGCGTCGCCCGGCCCGGACGGCAGCGGCCCGGCGGATTTCGACGTCAAGGCCAGTGCCGGAACCATGGTCTATTACGAGGAGGGGCATCCTGACTATGAGCAGACGACAGCCGACGTCTGGTTTGAGTCGGCAGCCCATGCCGAAGCTGCTGGTTTCCGGGCTCCCCGACGCACCCGGATCTGACCAGGCGGGAGCGTTCTTTCGTACGTTCTCGGCGGCCAAGCCTCCTGCGGGCGCTTTCGCAATGATCCTGGCCCTGCTGCTGTCGGGCTGCACCGGGGACGGCACCGATGCTCCCACAGCCAGCATCACGGGAAGAGTGAGCGGACCCGGCACGGAAATCGGAACGGTCCCGGGAAAGACGACGCCGCCGGAGATTGTGGCGCGGCTCGATCTCCAGCTCGACATTCCCTGGGCCGCGGTATTCCTGCCGGACGGGACCGCCATCATCTCCGAGCGTGACTCAGCTCAGCTCAAGGCTGTCCGTGATGGCAGGGCGAGCACCATCGGCCAGGTTCCCGGCGTTGCGCCAGGCGGTGAGGGAGGACTTTTGGGCCTCGCACTCTCCCCCAATTTTGCGGCCGACAGATACCTTTACCTGTACTTCACTTCCGCGCAGGACAACCGGATCGCCCGGTTGAAGCTGACGGACCAGCCTGACGGATCCCTGGACCTTGGCGACCCCGAGGTGGTCTTTGCCGGAATCCCGAAGGCGTCCACGCACAACGGCGGCCGGATCCGGTTCGGCCCGGATGGGTTCCTGTACGTGGGTACTGGAGACTCCCAGCGCCGGGAACAGCCGCAGGACCCGGACGCCCTGGGCGGGAAGATCCTGCGGCTGACGCCGGAGGGTGACCCCGCCCCCGGTAACCCTTTTGGCAATGCCGTCTACAGCCTGGGGCACCGAAACGTCCAGGGTCTGGCGTGGGACAGTTCCGGCCGGCTCTGGGCCAGCGAGTTCGGCCCGGACGTTAACGACGAGCTCAACCTCATTGAGCCGGGCGCCAACTACGGGTGGCCCGCAGTGACCGGGGCGCCGCATCGGGAGGAGTACCGCGACGCAAAGGTGGTGTGGCCTTCGACGGCGGACTCCTCACCCAGCGGCCTGGAAATTGTCGGGTCGACCGCATACCTCGGCGCCCTGCGCGGCCAACGCCTCTGGACGGTGGCACTGTCCGGCGCGGAGGCAGGAGCACCTGTGGCCTATTTCACAGGCGAATACGGCAGGATCCGTGACGTCATCCGAACCCCCGACGGCGGCCTCTGGCTGCTCACCAACAACAGAAACCCTGATTTTGTGCTGGTTCTGGCCCCTCCCGGGTGAGCCTGCTGGCCCCAGCAGCTTCGATTTCACATGGCCCGAAAGTTCGTGTAGAGTTTCATGTCGTTGCGGAGATCAACCGGGAAAGAAAAAGCCGGAAGATCATCACATAAGAGATGCACCTCTAGCTCAATTGGCAGAGCAATTGACTCTTAATCAATGGGTTCCGGGTTCAAGTCCCGGGGGGTGCACCAAGGAAAAAACAGCTCCTGGCACGCGGAAACGCGGCCAGGAGCTGTTTTTGTTTGTGGCGGAAGATCAGCTTGTGCTGACAGGACTACATCGGCAAAAACCGGCACCACCACTGCAAAACTTCGAGGCGGCGATACCGGCGGGGTCCTTTTCCGAACTCCGGGGATTGCTAGCCGAGCGGGGAACCGTCAATCAGGGCGCGCGTTGACGGCGAGGCGAACTGGCTGGCCAATTCCCGGACCACGGCCTGGAGCTCCTGCCGCAGGGCGTCGGGATCAATCGTTGCGGCGGCGAGTACGGAGCGTTCCATCTCAACTGCTGCGGCTGCGGCTTCCCGTCCGCTGTCGGTGAGGGACACCACCTGGCTGCGGCGGTCCGAGGTGCTGCGGACGCGGGCAATGTGGCCGTGAGACTCCAACCGACTCAACGTCTTACCCATGGTCTGGGCCTGAACGCGCACATATTGGGCGAGTTGGGCCTGTGTCATCGGCCCTTGTGCTGAGAGGACTTCGATAGCGATCACGCCGGCGTGCGTCAGTCCGATGGCGCTTAGCTTTTCGTTCCAGGAATGTTCAACGAGGCGTGCCGCAGTGGACAATAGGCGCCCAGTGGGCCAGCGATCCATGTCAGGCATACGAGCAAGTATAGCTAAGGCTGGTTAGTACCGGCCCTGGATGCTTACTAAAATGGTGTGTTCCGCCTGCAACGAGGAGATTAATAGTGGCTGACAGACTCTTGACCGGTGATTTAGCGCCCGGCTTCACCCTGAAGGACTCGTCCGGCAAGGACGTCAGTCTTGCTTCGCGTCACGGCGGCAGCACCATCGTCTATTTCTACCCCGCCGCCGCGACACCAGGCTGCACCAAGGAGGCCTGCGATTTCCGCGACAGCCTCGCGACCTTCACATCGTCCGGCTATCGGATCCTGGGCGTCTCCCCCGATTCTGTGAATAAGCTTGCTGCCTTTGCCGCCAAAGAGGACCTGAGCTTTCCGTTGCTTTCGGATGAGGACCACGCCGTCGCCGAGGCCTATGGCGCATGGGGCGAGAAGAAGAACTACGGACGGACCTATGAGGGACTGATCCGCAGCACCGTGGTGATCGACCCCGACGGCAAGGTGGCATTGGCCCAGTACAACGTCCGGGCCACCGGACACGTGGCGAAACTGCGCCGCGACCTCAAACTGGACTCCTAACGCATTGCGCCTGACGGGGCGCCGGTTCCGGCGTAAAGGATCCGGCTGACCGGACCCGCGCTTGCCCACGGCTACAATGGAAACTGGCATCCGCCGTCGTACGTTTTATCCGTTGGCCAGATGGCCAAGGTCAAGACACATGGCGGCAACTGCCAAGCGCGAGTGGTGAAATTGGCAGACACGCAGGATTTAGGTTCCTGTGCCTTCGGGCGTGGGGGTTCAAGTCCCCCCTTGCGCACACATACACAGAGATCCCAGGCCCGCAGGCCTGGGATCTCTGTCGTTTAACTGCCCAGCCACCGTGTTCTCCTGGGCTTTTTCTCCGGGCTGGCCACGAATCTAAAAAACTCTTGGCAATCCACCCATCCGCTTCCGCGCTTCGGCCGAATACCCATTGAGACACCAGCCAAAGGCAGGTGCCAACAGTCGGAAAAGGTCACGCAGCAGGCACAACGTCTGCGGCAGGCAAGAAATCGGCAGAAACCAAAAAACAAGGAGAATCGAAATGCAGTCATTCAAGCGCACATCCTTCACCGTCGCAGGCGTTGCAGCTGCAGCCCTGATGAGCCTCACCGCCTGCGGTGGAGCCGCAACAACAACCCCGAGCTCCTCCGCTCCGGCCGCTGCACCGTCCGCATCCAGCAATGCTTCATCACCGTCCGCCAGCGCTGCTGCCATGGATCCGGCTGCAAACCTCGTTGGCGCAGGCTGCGCCGGCTACGCGGAGAAGGTCCCCACCGGTGCGGGCTCGGTTGCCGGGATGGCCCTTGACCCGGTAGCGGTCGCGGCATCCAACAACCCCATCCTGACCACCCTGACAGCTGCTGTTTCCGGCAAGCTGAACCCCAAGGTTGACCTGGTTGACACCCTTAACGGCGGCGAGTTCACGGTCTTCGCTCCGGTAGATGACGCCTTCGCCAAGATCGATGCCGCCACCATCGAAACGCTCAAGACCGACGACGCCCTGCTGAGCAAGATCCTGACCTACCACGTGGTCCCCGGCCAGATCACCCCGGACAAGATCGCCGGCACACACGCCACGGTCCAGGGCGGATCAGTCACCGTGACCGGCAGCAAGGATGCCCTCATGGTTGACGGCGCCAGCGTAATCTGCGGCGGAGTCCAGACCAAGAACGCCACCGTTTACCTGATCGACTCGGTGCTGATGCCCAAGTAGTCCGCTTTCAAACCCAGAGGCCTGTTCCCGCCGGAACAGGCCTCTGGCGTGTGCCCAGGGAGCACGGAGGTCTGTCAACTAGACTGTGTCCTTGGCCCGCAGTCGGCGGCGCCCGCCAGAAGCAGCCAGAGGTGATAGACGAGTGCCCAGCAGTACTTCGCGGCGAACGGTCATCAAGACCGGGGCCGTTTTTATGGCGTTAAGCCTGACATCCTGTACCGGCATCCCGTCGCCGTCAGCAACACCCACATCACCTTCAACGGCTCCCGCCGGCGTTGAGCCCACCGAAACCTTCACATTCGGCACGGCGTCCCAGCCGCTTGGCCTCGACCCTGCGCTCTCAAGCGACGTGGAAAGCTACCGGATCACGCGGCAGATCCTCGAAGGCCTGGTGGGCGTGGACCAGACCACCGGGAAACCCACGCCGCTGCTGGCGACGGAATGGTCCGAAGAAGACGAAGGCCGCTCTTACACGTTCAAACTCCGCAGCGGCGTCTCGTTCCAGGACGGCACGCCCTTCAATGCCGACGCCGTGTGCGCCAACTTCAACCGCTGGTTCGCCTTCTCCCCGGATTTGCGGCGGCAGGCGCCGGGAAGCTCGTTCAAGAGCGTGTTCAAGGCACATTCCGACGATGCTGCGCTGTCCATTTTCAAGAGCTGCACGGCCCTGTCCGCTGACACTGTCCGGATCGACCTGACCCAGCGCTTCACCGCGTTCCTCCAGGCGCTCACCCTGCCGGCGTTCGCTATCGCGTCCCCGACCGCCCTGGCCGCGGGCACAGCGGATGTCCTGGACCAGACCCGTGGCGGAAACCCGGTCTCCAGGTTCGCCACCAACCCTGTGGGAACCGGGCCATTCAGCCTGGCCGCCTGGGAAGAGGCGAGTGTCCGGCTCGTCAGCCATAAAGGCTACTGGGGTGACCGCGGGCAGATCTCCACCATCAATTTCGTCACGTACGACCACCCCCAGACGAGGCTTCAGGCCCTCCTGGACGGCAAGATCGACGGCTACGACGCCGTCACGGTGGGCAATTTCGATCAGCTGGTCAAGCGGGGCATGCAGATTGTCCAGCGGGATCCGTTCTCGGTGATGTACCTGGGCATCAACCAGGAAATTCCGGTGCTGCAGAACGAAAAGGTCCGGCAGGCCATTGAGCTGGCCATCGACAAGGAAACCCTGATCCGCAAGTTCTTCATCGACAACACGGCCAAAGCATCACAGTTCGTTCCACCCAAGATCAGCGGTTTCAATAACGATGCTCCCGCGCTGGGCCACGATCCGGTCAAAGCCAAGGCCTACCTGGCCGAAGCCGGCTACATCGGGGAAGAGATCAGGTTCTACTACCCGCTCAATGCCACCCGCCCCTATCTGCCGACGCCGGAGAAAATCTACGCCGAAATCAGCCGGCAACTGACCGCCGTCGGGCTCAACATCAAACCTGTTCCGGTGGACTGGTCCGAGGGCTATCTCCAGAAAGTGCAGTCACCCGGGGACCACGGGCTCCACCTGCTGGGCTGGAACGGCGCGTATGCGGACGCCGATAACTTTGTGGGCCCGCTGTTCGGCGAAAAGAACGGCGAATTCGGCTACCAGGACCCGCAGGTCTTTTCCAAGATCAACCGCGCCCGCGGCCTCCCTGCGGGCAAGGAACGCGACGAGCAATACCACACCATCAACGCCCAGATCGCGGCCACGGTGCCGGCCGTTCCCATCGCCTTCCCCATCTCGGCTCTGGCACTCTCGGACCGCGTCAGCATCTACCCGGCGTCCCCGGTCCTGAACGAAGTTTTCACAAAGGTAGAGCTAAAGTCTTGACGGTCCGGCCCAATTTCAGTATGCGGGCCGCCCGGGGATATTCTTTGACAGCCAGAGCCGCTGCTATCGGAGACTGATTGTGACCTTCATATCCAAGACCCAACATGCCGACGTCGTACTGATTGGCGGCGGCATCATGAGCGCCACGCTCGGGGCGTTCATCAAGCAGCTTGAACCGAACTGGACCATCTCCCTGTTCGAACGCCTGGATCAGCCCGGGCTGGAAAGCTCCGACCCCTGGAACAACGCCGGAACCGGCCATGCCGCCCTGTGCGAACTCAACTACTCCCCCGCAGCCAAAGACGGCTCGGTGGACCCTGCCAAGGCACTGCTCATCAACGAACAGTTCCAGCTGTCCCGCCAGTTCTGGTCCCATTTTGTGGACGAATCCCTGATCGGTTCGCCCAAGGGCTTTATCAACACCGTCCCGCACATGAGCTTTGTGATCGGCGAGAACAACACCAAGTTCCTCAAGACCCGCTACGAGGCACTCAAGCCCCACACTCTGTTCCGCAGCATGGAGTACTCCGAGGACCACGCTCAGATCGCTAAATGGGCGCCGCTGATCGTCAAGGGCCGGGACCCTAAGCAGAACATCGCCGCCACGCGCGCAGCCGAGGGGACCGACGTCGACTTCGGGGCACTGACCCGCGAGCTCACCACCTACCTCGGGAACAACGGCGTCGAAATCAATTACGGCCATGACGTCAGTGGCATCTCCAAAGCGACCGACGGCGGCTGGGACCTTTCGATCAAGCACCCGGCTTCCGGGGAACACGGCAAGATCCACGCCAAGTTTGTGTTCGTGGGCGCAGGCGGCGGCGCACTGCACCTCCTCCAGGCCTCCGGCATCCCGGAGAGCAAGGGCTTCGGCGGTTTCCCCGTGTCCGGCCAGTTCTTCCGCTGCACCGACGAGAAACTCGCCGCCCAGCACAGCGCCAAAGTATATGGTCAGGCCTCGGTGGGGGCCCCGCCCATGTCAGTCCCGCACCTGGACACCCGCTACGTGGACGGGAAGCGTTCACTGCTGTTTGGCCCTTACGCCGGCTTCTCCACGAACTTCCTGAAAAACGGCTCGTACCTTGACCTGCCGCTGTCCATCCGGCCCGGCAACATCATCCCGATGCTTGCTGTGGCCAAGGACAACATGGACCTCACGGCCTACCTCATTAAAGAGGTGGCCAAGCGCCACGGCGACAAGGTCGAGGCCCTGCGCGAGTACTACCCCGAGGCCAAGGACGGCGACTGGGAGCTGATCACCGCAGGCCAGCGCGTACAGATCATCAAGAAGGACCCGAAGCGGGGCGGCGTGCTGCAGTTCGGTACCGAGGTCATCGCCGGCCGAGACGGCACCATCGGCGCGCTGCTGGGTGCGTCGCCAGGCGCCTCCACGGCCGTTCCCATCATGATTGAACTGCTGCAGAAATCCTTCCCCAAGAACTTCAAGGGCTGGCAGGGCAAGCTCAAGGACATGATGCCGGGCTACGGCGTGAAGCTGGATGAGAATCCGGATCTTGCCGCAGAGCTCGAGGCGGCAACGGCCAAGGCATTGCAGCTCGAGGGCGTTTCCGCCAACCACTGATGCAGGCTGTCCGGCGGGCGTGAAGACCTGGCTGGACGGTCTGGTCCTCAGGAGTCCGTCAACCCCACAGGAGAGACCCGCGATGTTCCGGCTGGCACAACTTTCATTGGCAAACCGGGCGCTGATCGCGCTGGTCACCGTCTTCGCGACGGTGTTCGGCGTGATCACCATGTCATCGCTGAAACAGGAACTCATCCCCTCCATTGAGTTCCCGCAGATAACCGTCCTCTCCGCAATGCCCGGCGCGTCACCCGAAGTGGTGGACAAGCAGGTCAGCGCACCGCTGGAAACCGCCTTGAACGGCGTCGAGGGCCTGGAGTCCACGTCCTCGACGTCGCGCAACGGCGTCTCGCAGATCTCAATGGTGTTCACCTACGGAACAAACCTCGACCGCGCCCGCAACCAGATTGACCGGGCCATCTCAAACGCCAAGCGTTCCCTGCCGGAGGAGGTGCAGCCACAGGCCATCGCCGGCAGCATCAGCGACTTCCCCATTGTGTTCCTGGCCGTGTCCTCGGACAAGCCGCTGAGCGAACTGAACGCTGACCTGGCGCGCCTGACCGTTCCCCGGCTCCAGAAGATCGACGGCGTCCGCGGAGCCGACGTGACCGGTGGCGCCACCCAGCACATCGAGATCCTTCCCCGGCCCGAGGCGCTGGCCGCCAAAGGCGCCACGATCGAGTCCATCCGGAACGCCCTCTCCAACAACGGCGCGCTGATCCCGGTCGGGACCATCCAGGAGCAGGGCAAAACGCTCTCCCTCCAGATCGGCAGCCCGGTGGATTCCCTGGACGCCATCACGGCGTTGCCCCTGGGCGGGGCCAAGGATGCCGCAACGATCGGCACGGTGGCCGACGTCAGCCTGCAGGACAACGAGCGGACCTCTATCACCCGGACCAACGGCCAGGAAACACTCGCGGTGTCTGTGACCAAGAAGCCCGAGGGAGACACGGTGGGAATCTCTCACGCCGTGAACGACTCGTTGGCGGCCCTCGAGGCCGAACTGGGGTCCAATGCAAAGTTCACTGCAGTGTTTGACCAGGCCCCGTTCATCGAGAAGTCCATCAAGGATCTCACCACCGAGGGCCTGCTTGGGCTGGGCTTCGCCGTCGCCGTCATCCTTCTCTTCCTGATGTCAGCCCGCTCCACCCTTGTTACCGCGGTGTCGATTCCGCTCTCGCTGCTGGTCACCTTCATTGGCCTCTCCGCGACCGGTTATTCGCTGAACATCCTGACCCTGGGCGCGCTCACTATTGCGATCGGCCGGGTGGTGGACGACTCGATTGTGGTGATCGAAAACATCAAACGCCACCTCAGCTACGGGGAGGAGAAAGTCACCGCGATCCTCACCGCCATCCGTGAGGTGGCCGGCGCCATCACCGCCTCCACTTTGACCACCGTGGCCGTCTTCCTGCCCATTGCATTTGTGGGTGAGCTCGCCGGCGAACTCTTCCGGCCATTCGCCCTGACCGTCACTATGGCGCTGCTGGCATCCCTGCTGGTATCACTGACGATCGTTCCGGTCCTGGCCTACTGGTTCCTCAAGAGCCCCGCCGGTTCCGCAACAGGTTCGCCTGCTGCCCGCGAAGCTGCTGCCCGTGCTGCCGACGCCGCCCGTGCCCACGCCCAGGAGGCGGAACAAAAGAGCCGGTTGCAGCGCGCGTACCTGCCCGTGCTCAGCAAGACCCAGAAGCATCCGGTGGTGACGCTGGTCGCCGCCGTCCTGGTCCTCGGCGCCACTGCTGCCATGACGCCGCTGCTTGCCACCAACCTCCTCGGCGATTCCGGCCAGAACAGCATGACGGTCCGGCAGGTGATGCCCGCTGGCACAAGCCTGGCCGACACCAGCGCAGCCGCGGTCAAGGTCGAGGACGTCCTTCGGGGCATCGAGAGTGTCAGGAATGTGCAGGTCACCTCAGGCAACGCACAGGCCGGTTTTGCCGCCCTGACGTCCTCCGGCTCCGCCAACTCCACGTTCACCGTGGTGACGGATGAGAAGGCGAACCAGGCAAGGCTGCAGGAAACCGTCCGGACTGAGGTAGGCAAGGTGGCAGGTTCCGGGAAGATCACGGTCGGCTCCCAGCAGGGTGGCTTCGGGACGTCCTCCACAGTGGACATCACCATCAAGGCTGCAACATCCGAGGATCTCCGCACAGCCAGCGAGGCCATGGTGGATGCAATGACCGGCGTGCCGGAAACCAGCGAGGTGTCAACCAACCTGGCGGCCAGCCAGCCGGTGGTCCAGGTCAAGGTTGACCGGGCCAAGACCGCGGCAGCCGGACTGAACGAAGAACAGGTAGCCGGCGTCCTGGCTGCCACCATCAGCCCAATCCCCGCCGGTACGGTCCGGATCGACACCAACGACTTTCCGGTGCAGATCGGCAAAGGCACCAGGTTCACCAGCATTGACGCCGTGCGCAACATCGCGCTCCCCGCCGCGGGCGCACCGGTGACCCTGGGCAGCATCGCATCCGTCGAACAGGTGGACGTGCCGGTCTCCATTACCGCCAGCAACGGCCAGCGGACCGCCAAAGTGTCAGTCACGCCGTCGGGCTCCAATCTTGGCGCAGTGAACGCGGAGGTGCAGAAGCGCCTCACGGACGTCAGCCTGCCCGCCGGCGTCACCGCCGAACTCGGCGGCGCCACCACCCAGCAGGCCGAGTCCTTCCAGCAGCTGGGCCTGGCGCTCCTGGCGGCGATCGCAATTGTCTACGTCATCATGGTGGCCACTTTCAAGTCGCTGATCCAGCCGCTGATCCTGCTGGTTTCCGTTCCCTTTGCCGCCACCGGAGCCGTCGCCCTGCTCCTGGCCACGGGCGTTCCGCTGGGCCTGCCGTCGCTGATCGGCATGCTGATGCTGGTGGGCATTGTGGTCACCAACGCCATTGTGCTCATCGACCTCATCAACCAGTACCGGCAGCCACGGGACGGCCGCGCCGGGATGAGCGTGGCGGACGCAATTACCCATGGCGCGAGGCAGCGCCTCCGCCCCATCCTGATGACCGCACTGGCCACCGTTTTCGCCCTGACACCCATGGCGCTTGGCCTGACCGGGGGCGGCGGCTTCATCTCCCAGCCGCTGGCCGTAGTTGTGATCGGCGGCCTGGTTTCTTCCACAGCACTGACCCTGGTGCTGGTTCCTGTACTGTACCGGCTGGTGGAGGGACGGCGGGAAACCAAAGCACTGCTCCGTGCCATGCAGGAGCGTCCGGCGTTTGCGGCAGCGGACGACGTCGATGCCGAGTTCCGGGACTGGACCACTGGTATGGTGCCCCGCGTCAGCGGCCGCCGAGCCGCTCCGGGCGACCCCCAGTAGAGCCTGGAATATTCTCGCCGCGGCGGCGTTATATTCGTCAATACATGCAAATGCATGAAAATCGAGTATAGTGGAAGCAAGCCCAGAGAAGTCCAGGAAACGGAAGGCACACCATGCAGATCGGCGTATTCAGCGTCAGTGACATCACCACTGACCCCACCACCGGCCGGACGCCCACGGAGAACGAACGCATCAAAGCGGCAGTGGCAATCGCCAAAAAAGTCGAGGAAATCGGCATGGATGTCTTCGCCCTCGGCGAGCACCACAACCGCCCGTTCTTCTCCTCCTCGCCCACCACCACCCTCGCGTACATCGCCGCGCAGACCGAGCGGATCACCCTCTCCACTGCCACGACGCTGATCACTACCAACGATCCGGTCAAAATCGCCGAAGACTTCGCCATGCTGCAGCACCTCGCGGACGGCCGCGTGGATCTGGTCCTTGGCCGCGGCAACACGGCGCCGGTGTACCCGTGGTTCGGCAAGAACATCCAGGACGGCGTGGAACTGGCCATTGAGAACTACAGCCTGCTGCGCCGGCTGTGGGACGAGGACACTGTGAACTGGTCCGGCAAGTTCCGCACGCCGCTGCAGAACTTCACATCCACCCCGCGCCCGCTCGACGGCGTGGCCCCCTTTGTGTGGCACGGCTCCATCCGCACACCGCAGATCGCCGAGGTGGCCGCCTACTACGGCGACGGGTTCTTCGCGAACAACATCTTCTGGCCCAAGGAGCACTACCAGCAGCTGATCAGCCTCTACCGTGAGCGCTACGAGCACTACGGCCACGGCAAGGCGGACCAGGCCATCGTGGGCCTCGGCGGCCAGTTCTTTATGCGGAAGAACTCCCAGGACGCCGTGAAGGAATTCCGGCCCTACTTCGATAACGCGCCCATTTACGGCCACGGCCCGTCGCTGGAGGACTTCACCTCCCAGACGCCGCTTACGGTCGGCAGCCCGCAGGAAGTCATCGAAAAGACCCTGACGTTCCGCGAGTACTTCGGCGACTACCAGCGCCAGCTGTTCCTGATCGACCACGCGGGCCTGCCCTTGAAGACGGTGCTGGAGCAGCTTGACCTGTTTGGCGAGGAAGTACTCCCGGTCCTCCGCAAGGAATACGCGGCCCTCAAGCCCGCGCACGTCCCGGACCCGCCTACGCACGCCGGCCGGGTGGCCTCGCTGATGGCTGCTCAGGCGTCTGACACCGCCCCTTCGGAGGCGTGATGGCTGCCGGCGGCAACGAATCACCCATCCGTTTGGCAGCGGAAACCTGGGAATCCCTGTTCCGGGCGCAGGTGGCCGTGATGCGCAGGCTGCAGGCCGGTCCCGCTTTCCGGAAAGTGGCACTGAACGAATACGACGTGCTGTTCACGCTGTCCAGGTGTCCGTCCGGCTGGCTCCGGCTCAATGAACTCAATGACCATGTCCTGCTGAGCCAGTCGAGCCTCAGCAGGCTGGTTGAGAGGCTGGAGAAGCGCGGGCTCGTGGCCCGGATGGCGGCCCCCGACGACGGCCGCGGCGTGCTGCTGAAGCTCACCGAGGAGGGAGCTGCCCTCCAGAAGGAGATCGGCCGGGAGCATGTGAGGGACATCTCCAGCCTGGTGGGGCCGGCCCTGACGGCAGCCGAGCAGCGGGAACTTCAGCGGCTGACTGAGAAACTCCGGCATTCCGTGGGAGCTCGGCCGGCAAAGTAGCCGCCCGGGAGCGGCCGGGAGGTGTCGATCCGAGCCGGGAAACTACCCCAGCATGACCAGCTTGGCCGGATCTTCGGTCGGCAACTGCCCGTTGATCACGGCGCTGACGCGCAGCTCGTTCAGCGTCAGGCGCCCGCCCACTGTGGACAGGAACGCGGTGTCGGACGAGTCGCGGCCGGCCGTGATCCGCAGCATCGACTCACGTGGGGCCAGCCCCGTGGGGTCGATGACGTGCCAGGCGCCGTTGACATGCGCCTCGGCTACCGCATGGAAATCCATGGGACTCAGCCCTGGCGCGTACACGGCGGCGAGCCGGGCCGGGATGTCCTTGGAGCGCAGCAGGGCAATGGCCAGGTGCGCGAAGTCCCTGCACACTCCCCTGCGGTGCAGCAAGGTTTCGACGGCGCCGTCAGTGCCCCTGGAGGAACCGCTGATGTACCGCAATTCCCCGAAGACCCAGCTGCGCACGGCCTGGAGCAGTTCAGCACCGTGCAGGCCGCCAAATTCGGCGTAGGCCGTGGGCAGCAGCCGGTCCGACTCCGCATAGCGGCTTGGCCGCACGTAGCGGATGAGCTCAGCCAGGGTGGCTTCTTCCGCGATGGCCTGCCCTGCAACCGTCGCCGAGTACTCAACGGTGACCTCGGTGGGTTCAACGAATTCCATATAGTGCAGGCGGCCGCCATGATTGTCCTCGAGTTCCTGGAGCGGAACCGACTGCCCGTCGGCTGTGACAGTCAGGGATTCATCAAACGAGGTATAGCCGGGATTCCTGGCCACAGCGATGGCCAGGGCTGCCTTCGTGTCGGCGATGGTCCTGAAAACCATACGCGCTGAAACGGTGCGTTCCATGTGTCTCCGGATGTGAGGTAGTGGCAGAACTTCCCGCCCGGCCCGGGGATGACGGCGCCGGGGGCGGGACTAGTTTTTGATCTCCAGAGACATTAGCATCCGCTGGACGTTCGCGAATTCCGAGCTTTCGTCCACGTACTTCTCGGCCTGGCCCAGGGTGTCGAACGCCTTGGCCGGGGCCACCTGCTCATCCGGGGCAAAGGCCTTCAGGACGCCTAGGTCGCCGAAGGAGTAGTCGCCCTTCCCGCCCGGGCCACGGACCAGGTTACGCAATTCGCAGGCTTGGCCGCCGGCCCCGCCCACAATGTTGGTGATGCCGTAGGAACCGAAGTAGCGGTAACCCTGGATGACGCGGAACACCACGTGTGGCACGATGAGCCCTTCCCCCGTCAAACCGGGAAGCTCTACCGGCACGCTGCTGATCACCACGTAGGGTTTCCGGGCAGCTTCGGGGCACTCAGACGACGACGGCGGCAGTCCTGTCCGCAGGGCAGCCACCACCGTGCCGTCCTGCTTCTTAACCTCGATCTTCAAGGCACCCGGCAGCGTACCGTCCCCGGGCGTGACGGACTGGGCGATCCATTCCTCCGGCAGGTCGAAGCTGACGGTCTTCGCCGGGTCAGTAAAGGTCTTCCAGGCAGCCGCCGTTGCGGCCGGGCCGGGTGAGGCGGACGTCGAGGCGCCATCTGTGGCAGAAGGATCCGACGACGGGGACCCCGCAGCGCCGGCGGTTGAGCTCGTGCCGGCGCCAGGGCTGGCCGACGTTTCCGGCTGTGCCGTCCACGCCGAATCGCTGCTGCCAGGCGAGCTGCACCCGACTGCCAGCGTCCCTGCCATCAGCAGCGCGGCCGTCCGCATTCCCCACGTTGCCGCCTTGTGTGTCATGCAGCCAGCCTAGCGGCGGACGGCGGCGGCCAAGAGCCGCAGCCTCGTGTCGCCGTCGGACATTCCCCGCGCGCAAGGGACTAGGCTGGTGCCTATGGCGGATGAGCAGTATGGCGCGGACCTTGAGAGCCTGGCGGACATCTCTGCCATCGACATTGCGGACTGGCGGCTGCGGACTTTTGCCCTGTACGACACGGTGCGGAAGGTTGCCGCCGAAGATCCGGCGGAGGCCCATTCCCTCTGGCGGCATGAACGCGACCGTATGTTCGCAACGCATCCGGCCTCAGCGCTCAGCGCGAACGATAAATCGCAGTTCTCCGGCCTGAAGACGGCTGACTACGATCCCATCTACCGCTTTTATGTTCCTCTGACCCTTGAGGGGGCCGGCCGGGACATGACCGTGGAAACCGCCACTGACGGTGTTGTCCGTTTTGTCCGGCTGGGCACGTTCGACCTTCCCGAACTGGGCCAGCTGGGTGTGTGGAAGCTGCACGGTTACGGCGGCGGAATTTTCGTGCCGTTCCGGGACGCCACGGCCGGCCAGCCCGGCGGAACGTACGGCGCCGGCCGGTACCTCCTGGACACCATCAAGGGCGCATTCCACGGGGTCCACGGTTCCGGGGCGGGCGCCGAGTTTGTCCTGGATTTCAACTTTGCCTACAACCCGTCCTGCGCCTACAACGAGGCCTGGGCCTGCCCGCTGCCCGGCCCGTCCAACCGCCTGGCCGTGGAGATCCCGGTGGGAGAGCTGTACTGAGCCGACCGACCCGGTGATGGAGCCTGTCGAAGCCGGGTACGGCTCACCCGGAGGACGTAGGATGTCATCATGACTGCCAGCGCTCCCCACCGACTTGCCCGTGTCCGCCCACTGTCTTCTACTGTTGCCGACGAGCATTTCTTCGTGGCCAACGACGCGCCGGATTTCGGCTCAGCCGGCGGCCTGTCCTGGACTGTTATTGATTCCCCCTTCGAGGCGTCCCGCGCAAACGCCAACCACCCGGCCCGGCCGGGGTGGGAGACCGGCACCGTAGTAGACCAGGAGTCCTTCACTTTCCTGGCCCCGTCCGTCCCCGCCAATGTCTTCGGCATGGCGCATAACACCGGCCAGGCCGGCCGGAACCTCCCGCCGCAGGCCTTCCACAAGGCGGCATCCAGCGTGATCGGCCCCGGCGACGCCATTGAACTGAGCTCAACGGTGGGCTACGTGGACCCGGAAGCGGAACTGACCGTCGTCGTCGGGCGCACCGTCCGCGGCCTGACGCTGGAGACTGCCCGGAGCGCCATCCTTGGCTTCACCATCGGCAACGATGTCTCGGCACGCGATCTGCAGAAGTCGGACGAACTGTGGATCAGCGCCAAGAGCCAGGACACCTTCACTCCCGTGGGCCCCTGGATTGTGACGGACCTCGACGACTCGGACCTGGCCATCAGCATCGTCCACAATGGCGCCGAACTGAAGGCCGCCAGCAGCGCCGACCTCGGCTGGAAGGTGGACGAAATCCTCGTGTACCTCAGTTCGTTTATGACCCTGCACGCCGGCGATCTGGTCCTCACCGGCTTCCCGGCGGAGTGTGCCCGCATCCAGCCCGGGGACACTGTTCTGTGCCGCGTGGAGGGCATTGGCGAGCTCAGCAACCCGGTCAAGGCTGCGTCCTGGGAGGAAACTCCTGCCTGATATGTCAGGCTTAGGCAATGGAATCCCCTGCTGCGCCCAGTGCCCAGCTGACGCAGCAGCCCACCCGTGGCGCGCCTGCCACCAGACACTACCGCGGAATCTTCAGGTTTCCACTGGTCCGGCAGCTCCTCCGCTTCACCGGCGTCGGCATTATCTGCACCGCCACGTCGCTGGCTTTGTATGCGTTGCTGCGCCCCTGGCTCGGACCGCAGTTGGCCAATGCGGCCGCCCTGGTGCTGACGTCCCTGATGAACACGGCGCTGAACCGCAGGTTGACGTTCAAGATCTCCGGGCAGCGCCGGATGGCCCGTGACCACCTGAACGGCATGATCGTTATTGCCGTTGCGCTGGTCACCACCGGCGGCAGCCTGGGCGTGCTGCATTGGCTGCACCCGGACGCCAGCGTGTCCGATGAACTGTGGACCACCACGCTGTCAGGCTTCGTGGCCACCGCCGTGCGGTTCACGATGCTGCGGCATTGGATTTTCCGCCGCGCCCGCCATATCTAGCGGCCGAGGGTCCTGACGCGTCCGACGGCGGTGCCCACTGCTGCCGCCGCCTGCTCGAGTTCGTCTGCGGTCACGTCTGACGCGAAGCTGAACCGCACGGCCGTCTGCGCCACTTCGGCGTCATAGCCCAGCGCAGTCAGCACCGGCGACGGCGCATCCGAACCCGCGGCACACGCCGAACCACTCGAGCACACCACACCCTGCCGCTCGAGCTCCAAAAGCACGGATTCGCCGCTGGTACCGGGGAAACAGAACGACGCTACTGACGGCAGGCGTTCCGTCCGGTGCCCGGTAAGCAGGGCTCCGGGAACGGTGTCCAGGATGGTGGCGATGAAGTCTTCGCGGAGAAGAGCCACACGGGCGGCGAGTTCCGGCCGCTCGGCGTGGGCGAGCGTCAGTGCCGTAGCCAGCGCCACGGCGCCGGCAACGTTTTCGGTCCCGGACCGGCGGCCGCGTTCCTGCCCGCCGCCGTGCACCAGGGGCTCCACGCGGGTCCGGCCGCGGACGTACAACACGCCGCACCCCTTGGGCGCGCCGAGCTTGTGGCCGGAAATGCTCAGGGCGTCCACGCCCAGCGCCTTGACGTCCAGGGGCAGCCAGCCTGCGGCCTGGACGGCGTCGGTGTGGAACGGGATGCCCAGCCCGGTGGCGACGGTGGCCAGTTCGGCGACCGGCTGGATGGTGCCCACCTCATTGTTCGCATACATGACGCTGACCAGGGCAGTCTCCGGCCGGAGCATGGCGGCGAGCGCCTCCGGCGTCACCCGGCCGGTCCCGTCCACCGGAACCACGTCCACGGTGAACCCGTGAAACCGTTCCAGGTAGCGCGCAGACTCTTCCACGGCTGGATGTTCGACGGCGCTGATCACCACGCGGTTGAGGGCCGGGTCCGCAGCCTGCCGGGCCAGGGCAACGCCCTTGACGGCGAGGTTGTCCGCCTCCGTGCCTCCCGAGGTGAAGGTGACCTCGCCCGGACGGCAGCCGAGCACCTTGGCCACGGCCGCACGGGCGCCTGCGAGCGCGGACGCCGCGGCCTCGCCCAAGGTGTGGTGGCTGGAGGGGTTGCCGAACTCGCCGCTCAGGTAGGGCCACATGGCCTCGAGGACCTCGCGGCGGACCGGGGTGGTGGCGGCAGCGTCGAGGAAGATCATGGCCGTTTCAGCCGACGCTCAGTTCGACGTCCAGGCCGAGGTCCAGCGCAGCCACGCTGTGGGTGAGACCGCCGATGGAGATGACATCCACGCCCGCCGCTGCGATGTCCTCGACGGTGCCGACATTGACGTTGCCGCTGGCTTCCACAATTGCGCGTCCGTCCACCTGCTTGACACCGGAGCGGAGCTCGTCGAGGGTGAAGTTGTCCAACATGATGGTGTCCACACCGGCGGCAAGGACAGGTTCAATCTGCTCGGCGCTGTCCACCTCCACTTCGAAGTGCGTGGTGTGCCCCAGCTGGGCCTTGGCCGCGGCGAGCAGGGCGGTGAGCTTGGCGGGGTCTCCGCCTGTCATCACGGCCAGGTGGTTGTCCTTGGCCAGCACGGCGTCGGACAGGCTGTACCGGTGGTTGGCTCCCCCACCGCAGCGGACGGCATAGCGCTCCAGCACTCGCAGGCCGGGCGTGGTTTTGCGCGTGTCCGTAATGCGCGCCTTGGTGCCTTCGACGAGCCGGACGAATTCCGCGGTCTTGGTTGCGATGGCACTCATCCGCTGCACAAGGTTCAGCCCGACCCGTTCGGCGAGCAGCACCGAGCGGGCGTTGCCGGTGACGCGCGCGAGGTGCGTGCCGGCGTCGAACCCTGCCCCGTCAGCGAGCAGCAGTTCCACGTCGGTGTCCGGGTCCACAAGCTTCATGGCGTCGCGGAACACCGTTCCACCGCTGAAGACGCCGGGCACCCGGGCGTTCAGTACCGCGGTGGCGCGGGCGTCGGCCGGGATCAGCAGCTGCGAGGTGATGTCACCGTTGGGCGCGTCCTCGGCAAAAGCCCGCTCCAGGATGTCCCGGACGGGTGCTGCGGGGAGGGTCAGGCTAGTCATTGACGAGGCTCGCTTTCCGGCTCATGGTGTAACGCTTATCAGAATGTTCGACGGCGGCATTCCCTGGCACGCTGTCGCTGCGGTAATGCGCCCCCAAGGATTCCCGCCGCTCCCGCGCGGAATGCACAAGCAGCTGCGCCGCCAAAAGGAGATTGGCATCCTCGTGCTCCCGGGGATCGAGGGAATCAGGCACATCGATGGGAAAAACATCGGCCGTCCATGCAGCCAACTCCGCCCCGGCCTCCCGCAGTAAGCCGCCGCTACGAAGCACCCCAGCGTTAGCAGTCATCAACCGCTGAAGAGCCACCCGGGAAAACGGCCCAGCCTCAACGAACGAAGACTCAGCAGGCCCGGGTGCCGGGACCGTTTCAAACTGCCAGGAAATGGACGCTGACGCGTCGTTGAACATCACCGGCAGTTCCGGAGGTCCCGATAGCGCCGTTGTTGCGTGAGCGGCCGCACCGGCCGCCGAGCTTGCGAGGCGATCGCCGGTGCGAGGCGAGAGCGCAGGCGCCGAGGGACTTGCGGAACTGCTGCCCAGGAACCCTTCGACAGCCCGCCGCCCAAAAACAAGACCTTCGAGAAGGGAGTTGCTGGCAAGCCGGTTGGCACCCTGGACACCGGTGCAAGCAACCTCGCCGGCGGCAAGCAACCCGGGTACAGAGGTCCGCCCGTAGAGATCGGTAAGGACGCCGCCCATCCAGTAGTGCGCGGCCGGTGCCACGGGGACGAGTTCCCGGGTCCAGTCGATACCGGCTTGGCGGGTGCGGGCGCTGATGGTCGGGAATCGCTTTTCGAGGTAGCCCTTGCCGTGCAGGGCCTCGACCACCATGGCGTCAAGGAACACGTGCCCGTTGGGATCCCCCAGGGTAGCGAGGTGCAGGGCGATGCTGCGGGAAACGACGTCGCGCGGGGCAAGTTCTGCGTCAGCGTGGTAGGCGGGCATAAAGCGTTCGCCGTGGGCGTCCAGCAGGATGGCGCCTTCGCCGCGCACGGCTTCGGAAATCAGGAGCGGTTCAGCTCCGTTGCCGGCTGCCTCAAGGGCATCGGCCGGGAGCACCATGCAGGTGGGGTGGAACTGGAAGAACTCCAGGTCCGCAACTGCGGCTCCGGCCCGCCAGGCGAGCGCCAGCCCGTCGGCAGTTGCCACGGCGGGGTTGGTGGTCTGGGCGAACAGCCTTCCCGCTCCCCCGGCGGCCAGGAGCACGGCATCGCCGCGGATGGCGAGTTCCCGCCCGTCGTGGAGGAAATTCACGCCGGCCACGCGTCCTTCGCTCTGGGCCAGGGACGTCACCTGGGCGTGCCCGATGACCTGGATCCGGCCAGCTGCCTGCGCATCCAGGACGGTCTTGATGAGCGCCCTGGCCACCCCGGCACCGGTTGCGTCGCCGCCGGCGTGCAGGATCCGCGGCGCGGAATGGGCGGCTTCGAGACCCAGCGAGGGGTCGCCGTCGTCGTCCATATCGAAACGCACGCCGAAGCGTTCCAGGCCGGCGATATCCAGCCGGGCCTCCGTGCAGAGCACGCGGACGGTCTCTTCGTCGCAATGCCCGGCCCCGGCCTTCAGCGTGTCTGCGACATGCGCGGCCACGGTATCTCCGGGCGCGGGTTCGTCGAGCACGGCGGAGATGCCTCCCTGGGCGTAGTAGGTGTTGCTGTCCGCGAGCGCGCCCTTGGTCAGCAGCACCACTTCGACGCCGGCGTCGGCGGCAAGCAACGCGGAGTACAGTCCCGCAATGCCGCTCCCGACGACGATCAGCCGCCGGGGTGCCGGACCACCGGCTGGGCCATCTGCGCTCATGTGGGGCTCGTTTCGGTTTCCAGGGTTACAGCGGGCGGGACTGCAGAGGCGGGGCTACAGGGGACGCGCGGCGAGCATACGCTCGAGCGCGGTTTTGGCGTTGTCCTGGACGGAATGGTCCACACTGATGCGGTTGACGATGCGTCCTTCGACGAGTTCCTCCAGGACCCAGGCGAGGTAGCCGGGGTGGATGCGGTACATCGTGGAGCAGGGGCAGATCACAGGGTCCAGGCAGAAGATGGTGTGCTGCGGGTACTCGGCGGCGAGCCGGTTAACCATGTTGACTTCCGTGCCGATCGCGAAGATGGCTGGTTCGGTGGCGGCCGCAATGGCCTTCTTGATGAAGTCGGTGGAGCCGGCGGAATCGGCGGCGTCCACCACCTCCATGGGGCACTCGGGGTGCACAATCACGTTGACGCCGGGGAACTCGGCGCGGGCCTTTTCGATCTGGCCGACGTTGAAGCGCTTGTGGACCGAGCAGAAGCCATGCCAGAGGATGACGCGGGAATCGAGCAGGGCCTGTTCATCGTTGCCGCCCAGTTCCTTGCGCGGGTTCCACATGGGCATCTGCTCCAGCGGCACACCCATGGCCTTGGCGGTGTTGCGGCCCAGGTGCTGGTCGGGGAAGAACAGGACCCGCTGGCCGCGCTCGAACGCCCATTCCAGGACCACCTTGGCGTTGGAGGAGGTGCAGACGATGCCGCCGTTGCGGCCGCAGAAAGCCTTCAGGGCGGCGGAGGAATTCATGTAGGTGACCGGAATGACCGGAACCCGCCCGTCGGCGTCGGCCTCGGCACCGAAAATTTCTTCCAGCTGTTCCCAGCATTCCTCCACGGAGTCGATGTCCGCCATGTCCGCCATGGAGCAGCCGGCGGCGAGGTTGGGCAGGATGACAGCCTGTTCCGGTGTGGAGAGAATATCCGCGGTCTCGGCCATGAAGTGCACGCCGCAGAAAATGATGGCCTCGGCGTCAGGCCGGGTGAGCGCGGCGTTGGCCAGCTGGAACGAGTCCCCCACGAAGTCGGCGTACTGGATGACTTCGTCGCGCTGGTAGAAGTGACCCAGGATTACGGCCCGGTCGCCCAGCTTTTCCTTCGCCGCACGGATGCGGACGTCCAGTTCGGCATCGCCGGCGCGCTTGTATTCCTCCGGAAGCTGGCCTTGGCGGGGCGTGGCGGCCGGCGCAACGTCCGCGCTGGAGGCGCCGGGGCCATAAGCCGGGGCACCGGCGAGCGCCTCGGCGAGGTCGTATTCCCACGGCCCCTTGGCGAGCTCCGGGCTGCAGGTGGCTGCTGTTTTGCCTGCAGCCGCGCTCCGGGACGCGCTTTCGGCCTGTTCGCGCGTGATCAGCTGGATGGCTGTGTTGACGCTGCTCATGGTGTGCTCCTGTTGTCGGGATCAAGGCCTGGGCGGCCGGTGAAGCGGTAGAGACGTGGCGGGCGGTGCTTGCCGCCCTGGAGGTACTCGCCGGTTTCTTCGATTTCCGGCGTGGATTTGAGCTGGCGGCGGAAGTTGGCCGGGTCCGGCCGGGTGTCCAGGACGGCTTCGTAGACTTCGCGGACCTGGGCGAGGGTGAAGTACTCGCCCAGGAAGTGGTAGGCCACCGAGCCGTAGGCCAGCTTGTTTCGCAGGCGCCGGAGCGCGTACTCAACAATGGCGTTGTGGTCGAAGGCCAGGTCCCCCACCTTGTCTGCCCTGAACCACTTCACGTTCTCCGATTCGTCGGCCAGGGCGGCCTCGGTGGGCTGGACCAGCGCCCAGTAGACGATGGACACAACGCGCTGCGTGGGTGAGCGGTGCAGCCCACCGAACGCATAGAGCTGCTCCAGGTAGCTCGGCGTGAGTCCGGTGGTTTCCCGGAGGTTTCGGGACGCAGCATCCTGCAAGGATTCAACATGCGTCAGCGGTCCGCCGGGAAGTGCCCAAAGGTCTTTGTACGGCTCACGAATCCTGCGGACCAGGGGAAGCCACAGGGTAGGCCGGCCCGAGGATTCGCTGGGCCGCAGGGCGAAAATGACGGTGGAGATGGCGAGGGAGGGGGCAGCGGTGGCCCGCTCGGAGACGTTCGCTGAACTGCTGTACACGGTCACTCACCCGCTTCCTGCTTCTGGGCTTCATTGCCATCATCTAGTTATAGTCAATATGACTAGAACTGATTCTACGGGCACATTCCCCTGATTCAAAATGTTTCGCCGACCGGCCCGCTCGTGTGAAGTCGGTTGATGTGAGCGAGCAGAACGCCATCCCCGGGAACCCGAACCTGGCGGCATCAGGCCTGGGCACCCAGGAATTTTTTCAAATCGTCACCGTCGTTGCACGTCCGTTGCCCGCGGGCCAGCGACTTAGGCGGTAAATTCAAGTGGTCCCCGCGGGGGGCACCAACCCTAACCCCCAAGAAGGTTCACAGGCATGACATCGATTTCCACGGAAGTGCGGCCGAAATCCCACCTCGGCCATACCATGAAACCCCGGCAGCTCACCATGATGGGGCTGGGCAGCGCCATCGGAGCCGGCCTGTTCCTGGGTTCAGGGGCCGGCATCCAGGCCGCGGGGCCTGCCGTGCTGATCTCCTATCTGGTCGCCGGGACGCTCATCATCCTGGTGATGTGGGCGCTGGGCGAGATGGCCGCTGCAAATCCCACGAGCGGCGCCTTCTCCGTGTACGCCGAACGGGCGCTGGGAAAAACCGCCGGCGCTACCGTGGGCTGGCTGTGGTGGCTCCAGCTGGTGGTGGTCATCGCCGCGGAAGCCCTGGGCGCAGCGGGCCTCCTGTTTTCCGTCTGGCCGGTTATCCCCGTCTGGGCCCTGGCCCTGATCTTTATGTTCGTGTTTACGGCCATCAACCTGACGGGTGTCAAGAACTTCGGCGAGTTCGAATTCTGGTTCGCCATCCTGAAGGTTGCCGCCATTGTGGCGTTCCTGGCCGTGGGGGCCGCCCTGCTTCTGGGCCTCCTGCCCGAGGTAGCTTCGCCCGGGCTAGCTAACGTCACCACTGATTTTGCTCCTGCCGGGCTTGGCGGAATCGCCACGGCATTGTTCGTCGTGATCTTTGCCTTTGGCGGAACCGAGATCGTTGCCGTGGCCGCCGCGGAAACGGAGGACCCGGAGCACAGCGTGGGCAAGGCGATCCGTACGGTGCTGTGGCGCATCCTGGTCTTCTACATCGGGTCGGTCTTTGTCATCGCGGCAGTCCTGCCGGCATCCTCCGAAGGACTCGCCTCGCCGTTTGCCGGCGTGCTCGACGCGGCCCGAATCCCTGGCGCCGGCACGGCGATCACCCTGGTTGCCGTCGTCGCGCTTCTCTCCGCACTTAGCGCCAACCTCTACGGCGCGTCCCGAATGGTGTACTCGCTCGCCGAACGGGGCGAGGCTCCCCGGTTCCTGGCCAGGCTCAGCGGCGCCAGCGTGCCCATGGTGGCGGTGGGCGTGTCGGTGGCGTTCGGCTTCTTCGCCACGGTCCTGGAGCTGCTGTTCCCGGACCGGATCCTGCCGGCCCTGTTCCAGCTGGTCGGATCCACGTGCCTGGTGGTCTGGGGCACGGCCCTTGTCTCGCAGCTGATTCTCCGACGCCGCGCGGACCGGGACGGTGCCGAGCTTCCGCTGCGGATGAAGGGATTCCCGGGCCTGACCATCTTCGGACTTGTCCTCCTGGGACTGATTTTCGCTGTGGGCTTCAGCGCGGAAAGCAGCCGCGGCCAGCTGCTGAGCACCTTTGTTCTGGTCGCCTGCCTCGCGGCAGCCTGCTGGCTTGGCGCCCGGCCCACCACCCGCGATCGCCAACCCAAGTAGCTGGAGTCGCTCTCTACCCACGCACCGGGCCTGAAGGTGGTGTCGCCGTCGAAACCGCAGCAGGCCTACCACCTCCTCAAGTACGCGGCCTCACGTCCGGATCCGGTGATCTTATGTCGGCGAAGTCCCGCCGAGGACGGCGTGGACATCGAGGTCCTCGGCGACCGGGTGGAACGGAACCGGCCGCTGGTGGAGGTGGAAACGAGCAAATCCGCTGTTGAACTGCCCAGCCCGCAGGCAGGTAAAGTGGTCCGTATCTTCGGTGGGGCAGGCGACAGGATCAATGTCGGCGAACCCCTGATCGCGTTCGAGGTGCCGGACAACACTGCCGGAATCGTGGGCACGGTCCCGAAGGACGAGGCACCGACGCGCTGGGTCCGCCTGAGCGCCGTACTTGATGAGGACTGACACCATGAGCGGCAGGCACACCGGCGAGATGCATTCCCACACCGTTGAGGGCACTGACCCCCAACTTTTTGTGGAGGTGCACGACCCCCAGAAAGACGCCGGACTGCGCCCAGTGCTGCTGCTGCACGGTTTCTCCTCTTCCAGCAAGCTCAACTGGCATGACACCGGCTGGGTGGCGGCCCTGCTGGAGGCAGGCCGCCGCGTCATCACCGTGGACCTGCCCGGACATGGCCGCAGCGGCGCTCCCGAAGACATGGACTCCTACTCCCCCAGCCGGATCCGCGCGGACCTGCTGCAGATAGCGTTCGACGCCGGCGTGCGGCCAATGCGCAATGGTGACCCCACCAGCGGGGTTGACGTTGTGGGCTATTCCTTGGGCGCCCGGCTCGCCTGGGAATTCGGCGCCACCCAGCCCGAGATCGTCCACCGCCTGGTCCTGGGCGGACCGAACATCGCCGATCCGCTGGCGGCCTTTGACCTCATCGCCGCCCAGAACTACCTCGCCGACGGAACCCCCATCGCGGACCCGTCCACATCCGGCCTGCTCAAGATGGCCATGCTCCTGCCGAGCAACAACATCTTCGCGCTGCTGTCCCTGGTGGATGCCATCAAGGCCGAGCCGTTCGATCCTGCCGAAGCCGTTCCACACATGCCGATGCTTCTTGTGGCCGGCGACCAGGATGAACGTGCGGCCACCATGCCGCAGCTTGCCGCACTCGGAATCCGGGCAGGGTCCATGGCTGAACAGCTGACGTTGCCTGGCCGCAACCACACCAACGCCATCACCAGCCGGGCTTTCAAACAAGGCGCCATCGCCTTCCTGGGGGTCTGACCAGTGCGCGGCTGATCCCTGACAGGGATTTCATAGCTCCCGCATAGGTTCCGCTGCTTGGATCCTCAGATGCACGATCCTTCCCAGCCACGCGCCCGCCGCACGGTCGCCGCCCTACGCCGCCGTTCCGTCCTGGTGGCTGCAGCCGGTTTCCTCGCTGTGGTCCTGATCGCTGCCCCCTACATACTGGCGCCTGCCCGGCCCGGGCAGGGAGCGGCATCGCGCACATCAATTGGCATCGACACCATTGCAAGCTCCGCCCCGATTGACGCGGGCCTGGACGCAGCCATCGATGCCATCATCGGCGCCAACCGTCAGTACCAGGTGGGTGTTGCGCTGATGGCTACCGACGGCGGGGATGTGCACCAGTACGGCGTGGAGGAACCGTTCGAGGCAGCGAGCACGGCCAAGATCCTGACCGCTGCGGCCTATTACCACCTCGTGGAGGAGGGTTCAGCGTCCCTCGATGATCCGCTGGGCGGGTTCACCTCAGAGTTCCAGATCCAGGCGATGGTCCAGGACAGCAACAACGAATCGTGGAGCCTGCTGATGGACGCTGTGGGCCTTTCCGAACTTTCGGAGTACGCCGCCTCCATCGACGTCACGTATGACCCCGGGGTGAATACGCTTTCGACCGCCGAGATGGCCCACATCCTGGCGGAACTGTTCGAGGGCCGGCTCCTGGACCAGGAGCATACGGAGCAGCTCCTGTCCTACATGCAGGACACCAACTACGAAAACCTCATTCCGGCCGCAGTTCCGGACGGCGTCACCGTCTTCCACAAATACGGGCTGCTCGATGACGAACTCCACGACGCCGCCATCCTCTCGATGTCCGCCGGCAGCTACGTGCTGGTGGTTTTCACGAAGGGTGCCGACCTGAGCGACATCCTTGAACGGACGGTGTTGATCCAGGAAATCACCAAGGCTGTTACCTCCGCCCTCTCGTAACTCAGCAGCGGTGGGAGGAAGTATCCCCGGTTCCCGGCGCGGCAGCAGAAGGTAGGCTGGAAGCGGGGCGGAGACAGCCGGAGAGGGAACAATGAGCACGCGTTTTGAAGACCGCACCGATGCCGGTGAACGGCTGGCGGCGGTGCTCACGCAGTTCCGGGAACGCCCCGACACCATCGTCCTGGGGCTGGCCCGCGGCGGCATCCCTGTGGCCGCCGCGGCTGCCAAGGCCCTGTACCTGCCACTCGGCGCCGTTCTGGTCCGGAAACTCGGCATCCCCGGCCACGACGAAACAGCGTTCGGTGCGCTGGCCTGGTCGGGAGGCCGGATAGTGCGCCTGCTCAACCGTCCCTTGGTCACCCGCATTCTGGACCACGGCGTCCGCCAGGAGTGGCTGGACGAAGTGGAGAAACGCGAGAGGGCCGAGCTGCTCCGCCGGGCCGCGACTTACCCGGGGATCAGCAACGACCTCACCGGTCAAACAGTTCTACTGCTCGACGACGGCCTGGCCACCGGAGCCACCATGCGCGCTGCCGCCGAGGCAGCCCGTTCCGGTGGTGCGGCACGCGTCGTCGCCGCAGCGCCGGTGGGTTCGGTGGAAGCCTACACGGCCGTGTCGCGGGTGTGCGACGCCGTGCTGTGCCTGCATCTGCCGGGCAAATTCCGCGCCGTTGGCAGCTTCTACCGGCACTTCGAACAATTGGCCGATGAGGACGCCATCAGCCTGCTGAACCAGTAGGCCCGATGGCAACACCGGGCCCTCACGGCGCAACCTGGCCTCACGGCAGAACGGCGGACCCAGACCAGATGGCCCGAACCCGCCGTTCTGCGATGCGTACAACTTTAGTGGTGGCTGCTGACGCCGAGCGGGTTGCCCTTCGTCTCCTTGGCAAGCAAAACCCCGACAGCCGAAATCACGCACAGGATCATGATGTAGATGCCGATGGATCCGGTCCATTTGGTGCTCTGCAGCAGAGTCTCGGCAATGGTTGCAGCGAAAGCACCACCCAGGATCGCACCGAACGCGTACCCGATGGAGATGCCCGAGTAGCGGACATTGGCCGGGAACATCTCGGCGTACATCGCCGACATGGGGCCGTAGGAAAGGCCGAGGCCGATGGTCAGGACGAAGAGCGCCACACCGTAAAGCCAGATGTTCCTGGTGTCGATCAGGGCAAACATCGGGATCATCCAAACGAAGATGATCGCATAACCGATCAGGAACGTCTTGACCCGGCCGATCCGGTCCGAGAGCCAGCCGCCTGCGAGCGTGAAGATCAGCCAGCCGAAGGAAGCAAGCGTGGTGGCCAGCAGGATTTCCGGGACCGGCATCTTCAGCGTCCTGGTGGCGTAGGAGATAAAGAAGGCAATCAACAGGTAGCCAGCGGCGTTGTTGCCGATGAAGATCATGGTCGAGTAGAGCACGGGCCTCTTATGGTTACGAATGAGCTCGCTGAGGGGCGCCCTGCTTTCGGCCTTTCGGGCCGCCATCTCCTGGAAGACGGGGCTCTCGGCCACAGCCCGGCGGATCAGGTATCCCACCACAATCAGCACAATGGACAGCAGGAACGGAACCCGCCAGCCCCACGAAGCAAAGTCTTCTTTGGACATGTTCGAGTTGAGTATGAAGAGCAGGCCGGTGGCCAGGATCATGCCGACCGGGACACCGATCTGCGGGTACGCGCCGAACACACCTCGCCGGCTCTTGGGGGCGTGCTCCACTGCCATCAGGGCAGCGCCGCCCCATTCGCCGCCGGCGGAGAAGCCCTGGGCAATGCGGAGGATGATCAGCAGGATGGGGGCCCAGACGCCGATCTGCGCGTACGTGGGCAGCATGCCGATCAGAGAGGTGGCTGCGCCCATCATCAGGAGGGTGAAGACCAGCATGGCCTTGCGTCCGAGCCGGTCACCAAGGTGGCCGGCAACCACTGCACCCAGCGGGCGGAACAGGAAGCTGATGCCGATCAGCGCGAAGGACAGGATCTGGGCCAGGCCCGGATTGGATTCGTTCAGCGGAGCCAGGAACAGCGGGGACAGCAGCGTACCCGTCAGTTGGGCGAAGATGAAGAAGTCGTACCACTCGATGGTGGTGCCGACCAACGTTGCTGCGAGGACCTTGCGTTCCTCGTGCTTGCTGCTCGGGCCCGCCTCGGAATCGACGCGTGAAGTTTCGGTCATTGGAACTCCGTGGCTTGGGGCAGCCTGGTTGGGGTTAATGGCTGCCGACGGTGGATTTAGGCCGTCCGATTTACTGATCGAACGGTCAGTTAGTATGACGTTACGCGAAGATGTGACGAAACGCACTATTTTTCTTGATTCTTCGCGCGGATCAGTTCCTTCGTTGATGCGAATCAGTTCTATAGCTGAACTTCCTTTTTCGGAATCAGCGCAGAGCTTTTCGAAATCCGCACACAGTCCGAGTGCGGGAAGCACCGTCACGGCACCCGGGCAGCGCCCGTGCGGCCGCCTAGGATGGGACCCATGACGCCTACCGCAGTCCCCGCCGGAGCAGCTCAGGCTTCGCCGTCCCAGACCCTGTCGCGCGGAATCCGTGCGCTGGAAATCCTGGCGGCCGCGGAGACTCCCTTGACCATTGCGGAACTTGCCGACGCCATGGGGGTCCACCGTTCCGTGGCCTACCGGATATTGCGGACCCTGGAGGACCACTCCTTGCTGGTGCGCGATGACGCCGGCAGAGTCCAGCCGGGGCCTGGGCTCGCTGTCCTGGCGCGGGGCGTGGCCCGCAATCTCCAAACGGCGGCCCTGCCGGAGCTGACCCAACTCGCCAATGCCCTGACCATGAGTGCCTTTGTGGCCGTCTGGGACCGCGACGACTGTGTCACCCTGGTCACCGTGGACCCGAGACATACCGGCGCCGCCATTGTCCAGCACCCCGGCTCCCGGCATCCCATCAGCGCCGGCGCCCCCGGAATTGCGATCCAGTCAGCGTATTCAGAAGCTGATTGGCATGCGGCTGCCCCGGGAATCCCCTACCGGCCCGAGGCGGGAACCGCGCGGCAACTGGGCTTTGCCGCCAGCCACGATGAAGTCCTCGCCGGCGTCTCTTCCGTAGCAGTTCCGGTCCGGGTCCCTGGCGGCCGGCCGGCCGCGCTGTCCGTCGTTTACATCCGGGCAGCCCAGAATCCGGACGAAATCGCCGCTGCGCTGGTGGCGGGCGCCGGGCGCATTGAGGCCCAGCTGGGCTGACCAAGGCACACCCCGCCTGGCCGTGACCAGCGCCCGGCGTCGATCAGTGGCGTTTGCGGAGAATGGCCGCCGCCGCGGCACCTAGCGCCAGCAGGCCGCCAGCAGCAACCACAGGCACAATGAATGCCGTGTGGTAGCCGTGGGCCTGCGCGAGCTGGCCACCAACCGCGGCACCCAACGCGGTGCCGGCCACGATCCCGCTGGCCAGAGCCGTCATCACGGTGCCCAGCCGTTCCACCGGGGCCACCAGGCCTCCGATCGCGAAGACCGTGACCATCACGGGACCCACCGGCAATCCCAGGACCAGCAGCACCACCACCATGCCGCCCAACGATCCTGGCACCAGAAGCAGCAACGCAAGCACCGTCATCAGTGCCGCGCTGACCAGCCACCGGGCCGCCGGGGTGAAGCGCTGGGGCCAGTACGCCACGGACAGGGCTGCGGCGGCAGAGCTCAATCCCATGACCGCATACAGCAGTCCGGCGATTTCAGAGGTGGCGAAACTCGCAGAGAACGAGCTCAAGGACGTCTGGGCGGACCCAAAGAAGGTGCCCATGGCCACCATCGCCAGGACGGGCAGTGCGACGACGGCGGGAATCCTGGCTGCCTTGCGCGAGGCCGCGGAGCCCCGGATCACGGGAACCGCCTTGTGGGTGGAGTGCATGGCAAAGGCGGGCACCATCGTGATGGTCATGGCTGCAGCCAGGGCCAACGGCAGCCAAGGGGCCACCAGGCTGGCCAGGATTCCCACAAGGGCCGGTCCCAGGACAAACGTCAGTTCATCGGCTGTGCCCTCGTAGGACAGGGCCGTGTCAAGGTCCCGGCGGGCCTTCGCTCCCTTGCCCCGCGAGGTGAGCGCCATCCAGCGCACCCTGGCCAACGGCCCTACCTGCGGGCAGCTGGCACCGGCAAGGAACGCGGCGGCGATCACGGCGACGGGAAAGGACCCGGCGTCGGGCGCGGCCCAGGCCGTGCCGATCAGCGCCAGGACGGCCAAGGCATTGAGCACCGCCGCAACCAGGAGGACGGGCCGCTGCCCCCTGCGGTCTGCGAGGGCACCAAAGACGGGGGCGCCGAGGGCCGAGCCGATCCCCACGGCACCGGCGGCAGTGCCGCCAAGCGCGTAGGAGCCGGTCACGGACGTGACGAGGGTCAGGGCACCGACGGTCAGCATGGCCAGGGGCAGCCGGGCGAACAGGCCCAGGGGGATAAAGCTGCGGCCGGCCAGGTGCGGGAGCCTGGCGAACCGACCCGTGGGCGGAGCCAGCGCAGCGGACGCCGGCGCAGTGTCAGGATGGACAGCGCCGGGAGAAAGCGGCGCTTCCAGGGAAGCGGGCAGGGAGGACATTGCTGAAGATTTCAAGGTAACGGGCTCGTTCAGTAATGCGCATCGTCCCTCCTCCCGATGCGCGCGACCCGGTAACTGTTCAATCATATAGGCCGGTTTGGCCCAGTCCAGCCCGGCATGGCCGCAGTCACACCAGCGCCTCGGCGGCGTCGGAAATGCGGAGCATGGAACCGTTCCGACCCTTGAGGACCTGGAGTTGGGTTCCGATGCGCTGTTTCATCTCCCCCACATGGCTGACCAGACCCACAACGCGCCCGCCGTCGCGAAGGCCTTCGAGGGCATCCATGACCTGTTCCAGGGATTGTTCGTCCAGGCTGCCGAAACCCTCGTCTACAAAAAGCGTCTCGATCTGGATGCCACCGGATTCCTGCTGCACAACGTCTGCCAGCCCCAGGGCGAGGGACAGGGACGCCATAAAGGATTCGCCGCCGGAAAGCGTAGAAGTATCCCGGCGGTGCCCGGTCCACTGGTCCACCACTTCCAGCCCCAACCCGGATTTTGCGCCGCGCGCGGCCTTGGCGTCTGAATGCTGGAGCAGGTAGCGGCCATCGCTCATGGCGACTAGCCGTTCGGAAGCAGCCAAGGCCACCTGTTCGAGCCGTGCCGCGAGGACGTAGCTGTTCAGGCTCATGCGGTAGGTGTTGTCTCCACGGCCGGCTGCGGTATCAGCCAGGGCTGTCAGCAGCCGGGCGCGTTCCCTGGGAACGCGCCCGGAACCGGCCAGCTGTTGGTAGTCGTTGCGGACAGCGGCTAGCGCCTCCACACAGCGCGCGGCCATGCCGGCGGCGAGATCGGCAGCCCGTGCTTCCTGTCCGGCCTTCTCCGCGGCGGCCTGCAGGTCAGCGAGGAGGTCTTCGTCCACCACGGGATGGGCTGCCTCTTCAGTCAGTGCCAGCAGCAGCTCCTCGGATGCGAACAGCTCGGCAATCCGCGCCTGTTCGTCCTGGCCGGCCCGGACCTCGGCCTGCAAGGCAGCAGCATCAGCATTCGAAAGAAGCTGTGCGCGGGCCACCTCCGCCGAGCCGAAGCCAGCGTCCGGTAACGCCAGTTCAAGCTGGATCCGTGCTTCCTCGGCCCTGGCCTTGGCTCTGCTGAGCAATGCCTGGGCCTCCACGGTCTTCTCCAACGTGGCGGCGGCATCCTGCAGCGCCCGCAGCCGCTGCGTGAGGCTGCGGTGACCGCCTCGCAGCGCAGAGAGTGCGCTGTCAAGGGACGCCAGCTGGTCCACCCGTCCCGACAATTCAGCGGTGACCTGTGCGAGTTCGGATGCTGCGCTCTGCCTGGCGGAATCCGCTGCCGCCATTCGGGCCTCCGCGGCCTCAAGCTGCTGCCGGAGGTCCGCGAGGTTTTTCACCGCCAGCTGCGACTCGCCGGCGGCGGTGCGGGCGGACGCGAAGGCCGCAAGCGCATCCGCTTCGGGCATGTCCCCGCCCTGGCTTTCAAGGACAGCCACATACTGGTTCGCGTCGCCCAACTCACGGGCCCGCGCTGCCAGATTTGTCTCTGCGGCCTCATGCTCCTGCTGGGCAGCTTCCTCAGCCTGGCTGAGGCCCAGCGCTGACGCCGCAGCCTCCGCGGGAGCCGGGTGGTCCGCACTGCCGCAAACGGGGCAGGCCTCGCCCTCGGCCAGCTGGGCAGCGAGTTCGGCGGCGGCGTTGGCGAGTCTTTCCTCGCGCAGATCCAGCCATCGGAGTTTCTTCTCGAGCTGGATCTCCCGGGACGCCGAGTGGCGCTCCGTGGCGAGCGCCTGCGCCGCGCGTGCAGCCGCGCAGCGCCGGACGACGTCAAGAAGCTCCCCGGCCGCAGCGGCTTCCTTGTCATGGAGCGTGGCTGCTGATGCCAGTTCCGCCAGCGCCTCCAGGCCTGCCGTCAGGGATTCCTGCTCCGCGCGGAGGCCCTGCAGCGAAACGCCAAGGTCAATGTCCTTTTGGGTGAGTTCCTGCTGCTTCGTGGTGAGCGCGGCGCGCCTGGCAACCAGTGAATGGAGGCGTTCTTCGTCCGGCAACCTGGCTTCCACAACGGCCAACAGTGACCTGAGGCGGCTGAGCTCTCCCCCAACGTCAAGTGCCCCGTCGGCAGAGAGCCCGGCATCGCCGTGGTCTGCATCCAAGGCGCCAAGGTCCAGCTGGCCCAGTTCGGGGTCTTCATCCGCGGCCATCCGCAGCAGAGTGATGGCGGATTCCATGGCCCCTGCCGCGTGCCGGACCTGGGTCTGGCTGGACTGGACAGACTGTAGCTGACCCGTGAGCACCTCGGCGCGGCGGTGTTGTTCGAGCCGGACGCCATGGAGCTCGAGCGAGGGCAGCATTGCCTCAGCGGCTGCCTTCCGGGCCTCGGCGGCTGCCAGCTTGCGGTGGCGCTCCCGCCGCGCGGACTCGTTCTCCAGCCGGCCTGACGAGTGCTTACTGACGGCCGCTGCGGCCTCCGCCGCCGCAGCCAGTTCGCCTGCGCGGTGGGCCACGGTTTCCTGCAGCCATTCGATCCGGTCAGCCGACTCTTCCTGGGCAGGAGCCGCAGAATCATCAATGGCCAGCGCAGCGGCCTCAGCTTCGGCCCGCGCCGCCAGCAGCCCAAGTTCTCCGTTCAGCCGGGCAACATCGTTCCGCGCGGCCTGGGCCTGCGCCGACAGCTCCTGTTCCAGGGCTTCGAACCGCTGGGTGCCAAAGAGCTTCTGCAGCAGTTCCAGGCGATCGGCTGCCTTGGACCGCAGGAAGGCGGCAAAATCGCCCTGCGGCAGCATCACCACGCGGGTGAACTGTTCCCGGTCCATTCCCAGCAGGGCGGTAATTTCGGCGCCGGCTTCATCATTGCGTCCGGATCGCTCCGTCCACGTTCCGCTGATGCGTTCCCGGAGGAGCGTTTTGGCTTGCTGTGTGGTGAAGCCGTTTTTACCCCGGGCACTGGGTTTATCCCAGGCCGGCGATCTGGCGACTTCGAAATGGCGGCCCTGGGCCGAAAACTCGCAGGTGACCGCCGGCCCCAGCGAAGGCTCGGCATGATCGCTGCGCAGACGCTTGCCCTCCTGGCGCGCCCCCGGCACGGATCCGTACAGCGCAAAACAGACAGCGTCCAGCACGCTGGTCTTCCCTGCTCCGGTAGGTCCGTTGAGGAGGAAGAGTCCGTGGGCGCTCAACCTGTCGAAGTCGATTTCCTCGGTGCCCGCAAAGGGCCCGAAGGCGGAGATGACAAGGCGGTGGATCCTCATAGCGATGCCTCCCTGAGGCGGACGTTATCCAGCGCCGCCGCGATAGCCGACTGCTCGGCGTCGTCCGCGTCCCGCCCCCGCACGTGATCGAGGAATCCGCAGCAGAGCGAGAGATCATCCTGGGCTTCGGCGAGCCGGCTGCTGTAGCTTTTGGACGCCTTGACGGCGCCGCCCTGCGGATCAAACCCGAGGACCAGCGTGTCCGGAAAACGGACCCGCAGCCGCTCCATGGCCTGTGCGGGCCGCTGGTCATCCGTGAGCGTGATCTGGCAGTACGCCCCTTCGGCCCAGGAATGCTCTGCGGACTCCAGGAGTTCCGAGATTTCGCCGCGGAGCACGGCCAGCTTCCGCGGGGCTTCCCACGTCAGTTCCGATACGCCGGTCACACCGTCCGGGCCAACGTCGATCAGCCAGCTTCCCTTGGTGTGCTTGGCTTCGGAAAACGAGTAGGCCAGGGGCGATCCCGAGTACCTGACCTGCGGCGACAGCGTCTGCCGGCCGTGCAGGTGCCCCAGCGCGGTGTAGCTGAATCCGTCGAACAGGTCCAGGGGCACGGCTCCGACTCCCCCGATGCTGAGGTCCCGCTCGCTGTCGGAGCTGATCCCGCCGCTGGCGAACGTGTGGGCGAGGACCACCGAATGGACTGTTCCCGCAGCGTTGCGCTGCGCGAGGTCCGCCCGGATGCGGTCAGTGGCGGCGCGGGTGACTTCGAAGTGGCTGGCGGTTTCTGCGCCGAGTTGTTCGGCGACGAGGCGCGGTTCCAGCCAGGGGATTCCATAGATGGCCAGGACGGCGCCAGAAGCAGCGCGGTCACCCGCTCCCAGCGGCAGTACAACTGGCTGGTCCAGGTCCGCCAGCCTGGTCCGCAGGTGGACGCCGCCACGTTCCAGCAGCCGGGAAGCGAAGCCCAGCCGGATGGCGGAGTCGTGGTTGCCTGATGTCAGCACCACCGTGGCACCGGCCGCTGTCAGCCGCACCAAGGCATCATCCAACAGCCCTACCACGTCGACGCCGGGCAGGGCGCGGTCGTAGACGTCGCCGGCGATCAGGACAACGTCGACCGCGTTTTCCGTGACGGCGCTGACGAGCTGATCAACAAATGACCGTTGGGCGTCCAGCATCCCGACGCCATGGAAGGACCTGCCCAAGTGCCAGTCCGATGTGTGCAATAACCGCATATTCTTACGCTAGCGGCTGCCACCGACAGTTTAGGAAACCGCCGCAACAGGCCGTGGCCCGGACGGGCCAGCTAGCCGCGCTTTCCGTCGAAGAATTCCTGGGCCTCGTCGGCGACGTCGGCATCGACGTCAACATCCTCGTCGCCAAAATCCTCAACGTCGGCGTCGCTGTCGTCAGGCACTGACCCGCCAGCGGCCGAGGCCGTACCTGCATCAACCGGCTCAGCGAACCCACGGAAGACCAGCCCGGCGATGGCCGCGCCTGCCAAGGGAGCAACCCAGAAAAGCCACAGCTGCTCAAGGGACCAGCTGGAGCTGAAGAGGGCCGAGGCAGTGGCGCGGGCGGGGTTGAACGGCGCGTTGCCCACGGAGAGGCCCAGCTGCAACAGGACGGCGAAGGCGAGGCCCACGGCAACTGCAGCTGCCGTTTTGTTGATGTTGTTGCGCGCGGTGGTGCCCAGGAAGACTGCGACCAGGATGGCGGCGCCGAGTACTTCCAACAGGAGCACGCCGGCGAGGGGCGCTTGGATGATGGAATGTTCGCCGAATCCGGCGGTCACGGTGTCGAACGCCGTGCGGCTGTCCTGGATGCCCGGCAGGGTCCGCAAGATGCCGAAGAGGGCGAGGGCACCGAGGAGCCCGCCCACCAACTGCGCGCCGATGTACGCGGCCGCGTCACCGAGCCGGATCCGGCCGGCGACGGCGTGGCCCACAGTCACCGCCGGGTTGAAGTGTCCGCCGGAAACATAGCCGAAGGCCAGCATCGCCGCGGTCACCGCGAGGCCTGCTGCAAGCGCGGCAGGCAGCGGGCTGGACTGCGGGATGGAAAACAGCGGGACGCCCAGCCCTGCCACCACGATGAAAAGGCTGCCAAAAGCTTCCGCAGACAGCCTGGACACCAGCCCGTGCCGGATCTCGGCACCGCTGCCAGCAGTCAGCCCGGAGGCGGGAACACGGTGGACGGGCACAGGCGTGGTCATGGTGGGGCAATCCTTATCGTTGGGGTTTGGTGCCTTTGCATTCTGCCAAGGGATTCTGGGCGTTGGCTGAGTCCGAGCTTAGTGGACGGACGGCGTGGCACCTCCGGCGCGTTCCACCGCCGCCCCACGGTAAATTTACTGTTATGAGCATCGAACCGGGCGCCATCGCCGCGCCCCCGCTGAAGTCCCGCATCCACGGCTGCCTCCTGGGCGGGGCGTTGGGCGACTCGCTGGGCTACGCGGTGGAGTCCGACTCGATCGAGGCCATCCGCCAGCGCTTCGGCCCGGCGGGCCTGACGGACCTGGCAGGGCTCGACGGCGGCAGCCACTTTTCGGACGACACACAGATGACGCTGTACACGGTGGACGGGCTGGTGGAGGTGCTCGAATGGGCCAATGACGGCGTGGGCGCCGATGCGAACGCCTGCGTGTGGCTGGCTTATCTCCGCTGGTTGGACACCCAAGGTGAGTCTGCGCCGCCGCATGCCCCGGCGCAGCCGGCGCGGTGGATCGACGGCAACGAGGTGCTGCGGCACCGCCGCGCGCCGGAAGAAACGTGCATCAGCGGGCTGGCCACCGGTGAAATGGGAACGGTCTACCGGCCCGTGAACTCGGACTCGAAGGGCCGCGGAACGGTGATGCGGTCCGCACCGTTCGGCCTGATTCCCTACATAGCGTCCGACGCCGTCTATAAGTTGAGTGCCGACGCCGCCTCTCTGACACACGGCCATCCGTCCGCCCGGCAGAGTGCCGGCAGCTTCAGCCTGTTGATCCACCGCCTGGTGGCCGGCGACAGCCTGGCGGACGCCGCGACGGCGGTCTTGGAGGAGGTGCGTGGCCTGAAGGATGTGGCGGCGGAACTTCCCGAGCGGCTTGGAGCGGCCATCCGCTGCGCGGGAAAAGGCATCCTTACACCGGAGGAACTGGTTCGGCAGCTCGGCGGGGGCCGGGCCGCGGAGGAGGCGTTCGCCGTCGGGCTTTACGCGGTCCTGGCGACAGCGCCTGGTGCGGACTCCACACTGTCGCCGCAAGACCATTTCCGGGCGGCGATTGCCTTGGCCGTCAACCACAGCGGTGGCAGTGATTCCACGGGATCCATCGCGGGAAACATCCTGGGCGCCTACTACGGCGAAGAGTGCCTGCCCCCGGAATGGCTCGACGCCCTCGAAGGGCCGGACATCATCCGCGGCATGGCCGATCTGCTGGTGGGCGTTACGGCCGCCTAAGCTGGAGGTTGTTGCAGGCCTCGCAGATGTCCTCCGGGATCAGGCCCCGGCGCTGTAGCACGCCGAAGATGGCGCAGCCCAGGCAGAATCCGGCGAAGGCCTCCAGCGAGGCAGCCGCAATGAGAACCGCGAGCGCAATCCAGGCTGCGGGGGCGGCACCGGCAAGGAACAGGATCAGCGCCGTAGTGGACACCACCGTTCCCACGCCCTGGGCAAAACGCTTGGGCGGTCCGGGAACCAGGCGTGCGCTGCCCAGCCGCGGCGCCAGCACCTTGACGGAGAGCAGGGCCAGCGGCGAGATCCGTGGCCCGAAGAGAACGCGCAGCCAGAAGCCTGCGGCGATCAGCACCAGTCCCCACACGGACCCGCTCAGCACTGTGGCGCCTGCCAGCAGCACCACCAGGCCGGCGGTGATCCGGGCTGCGTACTCGTTGACGGGGTTGGGAAAGGCGAACACGGCGGACCAGTTGATTCCGGTTGTTTGGCCGTGCATTAGTTTGCTCATCCTGTAAGGCTAGGAGCCGGGCCTCCCGCAGGGAAGATTTGTTGCGCCGGATGAACGCCGGGCCGGGTCGCGCAGCCAAAATCTCCGCAGCCAAAATCTCCGCAGGCGGACAACCAGTGCGGCTCAGCCGCCCACCATCTGCAGGAACTCGCCTTCGGAGAGCACTTCAATGGGCTGGCCGCGGTCGTGGAGCTCCAGGACGCGCCGGGCCTTGCCGGTCAGCCTGCCGGACCTCAGGTCCGCGGCCACAAAGCCGTCACCCACCACCAGCACCGTGGTGCGGGCCGTCACCCGGCTTTCCGGCCGGGCACCCAGCTCGGCCGAACGCACCTTCGCTTCCGGCCGGGCCATGGAGAGCTCGCCGGTGAAGACAACGGTCTGGCCGTACAGCGGATGGGAGGGTTCGGCGTCGGCATTGGGCACTGGGTTGTCGCCCTCCTCCGGCCACCCGGACAGGAACGGGCGGACCAGCGCTGCGCTGTTTCCACCAGCGGCGCCGGCAAGTGCGGTAAGGCTGGCTTTGGACAGGACATCGTGCGCCGGGTCAAAAGCCTCCTGATGCGGCAGCACCAGACCCAGCGACAGGTAGAGCTCGGCGATGCTGTTGGTATTGTTCCGCGCAGCGATATCGATCAGGATGCCGGCGCAGGCCCGTGCGTCCTCTGCAGCGTCGTGATGGTTGACCAGCGGCACGCCGGCTTCCTCCGCGGCGAACGGCAAGGAATTGGAGACCAGGGAGTAGCAGCGCCGGGCCAGCATCACCGTGCAGACGTAGTCGTAGGCAGGCCCGGGCAGGCCGGAGACCTCAAGCCCGGACCGGATCACGCCCAGGTCAAAGGCCGCGTTATGCGCCGCCAGGATGTCGGTCCCGATAAAGGCACCAATCTCCGGGAACAGCTCACCGAAGCGGGGACGGCCGGCCACGTCCGTGGCCTTGATGCCATGGACCCGGACGTTGTGGTACTCGAAGTGGTCGTGGTTGACCGGCGGACGCATCAGCCACGACGCCTCATCCACCACCCGCCCGCCCCGGACTTTCGTCAGGCCAACAGCGCACGGTGAACCCCGGAAGCCATTGGCCGTCTCGAAGTCGATCGCCGTAAAGTCCAAACCCACGGCCCATACTTTACCGCCGGACAGGGCCGCTCCGTGTCACCGGGGCGGCCCTGTCGCGCAGATCACGCGTCCGACGCCGGGACGCCCATGTGCGTCAAGTACCCTGAGGAGGTGAACTTTCTTGCGATCAGCGACCTTGCCGCGCCCATGCTGGGTGGTGCAGGACCGGTCCAGCCGCAGCTGGCCTCCTTCCTGCCCGACTGGCTGAACCCCCAGATTTTCCTGGCCGATCCCGCACTCGCGCCCTGGGTGGTGCTGCTGGTCTGCGGAATTGTCTTCGCGGAGACGGGCCTGCTGGTGGGATTCTTTCTTCCCGGGGACTCGATGCTGTTCACGGCAGGGCTGCTTGTGGCAACGGACACCATCCAGTTCAATGTCTGGCTCCTGGCGCTCCTGATCACCATTTCCGCGATCATCGGCAACCAGACCGGCTACCTGATCGGCTCCAAGGCCGGCCCCGCCATCTTCAACAAGCCGAACTCCCGCCTCTTCAAGCGCGAAAACGTTGAGAACGCCCACGCTTTCTTCGAAAAGCACGGCGGCAAGGCCCTGATCCTGGCCCGCTTCGTGCCGATCATCAGGACCTTCGTGCCTGTGATCGTCGGCGTAGCCCAGATGAACAAGAAAAAGTTCTTCCTGTTCAACGTGATAGGCGCGGTCCTGTGGGGCAGCGGCGTCACATTGTTGGGCTATCTGCTCGGTGACAGGGTCCCGTGGGTCCGGGAGAACCTGGACATCATCTTTATCGTCATTGTGCTCGTGTCCGTGATTCCGATCGGCATCGAAGTACTTCGCGGCCTCTCGGCCAAGCGCCAGGCCGCCACATTCGGCACCGATGCCGTCGACGAATTCATTGAGGAACACGCTCCCCACGAGGAGCGCAAGACTAACCTGGACTAGCTCCTAGCAGCGCTGCCGGGCGGCGCTGCATCCAAGGCAAAGCTAAGGGAGCCCCACCATAGTGGGGCTCCCTTAGCTGTTAAGGCGTTTTCCGGTAGGGCCTTACTGCCGTGCCAGTGCGTCGACGATGGCCGGCAGGAGGGCCCGGAAGGCCTGTCCTCGGTGGCTGATCGCGTTCTTTTCAGCCGCCGACAATTCAGCGCAGCTGCGGTCCTCGCCGGCCGGCTGCAGCACGGGGTCGTAGCCGAAGCCGCCCTCACCGCGGGGTTCGCGCAGGAGGGTCCCCTCAAGCTGGCCGTACTCCACCACTTCGCTGCTCCCGGCACCGGGTCCCGGAACCGCCAGGGCCGCAGCGCAGACAAACGCGGCCCCCCGGTGCCCGTCCGGGACATCGGCGAGCTGGTCCAGCAGGAGCCTCAGGTTGGCGGCGTCGTCACCGTGCCGGCCAGACCAGCGCGCGGAAAAGATTCCCGGCGCCCCGCCCAGCACGTCCACGGCCAGCCCCGAATCATCGGCAATGGCCACCAGGCCTGTAGCCTCGGCCACGGCCCGCGCCTTCAACAGCGAATTCTCGGCGAACGTCACACCGGTTTCGACGACGTCGGGCGCCCCTGCCGCCGCAGCGTCCACCACCTGGGTGTCGACGTCGAGCCCGGGGACCTGCCCGCGCAGCAACTCGCGGAGCTCCTTGAGCTTGCCCTTATTGTGCGTGGCCAGGACGAGGCGAAGCACCGGCGCGCTAGCGGATTCTGCGTTCACGGCGTTCGGGTTCACAGTGCGTCTGCGAGAGTTTCGCGCTGGATCGCCGCCAGCGCCGTGGTGCCCAGGAGGGCAAGGTCCAGCAGCTGGTCCAGCTCGTCGCGGTCGAAGGGTGCGCCCTCGGCGGTGCCCTGGACTTCAACGAATTTCCCGGAGCCGGTGACCACCACGTTCATGTCGGTTTCGGCGCGGACGTCCTCAACGTAGGGCAGGTCCAGCATGGGCACGCCGTCGATGATGCCCACCGAAACGGCTGCGATCGTGTCGATCAGGGGCTGGGCGTTCCTGGCGATCAGTTTGTTGTCGCGGGCGAACCGGATGGCGTCAGCCAGGGCCACGTAGGCGCCGGTGATGGCCGCGGTGCGGGTTCCGCCGTCGGCCTGGAGGACGTCGCAGTCCAGGACAATCGTGTTTTCGCCCAGGGCCTTGGTGTCAATGATGGAACGCAGCGATCGTCCGATCAGCCGGGAAATCTCGTGAGTCCGCCCGCCGATTTTCCCCTTGACGGACTCGCGGTCCGAACGGGTGTTGGTGGCCCGGGGAAGCATGGCGTACTCGGCCGTGACCCAGCCGCGGCCTTCACCTTTGAGCCAGCGCGGCACTCCCACCGTCAGGGACGCCGTGCACAGGACCCTGGTGTTGCCGAACTCGATGAGGGCCGATCCCTCGGCCTGCTTGGACCATCCGCGGGTGATGCTGATGGGGCGGAGCTGGTCGGGGGCGCGGCCATCGGCGCGCACTACGGGCACTGCGGTTGATTCAGAAGTCATGCCTTTAGCTTATCGACTCGCGGCGAGCAGCCCCGCCGCAGCCAGGGCAGCCGACCACGCAGGGCGGCGGACCGGAGAAGTATTGGATCAGACGGTGTAGTGCACACCGGCCACGGCAACGGCCACATCGCCGCCGAATACGGGGCGCGCTTCGGCCATAACAGTGGTGGGCGATGTCCAGACGGGGATGTGCGTGAGCAGCAGCCGGCGTGCGCCTGCGCTCTCCGCCGCCTGACCGGCGCGCTTTCCGGTCAGGTGGACGTCCTTGATGTCGTCGTCGCGGCCTTCTTCAAACGCGGCCTCGCACAGGAACAGGTCAGAGTCCTTTGCCGCTTCCTCCAGCCCGGCACATGAATCGGTATCCCCGGAATACGTCAGGACCCGGCTGACCGGGTTGCCCTGCTTGTCCGGTTCGGTCACTTCCACCCGCAGGGCGTAGGCCTCCTCCACGGGGTGGTTCACCGCGAACGGCGTCACAGTAAACGGCCCCACGGTGACGGACTCCCGTTCAATCCAGTTCGTGAAGTCGAATTCCTCGCGCATCCCCGGATCCAGCTCCAGGCCGTAAGCGGTGGCCATCCGGTCCGCCGTCGCGGCCGGCCCCCAGACCGGAATCCTGCCGCGTCCCCAGCCGCCGGGCTTCCAGCGGACCGCCACGTGCAGCCCGCACAGGTCCATGCAGTGGTCCGGGTGCAGGTGGGTGAGGAAGATCGCGTCGATGTCTTCAAGGTCTGTGTAGCGCTGGATGGCGCCCAGCGCTCCGCTGCCCAGGTCCATCACGATCTTCCAGGTCCGCTCGCCGTCGGTGGCGGTCAGGAGGTAACAGGACGCCGGCGAGCCGGGGCCGGGAAAGGAGCCGGTGCAGCCGACGATGGTGAGCTTCACAGGACAGGATTTCCGGCGCGGCGGGCGCCGACAAAGTTCGAAATCCTGGGTCCCGACGACGACTGCCGGGCGCTGGCGGCCTGCGCGGCGGCGATCATCTCGGGGGTGATCCGCGCCAGGCTGCCGGTGGGGTACTGGGCCGCCACGTGGTCCACGTGCCGGACGGACAGGACCTCCGGGCCCAGGAACCGGCGGGCCAGCGTTTCGAACTGGCCAGCGTCACCGGTGGCGATGAAGTGGTGTTCCGGGGGTGTCGCGGCGGTACGCTGAAGATCGTGGGTGGCAAGGGCCCGGTACACGTCCTTGGCCGTTTCCTCGGCGCTGGACACCAGAGTTACGGCGTCGCCCATCACGAAGGAAATGACGCCGGTCAGCAGCGGATAGTGCGTGCAGCCCAGCACCACGGTGTCCACGCCGGCTGCCTTCAGCGGCGCCAGGTATTCCTCGGCGATGGCCAGCAGTGCGGGTCCGGTAGTGATCCCGGCCTCCACGTAGCTCACGAACTCCGGGCAGGCCACGGACGTGATCGCCAGATCCGGCGCGGCGGCAAACGTGTCTTCATAAGCCCGTGAACCAACGGTGGCAGAGGTACCGATGACGCCGATACGCCCGCTCCTGGTGGCGGCGACGGCCCGCCGGACGGCCGGCTGGATCACCTCGATGACGGGAATGCCATACTTCGCGGTGTACCGCTCGCGGGCGTCCCGCAGGACCGCGGCCGACGCCGAGTTACAGGCAATGGTCAGCAGCTTGACGCCGGAGTCCACCAGTTCGTCCATCACGCCGAGTGCGTTCGCACGGACTTCGGCGATGGGCAACGGCCCGTAGGGTCCGTTGGCGGTATCCCCCACATAGAGGATGGACTCGTTGGGGAGCTGGTCGATGATGGAACGCGCCACAGTCAGTCCGCCGACACCGGAATCAAAGACGCCGATGGGGCGGGACCCCACCTGGCCGGTGGTGCTGCTGGCTGCGGAGTCCGATGCGACTGCGTCTGACGGATCCATGCTCGAGGCTGTAGTCATGATTATTCGAGGATAGGTCTTCCCCGGGGCCGCAGCCATCACATTGTGGCGTCCGACTCATGTCAAATTTGTCACATTGGCGGTGCTATCCCGGAACGGGACAGCAGCTCAGGCCCGGGAATCCAGGGACTGGAGCATGGCCTGGACGAGGGACTCCTGCAGCCACGTGGTGAAGTTGTACACCAGGGCGAGGTAGCTTTCCACGTCCTCGGCCTGGGACCAGTCCTGCATCAGGTGCACGTGCTGGGCGTCCTCTTCATCCCGGATGTCCAGGCGCTCCGCCAGCACCAGGCGCACATCATTCAATGCCATGGACCAGAGCCCGGCCCCTTCTGCGGTGAGGACCACCTCGTCCTTGTCCAGGTCCAGCGCGGCGGCGCGCAGCGCGCCGATCTTGGTTTCCCGCAAGGAGCGCTCGGTGAGCTGGCGGAACTCCAGGGACGCACCGTCGTCGTTCTTCATCACGTTGGGCAGCAACCGCTTAACCGCACGGTCCGTCGGTTCCTGGACGTCCATGTCCAGTCCGATCAGGGCGGCCAGCGGATCCTGGCTGGCGTGTTCGGCCGGCTGGAGCATGGAGATGACGTCATCGATCAGGCTGCGGAGCAGTTCACGTTCGGCGGGTTCCAGGAACCCGGCGATGCCCTTGAGCCCGTATTTGAATGCCTTAGCCACGTTTCCCCTTGCCCTGCCCGGACCCGCCGGATTTTCCTGTGTTTCTGGAGTTTCCACCATTCCCGCCGTCGGCCTTCTCCACGGTGGCCCAGAGGCCGAAACCGTGCATGGCCACGGCATGCCGCTCCACCTGTTCCTTGCTGCCGTGGGCAACAATGGACCGGCCCTTTTTGTGGACTTCCATCATCAGCTTGTTGGCTTTGGACTCGGAGTAGCCGAAATAGCTTTGGAAGACATAGCTGACATAGCTCATCAGGTTGACGGGATCGTTCCAGATCACCAGGTTCCAAGGGATGTCCGGGGCGGTCAGGGAGTCGGTGGACGACTCTGTCCCGGTCCGGGTGCCCTCCTGTGTATCAGGGCCGAGCGCAACGCTTAAGGTCATCTGTCCATTCTATGGGGAGTATGGGCCCACGCCGGATGGGCCCATACTGGCGAGGGCCCCGCGGCGAAGCGAAGCGAGACGGGGGAGCCGGCGGGGACTAGAGTGAATTTCGTGAGTACCTCCGCCGGCTGGGACCATCCCCGCACGTCCTTTTACACAGACCACTACGAACTGACCATGCTGCAGGCGTCCCTGCATTCGGGCGCCGCGCACCGCCGGTCCGTCTTCGAGGCCTTTGCCCGACGCCTGCCCGACGGCCGGCGATACGGGATTGTGGCAGGGACGGGCCGCCTGCTGGAAGGCATCGCCGACTTCCGGTTCGGCGAAGCGGAGCTGGACTTCCTGGGCCGGACCGGCGTGGTCAACCAGGACACCCTGGACTACCTGGCGAACTACCGGTTTTCCGGTGACATCTGGGGCTACCCGGAGGGCGAGGCATACTTCCCCAACTCCCCCATTCTGATTGTCGAATCAACGTTTGCCGAAGCCTGCATGCTGGAGACGTACCTGCTTTCGGTCCTGAACCATGACAGTGCCATCGCCTCCGCCGCATCCCGCATGATCACCGCGGCCGGCAACCGGCCCTGCATCGAGATGGGGTCCCGCCGCACGCACGAGGAATCGGCAGCCGCGGCCGCCCGCGCCGCCGTCATCGCCGGCTTCGACAGCACCTCCAACCTCGAGGCCGGCATCCGCTACGGCATCAAAACGGTGGGCACCGCCGCGCACTCCTTCACACTCCTGCATGACACCGAGCGGGACGCCTTTGAGGCGCAGATCGCCTCCCTCGGTCCCGGCACCTCGCTGCTCGTGGACACGTACGACGTCGAAGCGGCGGTGCGTGCCGCCGTCGAGTTGGCGGGGCCCAAACTGGGCGGCGTCCGGCTGGACTCCGGGGACCTCGTGGCCCAGGCCCAGTGGGTCCGGCAGCTGCTGGACGAGCTCGGCAATGTGAACACTAAGATTGTGGTTACCTCGGACCTGGACGAATTCGCCATCGCCGCACTGCAGTCCGCACCGGTGGATTCGTACGGGGTGGGCACGTCCCTGGTCACCGGCTCCGGGGCACCCACAGCGAGCATGGTCTACAAGCTCGTCAGCCGGACCGACGACGCCGGCACCTTCGTCTCCGTGGCGAAGGCGGCCAAGAACAAAACCAGCAAGGGCGGACGGAAGTATGCACTGCGCAAGCTAAACGAGCGGGGGGTGGCTACCCAGGAAATTGTGGGCATCGGCCACCGTCCCGAAGACGACGGCAACGACCGGCCGCTGCTTCAGCAGTTTATGAAGAACGGCGAACTGCTGCCGGGCTGGACCGGACACGAGGGTGTGGTCCGCGCCCGCCAGCGGCACGCGGACACCATGGCCGAACTGCCCGGCGTCGTCAACCGCCTGCAGCGCGGCGAGCCTGCCATCCCCACCATCTACGAGGAGAACTGATGTCCCGCGCCCTGATCATCGTTGACGTGCAGAACGACTTCTGCGAGGGCGGCTCCCTGGCCGTGGCCGGCGGTGCCGATACTGCCGGGGCCATCAGCGAGTACGTGGACGCCCACCACAACGAGTTCGACCACATTGTTGCCACCCAGGACTGGCACATCGATCCCGGGGCACATTTTTCCGACACGCCCGACCTCAAGGACAGCTGGCCCCGGCACTGTGTCGCCGGCACGCGCGGAGCCGAACTCCATCCGGACCTGGACACCGAATACATTCAGGCCTACTTCCAGAAGGGCCAGTTCACCGCGGCGTATTCCGGCTTTGAGGGCCTGCTGGCCCCTGAGGACGCCGTCCCCACCGGCGAACGCCAGCCTGGTGCCATGCCCGCTGACGCAGCTGCCTACGCGCCGGCGGAGAACGCCATCGGGCTGGACGACTGGCTGCAAAGCCATGACGTTGAGGATGTTGTCATAGTGGGGATCGCCACCGACTACTGCGTCATGGCCACCTCGTTGGATGCGGTCCAGGCCGGCTACTCCGTCACGGTCATCCGTTCACTGACCGCCGGCATCGCCGAGGACCTGGAGGATGCCGTCGCCGAGATGGAGCTCGGCGGCGTCGAAGTCTCCTGACGCCTGGCACCAGCCGCCTGATACAGGACCTACAACAAGCGTGGCCCGGGATGCAGAGCACCGGGCCACGGCTGTGTCTTGGGCCGCTATTTCCGGCCGATGAACCAGTCCTGGAGCTTGCGCAGCCTGGACTGGAGCTGCTCCTCGTTCGCCTGCGCCACCGGCGGGCCGCCACAAACCGTCCGCAGCTTCGTGTGCACCACACCGTGCGGGGTTCCGGTCCGCGCCGACCAGGCCGCAACGTTTTTGGCCAGCTCGTTGCGCAGGTCCATGAGCATCCGGTGGTCCGGTATGGCCGGAGCCGCGGCGGCCGGCTCGGCTGCCGGTGCGCGCCTGTTTTTGCGGTTGAGCTGTTCGTGCTGTCGCTGCCGCAGCAGCGTCCCCACCTGTTCGGCGTCCAGCAGCCCGGGGATGCCCAGGAAGTCCAGTTCGTCTTCCGAGCCCACCTCTCCCCCGGTGCCGAACTCGCCGCCGTCGAACAACACGCGGTCGAAGGACGCCTGCGAGTCGAGGGCCTCGAACGTGCCCTTGGTGAGGCTGTCGGACGCCTTGTCCTCCCGGTTGGCCTCTTCCATCAGTGAGTCCTCGGGATTGAACAGGCCGTCGCTGTCCTCTTTCTCGGGGCGGTCCAGCGCGTGGTCGCGTTCGGCCTCCATCGAGTTGGCCAGGGCCATCAGCGTCGGCACAGACGGCAGGAAGACCGAAGCCGTTTCGCCGCGTTTCCGGGCACGCACAAAGCGGCCCACCGCCTGGGCAAAGAACAGCGGCGTGGAGGTGGATGTCGCATAGACGCCGACGGACAGCCGGGGCACGTCCACACCTTCTGACACCATCCGGACGGCAACCATCCACCGCTTCTCGCTCATGGTGAATTCCTCGATCTTGCTGGAGGCCTTGGCGTCGTCGGAAAGAATCACAGTTGGCGATTCGCCGGTGATCCGTTTCAGCTGCCCGGCATAGGCCCTGGCGTCCTCGTGGTCCGTGGCGATGACCAGCCCGCCAGCGTCCGGAACCGTGCGGCGCACTTCGCTGAGGCGTTTGTCCGCCCCCGCCAGGACAGCGGGAATCCATTCCCCGGCCGGGTTCAGCGCCGTCCGCCACGCCTGCGACGTGATGTCCTTGGTGACCGCGGACTCGCCCAGGGAGGCCGCCATCTCCTCTCCGGCACTGGTTCGCCAGCGCATCTGGCCCGAGTAGGCCATGAACATGACCGGGCGCACCACGTGGTCACGCAGGGCGTTGCCGTAGCCGTACGTGTAGTCAGCTTTCGAGCGCCGGATGCCGTCCTTGTCCTGTGCGTATTCAACAAACGGGATGGGCGAGGTGTCGGAGCGGAACGGCGTCCCGGTCAGGGAGAGCCGCCGTGCCGCAGGGTCAAACGCTTCGCGGAGACCGTCGCCCCAGGACAGGGCTTCGCCGCCGTGATGGATTTCGTCAAGGATCACCAGCGTGCGGGCGGCCTCGGTCTTGGCCCGGTGCAGCATGGGTTTGCTGGCCACCTGGGCGTAGGTGACAGCCACGCCAACAAAACCGCGGCCGTGCTGGCCGTCGGAGTTCTTGAAGTTGGGGTCGATGGCGATGCCCACCTTGGCCGCGGCGTCGGCCCACTGCCGTTTCAGGTGGTCCGTGGGTGCCACAATGGTGACCCGGTTGACCGCCCCGGATTCGATGAGCATCGAGGCCACGCGCAACGCGAAGGTGGTCTTGCCGGCGCCGGGAGTTGCTACGGCCAGGAAATCGCGGGGATCGGTCCTGAAGTAGAGGTCAAGGGCTTGCTGCTGCCAGGCACGGAGTTTCTGGGCGGTTCCCCAGGCTGCGCGTTCCGGATAAGCCGGTGGCAGGGTGGGGCCGCCAAAGAGCGTCTCCGTCACTATTTGTTGTTGCCCGAGTCCCCTCCGGGACCCTTGCCGCCGTCGTTGCCCGGGCGGAGGCCGTCATAAACCTCTTTGCACATGGGGCACACCGGGAACTTCTGCGGATCCCGGCCCGGCGTCCACACTTTGCCGCAGAGGGCAATGACAGGATCACCCGTCAGCGCGGATTCCATGATTTTTTCCTTGCGCACGTAGTGCGAGAAGCGTTCCCGGTCACCGGGCTCCACTTCCTGGCGCAGCTCTTCGCGCTCGATGGTTGCCGTGGACGTTCCAGCCCCGGAAAGCTCGCGCATCGGGTCGTTCTCGAGAGGGTCCGTCATGCTAGTCATGGCATCCATCTTAGCGTCCCGGGAGGGCTGACGTTCGACGGCGGGACAACCGTTTTGCACTCACCGCACCGTCCGGCGTCCCCCGTTCCGCGCAACGCCGGTACCCGCCCGCCCGCGGTGTGTGGCCGGAATTACAGCTCCTGCCAGTCAGGTTTGTGTTCGTACGTGTGCCGGTAGAAGTCGGCGAGCTTAAGCGACGACGCCGCCGCCTCATCCACCAGGATGGTGGCGTGCGGGTGGAACTGGAGGACCGAAGCCGGGCAGATCGCGGCAACGGGTCCTTCCACGAAGTCGCGGACCGCCGGCGCCTTCTGCGCCCCGGTCGCGATGAGGACAACGTGCCGTGCCTCAAGGATGGTGCCCAGACCCTGGGTGACCACGTGGTGCGGCACCTCTGCCAGGCTGGTGAAGAACCGGGAGTTGTCGCGGCGGGTCTGCTCGATCAGCGTTTTGATGCGGGTCCGGGATGCGAGCGAGGATCCGGGCTCGTTGAATCCGATGTGGCAATCCGTACCCACGCCCAGGAGCTGCAGGTCCACCCCGCCCGCTGCCCGCATGGCATCTTCGTAGGCTCGGCAGGCGGCGGCCAGGTCCTCGGCCGCACCGTCGGGAGTATGGACGTTGCCTTCGGCGATGTTGACCCGGCTGGTGAATTCCCGCCGTATGACTTCCCGGTAGGACTCCGGATGCCCGTGTGCCAGCCCCACGTATTCGTCCAGGGCAAAGGCGTGGGCATTGCTGAAGTCCAGCCCCTCACGCTGGTGCCTTGCCGCCAACTCGTCGTAGACGGGCAGCGGCGATGACCCCGTGGCGAGGCCCAGTACTGCGGCGGGCTTGCGCCGGAGCAGGGCCTCGATGGCATCGGCAACGAGCGGTCCGATCTGTTTGCTGCCCTGGACGATAACGACTTCCATGTCCGGCCGCCTTTCTGTTGCTTTACGGAATCAACGGTTGACGGTCAGTTGGGCCAGCATTTCCGGGCCACGGGCCTCGAGCCAGCGGCCACCTACCCTGATGCCGACCACAAAAAGTACCAGTCCCAGGACGGGGCCTATGGCAAGGTTCAGCCATCCGAAGACGGGGTTTCCAGTCACACTTTGGGCAATGATCAACCCGGCTTCCGGAAGCACCAGGAGGGACAGGACCCCCATGCCGCCAAACTGCACTGCCATGGTCTGGCCGACGCTGCCGGGTGGCTTCTTGAACGGACTGTCTCCGGGCAGTGGCACTGCGACGTTGTACCGCGCCGAGACTACCGACGAGAGGCCAAGACCGGTCAGTAGAATTCCCACCGACAGTCCCAGCACGCCGGGCAGCCATTCCCAGCTGCCGGTGAACATAAACGGCACCACTGAGAAGGCGAGCACCACCGGTACGGCGAGAATCAGGCACGCCAGGGCCCGGCCCAGCCTGTCCGGGACACCCCGCACGCCGGCGGCAAGGTGGAGCGCGAACGCGGTGTTGTCGTAGGAAACATCGGCGGAGATTGACCAGGCCATGAGGAAAGCGGTCAGGGGGCCCAGCATCGTGAGGATGCCGAAGCTGTCCCCCTGGCTCGCCTGGAAGAACATCATCACGGCCAGCAGCGGAATCACGAGGAGCGATCCGCCGTAACGGGGATCCCGCAGCCAGTAGGTCAGGGCACGAGCTGTGACGGCACCGGTGGGCGTGGCGGGCAGGAGCGAGAACAGCCCCAGCTTGCCGCCCCTCCGGCTCCCGCTCCCTTGATAGGGCGGGTTAACCAGGGCACGCTCCAGGAGGACTTTCCAGCACCAGGCAAGTCCCGCGAGGGTGAGCAGTGAAATGAGCAGCTTCACGGCGGCTTCGAGGGGCCGTCCGGCGTCGACGTCTCCGCCCAAGGACCAGGCGGCGCCCAGCGGCGTCCAGGCAAGAGTCCGGGCAAATTCAGGCAGGAACCCGGCGGACGCTGAGATCCCCTGCAACACTCCTGCCACGATGGGGCCCATCAGGATCAGCGGAACCATAAAAACAACACCGCTGACGTCCTTGAAGCGCCGCGACGCCGCCAGGCTGGCCGTGGCGGTGGTGACCACTTTGGACAGCACAATGCACGTCATGACGCCGAGGGCTGCTCCCAGGAGTGCGGTCACGGCAGGAACGAAGCCGCGCGCCCACGTGCCCACGGTGGCCAGCGCCACAAGCGACGTGGCCACCCCCGGAATTCCGATCAGGCCGCCCAGGGCCAGGCCGGTCAGGAGCTGCCGCATGGGGACCGCAAATGTGGTGAAGCGGGCGGGATCGAGGGTCATGTCGGTGGCCGAAACCGCCACCGGGATGATCCCCCAGCCCAGGATGGCCGCGGAACCGCCAAGCACTACGGCCGTGTAGGCGAGCTCGTGGTTTTCCTGCCGCAGCATCACCAGGGCCACGACCAGCGCGCCCACGATTCCGAGCGCATAGAGGCCGCCGAACGCCAGGCCCACGAGCTGCCAGGGGCTGCGGCGGAGACCGTTCCGCAGCAGGGTCAGTTTGAGCCTTAGGAGGTGCGCAACCATTCCAGGCCCTCCGTGTGGTTTCGTCCGCCGACAAGCTGGACAAATCTTTCTTCCAGCGTTGCCCCGGCGCGTACTTCGTCCACGGTCCCGGCAGCGAGGAGCCTTCCGGCCGCCACCACGGCGACGTGGTCGCACATGCGCTGGACCAGGTCCATAACGTGGCTCGAGACGATCACCGTCCCGCCGGACGCTACATAACTGTCCAGGATGGACCGGATGTTGGCCGCCGAGACAGGATCCACGGACTCGAAGGGTTCATCGAGCACCAGCAGCCGCGGCGCATGGATCAGGGCCGAGGCCAGGGCGATCTTTTTGGTCATGCCGGCGGAATAGTCCACCACGAGGGTCCCGGCGTCCTGGTTCAGGTCCAAGGCGGACAAGAGCTCGCCCACGCGGGAGGCCACCACGTCTTTGTCCATGCCACGCAGCAACCCCGCGTAGGTGACCAGCTGTTCGCCGGTGAGCCGGTCAAAGAGGCGCACGCCGTCCGGGAGGATGCCCATCAGCTTCTTGGCCTCCAGTGGCCGGGCCCAGACGTCAACGCCGTGGACAATGGCCGTGCCGAAGTCGGGCCGCAGCAGCCCGGTGGCCATGGACAACGTGGTGGTCTTGCCGGCGCCGTTGGGGCCCACGATGCCAAAGAACGAACCCGCCGGGACGTCGAGGCTGATGCCGTCCACGGCGATTTTTCCGCCGAAACGCTTGGCGAGGCCGCGGATGGACAAGGCAGGAACGGGCCCGCTGTGCGCCACCGGATCAGAGTGGGGATCAGGATGCGGAGCAGTCATAACGCCAGCCTAGACCCAGGGCCCTGTCGACGGGGTCCACCCGCAGGAGTAGGGCCAACGGCGTAGGGAAGCCTAGAACGAATGGCGCGGCAGGGCCCGTTCGTACTGTGGCGCCCAGGGGAGGTCATGCCCAAGTTCAAAAGCCGCCCGGAGCCACCAGTGCGGATCCCGGAGCGCGGCCCGGGCAATAAACACGCCGTCGGCCTGCCCGGTGGCCACGGCATGCTCCGCCTGGCCCGCGGTGGTCAGCAGGCCCACGGTGCCCGTGGGGACGCCGGCCTCCCGGCGGATGCGTGCGGAGAACTCCGTTTGATATCCCGGACCCGGATTGATGTCCTGATGGGCCACTGCCCCTCCGCTGGAGACGTCGATGAGGTCCACCCCGCGCTTCGCCGCCTGGGCGGCCAGCCGGACCGAAGCCTGGGCATCGACGCCGCCCGGCGCCCAGTCGGTGGCTGAAATCCTGAGGAGCAGGGGCATGGATTCGGGGATGACGTTGCGGACGGCATCTACGACGGCGAGCATCAGCCGGTTGCGGCCAGCCTCGTCCCCGCCCCAAAAATCGGTCCGGGTATTGATCAGCGGGCTTTGAAACTGGTGCAGGAGGTAGCCGTGCGCGCCATGGATTTCCAGAGTGTCGAAGCCGGCGTCAACCGCCCGCACCGCGGCCGCCTCGAAATCGGCAATAACGTCATGGATCTGCGCCTCGGTCATCGCGACAGGTCCGGCGTAGCCGTCGAAGGCAAGCCATGATGGTCCCCCCGTGGGCCAGCCGCCGTCGGATTCCGGGACGCTCCCCCGCTGCCCGGCGAACGGCCAGTAGGTGGACGCTTTCCGGCCGGCGTGCGCGAGCTGGGCACCGATCTTCGCTTCCGCGGCACCGTGCCGGTGCACAAAGGACGTGATCCGCTGCCAGGCCTCGGCCTGCTCGTCGTTGTACAGCCCGGCGTCACGGGGGCTGATCCTGCCGGCTGCATTCACGGCAGCCGCCTCGGTGAGGATCAAAGCGGCGCCGCCCGCGGCGAAGGAGCCCAGATGCATCAGGTGCCAGTCGTTGGGAACCCCCGGGGCGCCGTCGGGACCGCAGCTGTACTGGCACATCGGTGAGACCCAGCCGCGGTGCGTGAGCTTCAGGGAACGGAGCTTGAGCGGCTGGAACAGGGCCGGCACTAGAACAGGACCCTGGCGAGTCCTTGGCGCGCCTTGGCAACGCGGGGGTCGGAGGTGCCCACCACGTCAAAGAGCTCCAGGAGCCGTACCCGGGCGGTCTCCCGTTCCGGACCGAAGTTCCGGCCGATGAAGCTGACCACGCGGTTCAGCGCGTCCTCCACATGGCCGCCGGACACATCCAGGTCCGCCACGCCCAGCTGGGCGGCCAGGTTGTCAGGCTCGTTGGCGGCGACGATACGCAATGCTTCCGAGTCCTCGGCGGACAGCGGCTGGAGCCGGGCCATCAGCTCCACCTGGGCCAGCCCGGCCTTGGCCTCGGCGTCTGCGGGCATTTCCAGCAGGGCCTGGCGGTAGGCCACGGCTGCTGCCTCGTAGTCGCCTGCCTCAATGGCGTCGAAGGCGGCCAGGTGCAGCGGCGGAAGGGGTGCCGGTTCGGATTCCGGCGGCGTACCGCCCCCGCCGAGGCTGCCCGTGACGCCGTTGGCGGCCGCCACTTTGAGCAGTTCATCCAGGAGGGGCCGGATCTGGGCTTCCTCGGCGCCGCCCTGGAAGAGCGGTACGGGCTGGCCCTTGAGCACGGCGACGGCGGTGGGGACGGCCTGGACCTGGAATGCCTGTGCCAGTTGCGGGAAGGCTTCAATGTCCGCCGCACCCAGAACGAGGCGGCCGCCGTAACCGTTGATGACCTGCTCCAGCGAGTCGAGCATCGCGGCGGATTCCGGCGAGTACGCCGCCCACAGCGCGAAGACCACCGGCACCTGGGCGGAAAGCTCCACGAGCTCCTGGAAATTCCCCTCGGTGACAGTGACCCGCAGCGGCGACGCGCCGCCGTCGGGCGCTCCGGCACCTGCCTCCGGGTTGGCGCCTGTGTCCCCGGGAACAGGCGAATTGCCGGGAGCGGCAGGAGGTGCCTGGCGCTGTTTCAGGGATGAAAGGTCGACGGCGCCACGCAAGTTAAGCAGGCTGGCAGCGGCTGGAGGGACTGGGCGGGAAGCTGGCAAACTCATGCTTTCCACTCTAGCCACTCCGGCCGCTGCCGGGGGTACTGCTTCAGGGACTGGACCCTGCGTGCCTATTTGAAGCTTGCTCCTACCAGCCCGCGCGTCGCGGCCACCAGCTTGATGGGATCCGTCGAACCTGCCGGCGGGACGTAGACAGCCATTGATTCAGCAAAGTTCAGCACCATGCCGGTGGTGGTCTCCTTGCCGCCGGCGAGCGCCGCGGCGTCGTCACCGATGGTGAGCTTGTCACCGGAGGCCTTTGGCGTGCCGTCAAAGGCGAAGTTGATCCTGCCCAGCACCAGCGCCCCGCCGTCAGCCGTCCGGAACACCACAGTGCTTTCCGGCACCACCTTGTGAGTAAAGGAGAAGTTGCCGTTTTCTCCCGACTTCACTACCTCGGCCTGGTACGACAGCGTGTCGGCGATGTAAGGCGAAGAAGTGCCCTCCACCAGCTTGTCCTTGAAGCTCGACTCTGCGTTGCTCAGGCGGTCGGCCAGCCCGGCCAGGGCTTCTTCGCCGCTGTACAGCAGGCCTGATTTGTCATTGGCGGCCAGGGTATCGGTGCCGTCCCGGCCGATGGCGGGGAACGTGGTTCCCGGCTGCAGCGGGGTGGTCTCGGTGAGCTTGTAGTTCTCCCGGGGCGAAGGCTGGACCAGGGTGAGGAGCTGCGGGACGACGTTGCCTTCGCCCTGTGTGACCGCGAGGACAGAACGGGGCCAGGTCCGGTCGCTGGTGACCACGGTCGTGAGGAGCTTGGTGGAACGGACAGGCATCCGGGCTTCATAGGTACCCACCTGGGAACGGATCTTGTAGTTCTGGGTACGGACCTCAAGCTCCGTCCCTGCGACCCGCTCTGCAAGCTTGGCTGCATCCTTCGCGGCGTCGCCGGCGTCGGTGGCGCTGGAGACCTGCTCCAGGATCCTGCGGAACTGGGCATCCAGGAGGACCGGCGCGGCCGTCTGGGCGGCCTCCGGTGTCGCAGATCCGGTGGTGGGAGCCGGGGCGGGTGTGGTGGCCGCGTTCGCAGCAACACCCGTTCCGGCCACAACAAGGGCGGTCACTGCGGCGGTGACCATGCCGCCGGAAACCATGCCGAGCCGTGCGGAGGACTTTGCCTCGGCCTTGGCCCGGGCACGCCGGGCGAACAGGCTGCCCTGGCCGGTACCTTCACCGTCGCGCTTGCGGGCGGACATAACCATCAGGGCGATGCCGGCCAGGATCAGCAGGCCGCCAAGCGACATGAGCGGGATGGCCCACGGGGTGGAGGTGTCATTGGGGAACGTCATTGAGATCGACGAGGGTGCGGGCTTGGTGCCATCGGACGCCAGCAGCAGTGACCATTCGCCGTCGGCCGGCGGCGTCCACGAGTACTCCAGCTCACCGCTCGAGTTCTCAGTGGAAACCCAGAGATCGGATCCGGACGGATTTGGCGCCGTGGCGTCGCCGTCGGTGTGCTCAATTTGCAGGGATTTGTTGTCCTCCGAAACCCCTGTGATGGTGTTGCGGGCCGTCGGGCCCACCCAGGCATCCACGTCGTCAGGCCGGCCGACCGCGAGCAGGAAGTTGCCGTCGCCTTCGATCTTGATCGTCACCGGTCCGCCCTGCGCGGTGCGCAGGTTCTGGTCGATGACGGTCAGTGGCGCCTCCGCGGCATCTGCCGGGGCGGAAGCCGTAAAGGTCTCGGAGGGAGCCCAGATTGTCTTCTGGCCGATTCCGGCCAGAAGTGTCAGGAGGCCGAGCAGCACGAGTGCAACTGCAGTCTTGAAGCGCAAAGGAAACACCTATCATTCGCGGGAGTTTACTTTCAATAGTAACCGTTTTGTTACCAGAACCCCCGTTCGGGCGCCGGAGGAGTCCGGAAACAGCGTCGCCCGGGCGGCCCGGGCGGGCGCCCTCGCTCCTGTTGGCAAGGCTGCTGATAGTGTTTGCGATGATCATCACACCGGCCCGCAAACGCGGCGCCACGCACGGAACAGGCCCCATAAACCAGTGACTGACAAGACGGAAGAGTCCTCCCCGGGACACGAAAATCAACCGGCCGCTGACACTTTGGAATCCTCGCCGGACGTCCCTGCCACGGCGAAGCGACGAGGGTCCGCCGCTGCGGCCCTTGGCCAGCTTGTGCAGCGCCTGCGCCAGCCGCTGCCGGGCGCCCAGCCCAGGCTCCGGTTTGAGTTCCCGCCGGAGTACAACCACACGAAAGAATCTGCCGCTACCGAAGTCGACGAGACCGCCGGGACGCGCGAGCAGTTCGGCCGTCCGGGTCCACAGATGTCGATGCAACATCCCCTCTATATGGGCTTCATGGGAACTGTCGGCGTCGGCCTTGCCCTGCTGGTCTACTGGATCGGATCCAACACCACGCAGCTGCTGCTATGGATTGTGGCTGCCCTGTTCATTGCCCTCGGCCTTGAACCCGTCGTCGGCTGGCTGGAGAACCGCCGCGTTCCCAGGCCCGCCGGCATTCTTCTTGCGGTCCTGGTCCTGGTAATGGCTGTAGGGGGGTTCTTCGCCACCCTGATCCCCACCATCGTGGAACAGGTCACCCAAATCGTGGTGCAGGCACCCACCTGGGTCCGGGACTTCATCGACTCTGAATTTTTCCGCACCGTGGACGACCAATTTGGTGTGCGCGACCGCATCAACGAGGAACTCGACAAGTTCGTCAAAAACCCTGATGCGATGGGCGGGATCTTCGGCGGCGTGGTGGGCTTCGGTTCCACCCTGGCCAATGGCCTCTTCGGCACGTTGATCGTCCTGGTCCTGAGCCTGTATTTCCTGGCAGCCCTTCCGGCCATGAAGAAGTGGGGTTACCGGCTTGCCCCACGGTCACGCCGGCACAGGGTTGAAGCCCTTTCCGGGGAGATCACCCGGTCCGTAGGCAACTACGTGATCGGGCAGGCCTGCGTGGCATTGCTCAATGCCACGTTTGCATTCATCGTGATGTCCATCGTGGGTGTCCCGTTCGCCCTCCTGCTGGCCTTCGTGGTGGCCCTGCTGGCCTTTATCCCCCTGGTGGGCGGCATGATCGCCGGCGTCGTGGTCGTGCTGATCGCCTTGACGGTCGGGTGGCAGACGGCCGCCGTCTACGGCATCTGCTACTTCGCCTACCTCCAGTTCGAGGCGTACTTCATCTCGCCCCGCATCATGCAGAAAGCCGTGGCCGTGCCTGGTGCCGTTGCCGTCATCTCCGTGATTGCCGGCGGCAGCCTGTTGGGGGTCCTGGGCGCACTCATCGCCATCCCGACGGCGGCCGCCATCCTGCTCCTGATCAAGGAGATCTACATCGTCCGCCAGGACAAGCACTGACGGACAGAAACCAGTGCGAGCGTGCTAGGCGGCTGAGGTAGCCACCGGGCCGTTCCACACCTGCGGCAGGCCCTCGGGACCGGAGCCTGCTTCCGTCACGTCATCCACGATTTCATTGAGCACGCGGGAAGCGTACTTTTCGCCCACCCATAGGTGCTTGGCGCCGTCCACCCCCACCACTCTGGCCAGCGGCACCAGGCTGAAGCGTTCAGCGGCGGCCTCGGGCTGCAGGTAGTCGTCATGCTCCGGAACGAGCACGGTGAGCGGCTTGGCGGAGTCTGCCCAGAGGCGCAGGTGGGCGTCGGTGGCACGGTGCAGCGGCGGCGACAGCAGCACGGCACCTTCAATTTGGCTGGCCACCGGCTCAACGGCACCGTACATCAGCGCCAGCTCGGTACCGAAGGACCAGCCCACCAGCCAGCGGTTGGGCAGTTGGCGTTCGACGGCGAAACGCACCGCCGCCTCAACGTCCTGCCGCTCGCCGATCCCCTCGTCGAAGGAACCCGCGCTGGTTCCCCGCGGCGAACCGGTCCCGCGCGTGTTGAAGCGAAGCACGGCGACGCCGGCGAGGGCAGGAAGCCGGTAGGACGCCTTGCGGTACACGTGCGAGTCCATAAAACCGCCGTGCGTCGGAAGCGGATGCAGGGTGATCAACGTCGCAGTGACCGGGCCGGACTCGGGGAGCGCCAGTTCCCCCACCAGAATGTGGCCATCCTCGGTGCGCAGCTCGATGTTCTCCCGCCGGGCCGGCAGCACCGTTGACGCGCGGATGGGGGCGGGCCCTGTTGGCTGGCTGAATTCGTACGACGCCGGATCAAAAGTCATGCCTGCCAGCTTAGCGACTCCCGGCGTCCCCAGTCGCGGTGCTCCGGCCTGTAACGCGGCTTTTCCGGGGCGCCGTTCCCCGGGCTATTCAGAGTCAGCGGTAACGGTAGGTCCGGGACAGCCAACAGTTTGTGTGCCAGTGCCGGCGCTCGGCCAGGCTTGCCGCAGCACCGAAAATATGATCGTCTTTCCACACCACCAGGTGGGCGATGCCGGGGACAACAGCGGTGGAGCATCCGGGGCAAATGTAGGTTTTTTCCGCGTTTCTGGCGGTCATCGTCCTGACCATCCACTCGCCGTCCGGCGCGCTTTCCCGCCGGGCGATTCCAGCCCGTGCCCGCTCCAAATCCAGCTCAGGAACGTCGCTGTTGCCCTTCTTGCCGGCCGGCTTTCCGGCAGCTACGCCCGGCCTTCCGGAGGCAGGTCGGCGGGGGCGGTTGGAACGCGGCATGCCTCCATTCTGCCCCAGCCCCGGTAGTGTGTAGGCGTGCGACTTGTCATAGCCAGATGTTCAGTTGATTATGTTGGCCGGCTCAAAGCCCATCTCCCCCTTGCCACCCGGCTCCTGCTGGTCAAGGCCGACGGCTCGGTGCTGGTTCATTCCGACGGCGGCTCGTATAAGCCGCTGAACTGGATGAGCCCGCCCGCCACCCTCCGGGTGTCCTCGCCGGAGGACATTGACCTGGAGCTTGGCGTCACGGAACAGTGGACCGTCCAGTCTGCCAAAACCGATGACCGCCTGATCATTAACATCCACGAACAGCTGCACGAGTCCTCCCACGACCTTGGGGTGGATCCCGGTCTGATCAAGGACGGCGTCGAAGCTGACCTCCAACGCCTGCTCGCCGATCAGATTGAGACCCTCGGCTCGGGCTTTTCACTCATCCGGCGCGAATACTTCACGGCCATCGGCCCGGTGGACATCCTGGCCCGCGACGCCAGCGGGGCCACCGTGGCCATTGAGCTGAAGCGGCGCGGCGACATTGACGGCGTGGAGCAGCTCACCCGCTACCTTGAACTCCTGAACAGGGACCCGCTGCTGGCCCCGGTCCGTGGCATCTTCGCTGCCCAGCAGATCAAGCCGCAGGCCAAGGTGCTGGCAAACGACCGCGGCATCGACTGCATCACGTTGGACTACGATGCAATGCGCGGTGTGGACGACAGCGACTCCCGGCTTTTCTGAGGTCCGCAAACTGCTTTTCTGACGCCGGGTCTCCGCACCGGCGCCGGGGTTCGGCCGCTGACAAGGGGATTCATCCGTCTTATCGGCAAAATTTGCGGTGTTGACAGTTCAGGGGCGTTGACCTAACGGAATCGGCGTGAAATTCTTAGATCAGTCTTTGTGTAGGTGTTTTTCATGCTCGCAAGACATGTTGCGAGCGCGAAGCTCCTGCAGCGCATGTTCCCAGGAACGGCATTGAAGGATTCTTCTCGCGGAGTGACCGAGTCCGGCACGAGGTGTGCCGGACTTAGACAAGTTCCATAATGAGGAGAAATAAATGGCACAGGGAACCGTCAAGTGGTTCAACGCTGAAAAGGGCTTCGGCTTCATTACCCCGGATGATTCCGATGGCGATGTCTTCGTTCACTACTCGGAAATCCAGACCGGTGGCTTCAAGACCCTCGACGAGAACCAGCGCGTTCAGTTCGAGATCGGCCAGGGTGCCAAGGGCCCCCAGGCTACCGGCGTAACGCTGGTCTAGTCCCCCGCCCAGCGGCCGCCATCTGCGCGGCCTCCAGCAAAGAGAAGATCCCCGGCATCCATGCCGGGGATCTTTTCTTTGTCCACCGGCTCTTTGTACACCGTGACTTTCCAGTCGCAAAGGTTGTTCGGGCCGCTGCGAGGATCAGCTTCCCTGGCCCACCAGGCCCCGAATCAACCGTGCCCCCTGCCGCAGCGAAAGGCCGGGCAAATAGGCTCGGGTGAGCGCCCGTCCGATCGCCGGCAGCTGCAAAGGATCCTGGTAATACAAGTAAAGCGCCCGGTACTCAGGTTTGAAGCGTGATTTGAAAGCGGCCAGGGACCGGAACCCGTAGACCGGTTCGAGGGCGTGGCCTACTACATCGAGGATCCGGACGAGGTTCTCTGCCTGCACCGGCTCCCCCGGCGTTTCGTCGCCGGGCCGGCTGGCGAGCGGGGACCCGGAGAGCGAGATCACCTCCACGGATTCGCGCAACTCCAGGACTGCCGACGCAATCAGGAACTCCATCACCCCGGGGAATCCGTCGGCACCCCGGCGCATGACGTCGAGCGTGCGGCTGACCAGCGTGCCGCCGTCGTAAACGGGCAACCAGCTCGTTACCCCGTGCACGTGTCCCTCGCCGTCCACGGCGAGGCAGCAGAGCACTTCGTCGTCCATCAGCTCGTCCATGCCGCCGAGCGTGAATCCCATTTCCGGAACTGATTTGCCCGCCGCCCATTCCTCCGACACTTCGCTGAGCCGGGCACGGAGGGCGGAGGGAAGCCCGTGGTAGGTACCCCAGACGGCTTTGACGCCCATCTTGGCGGCGCGGTTGCGCGCAGTCCTGACGTTCTGCCATTCCTTGCCGGTGAATTCGAGTTGCCTGACGGACAGCCTGGTTTCCTGCGCCACGGACACTCGCTGGAACCCCCGGTCCTGCAGGAGTGGCCACAGCGTGTCATCGCACGAGTAGAACGCCGGGCTGAGCGCGCGGTTGCCGCAATACGAGAGAAACCCTTCTGCGGTCTGCTGGCGGGCATCCGCCGCGCCGAAGGGGCCCGCCAGCGTCAGGGCAACACTGCCGTGCAGCTGGTAGGCCACCGCACCGCGTCCATCCGGGTTAAACCAGTACCGGTTGGGCTCCCAGAGGGCCATCCACGACAGCGAATCGCCGCCCTCGTGCAAAAGCGTCCGCGCTGCCGCCCTGTCATCGTGGCCCGAATCACTCCCATGGTGCCGGCCCAGGAGCACGGACCAGACTCCGGCCAACGCAACAAGCCAGAAGACCGGTCCGGAGTAGCCAAAAATCAGGGACTCGAGGCCGTCCCGTTCAGCAAAAACCCGGTGGTAGAGATTCGGCAGTGGAACCGGCAGATACTGCCTGGAGAGTTCAGCAAGCAAGCCCAGCAGGCCGCCGTCGCGCGTCATTCCCCCAGCGGCAAACCAGACCACTGCATAGCTCCCGGCCAGCAGGAGCCAGACGCCGCCTACCACCGCCAGGAGCCGACGGCGGGCGGCCGGGATTGTCTCGACGCGGAACTGCAGGCGGTTGGCCCAGAGCAGGACCGCCAGCAGCAGTGGGACGATCACCAAAGGCAGGATGTGAACAAAGCCCGAACCCATGGCGGCAGTATGAGGACGCGCGGGGTAGTGCGGGATCAGCGCGAACAATGCCAGGTAGACGGCCGCCATCGCCGTGACCGCAACTTGGAGCGCCAACGTGATGCGCAGTGCCATGCGGCGGCCCCGGCGCATTCCGTCAGCACAGATGAGGAGCAGAACCACCGGTACTACTGCCAAAGCGAGGCCGAAGGGGCCGGCAAAGCCCGTCCGCCCCATCTCCAGGCAGGATGCCTCCACTGTTGCTCCACAGTTAGCTTCGAGTTGCCCGAGTGTGGGCATGGGGTTCAGCACCACATCCCGAAGCAGCGCCAGAGGGCCGGTGGGAGTCCGGGCAACGGCGGTAAGGATGGGGCCCACGGCGAACACAGCCACAGTCAGTGCGAGGAGGTTCCTGGTTTCCCTGCCGCTCAAGCGGGGCGGATGCAGCTGGCCGTGGTCGTCCTGGTTCCACCAGCTGGCTGCGAGACCCACCGCGGCACCTACCAGGCCGATGACGGTTTCCGCATGCCCCACGTACAGAACCAGCAGCAGCGACACCGAAAGCAGCGCCGTCCGCAACCGGCGCCGCCACAGGAGACCAATCTTGCCGCTCGCGGCGAGCGAAGCCGCCAGGACAGCGGCGTAGGGTCCGATCAGGCTGTAGTCCGCCATCAGCCCCAGCCAGCCGTCTCCCGCGTACCTCGCCAACTGGGTCAGGAGCAGAAAGACGGTGACAGCTGCAAACTGGCCACCGAGGAAAAACGCTGCCGTCTGAAGGGACCCAAGGTTCCTCTCGGCCAGGCCAAGCAGCAGCAGGATCATCAGCGACGCCACCAGGTATGCCAGCGGATTCGTGGCAAAGAACAGTGACGTGACCAGGACCCACCAGTTGCCGGCCTTCAGGCCAGGGGCGCTGACGCCCGCGACGGAAAGAAGTTCCTCCGGCGGGCCGCTGAGGAAGCTGCCGGTCGCCGCACCGACGAGCAGGAAAATACCGAGGATGGTGAGCGTCAGCGGCACCGACCGCAGATAGCCCCACATTCTTCCGCCAGCCGGACGCACGACCGTCGACCAGAGCAGCGCCGGCGCACGGGTTTTCCCAGCTTCCCTCATTTCGCCCAGCCCCAGTGTGCAGCCAGCAACTCAAGTCCGTTGCCCATGCCGGGGGTCAGGACGTCCCAGGAATGGCCGGTGTGCGCCACCACATCCGAGCCCACCGTGAAACCTGCGCCGCTGGCGGCTGCCTCCAGAGACCGCAGATTTGCCACGAACTCCGGATCTGTGGCCCCGGCCGCGAAGTAGGCGACGCTGCCAGGATACTTGCGCTCCTTCAACAGCGTCAGCGGTACCTGGGCATCAAACGCGGCAGTGTCGCCATGGAAGGCAGCGTCAACGGTCTTCTGGCGTTCCTTGGCCAGCGCGGGCTCGCTCTCGCTGGAAAAAGCGAGAACACCCGTGTACAGCTCCGGGTGGCGGGTGCCCATCTGAACTGCACACGTGGCCCCATAGCTGAAACCGCCGATGGCCCATTGCCGGTGATCGGTGTCCACGTCCAACATTCCTGAGATCCATGCGGGCACGTCAACGGCGAGGTACGTGTCCGCCTTGGCGATGGCGCTGTCCATGCAGAGGTTGTTCGCTGACTGGCTGCCGTTGGGATCAACCACCACAACAACGGGCGCCACTCCCCCGTGCCGGGCGGCGAAAGTGTCCATGCGCGCCCTGAGCGACCCGCCGGTCAGCCAGTCGGCGGGACCGCCGGGCTGGCCGGGCACCAGAACCAGCACCGGAAGGCTGGGACGGTTCGAAGCAAAGTAGGCCGGCGGAAAGTAGATGTACGAGTCGCGGGTCTGGAGGCCCGAGGCGGTTCCTGAAATGGATGCGGTGCGGAGAACGCCATCGGCAGGGAGCTCAGTGGCCGGTTTCCATCCGTCCAGAGATGTTGCCGGGCCGTTGGGCTGGCGCATTAGCTCCTGTTCCAGGGCCGGGATGCGGCTCAGCGCCGTTCCCGTCAGGTCCGCAACTGTCCGGTTGAGGCCGAAATAGGCGTTGATCTGCACCGCGGCCAGCAGCACCACTGCCAGGAGGGCAAGCACATCCAGCGCACGGCGGCACCACGACGCCGTGCGAAGCCGGAGCACCACCAGCAGAAGTGCGGCCACAGCGGGAAACACCCACGCCAGGACGTCGAACGGCAGTTCTTCGGGGAAGGTCGAGGCCCAATAGATGAGGACCCAATGGACGAGGAGCACTGCGACGGCTGCAGCAGCCACTGAGGCGGCAACACTGAGGATCCAGCGGCGGCGGCCAAGGGCGCGCGGGCGCCAGATCAGGGACAGTGCGGCGGCGGCACCAAGGACCCACGCGGCCCAGTACACCGGTCCGTCGGTCAACCGGATATCAGCAATCCAATCCACGTGGCTAGCGCCAGGTACCCACGCCGATGACCGGCCCGGCTTCCAGCCAGGAGGACAGTCCTGTGTAGGCATCGAATTTCATGGCCAGCCGCAGATCCTGGCCTTCGTATCGCAGCTCGACAATCACGACGTCCGGCTGGACCTTCACAGCCTCGGCCTCGGTGGGTTTGCGACGGCCCAGCAGCTCCAGGGAGCTGCGTTTGAACTTGTGTTTGGGACGCACGCTCAGGGAAAGCAGCCGGAACCACTCAAGGTCGTTGTCCTGATAACGACAAACCCCCATCTGCCAGCTGTTTCCAGCGATGCAAATGGAGGCGTCCACCGTGCCCAGGGCGCGCCGCAGATTGAAGCGGCGCACCCCCGAAAGGCACAGTGCGAAAATCAGCAATCCGAAAACGATTGCCAAGGCGATGAACGTAAAAGTCGGCGCGTCCATCAGGGTCGTGCTAGCGGATCCCAGCAGTAGCCGCGTCACCCAGTTGGGCGTTGTCAGCAACAATCACCACGCGGTTGTTGTCGACGGAGAAGAATCCGCCGTCAACAGCCACGGCAATGCGGTTCCCGGAAACCGGCTCAATGGCCAGTTCACCTTCGGCCAGGATCGCCAGCAGGGGCGAGTGGCCGGGCAGGATTCCGATCTCACCATCACTGGTGCGGGCCTTGACCATCTTGGCCGCTCCGGACCACACGAAGTGATCCGCTGCGACAATCTCAACCTCAAGCTCAGCCATATTACTTGGTCTGTTCCTGGATCTTGGCCCACTGGCGCTCAACATCGTCAAGGCCGCCGACGTTGAAGAACGCCTGCTCTGCAATGTGGTCAAGCTCGCCGTCGCAGATGGCGGTGAAGCCTTCAACCGTGTCCTTGATGGTGACGGTAGAGCCCTCGACGCCGGTGAACTGCTTGGCGGTGTAGGTGTTCTGGGAGAGGAACTGCTGGATACGTCGTGCACGCGACACAACGATCTTGTCCTCTTCCGACAGTTCGTCGACACCGAGGATGGCGATGATGTCCTGGAGTTCCTTGTTCTTCTGCAGGATCTGCTTCACACGGACAGCCGTGTTGTAGTGGTCCTGACCGATGTACTGCGGGTCCAGGATGCGGGACGTCGACGTCAGCGGGTCAACGGCCGGGTACAAACCACGGGAAGCAATTTCACGGGAAAGTTCCGTGGTTGCGTCGAGGTGTGCGAAGGTCGTCGCCGGGGCCGGGTCGGTGTAGTCATCTGCGGGAACGTAGATGGCCTGCATCGAGGTGATCGAGTGGCCCTTGGTGGACGTGATGCGCTCCTGAAGGAGGCCCATCTCGTCAGCCAGGTTGGGCTGGTAGCCCACGGCCGACGGCATGCGGCCGAGGAGGGTGGAAACCTCGGAGCCTGCCTGCGTGAAGCGGAAGATGTTGTCGATGAAGAGCAGCACGTCCTGGTTCTGCACATCGCGGAAGTACTCCGCCATGGTCAGGGCAGACAGTGCAACGCGCAGACGCGTTCCCGGCGGCTCATCCATCTGGCCGAATACAAGGGCGGTGTCCTTGAGGACGCCCGCCTCTTCCATTTCAACCCAGAGGTCGTTACCTTCACGGGTACGCTCGCCAACACCTGCGAATACAGAGGTACCACCGAAGTTACGGGCCACACGGGTGATCATTTCCTGGATCAGAACCGTCTTGCCCACGCCGGCGCCGCCGAACAGGCCGATCTTTCCACCCTTGATGTACGGGGTGAGAAGGTCGATGACCTTGATGCCGGTTTCCATCATCTCGGTGGAACCCTCAAGCGTCGCAAAGGCCGGGGCCTTGCGGTGGATGGGCCAGCGCTCGGTGATCTCGAGTTCGGCCTCCGTCACGTCAAGCGGCTGTCCGAGGACGTTGAAGATGTGTCCCTTGACGACGTCGCCGACGGGCACGGAGATGGGGGCACCGGTATCCACCACAGCGGTACCGCGGACGAGACCGTCGGTTGCCTGCAGGGAGATGGCGCGAATCACGTTGTCGCCGAGGTGCAGGGCAACCTCGAACGTGATGGTCTTGGTCTCACCGTTGAGGGTAATCTCGGTGGTGAGTGCGTTGTAAATCGAGGGGATTGCGTCAGCCGGGAATTCGACGTCGACAACCGGGCCAATAACACGTGCAATACGGCCGGTAGCACCGGTCGTCGCGGCTACGTGTTCGGTAGCAGTGGCAGTCATCTCTCTCACTTCACTCAGTAGATGGCGTGGGGTTAAGTTTGTTCTTTAGTGCAGGTACAGCTGGACCGGACCGGGCTAGGACGCGTTCAAGGCGTCGGCACCGGCAACGATTTCAGAAAGCTCCTGCGTAATTTCAGCCTGTCGGGCTGTGTTGCGCAGACGCGTGTACTTCTTGATAAGGTCCGTGGCGTTGTCGCCGGCAGACTTCATCGCCCGCTGGCGGGCTGCAAGCTCGGAAGCTGCGGCCTGCAACATGGCGGCAAAAATGCGTGACTCGATGTACCGCGGCAGCAGCGCATCAAGGACCTGCTCCGCCTCCGGCTCGAATTCGTAGAGCGGCAGGAGGTCCGACTCGGACGCCGCCTGCTCTTCAACAACCTCGAGCGGAAGCAGACGGATAACCGTCGGCTCCTGCATCACCATGGACTTGAAACGGGTGTAAACGACATGGATCTCGTCCACGCCGCCCTCTTCATAGTCTGTCGCGAAGGCTTCGAGCAGTGCCGCGCCGACTTCACGTGCAGTTTCAAACTCGGGCGCATCGGTGTTGCCGGTCCACACCCGCTCGTAAGGAAGGGTGCGGAAGTCAAAGTACGCCTGCGCCTTGCGGCCCATCACATACGTCTTGACTTCTTTGCCCTCTCCGCGGAGCAACTCGTTGAGGCCAACCGCCTGCTTAAGCACGCTTGCCGAGTAGGAACCGGCAAGGCCGCGGTCAGCACTGATGACCAGGACGGCGGCCCGGCGGATCTGCTCCGGTTCGGTGACCAACGGGTGGTCGATTTCGCTCTGGCTCGCGACAGCAGAAACGGCACGCGTAATCGCGTTTGCGTAAGGCAGTGAAGCCGCTACGCGTGCGCGGGCCTTGCCAATGCGCGAGGTAGCGATCAGTTCCATCGCCTTGAAGATCTTGCGCATCGACGTGGTCGAGCTGATCTTCTGGCGGTAGACCCGAATCTGGGCTCCCATACTTTTCCTTTCCTAAGATCCCGATGGCCGGGACTGCCGGAACCTCAAAGGTCCCGGCAGTCCCTGCCAGCGAAACTAGCGCTTCTGCTTGACGATTTTTTCCTGGTCAACGTCGCCCTCGGAGATAGCGTCGTGCTCCTCGTGGCCGGCGCCTACCAGGCGGTTGTCACCTTCACCGAAGAAGCCCTTTTTGAAGGCCACGATTGCAGTCTTCAGTGCTTCAGCAGTGTCATCGTCCATAACGTTGGTCTGCGCCAGCGTGGTCAGGATGGAGGACTTGTGCTTGAGGTGCTCCAGGAATTCGGTCTCAAAGCGGTTGATATCCTCAACCGGAACCTCGTCGAGGTAGCCGTTGGTACCGGCCCAGATGGACACAACCTGGTTCTCGATCGGGAACGGCGAGTACTGGCCCTGCTTGAGCAGCTCCATCAGGCGGGCACCACGGGTCAGCTGCTGGCGCGATGCTGCATCGAGGTCCGATGCGAACATGGCGAAAGCCTGCATGTCGCGGTACTGGGCCAATTCCAGCTTCAAAGTACCGGAGACCTTCTTCATGGACTTGACCTGTGCAGCACCACCAACGCGGGACACAGAGACACCCACATCGACAGCCGGACGCTGGTTGGCGTTGAAGAGGTCCGACTGCAGGAAGATCTGGCCATCGGTAATGGAGATCACGTTGGTCGGGATGTAGGCAGAGACGTCGTTTGCCTTGGTCTCGATGAGCGGCAGGCCGGTCATCGAACCGGCACCGAGCTCGTCAGAGAGCTTGGCACAACGCTCCAGCAGGCGGGAGTGCAAGTAGAAGACGTCGCCCGGGTAGGCTTCGCGTCCCGGCGGGCGGCGCAGCAGCAGTGACACTGCACGGTACGCCTCGGCCTGCTTGGAGAGGTCATCAAACACGATGAGGACGTGCTTGCCGCCGTACATCCAGTGCTGGCCGATGGCCGAACCGGCGTACGGTGCCAGGTACTTGAAGCCTGCGGGGTCAGACGCGGGGGAAGCCACAATGGTGGTGTATTCCAGTGCGCCGTTGTCCTCAAGGGTCTGCCGGACAGCCGCAATGGTGGATGCCTTCTGACCGATTGCCACGTAGATGCAACGCACCTGCTTGGTCACGTCACCGGAAGCCCAGTTGGCCTTCTGGTTGATGATGGTGTCGATCGCGATTGCCGACTTGCCGGTCTGGCGGTCACCGATGATCAGCTGACGCTGGCCGCGGCCGATGGGGATCATGGCGTCGATAGCCTTCAGACCGGTCTGCATCGGCTCGTGGACCGACTTACGCTGGGTCACGCCGGGCGCCTGGAGTTCCAGTGCACGGGTGGTTTCGGCCTTGATCTCGCCGAGGTCGTCGATGGGCTGGCCCAAGGGGTCAACCACACGTCCGAGGAAGGCGTCGCCTACCGGTACGGACAGAACCTGACCCGTACGGTGGACTTCCTGGCCCTCTTCGATTCCGGTGAAGTCACCGAGTACGATGACACCGATCTCGCGGACGTCAAGGTTCTGGGCCAGGCCCAGGGTGCCGTCTTCAAAGCGAAGCAGCTCGTTCGCCATGACCGAGGGAAGGCCCTCAACACGGGCGATGCCGTCACCTGCGGTTGTTACACGGCCAACCTCTACGCGCTCTGCGTTTCCGGGTTCGTAGGACGCCGCGAACTCGTTCAACGCATTACGGACGTCGTCGGCGTTGATGGTCAATTCGGCCATCTGCAGTCCCTGCTCTCCTGTTTTCGTGATCATCGTTGCTCACGATGACCGGGGGTTTCGTTTCGTTAAGTTGTGCTTGTCCGGCTAACCGGCCAGTTGGCGGTGAAGCTGACCCAGCCGGGTGATAACCGAAGCGTCAAGCACTTCGTCACCGACCTGGACGCGGATTCCACCGATCAGTTCAGGATCAACGGTGATGTTGATCTTGAGCTCGCGACCGTACAGGGAATTAAGCCCTGACTGGAGGCGGGCGAACTGCGTTTCCGTCAAGGAACGGGTGACGCTGACCGTTGCAATCCAGCGCTGCTGCCGCTTGGCTGCCAGCTCGGCAAACCGGGCCACCAACCTGGTCGGCTTGATGCCGCGGGGCTGGGCAACCGCCTGCGCAATGAGGACGTTTGCTTCCTCGCCTGCGCCGGGATTCAGCTTCCTCGCCAACCCGGTCTTCGCTGCAGCACTGGCCTGCGGCTCCGACAGAGCACGTTGTACCTCATGGTTGGAGGCAACGGCCTGGTTGAAGGAGAACAGATCGTTCTCCAGCTCTTCCAGCCCAGAGATTCCGGAGGCAGAAACGGCCGACTTGTTTTCAGCAACGGCGATAACCACCGTTGCGGCAAGCGTCTCGAGTGCATCGCCGATATCTCGGGCCGATGCCCAGCGTGAACTGGCCAGTCCGCCCGCGATGTCCGCAGCCTCAGCGGAGACTTTTCCGCCAACAAGCTGCCTGACAAGCGCCGACTTTTCGGCACCGGTGCGGGACGGGTCAGTCAGGGCGCGGCGCAAGCCAGCCGAGCTATCCACCGTTCCCAGGATTCCGAAGAGTTCCTTAGCCAACTGCAGCGAGGCCACCGGAAGCTTTGCTTCCAGTTGGGTCAGCGCCGTGGTCAGCGATTCGCTCGATACACCTGACATTACTTAGCTGCACCTGCGTTCTGGTTCTCCAGATCTGCCAGGAAGCGGTCAACGACACGGGCAGAACGCTCGTCATCGTTGAGTGCTTCGCCAACGATGCGGCCTGCCAGCGTGGTGGCCAGCGTGCCTACCTCGGAGCGCAGAGACACAACTGCGGCCTGGCGCTCCGATTCGATCTGCACGTGTGCCTGTGCCGTGATGCGGGCAGACTCAGCGGCAGCCTTTTCCTTCAGATCTGCAAGGATCTGGGCGCCTTCAGCACGGGCTTCCTCGCGGATGCGGTTGGCCTCGGCACGGGCATCGGTCAGCTGCTGCTTGTACTCTTCGAGTGCTGCAGAAGCCTCTGCCTGCGCCTTTTCTGCCTTGGCAATGCCACCTTCAATGGCCTCGGCACGCTCTGCAAACGTCTTCTCGAACATCGGGACAACGAACTTGACCACGATGTACATGAGGACAGCAAAGCCGGCGAGAACGACGCCCATTTCCCAGACGTTGGGAACGAGCGGGTTGGTCGCCTCGGCGCCTTCCACGGCGGCTGAGATGATCGTTTGATACATAATTCACCCGTCCTTATCTACTCGGTTCTGGATGTTCGCTTGGTTCTGAAGTCAGACTAGAGAACGAAAGCGAAGACCAGGCCGAGGATGGCGAGGGCTTCAGTCAGCGCGAGGCCGAGGAATGCGATCGGCTGCAGGACGCGCTGGGCTTCCGGCTGACGTGCCACGCCGTTGATGTAAGCAGCGAACACGAGGCCAACACCGATACCACCGCCGATTGCGGACAGTCCGTAGCCGATGAGGTTGAGGGAGCCGTTGATGGTGCCTTCCATTTTTCTTCCTTTCAAGATGCCATCTATGTGGCAGGTTGTTTGGGTTGCTTCATCCCCGTGAGGGGAAGTTTGTGGGTGCCTAGTGGCTGTCCGCGTGCAGGGCGCCTTCGATGTAAATGGCGGTCAGCAGCGTGAAGACGTAGGCCTGCAGGGCCATGATCAGTGCTTCCAGCATGTACATGGCAACTGCGCCGGCGATGACCAGAAGGGAGGTTCCCTTGAGCAGGATGTTCTCCTGCATCACCAGGAACTCAATGCCGGAACCGGCGATCATGACGATCAAGTGTCCTGCCAGCATGGTGGCAAAGAGACGGAGGCTGTGTGTGACCGGCCGGACCAGGAAGTTCGAGATGATCTCGATCGGGATCACAATCGGGAGAATGTAGACCGGAACGCCGGACGGCACGGTGGCCAGCTTGAAATACTTCAGGCCGTTCTTCTTGATGCCGATGGCAATCCAGGTGACGTACACAATGCCCGCGAGGACATAGGCGCCGCCAACGTGCGAGAAGCTTGGGAGCTGGATCACGGGAATGGCGCCGTAGATGTTGTTCACCAGAATGAAGAAGAAAAGGCTGAACAACAGCGGGACATACTTCATGAAATCTTTACCGCCGATAATGTCTTTTGCAATGCCGTTTCGGACAAAGCCATAAGCCATTTCACCAGCGAACTGGAGCTTGCCGGGAACAAGCTGCTGCTTCCGCGCAGCTAGCAGAAAGAATGTGGCGATAATGACGACCGACAGGATTACCAGCAGCATCTGCTTGGAGAATCCGTCAGCCACCCCCCACGGCAGGATTGCCGGCAGGTGCATTTCTTCAATTCCAGGAGGATTGAACTCTCCTGAATCTTGGGCCGGGAGCGCAAGCGCGATCAACGCGTTTCCTCTCTGCAGTGTCCATCATTGGGCGTTGGTCGAGGACCCGCGGAATTGTGCTCCGCAGCTCCCCCTGTGCAATTATTTGGCATTTGTGTTTCCGTCCGCGGACGGGCCGCTGTCTGCGCCGCTCTTACCTGCCGTGGTTCTGGAACTGGTAAGGCCATGCATGTGGGAAAGATAGAAACCTCCGAGAGCTCCAAGCAGAGCGCCTGCGAGCACGATCCAGCGGGTTCCCCACAGATAATCCAGACCCCACCCTATCAAACTCCAGACGATGATTCCGCCAATAATGTAGCTAAAGACGGCCATTCCGGCGTTGTATCCGCCGTCGTTGTTTTCGGCTGACACCCCCGGCGTGGGCGCAGCGTTCTTGGGCACGGAGGAACCGTTTTTCGCTGTTCGTTTCCGATCAGGCATCGTTCGGCTCCTTGGGCTCGGGGTCGTTGTAAATCTGCAGGCGCGCCTTGCTGAAGCCATAGATTTCGGCAGCCTGCCAGAAGACAACAGTGGCAACGGCACCAATCAGGAACCATCGGTCGTGAAGCCAGGCAGGTGCTCCGATCACAAACAGGACAACCGCGAAACCCACGACCTTGACAAAGTAGGTGGCCGCGAACATTCCGATGGCACCGGAGGGGTTGTTGCGCCCCACAAAGTGGCCCACGAGAAGACTGATGGCGAAGAAGAGCATCACCAGGAGGCCGCCCAAAGTACTGGACAGGACGCCGCTGGGGCCGTTCAGGATCACAGCCGGGATGCCCGCCAGGATCAGCGCCCCTGCACCGGCAGCTGAACTGAGCGCGAGGAGGCGAAGCCACAAAGACCGCGTGGGACCGGAAACACCAACGGGTCCGCTGCCGGACGCACGTCCGGATTCGGCGTTGGAGGTCATAAGATCCCAATCGTCGGCGCCCTGGGGCTGGTTTGGCGGGGCAGCTTGGGCTGCCCTCAAATTCTACACGAGATAGAAATATATCCGAACGCTGTTACGCCGGCGACTGGTCGCTGTGGCGGCGCAGGTAGGGCCAGGCCGTGATCAGGCCCATGACCAGCGTGGCGAAGATGTCCGCGGCCAAGACAACTTGCCAAGGGAAGACGGCAAAAGCCAATCCCCCGAAGGACAGGATGGCGGTCCAGAGGTACATCAGGATCACGGCCGTCCGGTGCGAGTAGCCGATATCCAGCAGCTTGTGGTGGAGGTGCCCGCGGTCTGCGGACCACGGTGAACGTCCCCGCGCCGTCCGGCGGACCACGGCGAGGCCCAGGTCAAGCAGTGGCAGGAACAGCACGGCGAACGGCAGGAGGATCGGAATGACGGTGGAGATACCGTTGGCGCGGTCGTACAGACCGGACGTGATCTGACCGGTGGAGACGATGCCCGCCGAGGCCATCAGCAGTCCGAGCAACATGGCCCCGGAATCGCCCATAAAGATCTTGGAGGGGAACCAGTTGTGCGGCAGGAAACCGATGCAGCTGCCCACCACCACGGCGGTGAGGAGCGTGGCCAGGTCTGAGTAGTCCAACAGAGTGGCGTTTCGGTGCACCCAGTATGCCGTGAAGAAGAAGGCAGTTCCACCGATGATGGCCACGCCGGCGGCCAGCCCGTCGAGGCCGTCAATGAAGTTGAAGGCGTTCATGGTGGTGACTATGAGACCGGCCGTCAGCACCACCCGGAGCGCTTCGTTCTCCAGGTAGATCGGCTCCGGAATCCACGGGACAATGGTCATCCGGACTCCCCAGATGGCCACCACCATGGCGGCGGCGCTCTGGCCGATGAGTTTGACCCACCACCGGATGTCCAGGAGGTCGTCCGCGATCCCCACGAGCACGATCAGCGCCGCGCCCGCCAAGACGCCCCATGGCGAGAAGTTGTTCCGGTATATGTCCTTGACGAAGAAGGACTGGCTGGCCACGACGAGGGCCACCAGCACGCCAAGAAAAATGGCCACCCCGCCCAGCCGGGATACCGGCGTCGAATGCATGTCTCGGCTGCGGATGGGGGCATGGAGTTCGAGCCGGTTGCCGATGACCCTGGCAACCCATGTGGCCCCGTAGGAAACCATGGCAGCCGTCAGCCCCATCAGGAGGTACATGATCATGCGAGAGCGGCCATTTCGTCGGTGTGCGGCGCAACCCAGCGGGTGCGCACAGGCATGGACAGCAGCCCGAACAGGTGGTCCTCGATCGATGGGCTCACTGGCCGGGGATCTGACTTTCGATAAATGAAACTACTCCGTCGCCGGGCGGACAGCAGGCAGTGCTTGGTGCCTGACAGGGCTGTATTACAGTGGACTCTAGTCAAGATACTAGCGTCAATAGCTCCATGGCTTCGCGCCACAGTGGCGCATTGCGAGCGGGGAATCCCCTGAAGGCCATGCTGAAAGGAATCCCCAATGACCGTCCGGGTTGCAGTTGCCGCCGTGACATTTAACCGTCATAAAGAGCTGTCCGTCCTGCTGGACGCCGTGAATGCGCAGTCTGCGGCGGTAGACACCATCTGCCTCGTCGACGGCGGTTCGGATCCTGCCCGTGATGTCGCCGCGCGGCACGCGAACGTCGATTACGTCCGCTCCGAGGCGAACCTCGGAGGGGCAGGCGGCTTTGCCCTCGCCGCGTTGAAGGCAGTGGCCACCGGTGCCAAATGGATCTGGATGATGGACGACGACGCCGAGCCGGCAGATCCTGAATGCCTCGCCACGCTGCTCCGTGAGGCTGAAGCGCGTGACCTTGAAGCCGTCGTCCCGCTGGTGGTGGCGCCGGGCGATCCCGACCGGCTTTCCTTCTTTTTCCGGCTGGACGGAAGGGTCACCCATGACCGGGCCGAACTGGAAAAAGTGGGCTTCCTTCCGAACGACGGGCACTTCTTCAACGGTGCCTTGATCCGGTCCGACGTGTTTTTCAAAGTGGGCCTGCCGGACATGCGCCTCTTTATCCGCGGCGACGAGGTGGACTTCACCATCCGCCTGCGCAAGGCGCGCATCCGGTTCGGCACGGTGACCACCACCGCCATTACCCACCCCCATGCGTTCGACGAGACGCGGCACGTCTTTGGTGCCCGCTGGCATGTGATCGTCCCGGACTCTGCCTTCAAGCGCTACTACTACTACCGGAACCGCGGCTACCTGATCCGCCGCTACTTCCGGGTCAAGTCGTTCGTGGCGGACGTGGGTGGTTACGTAGGCTACTTTGCGCAACGCCGTGACCTTCCCGGTTTCCTGTCCTGGGCAAGGTCCTTCACAACGGGACTCCGGGCCAAGGGGTTCGCGCCGCTGGAGGACCAGAAGTTCTAGGCGTGGCCCCGGAGGCGTCGGCGGGCCAGGAGCCACAGGAGTACCCACGGCTCGCCGAAAACGCGGTACGCAACCCGGCGCGGATGCAGCAGTAGGCGCCACGCCCACTCCAGCCCGAGCCTTCCCAGCCAGCGCGGTGCCAGTTTTTGCACGCCCGCCAGCTGCTCGATGGCGCCGCCCACCGTGCAGTAGATGGCCGGCGGGAGCATATCCAGGCGGCGCTGCAGCACTGATTCCTGGAGGGGCATGCCCAGCCCGAGCAGGACGAGCTGGGGTTGATGCTCCGCGAGCCAGCCCACCGCGGCGGTTTCGACGTCGTCGTTCCAGCCTTCGCCAGGGAACCCTGTCACGGTGGCGGCCGGGGCAATGCCCTGGATCTGTGTGACCGCTTTGGCGTTGGCCTCCGTGCCGGCGCCGACCACGGCGATCCGTTCAAGGCCGTCCACCCGACCCAGGGACGGCAGCCAGTCGGTGGACCCCAGCCGGTACTCCATCAGCGGGCTGACAGCGTTTCCAGTCCTGCCCCACAACCACAGCACCGGTGCACCGTCCAGGAGCACGACGTCGCTGTTCTCGTACAGAGCGCGGAATCCTGCGTTGGAATGGGTCAGCGTCACGCTGTGCAGGTTATGTCCGACGACGGTGCGCCGGGTCCCGTCGTCGACAAACCCGGAGAGCACCACAACCAGTCCGTCCACCGTCAGCGGAGTGGCATCGACGCCGAGGACAGGGATGTTCTGGCGTGCCAGGCTCACCCGTCAGTCTCCCGGACCGGTGCGGCCGGCCCGTCGACAGATGTTTCAGGGGCAGGCGCATCAGATGCGGCACGTTCGGCGTCAGATTCGACGTTTGATTCGACTTCTTCAGTTGCTTCCTCGGGCTCAGCCATCGGAATTTCGCCCAGGCCCAATACGCCCGGAACCTGCTCCCTCAGCTGTTCCAGGGACACGGCGCCGTTGCGCACCACTCGCAGGAGCGGACCGGTGGCGTCCACAATCGTAGAGGGCACGGCGTCAGTTCCTTCCACCGGCCGGAAACCGCCTTCGAGGTAGACCTCCACGGACTCCGCGAGCTGGGCTCGTGCCTCAGCGGCGGTCTGCGCCGGCGGCTGGCCGGTCCGGTTCGCGGAGGACACAGCCAGCGGACCCGTCAGTGTCAGGAGTTCCTGGGCAACTTCGTCGGCGGGCATGCGCAAGGCCACCGTTCCCTTGGTCTCGCCCAGGTCCCAGTCCAGTGACGGCTGGGCGTGCAGGATCAGGGTCAGGCCCCCCGGCCAAAACGCCTCGGCGAGTTTGCGGGCATCAGCGGAAATATCCGTGGCCAGCCCGTCCAGGGCATTGATTCGGGGAATCAGAACCGGCGGCGGCATGGTGCGGCTGCGTCCTTTGGAGGCCAACAGCATGGTGACGGCCTGCGGCGAAAAGGCATCGGCGGCAATGCCGTAGACCGTGTCTGTGGGGAACACCACGCACTTCTTCTCGCTGATGGCACGCTGGGCATGCTCCAGGCCAAGGGCGCGCTGATCCTCTGACGTGCAGTTGTAGGTTGTGGTCACTGGCCTATTCTTTCATCACTCGTGGTGCGGACCGGCAAGGACAGCGCTGGTGGCGCGTTCTTTGCCGTTGAGGTCCAAGTGCGTGGTGATCTCCGACCAGACACCCGTCCGCTGCATCATGCCGGCGATCCAGCCGGCCTGGACTTCCGCGTGTTCCATTACGAAGTAGCCGCCGCGAACCAGCAGCCGGGCAGCCGAGGCGGCCGCCGCCGTCGGAAGCTCCATGCCGTCCGCTCCCCCGCCGTACAGGGCTTCGGGAGGATCGTGCAGGGCAACTTCGGGTTCATTCGGGATGGCTTCGGCGGGAATATAGGGCGGGTTGGAGATTACGACGTCGAAGGTTCCGTTAAGTTCCGGCAGCGCGTCGCGGAGGTCCCCCAGGATCAGCTTGACGCCCAACGGCGCCAGGTTCCTGGCTGCCCACGCGTGCGCGAACGGGCTGTACTCCACGGCGTGGACTTCGGCGCCGGGCACTTCGTGGGCGATGGAGCCGGCAATCGCGCCCGAGCCCGTGCCCAGATCGACAATCCGCGGGTGCACCATGCCCTGGACGTGGTCGATGACCAACTGCACCACGGACTCTGTTTCCGGCCGGGGTATAAAAACGCCGGGCCCGACCGCAAGCTCCAGATACCGGAAGTGAGCCACGCCGGTGATGTGCTGCAGCGGGATCCGCTGGGCCCGTTCAGCAACAAGCCCGGCATAGCCATCGGGCGCCTTAGTGTCCCCCAGCATCATCGCCCGCAGCCTGCCGAGCCCTACGCCGAGCAGATGCTCCGCCAGAAGTTCCGCGTCGATGCGGGGGCTGGGGACCCCGGCATCCTGGAGGATCGCCGTGGCCTCGCTAACGGCAGCCGCGAGGGACTGCTCCGACCCGAGTGTCATGGCGCCCGGGCTAGTCGCCGATGGCGTCCAGGCGTGCCTGTTCGTCCATCTCGATGGCGGACTGAATGACCGGTTCCAGGTCACCGTTCATGACCTGGTCCAGGTTGTATGCCTTATAGCCGGTGCGGTGGTCCGCTATCCGGTTTTCCGGGTAGTTGTACGTGCGGATGCGCTCGGAACGGTCCATGGTGCGGATCTGGGACTTACGCTGGGCAGAGTTCTCGGCGTCGATGATTTCCTGCTGGTGCGCAAGGATTCGGGCACGGAGCACGCGCATGCCTGCTTCGCGGTTCTGCAGCTGGGATTTCTCGTTCTGCATGGCCACCACGATGCCGGTGGGGAGGTGGGTGATACGGACAGCGGAGTCCGTGGTGTTCACGGACTGGCCACCGGGACCCGAAGATCGGTAGACGTCGATCTTGAGATCGTTCTGGTTGATGTCCAGCTCTTCGGGCTCATCGACCTCGGGGAGGACCAGGACACCGGCGGCAGAGGTGTGGATGCGGCCTTGGGATTCCGTGACGGGCACACGCTGAACACGGTGGACGCCGCCTTCGAACTTGAGCCGTGCGTAGACACCTTCGGCGGGATCGTTCGAGCTGCCCTTGACGGCCATCTGGACGTCCTTGTAGCCACCGAGATCGGATTCGTTGGCTGAGATGAGTTCAGTCTTCCAGCCGCGGGATTCCGCGTACCGTGTGTACATCCGCAGGAGGTCGCCGGCGAACAGTGCGGCTTCGTCGCCACCTTCACCGCCCTTGACCTCGAGGATCACGTTGCGGGCGTCGTCAGGATCCCGCGGGATGAGGAGCCTGCGCAGCTTCGCGGAAGCCTGCTCCAGCGCTGCCTCCAGCACGGGAACTTCGGCAGCAAATTCAGGGTCCTCCGAGGCCATTTCCCTGGCCGCGGCGAGGTCGTCCTCCAGGGCATGCCACTTGTTGTATGCCTCCACGATGCCATTGAGCTGCGCGGACCGCCGCCCCAGCTTCCGGGCCAGCCGCTGGTCAGCATAAACAGCAGGGTCACCAAGCTGCGCCTGGATAGCATCATGCTCATCAAGCAGGCCCTGTACGGACTCAAACATTTCAAAACCTCTTTCGACTTTTACAAGTCTAGTTTCATGGGACTTAACGACGAACCGCCCAAAATATGCCGGCCACCAGGCCGGCATATTTTGAGCGGTGAGCGCAGCTACTTGTCGTTATCCGACTTCGCACCAAGCGTTGTCTTCTGGACCTGCATGAGGAACTCGACGTTGCTCCCGGTCTCCCGGATCTTGTTGGTCAGCAGTTCAAGGCTCTGCTGCGTTTCGAGTCCGGAAAGGACGCGGCGCAGCTTCCACATGATCTTGACTTCCTCGGGGGAAAGCAGGTTCTCTTCGCGGCGTGTGCCGGACGCGTTGACATCCACAGCCGGGAAGATGCGCTTGTCCGCCAGCTGGCGGGAAAGGCGGAGCTCCATGTTGCCGGTGCCCTTGAACTCTTCGAAGATGACCTCGTCCATCTTGGAACCGGTCTCCACGAGAGCGGTTGCCAGGATGGTCAGCGAGCCGCCGTTTTCGATGTTGCGGGCTGCACCGAAGAAACGCTTCGGCGGGTACAGCGCGGCGGAGTCGACACCACCGGACAGGATTCGGCCGGAGGCCGGTGCTGCCAGGTTGTAGGCGCGGCCCAGGCGGGTCATGGAGTCCAGGAGGACCACCACGTCCATGCCCATTTCCACGAGGCGCTTGGCGCGTTCGATGGAGAGCTCGGCAACGGTGGTGTGGTCATCGGCGGGACGGTCGAAGGTAGAAGCAATGACCTCACCCTTGACCGTGCGCTGCATGTCCGTGACTTCTTCGGGACGCTCGTCAACGAGCACCATCATGAGGTGGACTTCAGGATTATTGATGGTGATGGCGTTGGCGATGGACTGCAGGATGAGCGTCTTGCCGGCCTTCGGCGGGGAGACGATCAGACCGCGCTGGCCCTTGCCGATCGGGGCAACCAGGTCGATGACGCGGGGGCCGATCTTCTTGGGATCCGTCTCGAGGCGCAGGCGCTCGGACGGGTACAGCGGAACCAGCTTGGCGAATTCGACGCGGTCCTTGAGCTCTTCCGGCGTCTTTCCGTTGACGGACGTGACACGGACCAGGGCGTTGAACTTCTGGCGTGCGGTCTGCTGGCTCCGGTCTTCGCCTTCGCGCGGAGCACGAATGGCACCGACGCAGGCGTCGCCCTTGCGCAAGTTGTATTTCTTGACCTGCGCCAGCGAGACGTAGACGTCGTTCGGGCCCGGCAGGTAGCCGGACGTGCGGATGAACGCGTAGTTCTCCAGCACGTCCAGGATGCCGGCGACGGGCAGCAAGACGTCGTCCTCAGTGACCTCGACGTCGTCGACGTCCGGTCCCTGGGTGCGTCCCCGACGGCGGTCGTTCCGGTCGCGGAAACGGTCGTTACGGTCGTTGCGGGAGTTGTCCCGGCTGTCCTGGCCGCCACCGGAGCGGTCATTGCGATCGTTCCGGTCCCTGCGGTTGCGGCGGTTCCGGCGGCTTCCGCCGTCAGCGTCGTCGCCATCGCGAGCGTTGTCGCGGGTGTTATCGCGGTTGTCATCGCGGCGGGCACCATCACGCTGGCCGGCGTCGCGGCTGCCTGCGTTGTCGCGGCCACCATCGGTGGTCTCGCGGGCGCTGGTGTCACGAGACGTGCTCTCGCGGGCAGAGGTTTCACGGGCGGTGGTGTCCCGGGCTGCGGTGTCACGGGCGCCACGGGTGCGGCCGCTCTCACGGCGTTCAGCACGCTGGACGTCGCCTGCTTCGGTAGCCTGGGAATCGGCACGCTGCGTTTCGGTGCGATCAGCCTGGCGCTGTTCAGCGGCGGGCTGCTCGGCCGGAGCCTCAGTTTCTTCTGCCTGCGTTGACGTGCCTGCCGCATCGCCGCGGCGGCGGTTGCGGGTACGCGGCTGGCGGCGTTCCCCTTCAGCGGCGGCCTCGACGGGCGCCGACGCCGGAGCCTCAGCGGGTGCAGCGGCCGGAGCTTCGACGGCAGCTGCCGCGGCGGGTGCCGTAACTACTCCGTCGCTGACAGCGCGGCGGCTGCGTCCACGGCCACGTGCACGGGTCCCCTCAGCGGCCGGAGCCCCCGAGGTTTCGCTTGCGGCAGCCACCGGTGCGGCGGCGGCCGGCGCCACGTGGTTTTCGGTCGCCTTTTCGGCAGCCTTGGCCGGAGCCTTGCTGGCTGACGTGCCTGCACGATGGGCGGAAATGGCGGTCACCAGATCCCCCTTACGCATGCGGGATCCACCGGAAATCCCCAGCTGGCTGGCAAGTGCCTGCAGCTGGGCGAGCTTAAGGCCGGCGAGGCCACTGCTCTTGGCGGGTGCGGCCGTTGACGATCCGGCAGCAGAAGTTGATGGTTCCACAGCTGAAGACAGCTCAGTGGTTTCGGTCACGAAGGATCCTTCCCCCTCGACGGCGTCCAGACTGGGAGCTGGACGCGATGATTTTGATCTGGGCTGCAGTTCAGATCTGCAGCCGACATTTTCGGTCTTGCCGGTTGGATTTCGGCCAGCAGGGCCGGATACTGATTCACCTCACGCACCGATTAATGGCGGGGCGCCGGACTGACGGTTCAGGGGCAGACAATTCAGCTGCAGATTCCTGCGACAGACCAAGCAGGCGGCACCGGAAAATATTTCGCAGTAGGAGATCACTAACAACTGAATGCAGTTGCCGATCAGATAGGCGGGATTACCGCCGGTGCAAGTCCACCTTAGCACCTTCGACGTCCACTGCCAGCTTCAGGACGCGCCAGCCGATGCCCGGCGTGTTCGCCTCAGTAAAGGACTCAATAAACCCAAGCACCTCGGCGGCGTCGGCGTCGCCGTCCGCGAGAACCAGGACTGTAGGCCCGGCACCCGACACCACTGCCGCGTGGCCGGCGTTGCGCAGTGCCCTGATCAGGGCCGCACTGGGGCGCATTGCCTCGGCGCGGTAGCTCTGGTGAAGGTAATCCTCGGTGCCGGCGTGCAGAAACTCGGGCTTCCGGGTCAGTGCATGGATCAGCAGCGCAGCCCGGCCGGAGTTCATGGCCGCGGCATGATGTCCCACAGACGCCGGCAGCAGGGCGCGCGCGGCCTCGGTGGACAGTTCAAAATCCGGGACAGCCACGATGGGGACGACCGAACCAACAACGGTGGCGCATGTGCTCCTGTACTGCTCACCGTCCTGCCATGACAGCGCCAGTCCGCCGAAAATCGCGGGCGCGACGTTGTCCGGATGGCCTTCCATCTCGCTGGTCAGCTGCAGGATCCAGTCCCGCCCGCGACGCGCCGCTTCTGGCACCATGGCGTTGGCAGCCGAGACGGCCGCCACCACGGCCGATGCCGATGATCCCAGGCCGCGGCCGTGGGGGTTGACGTTCGTCGCCGTGATCCTGAGTCCGCCGTGGCGGTAACCAAGCCGGAAAAAGGCGGCCTCCATGGCCCGGACCACGAGGTGGCTGGCGTCGCGCGGCAGGCTGTCCGCCCCCTCGCCGCTGAGCTCGAACAGGAGCTCAGCGGTTTCGAGGCTTTCCACCGTCAGGGTGTCGTGCAACGCCAGGGCGAGGCCCAGGCTGTCGTAACCCGGTCCAAGATTGGCACTGGTGGCCGGGACCCTGACGGTGACACGCTGTCCTGCCTCGATGACGGGCAGGTCAACGGCGGTGGTCGAGGTGGTTTCCAAGGCTACTTTTCTTCCAGTCCCAGTTCAGCTGCGACGGTCACGACGTCGTTGGAGACCTTGACGGGCTGCACTTCGCTGCCGTCCTCGGTCCGGAGGGCCCACTGGGGGTCCTTGAGGCCGTGGCCGGTAACGGTGATGACGATCGTCTTGCCGGCAGGAACTTCACCGGCGGCGTGCTTCTTGAGCAGGCCGGCCACCCCGGCGGCAGAGCCGGGCTCCACAAAAACGCCTTCGCGGGCGGACAGCCAGCGGTGGGCATCCAGGATCTGCTCATCAGTCACGGCATCGATGAATCCGCCGGACTCGTCGCGGGCCGCGATGGCACCGTCCCAGGATGCCGGGTTGCCGATCCGGATGGCCGTGGCAATGGTGTCCGGCTCCGTGATGGGGTGCCCCGCGACGAACGGTGCCGCGCCGGCTGCCTGGAAGCCCCACATCTGGGGGGTTTTAGTGGACACGGCGGGCAGGGTACCGGCTGTTTCGGATTCGAACGGCGCCGAGTATTCCTTGTAGCCCTTCCAGTACGCGGTGATGTTGCCGGCGTTGCCGACGGGCAGGACGTGGATGTCCGGAGCATCGCCGAGCGAATCGACAATCTCAAACGCGCCCGTCTTCTGGCCCTGGATGCGGGCCGGGTTGACGGAGTTGACCAGGAACACCGGGTAGGACTCCCCCAGCTTCCGTGCAATGTCCAGGCAGTTATCGAAGTTGCCGTCCACCTGGAGCAGCGTGGCGCCGTGCGCGATGGCCTGGCTCAGCTTGCCCATGGAGATCTTGCCTTCGGGGACCAGCACCGCGCATTTCAGTCCCGCTGCCGTGGCGTACGCCGCTGCAGAAGCTGAGGTGTTGCCGGTGGACGCGCACACGACTGCCTTTGCACCGGACGCAACAGCGGCCGTCATGGCCATGGTCATGCCGCGGTCCTTGAAGGAACCGGTGGGGTTCATCCCCTCGACCTTCAGGTACACGGTGGAACCCGTGAGCTCGGAAAGCTTCTGCGCGTGGACCAGCGGAGTGCCGCCCTCGCCCAGCGTGATGACCCGGGTGGACTCCGTGACAGGCAGCCGGTCAGCGTATTCGCGGATAACGCCGCGCCATTGGTGAGCCACTTAGACTCCTTCTACCCGCAGAACGGATGTTACTGAATTGATGACGTCCAGGCCTTTGACGGCCTCGACGGTGGCTGCGAGGGCAGCCTCTGATGCGCGGTGCGTAACGATCCGCAATTCGGCCGACTCCACGTTGGACTCTGCGTCCCGGTGGATGGTCTGCCGCATGATTTCGATGGACACGCCATGCTCCGCAAAGAGCTGAGCGATCCGGGCCAGCACGCCGGGCTGGTCAGCCACATCCAGGCCGATGTAGTAGCTGGTCATGACCGCGTCGATGGGCAGCGCGGGGACGTGGCCCGTGGTGGTCTCCGTGCGGCCGGGACCACCCAGCACAATGCGGCGGGCGGCCGAAACGAGGTCACCCAGCACGGCAGATGCCGTCGGAGTTCCGCCGGCACCCTGGCCGTAGAACATCAGCTCGCCGGCGTTTTCCGCCTCAATAAAGACCGCGTTGAACGCGCCACGGACGGCGGCCAGCGGGTGCTCGCGCGGCAGCAGCGTGGGGTGCACGCGCACGGAGACGCCTTCTCCGCCGTCGGCATCGGTGAGCTTTTCGGCGATGGCCAGCAGTTTGATGACAAAACCGGCGTCCTTGGCCGCGGCGATGTCGGCGGCGCTGACGGAGGTGATGCCCTCGCAGTGGACGTTCTCCAGGGCGAAGCGTGTGTGGAAAGACAGCGAGGCCAGGATGGCGGCCTTGGCTGCGGCATCCTGGCCTTCGACGTCGGCGGTGGGGTCTGCTTCCGCGTAACCGAGGCGCTGGGCTTCGGCGAGGGCGTCCGCGAACTGGGCGCCGGTTGAGTCCATCTGGTCCAGGATGAAGTTAGTGGTGCCATTGACAATGCCCAGCACCCGGGTGATGCGGTCACCGGCCAGGCTGTCCCGGATGGGGCGCAGGATGGGGATGGCACCGGCCACGGCGGCTTCGTAGGACAGCTGCACGCCGGCCTTGTCGGCCTCTTCGTAGAGGGTGGGGCCGTCCTGGGCGAGCAGAGCCTTGTTGCCGGTGACAACGCAGGCACCGTTGCGCAGCGCGGAGAGAATCAGCGTGCGGGCAGGCTCGATCCCGCCCATCAGCTCGATCACCAGGTCGGCGTCCTTGACCAGGGTGTCGGCGTCGGTGGTGAAGAGATCCTGCGGCAGGTCCACATCGCGCTTGGCATTGACGTTGCGCACCGCGATCCCGCTGAGCTGCAGGCGCGCCCCGGAACGGGCGGCGAGGGCGTCTGCGTCCTCAATGAGAATCCGCGCGACCTGGGCCCCAACGTTGCCACAGCCCAGGAGGGCTACTTTCAGGGTTCGCAATTCAGTCATTCGGCACTCCCATGTCGCGGTTAAGCAGATCTTCTTCGGTTTCCCCGCGGACAATCAGCCGGGCAGATCCGCCGCGCACCGCGACAACGCCCGGCCGGGCCAGATAGTTGTAGTTGCTTGACAGGGCCCAGCAGTAGGCGCCGGTCCCCGGTACAGCAAGCAGATCACCGGCTGCCACGTCCTCGGGCAGATATACATCTCTAACAACTATGTCGCCGCTCTCGCAATGTTTGCCCACCACGCGGGACAGTTGCGGGGCCGCGGCCGACGTGCGCGAGGCCAGAATCGCCGAATAATCCGCGTCGTAGAGCACCGGGCGGGCGTTATCGCTCATGCCGCCGTCCACTGACACATACCGGCGGGGATGCGTAACGTTCTCCTGCCCTGCGTCCCCGGCCGGGGCATCCACCCGCACGGTTTTCAGGGTGCCCACCTCGTACAACGTGAAGGTAGTGCTGCCAACAATCGCACGTCCGGGTTCGATGGAAATCCGGGGTGACGTGATCCCCAGCTCGGCACACGTGGAACGCACGACGGCGGCCATCGCCTTCGCGATCTCGGCTGCGGGGCGGGGAGTGTCCACCGGGGTGTAGGCAATGCCGTAGCCGCCGCCAAGATCCAGCTCCGGCATAACAATGGAGTACTTTTCCTGCATGGCCGCGTGGAAACGCAGCAGCTTCTGCGCCGCGAGCTCGAAGCCGTCCGGCTCGAATATCTGCGAGCCGATGTGGCAGTGCAGGCCCAGCAGTTCGATGCTGGCGTAGCCTGTGGCCGCCGCCACGGCTTCCTCCGCGGCTGACAGCCCGGCCTGCTCGGTGGAATCCCCGGCCATGGAGAGGCCGAACTTCTGGTCCTCGTGGGCGGTGGCGATGAACTCATGGGTGTGCGCGTGCACGCCCGGCGTCAGGCGCAGCATGACCTTGGCGATGTCGCCGCGACCCGAGGCGATCTTGGCCACACGGTCCAGTTCGTCGAGGCTGTCCACCACGATGCGGCCCAGCTTCATATCCAGCGCACGGTTGATCTCGGCGTCGGATTTGTTGTTGCCGTGCAGGCCCAGGTTCTCGCCCTTGATGCCGGCCCGGGCGGCTACAGCGAGCTCGCCGCCGGAACAGGTGTCCAGCCGGAGTCCCTCGTCCGCCACCCAGGCAGCTACTGCGGTGCACAGGAAGGACTTGCCCGCGTAGTAGACGTCCACTCCCCCACAGATGTCAGCAAACGCGGCGTCAAAGGCGTCCTTGAAGGAGCGGGCGCGGGCCCGGAAATCGGTCTCACTCATCACAAAGAGCGGCGTGCCAAATTGTGCCTTGAGCTCGCTGACAGCGATGCCATCGATGGCGAGCTCACCGGCGTCGTTCTTCTGCACATCCTGCGCCCACATTGGTTCGTGGAGCGCGTTCAGGTCCGCGGGAACGGCGAGCCATTCGGGTGCCAGCGGGGATGCGGTGGTGGTGTCCTGCGCTGGCTTGCCCTGAGCTGAAATTTCCTGTGCCGGCATGGGTCTTACATCCGTTCCGGCGCGGATACGCCCAGCAGGTCCAAACCGTTGGCCAGCACCTGACTGGTGGCGTCGTTCAGCCACAGGCGCGTTCGGTTTACATCGGTCACCGGTTCGTCACCCATGGGTGCGATGCGGCAGGCGTCGTACCAGCGGTGGTAAGCGCCGGCGATGACCTCAAGATGGCGGGCCACGCGGTGCGGCTCACGCAGTTCTGCGGCCTTGGCCACGATGGACGGGTAGCTGCCCAGGTAGGAGAGCAGTTCGTTTTCCGTGGCATGGTCCAGTAGGGAGGCCTCGAAGGCGCTGCGGTCCACACCTGCAGCCACGGCATTGCGGGCCGCGCCGCGGGTACGCGCATGGGCGTACTGGACGTAGAAGACCGGGTTCTCGTTGCTGTGCTTCTTCAGCAGGTCAGGATCCAGGGTGAGCGGGGAGTCCGCCGGGAAGCGGGCCAGGGAGTACCGCACGGCGTCCTTGCCCAGCCAGTCGATGAGATCCTTGAGCTCGATGATGTTACCGGCCCGTTTGGACAGCTTGGCGCCGTTGACGGACACCAGCTGGCCGATCAGCACCTCGATGTTTACGTCGGGGTCATCGCCGGCACAGGCAGCGATGGCCTTAAGCCGGTTGATGTAGCCGTGGTGATCGGCGCCGAGGAGGTAGATCTTCTCGGTGAAGCCACGGTCCTTTTTGGACAAGTAGTACGCGGCGTCAGCGGCGAAGTAGGTGGGTTCGCCGTTCGCGCGGATCATCACGCGGTCCTTGTCGTCGCCGAAGTCGGTGGTGCGCAACCAGACCGCACCGCCGTCGTCGAACACGTGGCCCTGCTCGCGAAGGCGGGCCACGGCACTTTCGATCGCGCCGGCGTCGTGCAGTTCCTGCTCCGAGAAGTAGACGTCGAAGGCCACACCAAAATCGGCGAGCGTGTCCTTGATGTCCTTCAGCTGGGCCTTGTAGGCGGCAGCGCGGATGACGGGGAGGGCGGCGACCTCGGTGAGCTCGCGGATATCGGGGTGCGCGCTCAGGACGTCGTGGCCGAGGTCTGCAATGTACTGGCCCGGGTAGCCGCCCTCCGGCACCGGAAGTCCGTGCAGCCTGGAATAAACAGAGTTCGCAAACACATTCATCTGCGAACCGGCGTCATTGATGTAGTACTCGGCGGTGACCTCCGCGCCTGAAGCACGCAGAACGCGGGCGATGGCGTCGCCCAAGGCGGCCCACCGGGTGTGGCCGATGTGCAGCGGACCGGTGGGGTTCGCCGATACAAACTCCATATTCACCACGTGGCCGGCGAGCGTGGTGGTGGTGCCGTATTCCCGGCCAGCTTCCACAATTGCTTTCGCCAGGGTACCCGCTGCGGCCGCGTCCACCGTGATGTTCAGGAAACCGGGGCCGGCGATATCGACGGCAGAGACGCCGTCAATGGACTTCAACCGGGCGCTGAGGATGGTTGCGAATTCACGCGGGTTGGTGCCGGCCTGCTTGGCAAGCTGGAGGGCTATGTTGGTGGCCCAGTCTCCGTGCTCCCGGTTCTTCGGTCGCTCCACGCGCACCTCATCAGGGACAGCTGATGCAGAAAGCGCGATCTCGCCAGCGGCGACGGCGTCTTTCAGGCAGGCGGATATGGCGAGGGAGAGTTCTTCGGGAGTCACCCCTCTAGCCTACCGGCGGCTGCCACATGGACGAATTTCGGCATGGTGCGTGACTGTTTTTCCTCACAGCGGACGCACGGCTGGTGCGGCGGGTGAACCAATTTGCTGGTTCCGACGTTGAGTACACCGTAAGCACCCAGCCCACGAAACGAGCCCCAATATGAGACCGTCAGTCCGCAAGAGTGTTTTCGTCGGCATCGCCGGCCTGTCCCTCGCCGGAACAGTGGCGGGCTGCGCGCCGTCGGCCACACCCGCCTCAACATCCGAGAACACCTCCGGGGCATCCACCGCCCCTTCCGGCCCAGCATCAACGACAGCCAGCAGCGGCTCGCACTATGCAGACGGCACCTACAGTGCCGACGGCACCTATGTGTCCCCCAATGGCACCGAAACCGTCGGGGTGGAGCTGACGCTCGCCTCCGGCACGGTCACGGCCGTCAACATCACCCAGCACCCTTCGAACCCGAATACGCGGAAATTCCAGGGCGAATTCGCCGGCGGGATCGCGGCGCAGGTTGTGGGCAAGAGCATCGATGAACTCAAGGTCTCCAAAGTGGCCGGGTCCTCGCTCACCAGCGGCGGCTTCAACCAGGCCCTGGACAAGATCAAAGCCGAGGCCCAGTAGGCCGTGCCGGACCCGGAGGACTTCCGCTTCGACGGCATCGGTACCCGGTGGGAAATCTCCACGCCCCGTCCGCTCGATGCCAGTGTCCGGGCCCGACTGCTCGCCTTGGTGGAGCGGTACGACGGCGACTGGTCCCGGTTTAGGTCCGATTCGACAGTCAGTGCCATGGCCCGCGAGCCGGGGCGGTATGAGCTGCCGGCGGAAGCCGCCGACCTTGGCCGGCTGTACCGCTCGCTGTATGACATCACCGGCGGAGCGATGACGCCCCTGATCGGCGGCAGCCTGGAGCGCCTCGGGTACGACGCCGCATATTCCCTCCGGCCTGTAGGGTCCGCACTTCCGGCACCCTGCTGGGAGGACGTCCTGACGTGGAACGGCCAGGTTCTGACCACCTTCGCTCCCCTGGTTCTGGATATCGGTGCTGCTGGGAAAGGACAGTTGGTGGACCTTCTCGCTGTTGAGTTGCGCGACTGTGGCGTGGATTCCTTCGTGATTGACGCCAGCGGCGACCTGCTTCACCGCGGGCCTGATCCGGTGTCCGTGGCATTGGAGCACCCGTACGATCCGGCGAGGGCCATCGGCACTGTGTCGCTGGCAGGCAACGCCTTGTGCGCCTCAGCCTCAAACCGACGGGCATGGGGCGACGGCCTGCACCATGTGCTCGATGGCACCACAGGGCTGCCCGTCAGCACCACGGTAGGCACGTGGACCATGGCGGAAAGCACCATGGTTGCCGATGCTTTGGCCACAGCCCTGTTCTTTGTCCCAGGCAGCGAGCTGGAACAGACATTCGATTTTTCCTGGCTGACGGTTTTTTCTGATGGCAGTGCTGCCTACTCAGCCGGATTTGAAGGGACACTGTTCTCATGAGCCCCGTTGACGCCCCTAAGGCAACCGCCGTATTCACCGCCGGCCGGCTGGACGCCCTGTTGGGCAAGTACACGATGTACCGGCTGATCCTCCTGGTACTGGCTGCCCTTGCCGCGTACAGCCTTCTGCTGAATGCCCTTGGCTGGTTGACGTTCGGCATCCCGCAGATGCTGGCCCACCTGGCGCTGTGCCTTGGCCTAACCTATGTTTCCAACCGCGGGCTGGCCGCCCTTTTCCACGTCCGCCCGCATTCCGAGTCGTCGCTGATCACCGGCCTGCTGCTGTATTTCCTGTTCTGGCCCTCCTTTGTGCCCCTGGATATGGCGGGGGTGGCCCTGGCTTGTGTGCTGGCCTCCGCCTCCAAATACGCGGTGGCCTGGCGTGGCCGGCACATTTTCAACCCCGCCGCTGCCGGAGCGTTTGTGACCGGGCTGACCGGGTTGAACATCGCGACATGGTGGGCGGCGACCCCCGCCATGCTCTGGCTGCTGGTCCCGGGCGTCCTCCTGGTCCTATACCGGACACGGAAGTTGCTTATGGCGGCCTTGTTCCTGGTGGTTGCCACGGCGATTGTGAGCGCTGAGCTGCTGCAGGCAGGGCTCACCCTGGGCAGCGCACTCTGGCAGGTACTCGCCCAACGGCCGCTGCTGTTCTTCGTCGGCTTTATGCTGACAGAGCCTCTCACCCTCGCGCCACGCCGTTGGCAACAGCTCGCACTCGCTGCCGTCGTTGGTGCACTCTTCGCACTCCCCTACAACTTCGGCTTCATCGCCAACTCGCCGGAACTGGCACTACTGACCGGCAACCTGCTGGCGTTTCTCGTGGGCCAGCGGGGCGGGCTCAGGCTCCGGTTCACTGGCTCCCGACCTTTGACGCCGAGCACCACGGAGTTTGCCTTCGAACCGTCCCGGCCCGTCCGCTTTGTGCCGGGACAGTATATGGAACTGGATCTGCCGCACGCGAAGTCAGACGGTAAAGGCCGACGCCGGGTGTTCAGTTTGACCAGTACCCCCAGTTCGGAGACGGTGACGTTTGGCGTCCGGACCGCGGAGCCCCTGTCCGCGGCGAAGAAAGTCCTGCTGGACCTGAAGCCTGGTGATGAGGTGGCAGCCACGTCCGTGGGCGGAGATTTTGTCCTGCCCCGCGATCCTCGGTCCCCCGTCCTTCTGATCGCGGCGGGCATCGGAATCACGCCTTTTCTTGCCCATCTGTCTTCCGGCGCGGCCCAGGACCGGGACGTGGTGCTGCTTCTGCTGGCGCGCAATCCTGCGGAAATTGCCTATGCGGCCGAGCTGCAGGCGTCCGGGGCGCGCATCCTGGCTCGCCTCGCGGACGGTTCCGTCCCGCCGTCGTTCATCACCGATGCCGGGACGCTGGAGTCCGGGGGTGCCGCCGCTGGACGGCTGGACGGAGATTCCCTGAAGGTCCTGGTGCCCGACATTGCCGACCGCGCTGTCTACATCTCCGGGTCCCCTGCGAGCGTCGCTTCGCTGCGCCGTGCAGCCCGGAAAGCCGGCGCTCGGCGGGTGCATGTTGACTCATTTGCCGGCTACTGAAGCCGGCCGTTTTTCCTTGCAGGCACCTTCCTGCTAAGCTCTAGGACGTCCCGCTGGCAACGGCAGGATCCCTGAATTGCCCTCGTAGCTCAGGGGATAGAGCGTCTGCCTCCGGAGCAGAAGGTCGTTGGTTCGATTCCAATCGAGGGCACAAATGAAACCCCCGCCGCTTGCAAAAGCGGCGGGGGTTTTCTACGTTCCGCCGCCGGGCGCGAGCAGACACTTGAGGCCCTACCAACATGGCGCTTGCTGATACCTGGGGCGCTACCGTCCAGCGCCAACGGACTCTTGACGCCCACGCGAAGTTGCACGCGCGGATATCGGCCACACGTGTACAGCCGCACGTCGGCTCGTCCGACTCCTCGCCTGACCCTGCCCCTGGATTCATGACCCGCGATACTGCCCGGAATTTCGTCTTCGGGCACTCCTCAATCTGCACGGGGCGCCAGCGCTGACCATTTTCCCGACTGTTGTTGTGGCCAGTGGGGTGGTTCCCAGTCCTGCCGTTCGCTGGTGTAGTGGCGTCCGGCGGGTGAGATCCAGCCGGGCGGGTTATTCTTGGTAGCCGCAGTGGGTGTCCAGGCTGTGGTGTGGCGGAGTCTGTGGTGTTTGTGGCAGGGCTGGCCGAGATTTGAGATGCCGGTGGCGCCGCCGTGGGCCCAAGCGAGGATGTGGTCCGCTTCGTTGTCCAAAGAGTGGTTGCTGCAGCCGGGAAACGGGCACTTCCCGTCGCGAAGTCTGAGCCATTGGCGTTGGGCTTTTGTGAGCCGATAGCTGGTCCGCCCGATCTCCAGGGGTGCACCGTCCCGCGGATCGGTCAGGACCCGCGGGAAGGACTCCGCGCCGTCGGCGATCAGTTGCCGGGCCATCGACGGCGGGATCGGGCCGTATCCGTCGAGCACGGCAGGTTCATCCGTGAGGCCCAGCAGCGCAAACACCGGCACGGTGATGAAGGCCTGTGCCCGGGGCGAGGAAACACCGCCGCTCACGACCAGGCCCGTGTCGCCGATACCGCTCGTTTCGCCGGTCGCGTCGCCGCTGTTTTCCCTACCCTCATCACCGGTTCCGGCGGCGGCGGTGGTGTTGGCGCCGAGGAGCCAGGTCGCGGCGGTGTCGGCGCGGAGTTGGCTGAGGGTGCGGTCTTCATGGGGGCTTTGGAAGGCCCGGGCTGCGGTGGTGGTACGGTCCCAGATCCCCGCGGCCTGGACGGCGGGGAGGTAGGCGGAGAGCCAGGCCATGCCGTCGCGGTCCGGGGCATACTCCACCCGCCGGTCCTGGACACCACGTAGGTGGCGTTTTTCGATGCTGACCGGGTGATGGCGTTCCCGCCAGGTGCGGGCCTTGTGCCGGAACCGGCCGGGGATGAGCTCACCGGCCGGGCCACATGCCGGATTCATCGCGTGGGGGTCCAGAAAATGTGCCTCCAACGCCTGCGCTCCCGGCCTGTCGAGGTTGGTGGTTTCGTCGACCATGATCCTCGCGTGCTGCCACGAAATCTGCCCGGCCTGCAACGCCGAGAACGTCAACGGCAGGGCCGTGGTCAGCGCGTGCGCCTCAGAAAGCAGAGCACCGGCGGAGCGTTCGCTGACCGTCAGCACGCACGCGACCTCCGCGATCGCGGCCATCTCCTGACCGGCATGGTCCTGCGGCGACTCAGCCGGACCCGCAAGGGCCTCGGCAGCGGCGGCATAACCGGCAGCCAGCCAGACCTTCAGGGCCGCACTTTTCGCGTCCAACCGCGAGATCTCCGCCAGCCCGTCCAGGAATCCATCCGCCACCCGGCGCAACGGATCAGCATCCCCGCAACCGGGGGAACCGGCCCCGCCCCGCAGCGCCACAGCCAGCTCACCGAAAGACACCGAAAGGGCCTCCGCCGTCGCCACAGCTGCTCTGCTATCCATACTCAAATCATCCCGTGAGGGTCTGACAATAACCGCGAGGCTCAATGGCTATGTGGAAAACTCCGCGGCCACGGCCTTGACGGCAGCCATCGCGACTATCAGCCCGGCCATTTTCGGCGCGACGGACACTCCCGCGCCTCAGCTCCCAGGGCTCAACTGTCCGCTCGCGCTCGGAGGCGAAGGATGGCCCCAGCTCCTGGGCCCCAACTGTCCGTTCGCGCGGTCTGCGTCGGCGAGCAGGGCCCCAAACCGTCCGTTTGGGCTGGATTGCGTGCGCCTTCATCGGATTGTCGGTGGCCCCTCGTAGGCTGATTCAACGAACTCGAGGGGGTAGGCCATGCACGTTCCAGCCACATTCTGTTCCATCATTCCGCCGTATTTGTTGCGGCGGTTGGCTCGCTTGGACGAGCCGCAGTTTTCTGCGGCTGCGCGGGCGGCCAAGGAAGCGCTGAGCCACGTCCGGTCCGTCCAGTCGGCCCGTACCCTGCCGGTCCCGGCCGCTCCCCCGGCACTGCGGCAGGTCCGCACCGGCCCGCCCAACAGGAGCATCTACGATGCCGGCGGTTCCGAGAACCTGCCGGGAAAGCTGGTGCGCAAGGAAGGCGAACCGGCTTTCGGCGATCAGTCTGCTGATGAGGCCTACGACGGCCTTGGGCACACACACCGCCTGTTTGCCGACATCTTCGGCCGTAACTCCATCGACAGCGAAGGCCTGCCGCTCGATGCCACAGTGCACTTTGGCAGGCTCTACGACAATGCTTTTTGGGACGGCCGGCAGATGGTCTTCGGTGACGGGGACGGGGAAGTTTTCGAACGATTCACGCGGTCGCTGAGCGTCATCGGGCACGAACTGACGCACGGCATCACCCAGTACTCGGCGGGGCTGGCTTACCGCAACCAAGCAGGTGCCCTCAACGAATCCATGTCCGATGTTTTCGGCGCGCTCGTGGAACAGTACCTGAACAGCCAGACCGTGAGCGATGCCAGCTGGCTCATCGGTGAGGGACTCTTCACACCTCAGGTTGAGGGATCGGCTCTCCGCTCCCTGAAGGCACCGGGCACAGCGTACGACGACGACGTACTGGGTAAGGATCCGCAGCCAGATTCGATGGACTCGTACGTGCGCACAAGCGCCGACAACGGCGGCGTCCACATCAATTCCGGCATCCCCAACCGGGCCTTCTACCTCACGGCGGAGTCACTTGGCGGCAACGCCTGGGAGACACCGGGACGGATCTGGTACAACGCACTGACCGGCGGCTCGCTGCCTGCCACCGCCACTTTCCGCGTATTCGCCAAGGCAACGGCGGCATCCGCCGTTGACCTGTTCGGCAGCGATTCGCCAGAGCATGACGCCGTGCGGCAGGCGTGGGAAACTGTGAAGGTCAAGCTTTAGTTGAACGCCTGCCCGCCGCGAGCCAGCGGCCAGGTTGCAGGAAAGCCCAGGACCGAGGCCATGAAGATCAGTGTGGAGCGCAGCGGCGGCATCGCGGCCCTGACCCGAGTATGGACAGTGCACGCCCAGACGCCGAGCGCCAAAAGCCAGTGGCAACCAATTGTGGAGGCATGCCCTTGGGACGCGGTACCCAAGACGGTCAGTGCCGCGGCCGCTGAGGTGTTCGGCAACCAGCCAGACCGATTCATCTATTCGATCCGGGCGGGCCAGCGCCGCGCGGCGCTGCCCGAGCAGGCTGTCACAGGACCATGGCGAGTCCTGGTGGACAGCACCCGGGCAGCTTCCGAGGACGGCCCCGGACCGGGGGAGAACGCTGGTCCGCAAGGGCCTGCCCCGGATTAAGGGGCCGCCAAGGCTTAGCAGCCTCTCCAGTCAGCCTGCCGTTACCAGGTGGCCCCGGAACGCCCGGCGATAGGACTGCGGGCTGGTGTCCAGCACCTTGGCAAAGTGATGCCGGAGCAGGACGGGGTGGCCAAAGCCCGATTCCCGGGCAACTTCGTCGATGTTCAGGTCAGTGGATTCCAACAGCTCCTGCGCCCGGAGGACCCGCTGCGAGTTCAGCCAGGCAGCGGGCGTGGCCCCGGTTTCGGACCGGAAGCGGCGGGCGAAGGTCCTGGCTGACATGTGCACGCGCGACGCCAACTCAACGACCGTGTGCTCCTGCTCCAGGTTCTGCACCATCCACCGCAGCAGCTCTTCCATCGGCGCCGATCCACAGGCAGGCACGGGCCGGTCGATGAACTGCGCCTGGCCGCCGTCGCGGTGCGGCGGCACCACCATGTCCCGCGCAATAGAGGCTGCCACATTGGCGCCCAGCTCAACGCGCACCAGATGGAGGCAGGCATCAATTCCCGCCGCGGTACCGGCACTGGTGATCAGGTTGCCGTCCTGCACATAGAGCACGTTTTCATCGACCTGCACTTCCGGATACCGGTTTGCGAGCTCATGGGAATAGTGCCAATGGGTGGTGCACCGCCGGCCATTCAGAAGACCGGCGCGGGCCAGGGCGAAGGCTCCGGAGCAGATCGACATCACCCAGGCGCCCCGGTCGTCCGCGGCGCGCAGGGCCTCCAACACCGATTCCGGTACGTCCTCGTTCCGGCCGAACGGCGTCATGATCACGAGGTCCGCGTCCGCAGTAGCGTCCAATCCCAGCGAAACATTCATGGAGAGTCCCGATTTCATCCGGACATCACCGGGCTGCGGTGTGCATATACGGAAGTCGAAGGCGGGGACGTTACTGCCTCGCACCGATCTGTCGATGCCGAACACCTCGCAAGCCGTGGCGAACTCGAAGATCGAGAAGTTAGGAACCACTATGACTGCCACTGATTTCAGCATGCCTTCATTGTGGCAGAAATTATAGCTTTTTGGGCATTTCTGCCACTGGTTCTTGTGTAGGCACCGGAGCAACATTGAGTCATGGAAATCTTCGGAATCGCCTTAGTGGTCCTGCTCCTCGTTGTTCTCGCCGCCACCGTCTCAGCGCTCCTGCGCGATGGCCGCGGTCATACCCCGCCCGTCACCTCCGACCAGGCCTGGTCCGCCCTGGACCTGACTAGCACCCACTACACACTGCGCATCTTCTAACCCGCAGGCATGCCTCAAGCTGCCCATATTTACCCATCAGCACTAACACAAACTGGACCCGGCGCATAAGAGCCGGGTCCTGTCCTCATATCCTGGGTGAGCGGAGTCCGCGAGTCCGGGGCAAGGCGGGATCAGCGGCCGGGGGCGACGGCGGGGTTGCCAGCAGTAAGAGCGGGAAACAGGCGCGGCCCCAGTAGACTGGCTGCAGCCATGACATTTCATATCTCCTACCCTGCTGAGCTGCCCGTTTCCGAGCGCCGCGAGGACCTGAAGGCTGCCATTGCAGCGAACCAAGTGACCATCATCGCCGGCGAGACCGGCTCCGGCAAGACCACCCAGATCCCCAAGATGTGCCTCGAGCTGGGCCTGGGCGACGACGGCTTGATCGGGCACACTCAGCCACGGCGGCTAGCAGCCCGCACGGTCGCTGAGCGCATTGCCGAGGAACTAGGTGTGGAGATCGGCCAGGAAGTCGGGTTCCAGGTGCGGTTCACCGGCGAAGTCAGCCGCGCCACCAAGGTCAAGCTCATGACTGACGGCATCCTGCTCGCAGAGATCCAGCGCGACAAGCTGCTGCGCAAATACAACGCCATCATCATTGATGAAGCACACGAGCGCAGCCTCAACATCGACTTCATCCTGGGCTACCTCAAGCGCATCCTGCCGCAGCGGCCGGACCTGAAAATCATCATCACCTCGGCCACGATCGATCCGGAGCGTTTCGCGAAGCACTTCGGCTCCGACGACGAGCCCTCCCCCATCATCGAGGTGTCCGGGCGCACGTTCCCGGTGGAGATCCGGTACAGGCCGCTGTCCCAGCCAGCCGGCGGACCCGCCGATGACGAAGATGCAGACGCCTCCGACGACGAACTCGAAGAGGACCGCGACCCACTCGACGCGGTCTGTGACGCCGTCGACGAGCTCGCCGCCGAGGCCCCCGGCGACATCCTCATCTTCTTTTCCGGCGAGCGCGAGATCCGCGACGCGGCAGAGGCACTGAATGCCAGGATCCAGTCCAACCGGCGCCTGGCCGGCACCGAAGTGCTCCCGCTATTCGCCCGCCTGAGCCTGCAGGAACAGCACAAGGTGTTCCACCCTGGCCGTAACCGCCGGATTGTGCTGGCCACCAACGTGGCCGAGACATCTCTGACGGTCCCCGGCATCAAGTACGTCATCGACACCGGCACGGCCCGCATCTCCCGCTACTCGCACCGCACCAAGGTCCAGCGGCTGCCCATCGAGCGTGTGTCGCAGGCTTCGGCAAACCAGCGCTCGGGCCGGTGCGGCCGGGTGTCGGACGGTATAGCCATCCGGCTCTATTCGGAAGAGGACTTTGAGTCCCGGCCGCTGTTCACGGATCCGGAAATCCTGCGCACCAACCTGGCGGCAGTCATCCTGCAGATGACCGCCATGGGTGTGGCCCGCGGGCCCAAGGACGTGGAGAACTTCCCGTTTGTCGAGCCGCCGGACTCGCGGGCAATCAACGACGGCGTGACGCTCCTGCGCGAGCTCGGAGCCTTGAATGCCGTCAGGCCAGGTGATGCCAAGAGCGGCGGGCTGACCGCCGTTGGACAGCAGCTTGCCCAGCTCCCGGTCGATCCCCGCCTCGGCAGGATGATTGTGGAGGCCGGCAAGCGCGGCTGCGTCCGCGAGGTGATGATTCTGGCCGCGGCACTGACCATCCAGGACCCGCGCGAGCGCCCAACTGACAAGCAGCAGCTCGCCGCCGAGAAGCATGCCCGGTTCCGCGATGAAAACTCGGACTTCACCGGCTTCCTGAACCTGTGGAACTACCTGCAGGAGAAACAGCAGGAACTCTCATCCACCCAGTTCCGCCGCCTGTGCCGGACCGAGTTCATCAACTACCTTCGGGTCAGGGAATGGCAGGATCTCTTCTCCCAGCTCCGACAGATGGCCCGCCCGCTGGGGATCAGCCTGGACAATAAACGCCTGGCCGATCCCGTGGGCAACCACGAGGGCATCCACATGAGCCTGCTGTCCGGCCTGCTGAGCCACATCGGTATCCTGGACGAGCGCAAGCGCGAATACGCGGGCGCCCGCGGCAGCCGCTTCGCCATCTTCCCCGGCTCGTCGCTCTTCAAGAAGTCCCCCACGTTTGTGATGGCTGCCGAACTCGTGGAGACGAGCCGCCTCTGGGCCAGGGTCGCAGCCAAGTTCGATCCTGTCTGGGCTGAACAGGTGGCACCGGACCTCGTCAAACGCAGCTACAGCGAGCCGCACTGGTCCACCAAAATGGGCGCGGTCATGGCGTACGAGAAGGTCACCCTGTACGGGGTGCCCATCATCCCGCAGCGCCGGGTCAACTACAGCCGCGTGGATCCTGTGCTGACCCGCGAGCTGTTCATCCGGCACGCCCTGGTGGAAGGCGACTGGAAAACGCACCACAAGTTCTTCCACCGCAACCGCGCCCTCCTCCTTGAGGTCGAGGAGCTAGAGGCCAGGATGCGCCGCCGCGACCTGCTGGTGGACGACGAAACGCTGTTTGAGTTTTACGACGCCAGGATCGGCCCCGACGTTGTGTCCGAACGGCACTTCGACAAATGGTGGAAGGAGGCCCGGCAGAAGAGTCCGGACCTCCTGGACTACGACAAGTCACTGCTGCTCAACGACGCCGACGCCCTGGACGAGGCCGCTTATCCGAAGACCCTGATGCACAAGGGCTTCGATCTGCCGCTCAGCTACGAGTTCCACCCCGTGGCGCCGGGGTCACCGCCCAACCCCTCCGATGGTGTCACGGCCGAAGTCCCGGTGCTCTTCCTGAACCAGCTCGATGATGCCGCCTTCCGCTGGCTGATCCCGGGCCAGCGCGCGGAACTCGTGGCTGCCCTGATCAAGTCACTCCCCAAGCAGGTCCGCAAGAACTTTGTCCCCGCCCCGGATGTGGCCCGGCAAGCCGTTGCTGCCCTGGAATCGGACTTCGATCCGGCACATGATGAGCTGGAAGCTTCACTGGAGCTGGCCCTGCGCCGGATCCGCGGCCACGTCATCCCACCCGGTTCCTGGAACTGGGACGCTGTGCCGTCCCACCTGCGGGTGAGTTTCAAGGTTGTCGATACCCAGGGCAAGGCGCTGGATGAGGGCAAGGACCTCGCGGCCCTGCAGGAACGGCTGGCCCCGGCAACACGCCGCGCCATCGCGGAATCGCTGGGGGCGACGCCGGGAACCACGGCTCCGCAGTCACTTGGAAACTCGAAGTCACGCGGAAAATCCGGCGGGGCAGTACCCCCGTCATCGGCAGGTGGAAACTCAGTCGGCAGCGGCACAGGCTTCAGGGAACAGACCGGCCTGACGGAGTGGACCTTCGGCACGGTGCAGCGGCAGGTCAGCAACACCGTCAAGGGCCACACGGTCACCGGCTATCCAGCGTTGGTGGATGAAGGAACATCCGTGGCGCTGCGGGTCTTCCAGACCTCGTCGGAGCAGTTCGAGGCCATGCGCGGCGGTGTGATCCGGCTCCTCGCCCTCAGGGTTCCGGCCCCGGACCGCTACGTGCTGGAGCACCTCAACAACACGGAAAAGCTGACGTTCAGCCAGAATCCGCACGGTTCCGTTTCGGCCCTGATCGCGGATTGTTCCCTCGCCGCCATCGACAAGCTCACGCCGGCCGCCCTCCCCTGGGACGAGGCCTCGTTCCAGGCGCTCTACGAGAATGTCCGGGCGGAACTGATCGACACTGTTTTCACCGTAACCGCCGTCGTCGAACGGATCCTCGCCAGCACGCGCCGGATCGAAAAGCAGCTGAAGGGAACCACCAGCCTGGCCCTGATCAGCGCCCTGAACGACGTCCGCAGCCAGCTGGAACAGCTGGTTTTCCCGGGCTTTGTGGCGCGCACGGGCTACGCTCAGCTCAGCCAGCTGCCCCGGTACCTCACCGCCATCGAAAAACGCCTCGAGAAGCTGCCCGGCAACGTCCAGCGCGATGCCCAGCACATGGCCGCGGTCCAGGCGATCGAGGACGATTACGACGACGCCGTCTCGGCGCTGCTGCCCGGCCGCCGTGCCGGGACCGAGTTAACCCACGTCCGCTGGATGATCGAGGAACTGCGCGTGAGCTTGTTCGCCGTCGAGCTCGGCACCGCCTACTCGGTCTCCGAAAAGCGGATCCGGGCGGCGCTTAACAAAGTGCTGGCGCCGGCCTAAGGCCCCCGAAGGGGCAGTAGGCCGGCGCCAGCGCCGTAGTATTTGCCGTGAACCAGGGCCGGATCAGGCCTGCGGGACCTGCTCCGTGTAGCCGGCCGACCGCAGCCCTTCGCGGAGTTTTTCAGCGTTGGCGTCGAGCCGGGCCGGATCGGGATTCTGGTTGACCGAGCCGAAATCATAGTCGGCCATCGAGTTGGAGGGCCACACGTGGACGTGCAGGTGGTTGACCTCGTAGCCGGCCACGATCAGACCCGCGCGGGCGGCGTCGAAGACGTCGACCTGGACGGCGCCGATCTTGCGTGCCACCTCCATGACCCGGGCCAGCAGCTCGGGAGAGGCATCGGTCCAGCGGTCGACTTCCTCGGTGGGCACCACCAGGGTGTGGCCGTCGGCCAGCGGACCCATCGTCAGGAACGCCACTACATCGTCCTCGCGCCAGACGAACCGGCCGGGGATTTCACCGTTGATGATCCGGGTGAAGATGGTGCTCATGCGTCGGCGCTTCCCGACGGGGCGTGCAGGGTACTCACGTCCAGGACGAACCGGTACTTGACGTCGCCGGCCACCATCCGGTCGTAGGCTCCGTTGAGCTGGTCCGCCGTCACCATTTCGATGTCGGAGACCACCCCGTGCTCGGCGCAGAAGTCCAGCATTTCCTGGGTCTCGGCGATTCCGCCGATCAGCGATCCGGCGTAGGCGATACGGCGGCTGATGAGGGCACCGGGGTTGACGGGCGGCATCGCCTCAGAGGGCAACCCCAGCTGAAACAGCGCGCCGTCCTGGCGGAGCGTGCGGAAGTACGGGTTGAGGTCGTGCGGGGCGGCGACGGTGTCGATGATGACATCGATGCTGCGGTCCGCGGCGGCCATCGCGGCCGCGTCCTTGGAGAGGATGACGTCGTCTGCGCCGAGTTCACGGGCGGCGGCGAACTTCTTCTCCGAGGTCGTGAAGACCTTCACCTCGGCACCCATGGCCTTGGCGATCTTGACGGCCATGTGGCCGAGTCCGCCGAGGCCGACGACACCAACGACGTCGCCCTCTTCGACCTCAAAGTGGTTCAGCGGCGAGTAGGTCGTCACGCCGGCGCAGAGCAGCGGCGCCGCGGCGGCCGCGTCCAGACCCTCCGGGATGGTCAGAACATAGTTGCGGTCCACCACGATGGAGGTGGAATAGCCGCCCTGGGTGACGGCGTCGGCGTTGCGCGGGTCTTGGGCGCCGTAGGTGCCGATCATGCCGTTTTCGCAGTACTGCTCGAGGCCCTCAAGGCAGGCCTCACATTCGCGGCAGGAATCGACCATGCAGCCGACGCCGACGCGGTCACCGACCGCGAAGTCGTCGACGTCGGAGCCGACACGGCTGACACGGCCCACGATTTCGTGGCCCGGGACGAGCGGGTACTTGTCGCCGCCCCATTCACCGCGGGTGGCGTGGACATCGGAGTGGCACAGGCCGACGAAGTCGATGGAAATCTCGACGTCGTCGGCCTTGGGTGCACGGCGTGCAACGGTCAGCGGAACCAGGCCGCTGTCAGGGGCCGTGGCGCCGTAGGCTGCAACGAGGGTGCTGCCGTCAGCCTGGACGTTATCGTTCAGCTGGACGTCACCCAGCTCGGGAAGGGGCGTGGCGAGGGGCGGGGGTACGGGTCGTCCGGGAGTCATAATCTGACGTTACGCCCGTTGCCGTACCGTTATCTAATTCGTCCGCTCACAGCGATACCGGCCAGTAGCTTTCCCCGGAACCGGGGCACCGCAGCCGGACGATGGAGTCGCTGCGTTCGTGGTCCAGAGCTGCCGTGGGTTCGTCGACAAGCAGGATTCTGGGGTCTCCCATCCGGGCGCGGGCGATGTTGACCCGGCGGCATGGCGTCGGACGGCAAGCCCAGCTGGAACAGCGCACCGTCCACTCGCAGGGGGCGACGGCGGCCGGGTCGAGGTTTCCGGGAACGCGGACCACGTAGCGCCGGTCCACCATCACGGCTGACGAGTAGCCGCCCTGGGCGATAGCGTCGCCGTTGCGTGGATCCTTGGCGCCGTAGGTCCCGGTCGACCCGCTTTCGCAGTACTGTTCCAGGCCGTCCAGGCAGCTCTCGCATTCACGGCACGAATCAACCATGCAGCCGACTCCCACGCGGTCCCCCGGGGCGAAGTCTGCACCGCCGAACCGATGCGGCTGACCGTTCCGATGATCTCGTGGCCGGGGACCGCCAGTGCCGGATCAGTTTCCGGATCGGTGCCCAGATCCACAGCAGGATCGGCAACAGCATCATTCGGCAAAACGGGGCGGGCAAGGGGCGGCGGTACGGGGCGTCCTGGGGTCATCCTTCGACGCTACCCCCCGCGGGCCGCCGCATGGCCACTCGGGCCGCTTCCCGTGACCACCGGCCCGGCCGGGTTGTTGGACCATTCCGAGAAGGATCCCGGATAGAGTGCGGCCTGGAATCCGGCGATTTCGAGGGCGGCCACCTCATGGGCGGCGGTCACGCCCGAGCCGCAGTACACGGCCACGGGGACGTCGTCACGGACGCCTAGTTCCTCGAACCGGCGCCGCAGCTGGTCGGCCGGCAGGAAGAGGCCGGCTCCGTCCACGTTCTCCGTTGTTGGTGCGCTGCGGGCGCCCGGAATGTGGCCGGCACGGGGGTCAACGGGTTCAAATTCGCCCCGGTACCTTTCGCCGGCCCGGGCATCCAGGAGGACGCCTGTTGCGGGCCAGTCTGCCGCTCCGGCCGCGTCGATGCTGGGCATCCTGCCTCCAGCAGGGGAAACATCAAAGGAAACACGTCCGACGGCGGCGTCCACCGGTCCGGTGTCCAGCGGCAGTCCGGCGTCCAGCCAGGCTGCCAGGCCGCCGTCGAGCAGGTATACGTCCTGGAACCCGGCGTTCCGGAGCATCCACCAGAGGCGGGCGGCAGCCATGTTGCCGCTGTTGTCGTAGGCCACCACGACGTCGCCGTTGTTGACCCCCCAGCGCCTGGCAGTTTCCTGGAACTCGTCGTGGCCGGGCAACGGGTGCCTGCCGCGGGCAGGAGTGGCCGGCGTCGCCAACTCGGTGGAAAGGTCCACAAAAACTGCGCCCGGGAGGTGCCCTTCAAGGTAGTGCTGCCGGCTGCGCGGGTCTCCCAGCGCCCAGCGGACGTCCAGCAGCACGGTTCGCTGGCCGGCGTCGAAACGCGCCGCCAAAGCCGGGACATCCATCAGTGGACCCATCGTTCTCCTTGGCAATTGCGGGGTGTGCAGTTCCTGATCCAACTCTAGCTCCGGCAAAGCGGCCGGCGGGGAGGGCCGCCGGTAGGCTGGTTGGGTGAAGAACGCGAGCGCGGACCGGGCTTGGGCTGATGAGGCCATCCGAAAAGTAAATGCAGAAAACAACCGGTCCGCCGATACCCATCTCTATTCGGTACCGCTGCCGCAGCAGTGGGGCGTCCAGCTTTACCTCAAGGACGAATCCACGCACCGTTCCGGGAGCCTCAAGCACCGGCTGGCCCGCTCCCTGTTCCTGTTTGGGCTGGTCAACGGCTGGATCTGCGAAGGTACCACCGTCGTGGAGGCTTCCAGCGGCAGCACAGCGGTCTCGGAGGCATATTTCGCGCAGCTTCTGGGGTTGCCGTTCGTAGCGGTCATGACCCGCACAACGAGCCCGGAAAAGATCGCGCTGATCGAACAGTTCGGCGGCTCGTGCCTGTTGGTTGACCATGCCTCAGAGGTCTACGCCGCGGCGGCGGACGTCGCTGCCACGTCCAACGGCCACTACATGGACCAGTTCACCTACGCGGAGCGGGCCACGGACTGGCGCGGCAACAACAACATCGCGGAGTCCATCTTCGGGCAGCTGGCGCTGGAGGAACACCCTGTTCCCCACTGGATCGTGGTGGGCGCGGGGACCGGCGGCACCAGCGCGACCATCGGCCGCTACCTGCGCTACCGCGGCCACAACACGCGCCTTGCGGTGGTGGACCCGGAGAATTCCGCATTTTATCCCGGCTGGGTGAACGGTGCGGGTGGAACGAGCACCGGCCTGCCGTCACGGATCGAAGGCATCGGCCGCCCGCGGATGGAACCGAGCTTTGTGCCCGCCGTCATCGACCACATGATCCAGGTTCCGGATGCCGCGTCCATCGCAGCCATGCGGCACCTGCGCACGGTCGCCGACCTGCATGCCGGACCGTCCACCGGCACCAACCTGTGGGGGGTCTGGCAACTCGTGGCGGAAATGGTCGCCGCGGGCCAGCGCGGCAGCATTGTGTCGTTGATGTGCGACGGCGGCGACCGCTATGCCGGCAACTACTACAATCCGGTGTGGCTGTCCGGCCAAGGCCTGGACCCCGAGCCGCATGAGGAAGTCATCCGCCGGTTCTTCGAGACCGGCGTCTGGAGCGCATAGCTGCTGTTCAGATCTCCACCGATTCCCGCGGGGCAAGGCGGGTGTACTCGGTGCCGTATTTCCGGCCCAGCCGGGCCACGTGGGATTCTGCGACCTTGAGTCCGGTTTCGTTCAGCAGCCCGTCGTGGATCTGGAAGGCACGGGGGGCCCGGACGGCGATGACAAAATCCACCACCTCGCTGACCTTGCTCCACGGCGCGTGGATCGGAACCAGCAACGTCTGCACGCTGAGGCCGTCCGGGATGATGAAAGAGTCCCCCGGGTGGTACACGTTGCCGTCCACCAGGTAGCCGATGTTGGCCACGATGGGAACCTGGGGATGGATCAGTGCGTGCTGTCCGCCGAAGCTGCGCACGTTGAAGCCGGCAGCGTCAAAAGTCGAGCCGGGTTCAACGGTGTGGATCCGTGCTGCCACCTGGGGCGCCACCTCCCGCAAGTGGGCGGCCACTCCGGCCGGCGCGAAGACCGCCATTCCGTCCGAGCCCTGCAGGGCGTTGACCATGGCCGGCACATCCACATGATCGCCGTGCTCGTGGGTGATGAGCACGGCCTGCGCCCCGGCCAGGGCTTCGGCGGTCTCGGAGTATGTTCCAGGATCCAGCACCAACACCCGGCCGTCCTGCTCAAGCCGGACGCATGCGTGGATGTACTTTGTCAGCCTCATAGCGCCAGCCTAGGGTCCGGCCGCCGGCCTGTCCAAGGCACGTCCGGCGGCGCGCTCCCGGCTGGTAATCTGGATGATTGCCACCGTCCCTCAGGGAAGCGAGTACGTTCATGCCGTTCGGCACCAAAACTGGCGCGACGCCGTCGAACGCTGCATCCGGCGCAGGAACCGTCAGCGCGCCCGGCAAGGAGCAGCGCGTCACCAAGCAGCGTGTAGCCGTCAGCGCTGCCCTGGACGAGCTGGATGACTTCGTCAGCACGCAGGAGCTCTACCGCATCCTGCAGAACAAGGGCGTCTCCGTTTCACTGGCAACGGCGTACCGGATCCTGCAGTCCCTCGCGGACGACGGCCTCGTGGACGTCCTGCGCAACGGCGAGGGCGAAGCGGTCTACCGGCGCTGCGCTGTTACCGGGCATCACCACCATCTGCTGTGCCGCAACTGCGGGAAGGCCGTGGAAGTGGAGGCTCCGGCGGTGGAAACCTGGGCGGCCCGGATCGCCACGGAACACGGCTACACAGAAGTGGCTCACACCGTGGAGATCTTCGGCCTGTGCCCGGACTGCACCGCCCTCAGGGCCGCCGGCAAGCTCTGACAGCCAGCGCTGCCTGGTTCATCACGGTTGACCGTGTCAGCGGGCGTGCACCAGACGGCCGTTGATGCCCTTCTTGGCGCGGACACTGCCCACAACGCGGCACACCACGTAGATCAGGAACGACAGCGTGGTGACATAGGGGCTGATGGGGATCCGCCCACCCAGGGCCAGCAGGATTCCGCCCACCGTGGCCGTGACGGCAAAAACAACGCTGAGGGCCACCACGGCCACCGGAGCGGAGGTCACGCGGAGCGCCGCGGCTGCCGGAGTGATCAGCAATGCGAGTACCAGGAGCGCCCCCACCACCTGGATGGACAGCGCTACGCTGACTCCCAACAAGACCATAAAGATCAGCGCGAGCGTCCGCACGGGCACCCCGCGGGCTTCGGCCAGTTCGGGATCAACGCTGGCAAAGTTCAGCGGGCGCCAGATGGCCACCAGGGCTGCGATGACCAGCACGGCGGCGCCGGCGAGGACCTGGAGCTGGACGGTGTCCACGGAGACGATCTGCCCCGTAAGCAGCCCGAATTTGTTTGCGGCACGGCCTTGGTAGAGCGACAGGAACAGGATGCCGAGCCCAAGCCCGAAGGGCATGATCACCCCAATGATGGAGTTTTTGTCCCGAGCCCGGACCCCCATCAGGCCCAGGAGCAGCGCCGCCGCCACCGAGCCGATCAGCGAGCCGAACACGATGTCCGCGCCGATCAGAAGCGCAAAGGCCGCCCCGGCGAAAGAGAGCTCGGAAATGCCGTGCACGGCGAACGCCAGGTCCCGTTTCATCACGAAGGTGCCCACCAGCCCGCCGAGCAGGCCCAGCACGGCCCCGGCCCAGAGGGAGTTCTGGACCAGCACCAGCAACTCGCCGTAGTTCTCGAAGCTGAAGATCGCTCCGATGATGCTGTCCGCATCCATCAGGCCACCTCCCCCACCGTTGCGTGGACATCGGCATGGTGGTGCGTGGTTGCGTCGGGCAGGCCGACGACGACGATGCGCCCGTTCGCGTGGATGACTTCCACGTGGCTGCCGTACAGCTCGGACAGGACCTCGGTGGTCATGACCTGCTCCGGGGTTCCCACTCTGAAGCGCCCGCCGGCCAGGTACAGTACCCGGTCAACGTAATCGATAATGGGGTTGATTTCGTGGGTGACAAATACCACCGCGCTGTTCTGGGCGTGGCACTGTTTGTTGATCAGGGCGCTGACGGCCTGCTGATGGTGCAGGTCCAGGGACAGTAACGGTTCGTCGCAGAGGAGGACCTTAGGGTCCGTGGCCAGCGCCTGGGCCACCCGGAGGCGCTGCTGCTCGCCGCCGGAGAGCTGGCCTACCGGGACTTTGGCGTAGTCGCTGGCGCCCACCAGCTCGAGAAGCTCATCGATCCTGCGGTTTGCCCGGGACATGCCCAGCCGCAGTCCCCAGCGGTGGCCGTCCACGCCGAGCCCTACCAGGTCCCGGGCACGCATGGGCGTGTCCGGAGCAAAGGATTTCTGCTGCGGAATGTAGCCGATCAGGTTGCTGCCGCGCTCCACGGGACGGTCGCCCAAGGTAGCCCGGCCGGACTGCAGTTCCTGAAGGCCCAGGAGGACCTTGAGGAAACTGGTCTTTCCGCTGCCGTTGGGGCCCAGGACGGCGAAAAACTCGCCGGGCCTGATATCCAGGTCGAGACCCTCCCAGAGCAAGCGTTTGCCGAACTGCAGGGACGCCCCGCGGAGGCTGACCACCGGTTTCAACTATTTGTCTCCAAAACTCTGCTGACGTTGTCAACATTGTCCGTCATCCATTGCAGGTACGTCTTGCCCTCAGGCAGTGTTTCGCTGAAGTCAATGACGGGAACGCCCGCTGATTCGGCTGCCTTTTTCAGCGCCTGCGTCTGGGGACCCTCTGTCTGTCCGTTGTAGGCCAGGAACCTGATGTCCTTGGACCCGGCCAGGTCCGTGGCTGCCTTCAGCACCGCGGGCGGAACGTCGGAGCCTTCCTCGATCGCGGCGGTGTAGTCGGCCGGAGTCTTGTTCTCCAGCCCGGCTGCCTCAAGCAGGTACAGCGGGACAGGCTCGGTCAGGGCCACACCTGCGCCTGTTCCGTTGGCCTTCAGAGTGGCGAGCTTGCCGGCCAGACCGTCCACCCGGGCTTTGAAGGTTGCGGCGTTGGAAGTGAAGAGAGCGGCTGAGCCCGGTTCGAGTTCACCCAGTTTGGCCGCCACTGCATCAGCGAGCTTGTCCATGGCAGCCAGGCTGTACCAAACGTGCTCGTTGAACTCACCCTGATCATGGCCGTCAGCCGGCTCGCTCGCCGCCGGCGAATCAGCGTGGTCTTCCTTCGGCGCCAGGCCAGCCACCTCGACAGCGGTAACTATATTGCTGTGCGGGATGTTGCTGTCGTCGGCCATTTTGTGGAGGAAGGCGTCGTAGCCGCCGCCGTTCTCGATCACCAGTTCCGCCTTAGAGACCAGCAGCCGGTCCTGTGCGGTGGCCTCGTAGGAGTGCGGGTCTTGGCTGGTCTTGGTGATGATGGCCGTGACATTGACTTTGTCCCCGCCGATGACCGCCGCAATGTCCCCGTACACGTTGGTGGACGCCACCACGTTAACGACGCCGGCGGATGAGTCGGTGCCGGACGTCGCCGACGGCGCACCGCCGGAGCCGCAGGCAGTGAGCAGCAGGCTCATGCCGGCGAGGGCGGCCAGGGACGTTCGGATGGCGGCGGGATGGCGCACGGAAACCTCAGTTCAGTAAAGGGATGGACTTTTTGCGTCTCCAAAAAGCTTACCCCTAAATGTGAATGATTCCTATTTAGGATAGCCGCGCCGGGCCCTTCCGGACGGGGCGCGTTCAGCCTCCGTTCGGCTCGCCCAGTCGCCTGATGCCGGTGGCCTGCGTGGCGTCCCGGATCTCTCCCACCAACTGCTCGATCACGTCTTCCAGGAAGAGGACGCCGTGGGTCTGCCCGTCCGCACCTATCACGCGGGCCAGGTGTGAGCCCGTGCGCTGCATGACGGACATGGCCGTTTCAACTTCGTCGTCCAGCGCGAGGTTGGCAAGGGAACGGATCCTGCTCTCGGCGATGGGGTGCTGGTAATCCGACTCGGGAATGGACAGCACGTCCTTCACATGGAGGTAGCCGGACAACATGCCGTCGTCGTCCAGCATCGGGAACCGTGAGAACCCGGTCCGGCTGACGGCTTTTTCAAATTCCACCGGGGTGGTGGCCGCCTTCAGCATGACCAGATCGTCCAGTGGAACCATGATGTGCGAAGCCGTGTATTCGGAGAATTCCAGGGCGCCGGTGATCAGGCCCGCGTCATCGTCCACCAGCCCGTGACGGGTTGATTCCTGCACGATCGACTGGACTTCCTCGAGCGTGAAGGACGAGTTCACCTCATCCTTGGGCTCAATCCGCAGGAGCTTGAGGATGTGGTTGGCGGACCAGTTCAGCGCGACGATGGCCGGGTTGACCAGCTTCGCAACAAACATCAGCGGCGGGGCCAGCAGCAAGGCAGCCTTGTCCGCCACCGATACCGAGATGTTCTTAGGCACCATCTCGCCGAACGTCACGTGGAGAAAGGTCACCACCATCAAGGCGATGCCGAACGCTGCGACGTCGGCAACTTCCACCGGCAGCCCAACGGCTTCCAGCGGAGCCGCCATCAGGTGGTGGATGGCCGGTTCGGCCACCTGCAGGATCAGCAGCGAGCACACGGTGATGCCCAACTGCGCGCAGGCCAGCATCAAGGAGACGTTTTCCATGGCGCGCAACGTGGTCTGCGCCCGCTTGGAACCGGCTTCGGCGAGAGGTTCGATCTGGCTGCGCCTGGCCGACATCACGGCGAACTCGGCGCCGACAAAAAACGCGTTCCCCAGCAGGAGGACAACCAGCCAGGCAATTCCGGCCCAGTCACTCATCGTTCCCTCCTGTCGTCCGGAGCAGGCTCCGCTTCGGGTGCGGCCGGATGGAAGGAGATCCGCTCAATCCTTCGGCCGTCCATCCTGGTCACGCTCAGCGTGCCGCCGCCGACGTCGACGGTGTCCCCCACTGCGGCGATCCGGCCCAGCTCACTCATGACGTACCCGCCCACGGTTTCGTAGGCGGCTTCGTCCGGAACGGTCAGCCCCGGAATCTGTTCGGAAAGCTCGTCAGGGCGCAGCAGCCCGGGGAAGTACCAGTCGCCGGAGGCGCTCTGCAGCAGTCCCGGGCGTACCTTGTCGTGCTCGTCGGACACTTCACCGACGATTTCCTCCACCAGGTCCTCAAGGGTGGTGATGCCGGCGGTTCCGCCGTATTCATCCAGGACAATCGCGAGTTGGAGGTTTCCCTCCCGCAGCTCGGCCAGGAGCGCATCGAGGTGGATGGTCTCCGGCACGCGGAGGACATCGGTCATGATGGCTCCGGCCTCCAGGTTGGCCCGCCGGTCCCACGGCACGGCAACGGCCTTCTTGACGTGGACCAGGCCCTTGATGTCGTCGGAGGACTCCCCGATGACGGGGAAGCGGGAGTACCCGGTGCGCCGGGCAGCGTCCAGGATGTCCGAAACAGGCTGGTCGGCATCGATGGTCTCCATCCGGATCCGGGGCGTCATAACGTCAGCAGCCGTCCGGGCTGAGAAGTTCAGGGTCCGCGCCACAAAGTTGGCCGTCCCGGCATCGAGCGTTCCCATGGCGGCGGAGCGCCGCACCAGGGAGGCGAGCTCGGCCGGGGTCCGGGCACCGGAAATCTCTTCCTTGGCCTCCAGGCCAAAGACATTCAGTACCTTGTTGGAAAAACCATTGAGCACCACGATGGCGGGCTTAAAGATGGCCGTAAAGACCAACTGGGGCCGCGCCAATGCTTTGCCAACCTGGAAGGACAGCGCAATGGCCATGTTCTTGGGCACCAGTTCGCCAAGCAGCATGGACAGCAGCGTGGCCAGCACCATGGCGATGACCAGGGAAACGGATGCCGCAGCCACTTCGGGAATTCCGACGGCGGCCAGCGGGCCCTCGAGGAGGCGGCCCACCGACGGTTCCATCACGTAGCCGGTCAGAAGTGTGGTGAGGGTAATGCCGAGCTGACAGCTGGAAAGCTGGGTTGAGAGGGATTTCAGGCACTTGAGCAGCGGGACGGCACCCGTGTCACCGTTGTCGATGGCACGTTGGACCGTGGCCTGGTCAAGGGCAATCAGGGAAAATTCGACGGCGACGAAAAAGCCGGTGCCGGCGATCAGCAGGAGGCCTGCCGCGAGGAGCAACCACTCCATTCAGCATCCCGCCCGAAGGTCGGGAGCAATGGTGTGAGGCCGGGGGAAACGGACCGGCGGAGGATGATCGGCCGAAGCCGATGCTGTTTCCATAGGGGCTCCGCCGGGGTGGGCTGACGGAGAATGATGGGCGCGTGTTCGGGGTTTGCCGGCTCTGCGGGTGGACTGCGCGGTGCTGCAATTCATGCTCCGCTGACAGCCCCCAGGCCGGCACCTAGATTTACTGTCCATAAGAATTTCAGTCTACAGGAGCAGATTGCGCCTTTCGGCTGGCCTCTGATGATCGCGGCGCGCCCGCACCGGGAAGGGTTCCGGACGCCACAATCCGTGATCTCCGCGTCATTGCCATGATTTGGGTCACCGTTATTGGCGGTTAACACAGAATGCTCATTAGACTGGCAACGGTCCGGGTTCAGGACGCAGAGACTGGTTCGAATGTTGTGCTGCGGCACCGTGGCGGCCAGAGAGAAATCAAACTCATGGAAGAGGCGTATTTCAAGTGCCAGAGCAGCCTAGCCACCGTCTACCAGAGGAATTTGGCGGAAACGAGTGGCTCGTTGACGAACTGTACGAGCAGTATCAGAAAGACAAGAACACGGTGGATACCAAATGGTGGCCCCTTTTCGAGTCCTTCGATTCAGGCAGCGGTTCTTCTTCCAACGGAAGCACGGCGGTAGCCGTGGCCCACCCAGCAACCCGCGAAATGCCGGCTGTACCGCCGGCACCTCCAGCTTCTGCAACAGCTGCACCGGCAACGTCGCCGGCTGCACAGCCTGCGGCGCCGGCCACCGCCCCCGCGGCGGCAAAGAAAGCTCCAGCTACGGTCGCCCGCGATGGCGCGAAGAAGACCGAGCCCGGAAACGGGGCCCAGCCGATTCCCGCCCAGCTTCCCAAAAACGTCAAGGCACCCACGGCCCCGGAAGAGGACGTGGTATCCGTTCTTCGCGGCCCGGCCAAGGCCATTGCCACCAACATGGTCACCAGCCTTGAGGTGCCCACGGCCACGAGCGTCCGGGCTATTCCGGCCAAGCTGCTGATCGACAACCGCGTGGTCATCAACTCCAACCTCGCCCGTGCACGCGGCGGCAAGGTTTCCTTCACGCACCTCATCGGCTACGCCGTGATCCGGGCACTGGCCCAGTTCCCTTCGATGAACGTCTACTACGACGAAATCGACGGTAAGCCCAGCGCTGTCCAGCCGGCCCACGTCAACTTCGGCATCGCCATTGACATGCCCAAGCCGGATGGCAGCCGCCTTCTCATGGTGCCTAACATCAAGAAGGCAGAGACCCTCAACTTCTCCGAGTTCTGGCACACCTATGAAGACCTCATCAAGCGTGCCCGCGCAGGTAAGCTGACCGCTGATGACCACTCCGGCACCACTGTGTCCCTGACCAACCCCGGCGGCATCGGCACCGTTCACTCCGTGCCGCGTCTGTCCAAGGGACAGGCTGCCATTATCGGCGTCGGTGCCCTGGACTACCCAGCCGAATTCCAGGGTTCCAGCGAAAAGATCATTGCGCAGAACGCCATCAGCAAGGTCCTCACGCTGACGTCCACGTATGACCACCGCGTCATCCAGGGAGCCGGCAGCGGCGAGTTCCTGAAGCTCGTGCACCAGCTGCTGCTCGGTGCCCAGAACTTCTACGACGACATCTTCGAATCCCTCCGGATCCCGTACGAGCCCGTGCGCTGGAGCCCGGACCTGCAGGTAGACCCGGCCGACGAGATCAACAAGGTTGCCCGGATCCAGCAGCTTATCCACTCCTACCGTGTGCGCGGCCACCTGATGGCAGACACCGATCCACTGGAGTACGTCCAGCGCAAGCACCCGGACCTTGACGTCCTCACCTATGGGCTGACCCTGTGGGATCTGGACCGCGAGTGGCCCACCGGCGGGTTCGGCGGCAAGCCGATGCTCAAGTTCCGCGACATCCTCGGTGTCCTCCGTGACGCCTACTGCCGCACCACCGGCATCGAGTACATGCACATCCAGGAGCCTGAAGAGCGCAAGTGGTTCCAGGACCAGCTGGAGCACGCGTACTCGAAGCCGAGCCGCGAAGAGCAGCTGCGCATCGTGTCCCGGCTCAACGCGGCTGAAGCATTTGAAACCTTCCTGCAGACCAAGTTCGTCGGCCAGAAGCGCTTCTCCCTGGAAGGCGGCGAATCCCTGATTCCGCTGCTGGACGCCATCATTTCCGATGCCGCTGACGACGGACTGGACGAGGTTGCGATCGGTATGGCCCACCGCGGCCGCCTGAACGTCCTCACCAACATCGCCGGCAAGACCTACGCCCAGGTGTTCCGCGAATTCGAAGGCACGCAGGATCCCCGCTCCGTGCAGGGCTCCGGCGACGTGAAGTACCACCTGGGTACGGAAGGCACGTTCACCTCGGAAAACGGCAACGAGACCAAGGTCTACCTCGCCGCTAACCCGTCCCACCTCGAGGCGGTCGACTCCGTGCTCGAAGGCATCGTCCGCGCCAAGCAGGACCGCCTGGACCAGGGCGAGGCCTTCCCGGTGCTGCCCCTGATGGTCCACGGTGACGCTGCATTTGCCGGCCAGGGCGTGGTTGCCGAAACGCTGAACCTGTCCCAGCTCCGCGGCTACCGGACCGGCGGCACCATCCACGTCGTGGTCAACAACCAGGTGGGCTTCACCACTGCCCCGTCATCGTCGCGTTCGTCCACGTACTCCACGGACGTCGCCAAGATGATCCAGGCACCGGTGTTTCACGTGAACGGCGACGATCCCGAGGCTGTGGTGCGCATCGCGCAGCTCGCCTACGAGTTCCGCCAGCGCTTCCACAAGGACGTTGTGATCGACATGGTGTGCTATCGCCGCCGTGGCCACAACGAGGGTGACGACCCCTCGATGACCCAGCCCATGATGTACAACCTGATCGAAGCCAAGCGCTCCGTCCGCAAGCTGTACACCGAGGCCCTCATCGGCCGTGGCGACATCACCGAGGAAGAAGCCGAGCAGTTGCTCCGCGACTACCAGGAACGGCTGGAACGGGTCTTCGCTGAGACGCACGCGGCCCAGACCTCGCCCATCCCGATCATCACTGCGGACTCCGCCGCCGTCTCCGACATTGAGCGTCCCATCGCCCAGCAGGCTGACTTCGGCACCAACGCCCCGGCCTCCACTGCCATCTCGCCGGAGACCCTGGCGCACATCGGCAAGGCCCATGTCCAGATCCCCGAGGGCTTCACCGTCCATGCCAAGCTCAAGCAGCTCCTCGAAAAGCGCGAGCAGATGTCCCGCGAAGGCGGCATCGACTGGGGCTTTGGCGAGATCGCGGCCTTCGGTTCGCTCATCATGGAAGGCGTTCCCGTCCGGCTTGCCGGCCAGGACTCACGCCGCGGCACGTTTGTGCAGCGCCACGCCGTGTTCCACGACCGCGCCAACGGCGGTGAGTGGCTGCCCCTGGGCCACCTCTCCGATGACCAGGCCAAGCTGTGGATCTACGACTCCCTGCTGTCCGAATACGCGGCCATGGGCTTCGAATACGGCTACTCGGTGGAACGCCCGGATGCCCTGGTGCTGTGGGAAGCGCAGTTCGGTGACTTCGTCAACGGCGCGCAGACCATCATCGATGAGTTCATCTCCTCGGCCGAGCAGAAGTGGGGCCAGCGCTCCTCCCTGGTCCTGATGCTGCCGCACGGCTACGAAGGCCAGGGCCCGGACCACTCCTCCGCGCGCATCGAACGCTTCCTGCTGATGTGCGCCGAAGAGAACATGATCGTCGCCAACCCCACCACGGCGGCATCACACTTCCACCTGCTGCGCCGCCAGGCCTACAGCAGGCCGCGCAAGCCGCTGATCATCTTCACTCCGAAGCAGCTGCTGCGCCTCAAGGCTGCCGCGTCGTCCGTCGAGGACTTCACCACGGGGGCCTTCCGCACCGTCATCGGCGACCACGAGCAGTTGGCGGCAGACGCCGTCGAACGCGTACTGCTGGTCTCCGGCCGCCTGTACTACGATCTCCTGTCCACCCGGCAGAAGACCGATGACAAGACCACCGCGATTGTCCGCGTGGAGCAGCTCTACCCGCTGCCGCACGAAGAAATCGCAGCGGAACTGGCCAAGTACCCGAACGCCGAGGTTGTCTGGGCACAGGACGAGCCCGCAAACCAGGGGCCGTGGCCGTTTATGGGACTGAACCTCCCGGAGGCGCTGGACCGGCGCGTCCGCCTGGTGTCGCGTCCCGCGTCGGCCTCCACTGCGGCGGGCTCCATGAAGCGGCACGCTGCCGAGCAGGATACGCTCCTCAAGCAGGCATTTGCACGGAAGTAGTACCAGTGGCTGCCCGGCCGGACGTCGAAATACCAGACTCCGGCCGGGCAGTTCTGTTTAATGAAGATGGATCATAGCCACGCCGGTTGGCCACAACCGGCACGGACGTTAAGAGGGACTTGTGGAAGACAGGAAGCTGCGGATCGCAGCTGTTGGAGATGAACTGCTTGCCGGGCTGGGCGATCCCAGGGCCCTCGGCTGGCTGGGCCGCGTGTTGGCCCGCACTCCGCAGGACGGCATGGTCATGGAAGCGTACGCCCTCCCCTGTCCCCAGGAAGGAACCGAAGGGCTGGCTGCCCGCTGGCAGGAGGAGGCCGGGCGGCGGTTCGGCGACCAGCACGAAAACCGCCTGGTGATCGGCCTCTCGGGCCGGGACATCGAGTTCGGCCTTTCCACCGCCCGCAGCCGCCTGAACCTGGCCAATATCCTGGATACGGCCACGCAGAACCGGATCGAGGTGTTTGTCGTTGGCCCGCCGCCCACGCTGGACCCGGTACAGAACCGGCGGCTCGCCGATCTCAACACCGCTTTCGCTGACGTCACCACCAGGCGCAAGCACCTCTATGTGGACACGTTCTCCCCGTTGCTGAACCACGAGCAGTGGCGCCAGGACCTTGCAGCCAACACCGGCACGCCAGGGCAGGCGGGCTATGGCCTGATGGCCTGGCTGGTCCTCCACCGCGGCTGGTTCCAATGGCTGGGCATGGACGCCCCCGAGTAGGCTTCAAGCCCCTTCAGTCGCGATATATCTTGACCGACTCCCCCAGACCGTTGTATCTTGGGGTAATCAGTCACGATATATCGCGTTTTTGGAGGATCCATGACAGAGGACAGCTGGACCGTCACAGGTCCGCAAAGCATCGATGTTGGCCACGTCAGGTCGCTGAAGCTGGGCATGGTCCGCGGCAGGTTCGACGTCGTGACCCACTCAGAGGCCGTTGTTCGCGTGGAGATCAACGAGGTCCAGGGCGATCCTGTGTCGGTGACGCTGACGGACGGCAGGCTTGAGGTCCGCCATCAGCTGCACGGCCCCCAGGGCTGGTTCAAGAACCTGATGGGCACGGTCAACCACAACAGCAACAACTCCGCGGTTATCAGTATTGCCCTGCCGGCCGGCGTGGAGGTGGAGGCCGGGACAGTCAGCGGCGATGGCCTCGTCTCCGGAATCAGCGGGCACACCCGGCTCAATACCGTCTCGGGTTCAGTGATGGCAGACGGAACGTCCGGGGAACTTCACGTCAACACCGTCAGCGGCGAGGTCATCGCGCGAAACCACGACGGCGTCCTGACCGCCAAGAGCGTCTCCGGCGAGGTCACCGCCTCCGGCCGGTTCAGCAACATCCGGGCTCACACGGTCAGCGGCGACATGAGTTTTGACTTGCTCGGATTCACCCACGATTTCGGTGCCAATTCAGTCTCCGGCGACCTCACCATCAGGCTGCCCCACGACGTCGGGGTGGATATCGTGGCGAAGTCTGCCAGCGGCGTTGTGGTGATTGATGACCAGCAGTACTCCCAGCCCGGCGGCAAGGTGGAAACCATTGCCGGACCGGACGGCAAGCTGATGCTGGTCCGGACGAACTCGGTGTCCGGCAAAACGTCCATCTTCCATGGCCAGCCGGCCCGCAACGACGACGCAAGAAGCCCGGAAGCGGGGCACTGATGCCCCCGGTGTTCGCCCATGGGGCGCTCCGGTTGTACCTGCTCGCGCTGCTGGAGTCGGGGCCCAAACACGGTTATGAACTGATCAAGGCCCTCAGCGAGCGGTTCGGCGGTACGTACTCCCCCAGCGCGGGAACCATCTATCCGCGGCTGGGGAAGCTGGAGGAAGAGGGGCTCGTTGACACCGAGTCTGTTGGCCGCCGCACCAACTACCGCATCACCGCGGCTGGCATTGCCGAACTCAACAAGCGCCGGGAGGAACTCGCGGGCGTCGAGAACGACATTTCCGCTTCCGTCCGCCGCCTGGCGGACAACCTGCGGTCGGATATCCGCGCCAACATGCGCGGGTTGCGGGCTGACCTGGCGGCTACAGCGGAGGCGGCCCGTTCCACGGCGCGGGCCGCGGATTTCAGGAGAGTCGGCCGCCTGTCGTCCGAAGGCTTCCGGGAGCTGAAGGAAGCGGAGATGCTGCTGCAGGCGTTCCGGGACGACCTGCGGGTGGAGCTGCGGCTGCAGGCCACCCGGCAACCGCTGAGCGCGCTCACACTGGAAACCGTCAGGACCGTGCTGGACCAGGCGCGCATCTCCATCCGCAACTCACTGCCTGGCTGAGCCGCATGCTGAGCCGACCGGCTGAGCAAGCCGCCGGACGCCGCCGCTCAGTATTGGCCCCGGTCACAGCCCGTTTCGGTTTCGCGGCGTGTCCCATGGTGTGGGAGACTTGAGGGCAGCTCTTTTGAGTACCAACATTTAAGGAGGCCAGCTATGAGCAAGCGTGCACGTAAACGTCGTGACCGTAAGCGTGGCGGCGCGAACCACGGGAAGCGCCCCAACGCCTAAGCTAAAGCTTGGAAAACGGTTTAAGCGAAGGACCCCGGAAGCCACTCGGCTTCCGGGGTCCTTCGTCTTTGCGCTGTTCTTTTTGCGCCTGCAGTACTGCAGGCGGGTGGCGCTTGTGTCAGGCGTCCACCGGGCGGATGGAGTGGATCCGGTCCAGGATGGCGTTCTTCAGGTTTTCCGGAGCGGCCTCGGTGCACGAGCGCTTCACCATGGTGCGGATCACGCACTCCAGGTCGTACTGCTCGGTGCACTCAGGGCACTCATCAAGGTGGGTCTTGATTTCCGTGATGTCCTCGCGGGTCAATGCCCCGTCGAGGTATTCGTAGATGCGTTGCATCCGGGCGTCATCGCAGTCGCCTAGTCCTTGGCAGTCGCTCATTTCCTGTTCTCCTGTTTTGTGCTCGCGGCCGTGTCCTGTGATTCGACGGCGCCTTTGAATCCTCGTTCGGCGGCATAGTCCGCCAGCATGTCCCGCAACATTTTCCGGCCGCGGTGGAGCCGGGACATCACTGTCCCGATGGGCGTGTTCATGATGTCTGAGATTTCCTTGTACGCGAAGCCTTCGACGTCGGCGAAGTACACCGCCAGCCGGAATTCCTCGGGAATCGCCTGGAGCGCCCGCTTGACGTCCGAGTCCGGCAGGTGGTCCAGCGCCTCAGCTTCGGCTGAGCGCAGGCCCCGGGAGGTGTGCGACTCAGCCCTGGCAAGCTGCCAGTCCTCGATGGTGTCCGAGTTCGACTGCAGGGGTTCGCGCTGCCGCTTGCGGTAGAGGTTGATGTACGTGTTGGTCAGGATCCGGTACAGCCAGGCCTTGAGGTTGGTACCGGGCTTGTACTGGTGGAACGCTGAGAACGCCTTGGTGTAGGCCTCCTGGACCAGGTCTTCAGCATCCGCGGGGTTCCTGGCCATCCGCATGGCGGCCGAGTAGAGCTGATCCACGTACTGCATGGCATCACGCTCAAAACGGACCCGGCGTTCTTCCGCTGATTCGGTGGCCACATCCACGGGTTGCTCAGTGGGCGCGGGCTCGGCGGACACAGGCTCGGCGGACACGGCCTCAGCGGCCGCAGGGACGCCCGCTTCAGGCTGCGCGTCGCTTCCTGCCGGCGTTTCACTGCTGGCATTGGCTTCGCTGCTTGTTTTGGCTTCGCGTTCGGATGCCTCATACATGGCCTCGAGGGCCGGATCCAGGGTGCTCATTGCGTTCAAGTCTACTGTGACGGCCCTGGCACGTGATGTTCCGTACTCCGGAGGATCGGATTCCAGAGTCTGCAGCGCCACCGGCCCGGTGGGTTCCGTCCCGTCCTTCAGTAACCTCAAGGGCAACTCCACTCTGTCTCAGGCCAGGGTGTTCCAGGCAAATATCTGCCCGGCAATCCATGGTGTGTCAATTCGTCCGGTGTTCGGCGGACCCGCAATTCATAACCGCCGACGGCAGGCAAATATTCCTCAAAAGTGCAAGACTAGAACGGACTCCGCCGCATTCGGTGCGGTTCGTCCAGCCAGGAGGAAATCCATGTCCTTTGTCCGTACTCTCGCCCGCCCCATGCTGGCTTCCAGTTTCGTCGTCGCCGGACTGGACAAGCTGAAGAACGCCGATGACACCGCCACCCAGCTCTCGCCGTTCCTGCAGAAGGCGGCCGCGTCGCTGCCGTTCCAGGCCGACGAGAAGATGCTGGCACGCGTGATCGGCGGAACGCAGGTGGGTGCCGGCGTACTGTTCGGCCTGGGCAAGTTCAGCCGGCTCTCGGCATCACTGCTGACCGTCATCTCCCTCCTTAATACCTTTGTGGAGTGGCGCAGCGCGGACATCAGCACCAAGGAAGGCCGCCAGGCCCGCCGGAACCAGCTGCTCAAGAACGTTTCCCTCAGCGGCGGCGCCCTGCTCGCCTCAGTGGACACCGCCGGCAAGCCGGGCCTGGCCTGGCGTGCCGAGCACCTCGCCGCAGACGCCCGGAAGTCAGCTGCAGGTGCGCGGAAGACCACCGGCCAAAAGTTCCACAAGGCGGACAAGGCCGTGCGCCGCGCCGTGGATCACGCAACGGGGGCGTAAGGACGGATGACCGGTTCCACCCCGCCCGCAACCACGGACCCGCGCATCAGCACCGACACCGTTCCGCACTGGCCGGCTCCCTTCGCCGGCAGGCCCATCAACGCCACCGTGACGGTGCCTGGTTCCAAGTCCCTGACCAACAGGTTCCTGGTCCTGGCTGCGCTGGCTGACGGGCCGTCCCGTCTCCGCGCACCCCTGCATTCCCGGGACTCCGCCCTGATGATCGAGGCCCTCCGCCAGCTCGGTGCCACCATCACTGAGGTGCCCGGCGACGGAGCATTCGGGCCGGACCTTGAGGTCACGCCGCTGAGCCAGGAGGCGCCGTCGTCGACGACGCACATTGATTGCGGCCTCGCCGGAACAGTGATGCGTTTTGTTCCGCCGCTGGCGGCTCTGCGCAACGGCGTGAGCGTGTTCGACGGCGATCCCCACGCCCGGAAGCGCCCCATGGGCACCATCATCGAGGCCCTGAGAGCCCTCGGAGTGGCCCTGACCGCGGACGACGGCGGGACCCCCTCGTCACTGCCGTTCACCGTTGAAGGCACCGGGCAAGTCCGGGGCGGCCACCTAGTGATCGACGCCAGCGCCTCATCCCAGTTTGTCTCCGCCCTCCTGCTGGTCGGCGCCAGGTTTACCGACGGACTCCACCTGGAGCACGTGGGCAAACCCGTGCCCAGCCTGGACCACATCAACATGACGGTTGCCGTACTTCGCGGCGTCGGCGTGACCGTGGACGATTCCCTGCCGAATCACTGGGTGGTGGCCCCGGGCCCTATCCATGCTTTTGATCAGCGCATCGAGCAGGATCTCTCCAACGCCGGCCCGTTCCTGGCCGCAGCATTGGCCTCCGGCGGCACCGTCCGCATCCCGGACTGGCCCGCCGGCACCACCCAGGTGGGGGACCTCTGGCGCAGCATCCTGGCGGACATGGGCGCGGACGTCAGCCTGGCTGACGGCGTCCTCACCGTCACCGGCGGGCCAGAGATCAAGGGCGCGGATTTTGACGAAACCAGCGAGCTCGCCCCCACCGTGGCGGCCCTCTGCGCCCTGGCCGCCGGACCTTCACGGCTGACCGGCATCGCGCACCTGCGCGGCCACGAGACGGACCGGCTGGCCGCGCTCGTCACCGAAATCAACCGCCTCGGCGGCGACGCGGAAGAGACCAGCGACGGCCTCGTGATCCGCCCGGCCAAGCTGCACGCCGGCGTCGTCCACAGTTACGCGGACCATAGGATGGCCACTGCCGGCGCCATCCTCGGCCTCGCAGTTCCGGGCATCGAGGTCCAGGACATCGCCACCACGGCCAAGACCATGCCGGAATTCCCGCAGATGTGGGCGGACATGCTCGCCCAGGGCGCGTCCGCCGGCGACGCCACGGAAGGTTCCGCTGGTGGCACGCAGCACTGATTCCTGGGACGAGTCCGACGTCCGGATCCGGCCCAGCAAAAAGGGCTCGCGGCCGCGCACGAAGGACCGCCCCAGCCACGACGACGCCGTCACGGGCCGCATCATTACCGTGGACCGCGGCCGGTACACCGCCGTCGTCGGTGAGGACTCGGGCGACGAACGGATCATCATCGCCGCGAGGGCCCGCGAACTGCGCCGCTCCCCCGTGGTGGCCGGCGACTTCGTCTCCCTTGTAGGCGATGTGTCCGGGGAGCCCGACACCCTGGCCCGGCTGGTCCGGATCCAGGACCGCAGGACCTTGCTGCGCCGCAGCGCCGATGACACTGATCCGATCGAGCGTGCGGTGGTGGCCAATGCCGATCAGCTGGTGGTGGTGGTGGCCGCCGCGAACCCGGAGCCACGCACCGGCTTCATTGACCGCGCCCTGGTGGCCGCGTACGACGCCGGCATCGAGCCGCTGCTGCTCGTAACCAAGGCGGATGTCAAGGATCCCGCGGAACTGTTGGCCAACTATGAGCACCTCGACTTCCCGGTGATCATCAGCCGTACGTCGGACTCCGAGGCCTCAGGTATCGATGCCCGCTCCGATGACGGCCTCTCTGCCCGCCTGGACGGAGACGCGGTCTCGCAACTCCGCGCGTACCTCGAGGGCAAGGTCTCGGTGATGCTGGGCCATTCCGGCGTGGGCAAATCCACCATGGTCAATGCGCTCACCGGGGCCGAACGGGCTACCGGTGGCGTGAACGCGGTGACCGGCCGCGGCCGCCACACGTCGTCGTCGGCCCTTGCCCTGAAACTGACCGGCGCCCCCGCCGGTAGCTGGATCATCGACACCCCTGGCATCCGCTCGTTCGGCCTGGCCCACGTGGATCCGGACCGGATACTAAGGTCCTTCCCGGACCTGGAACCGGGCACGGATGCCTGCGAGCGTGGTTGCAAGCACAACACCGCGGCCGTCAACTGCGGCGTGGATGCCTGGGTGGCGGCCGGTCAAGCGGGCCCCACCGGCCCGGCCCGGCTCGCGTCCCTGCGGCGGCTGCTCGGCACTGATCCGCGCCTGGTGGGCCAGGAAACCAAGGAACTGGGCAGCATCGGCTAGGGGCCAAAAGCCGACGTCCCCAACCCCACGGCCCGGAGACGGTAGTTTGGAACCATGATCCAACCCGCTTCGAGCTACAACGATGACCTGCGCCTTGCCCATGTGCTGGCAGATTCCGTGGACGACCAGACCATGAGCCGCTTCAAGGCACTGGACCTCCGCATCGAGACCAAGCCGGACCTGACGCCGGTAACGGACGCGGACAAGTCCGCGGAGGAAGCCATCCGCGGCCAGCTGTCCCGCTCGCGTCCCCGCGACGCCGTGCTGGGCGAGGAATTCGGCAGTTCGGGCCATGGCTCCCGCCGCTGGATCATTGATCCCATCGACGGCACCAAGAACTTTGTCCGCGGCGTCCCGGTGTGGGCCACCCTGATAGCCCTCGTGGACGAAGGTGAACCCGTGGTAGGAGTGGTCAGTGCCCCCGCGCTGGGCAAGCGCTGGTGGGCCGCCAAGGGTTCCGGCGCCTACATGGGCAAGTCCCTCGCCGCGGCAACGCGGCTCCGGGTCTCGGACGTCTCCAAGCTTTCGGATGCCTCCCTGTCCTACTCCAGCCTGGGCGGCTGGAAGGAACGCGGCAACCTGGATGAATTCCTGGGACTGACCGAAGACGTGTGGCGTACACGCGCCTACGGCGATTTCTGGTCCTACTGCATGGTGGCCGAAGGTGCCGTGGACATCGCCTGCGAGCCCGAACTGAACCTCTACGACATGGCTGCCCTCGTGCCCATCGTGGTGGAAGCCGGCGGCCGCTTCACCTCTCTGGAGGGACAGGACGGGCCGTTCGGCGGAAACGCCCTGGCCACGAACTCCATCCTGCACTCAGAGGTGCTCAAGCGGCTGAACCCGGACCTGGACGATCTCCTCTAGGCACTTTCTTCGAATTATCGACGGCGGATGCCTCCTCAAGGGGGCGTCCGCCGTCGTATCTTCGACAAATGCGCGGTTCCTCAAACGCGCGTAACAAAGTCCTTAACATTGGGCTGGCTTCCTTTCTGCAGCGGCAGATGTTCTACGCTCTTAACAGGTCACGAGTGCCAGCGCTAAACCCCGGTTTGCTGGCCGGCAACCCTCCATTCGCGGTGGGGTGCCCCGGGTGACGACCAGGCCGGTCCGGAATGGACACGGCAAGCGCGGATTCCCGGTGCCGGGTGTCCTTTTAGAGTGAGGTCTCCGTGACAACTGCCACCGTCTCCCCCAACAGTGTTTCCCCCAGCAACGCCGCTGCACTGTTCAACGATGCCGCTACCATCGCCGGGCGGCCCCTTTCCGCCGTCACCGGCGCGGAAATCCAGGCACCGTTGATCCAGGGCGGTCATGTCCGCTACGCAAATCTGGACTACGGCGCATCCGCTCCTGCCCTCTCCGTGGTGTCCGCCTACCTCAACGAGATCCTGCCGTTCTACGCCAGCGTCCACCGAGGCGCGGGCTTTGCGTCCCAGATCAGCACCTCCGTGTACGAGAACGCCCGGAACGTCGTCCGCGACTTTGTGGGCGGGCGCCCGGACGACTCCGTCATCTTCACCCGGAACACCACCGACTCGCTGAACCTGCTGGCGGGTTGCCTGCCGGCGACGGACGGACGGCCGCATGGCGATGTCCTTTATTTGGACATCGAGCACCACGCCAACCTCCTGCCGTGGCAGGGCGTCCCGCACCGCAGCGTCGTCGCCGCGGACACCATCGTAGGGACCCTTGAGGTCCTGCGCGCCGAACTTGAGCAGGGCAACGTCAGTCTCCTCGCGGTCACGGGCGCCTCCAACGTCACCGGGGAGATCCTCCCGGTCAAGGCCCTGGCCGCCCTCGCCCATGAGTACGGGGCGCGGATCGTGGTGGACGCCGCGCAGTTGGCGCCGCACCGGCGCATCAATATCAGCACCGACGACGTCGACTACCTCGCCTTCTCCGGCCACAAGCTCTACGCGCCCTTCGGCTCCGGGGTCCTGGTGGGCCGCGCGGACTGGCTCGACGCCGGTACTCCCCACCTTGCCGGCGGCGGCGCCGTCCGCGAGGCCAAGCTCGACGGCGTCAGCTGGGCCACCGGCCCGGCCCGGCACGAGGGCGGCTCCCCCAACGTCCTGGGTGCGGCCACCCTGGCACGCGCCACCCAGGTCATCGCATCCTTGGACCAGGACCACTGGCACGCCCACGAAGCGGCCATCCGGTCATTCCTGGTGGACGGGCTCGGGAAGATCGACGGCGTCACCGTGCACCAGATCTTCTCGGATACGGACGCCGAAACCGGCACCATCGGTGTGGTGAACTTCTCCGTGGCAGGATACGACGCGGGCCTCGTGGCCGCCTACCTGTCGGCCGAGCACGGAGTTGGCCTCCGGGACGGCCGCTTTTGCGCGCACCCACTCCTCAAGCGCCTCGGCCTTCCCTCCGGTTCGCTGCGGGCCAGCTTCGGCGTAGGCTCCCGACTGGAGGACGCCCAACGGCTCCTCGCAGGCCTGGAACAGCTCCGCCGGACCGGACTGGGCTGGGACTACGTGGTGGACGCGGGCCGCTGGGTTCCGGCTAACGACACCCGCACCTACCCGCATTGGGCGCCCAACACGCCGGGCACGGCAGGCGCGGCTCCATGCCTTGACGACTGACTGAGCCTTTCGTCCTGTACTTCCTGACCTGACGGCCACCCACCGGGTGGAGGCCTATACGGTAAATTCGAAGGATACCGATGGGCGCAGTTGAAGGAGGCCGCACGTGGCACGGGGTGGCCCCAGGCTTGAGCAAGGACGCCGTCTGGAACTCGGACAGAGTTTCCAGGACGGCGGCGAACATTACCAGCGCGTACGCCCTGGCTACCCCGCCGAAGCAGCGGACTGGCTGATCCCTTCCGGAGCCAGGGACGCTGTGGACGTGGGCGCCGGGACCGGCAAGTTCACCGCCCTGCTGCTGGAACGCGGCCTGGCGGTTTCCGCCGTGGACCCGTCCCCGGACATGCTGGACCAGCTGCGGGCACACTACCCGGGGGTTTACGCGACCCAGGGGACCGCAGAGGGCACCGGCCTCGCTGACTCCTCGTTCGACGTCGCGAGCGTTGCGCAGGCCTGGCACTGGTGCGATCCGCTGCCCGCGAGCACCGAACTGGCGCGGATCCTGCGGCCCGGCGGAACGCTGGGGCTGATCTGGAACCAGCTGGACACGTCTGTTCCGTGGGTGCACCGGTTGTCCCGCATCATGCATGCGGGCGACGTCTACAAGCCCGGATTCCGACCGGTGGTGGGCCCGGAGTTTGAAGGCCTCGAAAGCCATGTGGCGCGGTGGGAGGACAGCCTCAGCACGGCGGACATCATGGAACTGACGAAGACCCGCAGCTACTACCTGCGCGCCGGCGAAGCCACCCGCAGCAAGGTCCTGGCCAATCTGGACTGGTATCTGCACGAGCATCTGGGGCACGCCGTGGAAGAGGACATCAGCCTGCCGTACCTGACGCTGACGTGGCGGGCAGCGAAGGCGTGAGGGGCGCAGACCACCGGGTAGGCTTGGAGGCGTGAAGACCAGCGCGCCCTCCTCCTCGATCGAGGACTACGTCAAGGTCATCTACGGCTTCACGGAGTGGCAGGATAAACCAATTACGTCCTCCCAGCTCGCGCAGCGCCTGGGGGTGGCCAATTCTTCGGTCTCAGAGATGGTCCGCAAGCTCAAGGACCAGGGCCTGGTGGACCACAAGCCCTACAGCGCCATCACCCTCACGGACTCCGGTGTCCGGCTGGCACTGTCCATGGTGCGCCGGCACCGGCTTATTGAGACCTACCTCGTCCAGGAGTTCGGCTACAGCTGGGACGAAGTCCACGACGAAGCCGAATTGCTGGAGCATGCGGTGTCGGACACGTTTATCGAGCGTATGGCGGCGAAACTCGGCAACCCGCAACGCGACCCGCACGGCGACCCGATCCCCGCCGCGGACGGCACCGTGCTGCTGCCAGAGGCCCACCTGCTCGGCGAACTCGATCCCGGGCACACCGGCCGGATCACCCGCATCAGCGACGAGAACCCGGATCTGCTGCGCTATCTTTCCGCCGAGGATATCGATCTCGATGCCGAGGTGGAGGTCGTGGGCCGCAAGCCGTTCGGCGGCGCGCTGGTGGTGCGGATCATCAGCCCCGGCAGGAAACGGGATTACGATCTCACGGATGAGGTCACCGCTGCGCTCTGGGTCCACAGCGAGCACCCCCACACCGGCTGCACCCTCAGTGGCACCTGAATGACGAACACCCGCGTGCCGGGATGGCAGGCCTGGCTGGCCGTTGCGATGGGCGGCCTGGCCGGAACGGAACTCCGGTACGGCCTGGGACTCGCGTTTCCGGAAACCGCGGGGACAATGCCCTTGACCACCCTGGGAATCAATGTGGCCGGCAGCTTTGTGCTGGCCGGCCTCACCACGGTCTGGATGGCCCGGCCGCGGACGGCATTCTGGCTCCGCGCCGGCCTCGGGCCAGGACTTCTGGGCTCGTTCACCACGTTCTCAGCCGTAATTTTCTCGATTGACCAGCTGGCCACGGCCGGCGAACACCCGGTGTGGATGGCTTACCTGGGGCTGTCCCTGGCGTTGGGTCTGGGCGCCGCGGCCGGTGGCTGGCGGACCGGGCGGCTGCTCACCGACCGGCTGGAGGCAGCATCATGATGGGCGCGGTCGTGGTGGGGGTGTTCGGCGTGGCGGGCGCCCTGCTGCGCTTCGCCGTCGACAGCTGGTTCGCCCACCATTCGGGGCCCCGTGGCGCCGTGCGCTCCAGCGGGACGCCGCGGCACTGGCCGTGGGCCACGCTGACAGTCAACGTCACCGGGTGCCTGATTATCGGGCTGTCCATCGGGGTCACCGGAAGGCTCGGCCTTGCACCCGAGTGGCAGACCGCCGTCGCCACCGGCCTTGCCGGCGGCCTCACCACATTCAGCTCCTGGACCACCGCGACGGTGCGGCTGCTGAGCGAGTCGCGCTTCGGTGCCGCAGCCCTAAACGTCGGTGCCAACCTGGCCGCCGGTTTCGCCGCGGCGGCTGTGGGCATCGCACTGGCGTCGTAGGACACTCTTCCGGCTTGGCCCCGTCCCGTATCGTTGACTCTGATGATTAGCAGACGTGACGCGGCAATTGCCCTTGATGTACCGATGGAAATGGCCCAGCGCCATGGCATCCCCAAACGAATGACCGAGGCGGAGCTGGGCGACATCCTGGACAACCCGCCGGCATGGCTGATCCAGTCGCGGGCCAACCGGACCGGCAAGCGTCCGGTCTGGGTGCACTTGGAATGCGCCGTCTGCGGCTATGAGGAAGCGGCGCGGCCCAAGAAATGGTGGCCGGAATTCACGTATGTGGTGTGCGAGCACCATCCTCCGGAAGAGGTGCCCCCGCTGCGGGCGGGCCTTATCAGGAGCGAGTTCGACGGCGTCGGAACGCGTTTTGTGGGCATTGCGGACGTTGCAGTTCCGAACTGATCCGGGGCATTACATTCGGGGCTGAACAGGCGTATTTTACGAAGTGGGACGCAGCCCGTCCCCCATTGTAAGGAGCACGCCATGCCGGATAAGTCACCACATCAGCAGCTGCACAAGAAACCGGTTAAAACCATCAAGGAAAAACGCGCGGAGAAGAAGGCCAAGAGCCCGATTGAAGGCCCGCAGGACCCGGTAGCGCACCTGAAGAAGCGCCGGTAGCGGTTTACCCGTTCCCGGCCATCTCTTCGGGCACTGCCACAATGTCCACTTCCTGGCCGTCCCTCAGCACCCGAATCGGCAGCGGCTGGCCGATCGCATCGGCGAACAGCAGCTTCTGCAGGCTCTCAGCGTTGCTGACGGGGCGGCTTCCGGCTGTCAGAATGACGTCACCTGCCCGGAGGCCCCCGCGATCTGCAGGCGAACCGGCCAGGACCTCCACCACGCGCAGCCCGTCGCGTTGCCCCGACCTGATCACATCGCTGGCGTTGAGCCGGAAGGGTGTGCTGACAACGCCGAGATAAGCCCGCCTGACGCGGCCGTCCTTCAGCAGCGCCGAGATGATCCGCCGCGTGGTGGTGTTGATGGGCACGGCCAGGCCAAGCCCGGCGCCGGCCACTGCGGTGTTGATTCCCACGATGCGGCCGTGCGTATCGGCCAAGGCACCGCCGGAACTGCCTGCATTGAGTGCCGCGTCGGTCTGGATGACGTCCTCGATCACGCGCCGATTGCCGCTGGACCACACCGGAATGGCGCGGCCCAGGCCGCTGACCACGCCAGCCGTGACTGATCCGGCCAGGCCCAGCGGATTTCCCACCGCTATGACCAGCTGGCCCACCCGGAGCGCCTCGGCATCGCCGAACTGCGCCGGCGCCACTTTCGGCGCCCGGCCGTGGACCACCGCGAGGTCAGACAAAGGATCCGACCCCACCAGTTCAAGGTCGGTCCTGCTGCCGTCCGCAAAAGCGGCATGGCCTTGGTCCGTGCCGGCCACGACGTGTGAATTGGTCAGCAGGTAGCCGTCTTCCGTGAAGAGCACCGCCGAGCCGGCGCCCATCCGGAAACGGCCGTTACGTCGGTTCCGGTCATTTCAATGGCCGCAACATGCGGCGTGACCGTCTCGGCCACGCGCATGACGGTCTCCGAATACGAGTCCAGCGGACCGTCGTCGGCCGCTGGAAAGCTGTGTTCCCGCGCCGGGTCCATGGCGCACCTCCTGGCTGGCTTTGCTGCCTCCGGCTTCCAAACATTGTGCGGCGTCGGAGCCTATTGGCGACAACCCCGCGGCTGCGCCCGGTAGTCCCGGAACGGCTACGCCGTGGGTGAACAGGGGCTAGTTTCTGAGGTGCGCTTCGCTCCGCCGTGGGGACGGAAAATGGTGCCGTGTCAGGTCTGTTCCCAGGGATCTCTGGTGCTGGCAGACGCTCAGGGGACAGACTTGATGTGTGTGTTTCGGTCGACCCCGATTCGTCTATGGTGCCGGTGAGCCTGTGGGCTAGTTTGGTGGTGGAGGGCACAGTTTTGTGGCTCTTCAGAATGCAGAGTGTAGTTTCGGTCTGAATCCTCCAGATTCCAGCAGTGATCTGGCGACGTAGTTGGTGAGATTGCGGAAGCCGAGGGCAGATCCGCGCAGGTGTTCCAGACGTCCGTTGATTGCCTCCGTTGGGCCGTTGGAGGTGCCTGGTCGGTCAAAGTACGCGAGCACGTCTGCTGCCCTGCGTTTGAGTGTTCCGCCCATCTTTTTCAGTTCTTTCAGGGCGGCGGGGACCCCAGAGCTGAGGGAGTCAATGAGGGCCTGCATGAGCTTCTTACCTTGATCCTGGTCCTTCTCCCGGTAGGCGGCGATCATGCGTTGATACGCGCCCCACGTCGCTTCGACCTCGACATGCTTCTCCTCGGCGAAGAGGTCAGCAATTCGCTTTTGTTGTTTCTCGGTCAGCAACCCGTCACCGGTATGCAGCGTCAGCCGGGCCTTGTAGAGCGGATCCCCGGCCCGTCCCCGGTGCCCGCACGTGGCTTGCTGAACCCGGCGACGGCAGTCATTGAGTGCGTCGCCGGCAAGACGGACGACATGGAACGGATCCATCACCGCAACAGCGGAAGGCAGCTCTTCGGACGCGGCACTCTTGAACCCGGAGAAGCCGTCCATGGCCACGACTTCCACCCCGTCCCGCCACGCTTGAGGACGTTGTTTCAGCCAAGTAGCGAAGACCTGTTTGGAACGGCCCTCGACCATATCCAGCAGCCGGGACGGGCCGGTCTTGTCGCGAACCGGGGTCAGGTCAATGATGACGGTGACGTACTTGTCTCCATGCCTGGTGTGTCGCCACACATGCTCATCAACGCCGATAATCTTCACCCCGTCGAAGCGGTTGGGGTCATTGATCAGCACACGCCGCCCTTCAGCCAGTACAGCCTTGTTCGCGGTATTCCAGGACACACCCAGGCCCTCGGCGACGCGGGCCACGGTGAGGTGCTGACACACGATGCCTTCCAACGCCCACACCAGGCCGCGACGGGAAAGCTTTGACCGTGGTTCGGCCGCCTGGGACGTGTCTTGCCGCCATACATGCCCGCACCCGGTACATCGATAGCGACGGATTCGTACCAGCAAGGTGGTTGGCCGCCAGCCGAAGGGTTCATGGCCAAGTTCCCGGGTCACTGTGTCCCGCGGGATGCCTTGGCAACCGCACTTGCGGCACCATTCGTCCGTGGCCACCACACGGCAGGCGATCACGGCACGATCGGCAGCAAGGAACTGCCCGGTCGCTTCCAAGCCAAGCTCGTCCAAGCGGCAGAAAGTAGTCAGGTCAGGGCATTGAAAGGTAGTTTTAAACACGAGGGCCTTGCGGTAGAAAAATCAGAACTAGACACTCCGATTCTTACCCAAGGCCCTCACCTATGCCGAACCAACTTCCCGGCCTCGGAAGTCACGCGCGCCAACCCCGGCTACACTCTGCATTCGGAAGAGCCAGTTTTGTTGTCCGCGGGACCGTGGACTGTTGCCTTGGAGCACGAATGTCAGATTTGTTGTTTTATCCGCCTTCCCCGGAACGCATGCACTTTGATTCCTGCCGGAATGACTGGGAAGGGTGATCCGAGATGGAAGTGATGCACCCGCGGTGTGCGGGTATTGATATTTCGAAGAAGGATGCGAAGGTCTGTATCCGTGTCCAGGGCCGCGGGTCCAGGTCGACCGCGTCGACGGTCACCACGTGGGGTGCGATGACCGGTCAGATCCTGGACCTGAAGGAGCACCTGCTCAAGGAGCGGGTGAGCCTGGTGGTGATGGAAGCGACCAGTGATTACTGGCGTCCCTTCTATTACCTGCTCGAGGACGAGGGACTGAACGTCATCCTGGTCAACGCCCGTGATGCCAGGAACGTCCCGGGCCGCAAAACCGATGTCTCCGACGCTGCCTGGCTCGCGGATCTGGGCGCCCACGGGCTGGTGCGGGCCTCGTTCGTGCCCCCGCCGCCGATCCGTGAACTGCGCGACCTGACCCGGGCCAGGACCGTCATCACCCGGGAACGGACCCGGGAGATCCAGAGGCTGGAGAAGCTCCTCGAGGACGCCTGCATCAAGCTCTCCTCGGTAGCTTCGGACATCACCGGGGTCTCTGGACGGCTGATGCTGCAGGCACTGATCGAGGGGCAAGAGGACCCGGCGGTCCTGGCAGACCTCGCCCAGCGCAGGATGCGGTCAAAGATCCCCGAGCTCACCGACGCGCTCACGGGCAGGTTTGGCAGCCACCACCGGTACATGGCGGAACTGTATCTGCACCGGATCGATGCCCACACCGCAGATATCGAGGACCTGGGCGCCAGGATCGAGGAGGCGATGGCGCCCTTTCGTTTCGCCCGGGAGCTCCTGATCAGCATCCCGGGATTCAGCACTACCGTCGCGGAGATCTTCATCGCCGAAACCGGCGCCGACATGACCGTGTTCCCCACGGCGGGACACCTGGCCTCCTGGGCCGGAACCTCCCCGGGATCCAACGAATCCGCCGGACGGGTCAAGTCCACCAAGACACGCCCCGGCAACCGATACCTCAAAGGAGCCCTCGGAATCGCAGCGCTCTCGGCAGCACGCTCGAAGAACACCTACTTCTCCGCGAAATACTCCCGCCTCGCCGCCCGGCGCGGACCGATGAAGGCCCTCGTCGCGGTCGAACACGCCATGCTCACCGCGGCTTGGCACATGCTCACCACCGGGGAACTCTACAAAGACCCCGGCGCCGACTACTTCAGGCTGCAAGCACCTGCCAAGACCAAGGCCCGCGCGATCGGACAGCTCGAATCCCTGGGCTACCAAGTGACCCTCGCGCCCCTGCAACCCACCGGATAATCCTGCCTCAAAACGCAGACCGCCAGATCGTTGAGTAAACGGGACAACGTCACCGCAATTTTCATGTCAGCACCTCGCTTAAATGCCAGAAGATCCGGACACAGGGTCCGGATCTTCTGGCAATGTCTTGCGACATTCAAAATGTGGAGATGGGGGGAATTGAACCCCCGTCCGATGTCGTGTTAACAGGTCTTCTCCGGGCGCAGTTTGCGTCGGATTTTCTCGGCCCCAGCCCTCCTGCAAACAGGTGGCTGATCCGGGCCCAGTCATCTAAGAGTCCCGTTTGCCCCGATGACGGAGGCAAGCAGCAGTGGCTATCTAAATGACGCCAGGATCCGGGGCAATAGCAACCTCGGGCTGACGGACTGTCTTACTGCTTAGGCAGCGAGAGCGAAGTCAGTGCGGTTTGATTTGGCACTTATTGGTTTGCAGACAGCGTTAACGAGATAATTCTGCATCCTCGGCCCGCTTCACCTGTCGCGACTAACATCGTCGAAACCGATCATCCCCGTATTTTATTTTCAAACCGGCCGGGCTGTGCAGGCACAAATCCCTGCCGGACTACTTAGCCTAACGCATGTCCGACGGAAAACATTCCTACCGGCGGTTGCGTTCCCGGACCTCGCGAAGTGCTTCGCGGTTGTCCTGCTGCTCCCGCAGGGTCTGTCGCTTGTCGTACTCACGCTTACCGCGGGCGATTGCGATTTCCACCTTGGCCCGCCCGTCGAGGAAGTACAGCTGCAGCGGAACCACCGTGAAGCCGGACTCGCGGATCTTCACGGAGATCTTGTTGAGCTCCTCACGGTGCAGCAGCAGCTTCCGACGACGGCGTGCGGAATGGTTGGTCCAGCTCCCCTGGTTGTACTCGGGAATATGGATCCCCTCCATCCATAACTCATCGTTATAGAACGTGCAGAAGCCGTCCACCATTGAGGCATGTCCTTCGCGCAGGGACTTGACCTCGGTCCCCATCAGGGCGATGCCTGCCTCGTAGGTATCCAGCACGAGGTAGTCATGCCGGGCCTTGCGGTTGGTGGCCACTACCTTACAGCCACTTTCTTTGGGCACGGTGGAACTCCTCAGTTCTTGGATCTTGGCTGGCTCCGTCCGTTCCGGCGCGGAGTCATACCAGTCTACGGCAGGCGAAGACCGGCGTTACAGCAGGCGCATGGGGTCAACTGCGGCTCCGTTGAGCCAGGTTTCAAAGTGTGCGTGGCAGCCCGTTGAGTTGCCGGTGCTGCCCGAGTAGGCGATGAGCTGGCCGGCAGAAACCTGCTGGCCGTTCGAGACCACGATACTGCTGTTGTGGTAGACGATGGTGGTCAGTGAGTTGCCCTGCACCACTCCGTGGGAGAGCTTCACGCGCCAGCCGCCGCCGTCGGCGGAGTTCCAGCCTGAGGAGAAAACCTCGCCGGCTGCAGCTGCGTAGACCGGCGTGCCGCAGGCGGCACCGAAGTCGATGCCAGTGTGGAGGTAACCGCCATTGCCGTAGAAGTCGATGGTTCCCGGCGGCGTGGCTCGCCAGCCGAAGCCGGACGTGATGGGCACGTTACCGGAGAAGGGGTGCCGCAGTCCAAAGGCCGACGGCGATCCGGTCACCGGAACGTACGGCGCTTGTGCCGGCGGAGCCTGGCCCTGGGCGGCTGCCCGGGCGGCCGCTGCTGCAGCGGCAGCCTGGGCCAGCCGGCGTTGTTCGGCTTCCCAAGCCTCACGCAATCTGCGGTCACGCTCTGCGATCTCGTTGGCTACTGCGTTCTGGCTGGCTTCCACCGCAGCCATCTGGCTTTGGATGCCAGGCTTAGCAGCCTGGAGTTCCGCGTCAAGTCTTGTGGTGTCGGCGATCAGCTGATCAACTTGGGCCTTCTTGGCCGCGGCCTCGTCGCGGGCAGCCTTTTCCCTTTCCAGGGCGGCATCAGCCTTGGCCTTGAGGTCCCTGATCTCAGCCTCGACGGCTTCAAGCCGGGCCTGGGAGTTTACGTTGGTGGCACTTTGCTGGGACAGCTTGTCCATGGCGGCGTTCTGGCTACGCATGGCCTGGTCCGCGAGGTCCATCGTGTCAGTCAGGCTGCCTCCGTTGTTGGCCCCGAAGAACAGGGTCAGGTTCGACGGAACGCCACCGGATTTGTACGCCTGGGTGGCGATCTGGCCGATCAGCTTTTTGGTGCCGGCGATTTTCTGCTTATCAGCCTCAAGCTGCTGCGTGATTTTGGCCTTGTTCTGCTGTGCAAGGTCAACGCGCGCCGTCAGCGCTTCGACTTCCTTGACCGCACTGGCCACGCGCCCCTGGGCCTCCAGGAGGGCCTGCTGGGCGCCGGGCAGTTGGCCCTGGTAGATCACCAGGTCGCCGGCGGCCTTCGCGATGCGTGAGTCCACGAATTCCAAGGACTGCTGGACCCGGGACGCCTCGGCTTCAAGGGCGGCCCGCTTGTCATCGAGCTCGTCGGCGTGCACCACCGGGGCTGAGGCGCCCATACTGGCGGCGAACAGCAATACCAGGACGCCGCTGATCAGGCCGGCGCGGCGGCCTGCAGGTCGTGTGCGCTCGGCCCGGTGCCGGGGCACAGTTCGGTGCAATTCGTTCATTGGGATTCCTTGTTCGGTTTGCACAGCCTAAACCTTCAAATATCTGCGTAAGGTCAAGAGGGACGAAATTCCCGCCAAGGATCCGCCAAGGATCAGCAAGGCTGGCGCAAGAATCAGCGTCTGACCCGGTGAGATGAACGCCGTGTCGGGATATTGCTTGGACAGGTACTCGCCCAGGAAGAAGTGCGCCACCGCCCATAACGTGCCGGATGCCAGGGCTGCGCCGATCACAGCCGCAATCACGCCTTCCAGGATGAACGGGAGCTGGATGACCATCTTGGACGCGCCCACCAGGCGCATGATCCCGGTCTCGCGCCGGCGGCTAAAGGCCGAGAGCCGGATAGTGGTGGCGATCAGCAAGATGGCGCAGACAATCATTACGCCGGCGATACTGACGGCCACCAGGGAGGCGGCGTTCATGGCGGAGAAGAGCCGTTCGAGCAGCTGGCGCTGGTCTATGACCGTTTCCACGCCTGGCTGCGAGGAGAACGTCTCGCTGATGATCTGGTACTTTTCCGCATCTTTCATGTTGATCCGGAAGGATGAAGGGAGCTGGTCCGGCGTGACGGAATCGACAATTGGAGAATTGGAGAACTGGTCCTTGAAGTGCTTGTAGGCCTCGTCCTTGGACTCGTACTGGAAATCGTTGACGTACTGGGCCACGGCAGGTGATTCGAGCAGGGTCTGCAGGTTGTCCTGCTGCTCCGGGGTGACCGGGCCTGTGGCGCAACCGGCCGCCGTCGAACCGTCACTGCAGAGGAAAATGGCGACCTGGACCTTGTCGTACCAGTAGCCCTTCATCTGGTTGATCTGGAGCTGGAGCATGCCTGCGGCACCGACGAAGGTCAGTGAGACAAAGGTGACCAGGATGACCGAGACCACCATGGAAACGTTGCGGCGCAGTCCGCTGCCGATTTCGCTGAGAACAAAGGCGAGCCTCATCGCTGAGCCTCCCCTGCATTGGGATTGAGTTCCCCGGGCGCGGGCGGCTGGGCTTGTTCCCGGCCGCTGGCGTCCCTAAGCCTGCGGGACTGTCCCACGATGGGGATCATCGAGGTATACAAAGCCCTGGCCTCATCACGGATCACGATGCCGTTCCTGAGCTCCACAACGCGCTTGCGCATCTCGTTGACGATGTCGTCGTCGTGCGTGGCCATGACCACAGTGGTGCCGTTCTGGTTGATCTTGTCCAGCACACCCATGATGCCCATCGAGGTGGTGGGGTCCAGGTTGCCGGTGGGTTCGTCGGCGAGGAGGATGCCGGGGCGGTTGACTACCGCCCGGGCAATGGCCACACGCTGCTGCTCGCCGCCGGAAAGCTCATGGGGAAGGCGGTTTTCCTTGCCTTCCAGGCCCACGGTCTTGAGGACTTCGGGGACGGTGTCGCGGATGACGCTGCGGCTCTTGCCGATGACCTGCATCGCGAACGCAACGTTGGCGAACACGTTCTTCTGTGGCAGGAGCCGGAAGTCCTGGAACACCACGCCGATGCCGCGGCGGAGCCGGGGCACGCGCCAGCTGGAGATCTTGGCGACGTTCTGCCCGGCCACGTACACGGCGCCCGAGGAGGCCCGGTCTTCCTTCAGCACGAGCCGCAGGAAGGTGGACTTTCCGGATCCGGAAGCGCCGACGAGGAAGGCAAATTCACCACGGTCAATCTCAAGGCTGACATCGTCCAGCGCAGGCCGGGCCGTCTGGTCGTAGACCTTGGTGACATTTTCGAATCGGATCATGGCCCTAATTACCCTGCAGGGCACTACTGATGCAGCCCAGATCTGCAGCCGGCGCACGGGCATTCGTGTGAGGGAATTAGAGCCCCGGCCCCTCGACTATACGCAGTCTTTTGGCCGGTTTTCGGGGGCTACGGGGGTGTGTCGTGTGATCAGGCCTAGCGGGTAGGCACGGCAAGTGCTACTTCACGGCGTTGCGGTTGTCGGTGCGCCAGCGGATCCCGGCATCGATGAAGTCGTCAATTTCGCCGTCGAACACTGCGGACGTGTTGCCTACTTCGTGTTCGGTGCGGAGGTCCTTGACCATCTGGTACGGGTTCAGGACGTAGGAGCGCATCTGGTCGCCCCAGGATGCCTTGACATCGCCGGCGAAAGCCTTCTTTTCAGCGTCCTCCTGTTCCTTCTTCAGGAGGAGGAGTCGCGACTGCAGAACGCGCAGGGCTGCTGCCCGGTTCTGGAGCTGCGACTTTTCATTCTGCATGGACACCACTGTGCCGGTGGGGATGTGGGTCAGGCGAACGGCGGAGTCAGTGGTGTTAACTGACTGGCCGCCGGGGCCGGAGGACCGGAACACGTCCACACGGATCTCGTTGTCCGGGATATCGATGGAATCCGTTGACTCGATAAGTGGAATGACCTCGACGGCGGCGAAGGACGTCTGGCGGCGGCCCTGGTTGTCGAAGGGGCTGATTCGGACCAGGCGGTGGGTTCCGGCTTCGACGCTGAGCGTGCCGAACGCATACGGCGCCTTGACTTCGAATGTTGCGGACTTCAGCCCCGCCTCTTCGGCGTAGGACGTGTCCATCACGGTGGTGGGGTAACCATGGCGTTCGGCCCAGCGAAGGTACATACGCATCAGCATTTCGGCGAAGTCTGCCGCGTCAACGCCGCCTGCCCCTGCCCTGATGGACACGACGGCTTCACGTTCGTCGTATTCTCCGGAAAGAAGCGTCACCACTTCGAGGTCTTTCAGGGATTTCCGGATGGACTCCAGCTCGGCAGCGGCTTCGCCCATGGAATCGGCGTCGTCCTCGTCCTGCCCGAGCTCCACCAGCACTTCGAGGTCATCGATCCGCGACACCAGCTTGTTCAGCCGCTCCAGCTCGGACTGGCGGTGCGAAAGGCGTGAGGTGATCTTCTGGGCCGCCGCGGGGTCATCCCACAGGTTGGGCTCGCCGGCGCGTTCGCTCAGTTCGGCGATGTCTTCCTTCAGAGCCTCAACATCGCTGACTTGCTCGATGGAGGTGTAGGTGGCGCGAAGAGCGCGGATTTCTGCGGAAAAATCAATAGTGGCCATGGTTGTTTAAGCCTACGCTATTAGGCCGGAGTGCCGGACTTCCCTGACTTCTCCGCGTCCGGTCAGCGCGTGAGCCGGGAACGGGCCGTGGAGGCCGCTTCAATTCTGATCCCATCAGGCACGACGAAGTTCGCTATCGGCGGGTGGACAACAGCACTGAGAACCACGACGGCGGTGGATCCGTCAGGGCTGCCGGTCCCCGCTGAAACGGCTAAACCGTCGAACCGGGCCGACGACGGGCTCCGGGCGATAAAGTCGGCCGCAACGCTGCGGACACGGCCAGAACCCAATATGGCTGAGGGGCTTCCGCCCTCTCCCCCGACCTCGCCCAAGGTATAGCTGTCGGCGGCGGCCAGCGAGGCGCCGTCGGCCAGGGACAACAGCCGCTTGTGTTCGAGGTAGACGCTGGAAATGCCGATGACAACCGTCACCACCAGCAGGGCCACCGCGATGTAGCCAATGATCATCACGATCATCTGGCCGTCTTCACCTGAATCGCTGGGTTGGGTTTCAGGGATCGCTTCGTGCGTCATCTTTGGGGTCACCTGAACCTGCCCACCAGTTGGGTGGACGAGGCTTCAACTTCACTGGCCTCGAGCCTGAAGTCCTCGTTGAACGGCACGAAGGGCAGCGGCACAGTGAGGTTGACCGTGACGGTGACGGCAGTGCCCGCAGCCTGGCAGTCAGCAGGGACGCACCGGGTGGATACGCTTGCCTGCCCGGCATCGTGACCGAAGTCCGCGAGGGCGATGAGGGCTGCCTGTTCGGCGGCGGCCTGCGCCGATGGCGCATCCGGCTGGGCCACGAACACCTTTGCGGCCTGGTCAGCGGCGCCGACTACGGCAAAGGACCCGCCCTGGATCTGGCCTACGGTGATGATGAAGTAGACCAGCGGGACCATCAGGAGCAGTGCGAGGAACGTGAATTCGACCACCGCGCTCCCTTCGTCCCCCGATCCCTCGCCAAGTGCTTCTTGGAATCTATGGTGGAGACGGGTTTGCAGGTTTTCAGGGTTGGATGGCTGCATGCCCTTTCACCTCCAGCACGTCCCGCGGGCCGATAAGCCCGATGACGGGCACGGGAGCCTTGATGGTCACTTCCAAGGTCCGCAGGCCCTGAAACGTCACTTCCGTGGTGCTGATGTGCTGCGCGAAGTCAGCATTCAGTGCGGTTCCAATCAGCGTGGCCGCCCGTTCCTCTGCGTCTGATGCTCCCCGGTCCGCGAGCGTTCCATAACGCGCCCCGGAGGCGGCGGCGTCGATCAGTGTGTTGCGCACGTGCAGGACCAGGGTGAGCTGGATGATCGCCAGGAAAAACATTGTGAGCAGCCCGCCAACCATGACGAAGTCCACTATGGCGGAGCCCCGTTCATCAGTGCGCCAGCCCGCATCGGCGCAGCCCCTGGACCGTCGCGGAGGCCTGTTGTAGGTGCACTGGCTGGCGCCCAGCATGCTTTACTTGCCGACCTTGTCCATCGCCTGGTTGAACATAGTTTCGAGGGCCGGTCCGGCGAGAGCGAGAAGAGCCGCCACCAGGACTGCGGACATTAAGGTGATCATCACCCAACCAGGCACGTCACCGCGCTCCGGGTGGTCGTGGATAGACCCGTCGGAGCCATTCCGGGCGTTTGTTGGACCCCACGCGGCACTACTGGCCCAGACCCAAAGGCCGGCCAGCAACGCAAGGAGCAGCACGCTGCCCGAGATTCCCATGTATTTCATTTCGGTCCCATTCATTGTGTAAGTGACGCTGTGTAATTGACGTGGCGGCTAAGGGATATGAGCGCAGGGGTGATGGCCATGGCTACAATCCGAGGCTGATGGCCGCGATGCCGGGGAAAACTGCGAAGACCACCGTTAGGGGAAGGACACCAAAAACCAAGGGAACCATCATGGCAATTTCCTTTTTGCCCGCCGACTCCATCAGGTCCCGTTTTGCCGTGTCCCGGACGTCCTGGGCCTGAGCCCTCAGCACATCTGCCAACGGGGTACCCCGCTCGACCGCAACGATGATGCCGTCAACAAATCTGACGAGCGGCCCCAGATCAGTCCGGGAGGAAAACTCCTGGAGCGCTTCCACCAGCGGTTTCCCAGCCCTGGTCTCAGCAAGAATCTTGGAAAACTCCTTGGCCAGTTCCCCTCTCGCACTGCGGCAGACGCGGTCCAGTGCACCCGTGGCACTTTCACCGGCACCGACCGCCAGCGCCATAAGCTCGGCGAGACTGGGGAATTCTGCCATCATTCGGGATTCCCGCCTGCTGATCTGGACACCGAGCCAGAAGTCCCTGAACAGAAACCCGCCGAGCGCGCTTCCGAGAACGGCCACAACCGCTAGGAAGGGACTGAAGCGGCCGGATACCGCGCCCAGTACCACCGCCGCAAGGGCAGCGGCGAATCCGGCGGCAGCCCAGAGGAGCTGCTCGGCCCGGAAATCGACGGGTGACTTGTTGATGCCGGCTTGGGCGAGCCTGCGGGTCAGCGCCTTTGACCCTAGGTTCAGCTTCCCCAAGGCTGCGAGTCCGTCGTGGAGCAGGGGACGCACGATCCGTTCCAACGGTCCGAATGGCGTGGTGTTCTGTCCGCTGGCCCGCAGCAACCGCGATTCAAGGTTTTGCGATTTCAGCTGCGGATCGATGCGCTCGACGAAGGTGAGCGGCCGCATAAAGGGCAACCGGACGAAGATCAGCCAAAGGCCCGTCCCGAGGACGATGCCGCACACAATCGCAGCCGCCGAGATCCCGTTCATCGCAGCACCCGTTCGTCCTGCGGAAGGGCACCGATGCGGAGCATGATGGAGTAGCAGACCAGCGACACCACGAGCCCGCCGAGGAGGACGCCGGCTCCCATGGGCGTGTTGTAAGCGTTCACGGCTTCAGGCCTGGTGGCCAGGAGGAGCATAACGATCCAGGGAGCGGCCACCGCGAGCCTGGCGGCGTTGACAGTCCAGGACTGCCGGGCCTCGAGCTCGCTGCGGGTCCGCGCATTTTCCCTGAGAAATTCGGCGAGGGTGCCCAACAGTTTCCCCAGGTCCGAACCGCCCACTTCACGGGTCAGCCTGAGTGCCTCGACGATCCGGTCCGCCACCGGGTCCGCTAGCCGGTCCTTGAGTTTATTAAGAGAGGCATCGAACTGCCCGCCCGCGCGGTAGTCGGCTCCGAAGTCCCGGAAAACATGCCGAAGCTCCTCGGGGCCTTTCTCCCCCAGCTGGATCAGGGCCTCCGGCAGTGAAAGCCCGGCGCGGATGGCCGAGCGCAGGTGGTCCACCACGTCCGGCCAGAGCTGGCGTAGGACGGCAGTTCTCCTGTTCGCCCGCCACCGGACAATGCTAACGGGCAGCCAGGCGCCGAAAAGTCCGAAGCATACGGATATAGGCCATGACCGGCTGACCATAAAGAGGATGAGAGCGACAAATATGCCCAATCCCAAGCATGAGGCCACGAGGCCCGTCCCGGTGACCTTTTCGATTCCGGCGGAGGCCAGCAGGTCCTCGAGGCGGCTGGCCCGCGGGCGGCGCTTCAGCGCTGCCGGCTTTTCCCAGAACGACCACCAGATCAGGAAGAGCCCGGCGCCCGCAAGCACTCCTACCAGAGGCGCCATCAGCGCGGCTCCAGCAGCGCCGCGACGTCGTACCCTGCCCGGGAAAACTTCTCCGCCGCGGGCATGGAGTTGGCCCGCGGCTGCAGCTGGCCATCCTCCATGGCGAAAACCATGGAGGATTCGATGATGCCGTTTTCCACCCGCCGGCCGAGGGAAAGGATCTCGGTTACTTGGCGTCTGCCGTTGGCGTGCCGGCTGCAGTGGACCACGAGGTCAATGCAGGACGCCACCGTGGGGACGACGAAGGCAGACGAGATATTTTCACCGGCGAGTAGCGGAAGGGTACAGATCTTGGTCACAGCGTCGTGGGCTGAGTTTGCATGGACGGTGCACATGCCTGGTAAGCCACTATTTAGGGCGATGAGCATGTCGAGGCTTTCCGCTTCCCGTACCTCTCCAACGACCAAGCGGTCCGGGCGCATCCGGAGGGCTTCCTTGACAAGCCTGCGCAGAGGGATTTCGCCCTCTCCTTCGAGGTTGGGCTGCCTGCATTGGAGTCCGACGACATCCCGGAGGGGGAACTGGAGCTCAAAGATTTCCTCGACCGTAATGACGCGCTCACGGCTGCCGATGCTCGCTGCCAGGCAGTTGAGCATGGTGGTTTTGCCCGCCTGGGTGGAGCCTGACACAAGGATGTTCAGTCCGCTGGATACGGCTGCACCGAGGAACCGGGCCGACTGGGGTGTCAGCGTGCCCAGCTCGACGAGGTGTTCAAGGCGGCTGGCCTTCACCACGAACTTGCGGATATTCACGGCCCAGTGCCTGCGGGTGACATCCGGGATGACCACATGCAGCCTGGAACCATCGGGGAGTGCGGCGTCGACAAACGGCGATGACATGTCCAGGCGCCGGCCGGAACTCTTCAGCATGCGCTCCACGAGATCGCGAACCTGCTGGTCAGTGAGGCTGAGCGAGGTCAGTTCCGACTCGCCGTTCCTGGCCACGTAGATTTCGTTTGGCGCGTTGATCCAGACTTCCTCGATGGTCGGATCGTCAAGAAGCGGCTGAAGGACACCGAACCCGGCCACCGCGTCAAAGACAAACCGGCGTGCCGCTTCCAACGGACCAATCGGAGGCAGCGGCCCCATGAGGGCGCGTTCGTCGTAATCGCTGACGGCTGCTTCGACCAGACGGCGGACCTCGCCCGCCTGCCGTAGCGGGTCCAGGCCCCGACGGCGGATCAGCTCGCGGACTTCGTCTTCCACGATTCGCACAGCGTCCATGTTGTTCCCCAATACAACTGCCGCCCCCGGTGGAGGCAGTTCAACTGGGGTGAAAGCTAGAGGACTTACCACACGGTGCCAAGTCACATGAGCGGCGCTGTGGATAACACCAAACGCGAAGTATCCCGGCGGGCGTCCACTCGACTCTTCATGAAATCGACGCGAGCGTCGTCGTGACCTTACGCAACGGAAAAAACCAATGGCAACCGCTGTCGCGCGGTGCTATCTTGATTGAGCACGAGCGGCTCTGAATCTTAGCCGGGGAGAATGTTGAGTGGATTTCGCCGCAGCCGGAATCGCCACGCCCTGCGCGGGGCGTGGCCGCAGAAAAGCAGGCACGAAATCATGAACCGACACGGACACATCGCCTGTTCTCTTCGAAATCGATGGGAACGAGGACTAGCCGCAACGGTGCTCGGCTTTCTTGGGGTTCTTATAACGCCGGCGTCGTCAGTCGCGTCCGACGAGGCCATGCCCACTCTCTCTGTTGAAGCGTCAGATCCCCCCTTGAAGTCCGCTGCCGACGTTCTGACGGTAGATGCCGCGGGGCAGCTTAAGGTATTTCATTCCGACGGCGCGGGGCGTCTGGGCTTCCCCATGACCATTGGTTCGGGCTGGGCGAATGCGAAGGCGCTTTACGTCGTGGATTGGGACGCAGATGGCCTCCAGGACATTCTGTCGCAGTGGAGCGATGGGCGTCTCAAAGTCCACCCGGGGACAGACAATTCGGGTTTCGGGCTCCCAATCGAAGTGGGGACCGGATGGCAGGAGAAATCCATAACGGTTGGCCCCTGGAACAACGATGACGAGTACCCAGGGATTCTTGCGAAGGACACGGAAGGGGCACTGACCTACTACCCGAATACCAGTGGGACGAAACTGGATTCAGGCCGTCAAGTCGGGCGGGGATTTGTTGGCTATCAAATCACGCAAATTGACTTCGACGGTGATGGAAATCAGGACATCGCCGCGCGAAACACCAGCGGCACCATGCTCCTCTTCCGATCCGCCGGCGGAGGTGACTTCATCGATGAACCCCGTCAGGTAATCGGATCCGGATGGAACATGATGACGCACGTCAGCCCCGTAATTGGGTTCGCGGGGTCAGGAACAAGCGGTATCACAGCACGCACTGGAGCCGGCGAATTGTTGTACTATCCCGTCGACCATGGGGCCTGGGGTGCAGTCAGACGCATCGGAAGCGTGTGGCACGACACCGCACTGATCAGCGGCGCCGCGCTTCCTTCGGAACCCTCCGACGAATTAAATCCTGCGGATATCATCGCCGCTGACCCGGATTTCGATCTCCTCCGTTACAGATCAACGGGGTCGGGGGCCTTCTTTGACGGAGAACAGGTAGGAACGGGCTGGATGGGGCTTCGCGCTGGCTTTGTCACAGACTGGAATGCTGACGGTGTTCAGGACCTCGTGGCGCATTGGGCAGATGGGCGTCTCAGTGTGTATGCCGGAGCCAAGGGTGGCGGTTTCAGCAGCCCGATAAGCATGGGTTCGGAATGGCAGGACTGGACCCTAAGCGTTGGATCATGGGTTAACTCGGACCGCTTTCCTTCGCTTCTGGGCTACGACAGCCAAGGCAGGCTTTTCCAATTTCTCAATCTGGGGGGAAGTTCCGTCTCCGAGGGCACGCAGATCGGCACCGGCTGGACTGGCCTACACATAGTACTGGCCGACCTCGACAAGGACGCCCGGACGGATATCGTCGCCCAGACCCCTGACGGGGCACTGTGGCTGTATCGGTCCAGCGGCGATGGCGCTTTGCTTGATGCACCTCCGCAAATCATCGGGAGCGGATGGCACGCCATGACCGGGATGCTCCCCACATCCGGTTTTGCCGGTGCGAACACCACCGGAATCATAGGGCGGACGCCACAGGGCGACCTCCGCTACTATCCAATGGGCGACAACCTTGAATGGGGAACGCCGACTATAGTCGGCCGCGGTTGGAATGGTTTCACCTTGTTTGGTTCACCAACATCGTAGCTAAGAACCCTATGTTGGGTCTGCCCTCGCTTAGCCGTCGCATCAGTTAATGACAGCAACAGGTCGGCGCACGTGGTCTAATGAAGCATATTTCACCTACTTGCCGCGTTGCGCACCTTGGATCCTGATCCTGAGCACTGGGACCGACGTCCACCGGGAGCGCCGATACAAGGAGCGATCCGGACATGGCGTTTAGCGTTTCAACGGCCAAGGTCGACATCACGCCGACACTCAGCACCAATCCCTTTATGGCCGGCTATGGAACGGTAGACGGGGGACGGATCGCCACCAGCAGCACACCTTACCAGCCGCTATATGCCCGGGCCATTGTCCTTTGGGAAGACACTTTCCCGCATCTCATTTTGAGCGCGGATCTGCTTGCTTTCCCCCGTGCGATGCACCAGAGAATCCGGGCCCGGATTCTGGCCCTCGCTAGCTGGCAGAGCAGCGAGATTCTTTTGCAGGCAACACATACCCACAACGGCCCGGCTCTGATCGACTCGCTCCAGCCCTATATTTCCTACGGCTTGTCCGACCTCACGCTCATCAGAAGCTACGGCTCTGCACTAGAGGACAAGATCGTGGCTTTGGTTGGCACGGTCCTTGCGGCTCCACGGACCGCAGTCACCCTTGACTACAAAGTGGCCAGCCAGAATTATGCGGCCAACAGGGTTGGTCTCCCTTACACCGAGACGGCCGTCCCGATCCTTGTAGCCCGGCGCAGCAACGGGGTTCCGCGGGCTGTTATTTTCAGTTACGCGTGCCATCCAGTGAGTGCCGGGTGGCGCACGCTGTTCGATGGCGACTTTCCCGCCGCCGCATGCAACTACCTTGAAAATCAAACCGCCGGTTGCTTCGCCCTTTTCCTTCAGGGAGCATCAGGTGATCAGGATCCGCTCGGGGCCCGCGGCTGGGCCTTGCGGGACCAGCACGGGAACTCCTTGGGAACTGCCGTGAGTTCGGCCATGTCCAGCCCAGGCCGAACGATAACTGGGCCCCTGCTGACCTATTATCAGGAAGTCCGGCTCCCCCTCGATATCACTTTGACTCCGGCAAATCTCGTCGGCGTCCGTGCAGCATTCGTCGCAAGGCTTGGCAATCCTGAAGGGCAGCCACTCTGGTACCAAAGGCATGCGCAGGGAATGATCGCACGGATCGACAGCAACAACCTCCCCACCTTTGTCCCCTCACCCTTCCAAGTATGGAAGCTTTCGGGCAGCCCCCAATTAAAGATTGCGATGGTTGGCGGGGAGCTTGTCAGCGGCTATGCCGCCTACTTCAGGGCCGGGCACGGCGGCGCGAATGGCATCGTCGTGGGTGGTTATGCCAACGAATCATGCTGTTACATACCGAGTAACGAGTTCCTGCCTCCCTATATGCCCTACGGGAGCTATGAAGGCGGATGGGATCCCGATCACCCCGGCGTTGGTGGCGGGTCAATGACCGTCTACGGGCATCTGGCCCATTTCAGGGGAGGAAGCAATGGGGTGGAGGCCACAGTGGTCAATGCCATGAATGCCCTGCTGGGCTAGTCACAGCGTGACGCGTGTTGAGCCGCAACGGCCGCGCACAGCCTGGCCGCGTCCCGAATTTCTAACGTTTCAGGCGCTCTGTAGCCACCGTTCCAGCAGGACGGATTGTGGCGCCAAAGGGGCAAACGCAAGCGCGCCCTTGATGACTGGAGCTCCTAGCTCTGACAAACGAGTGTCCAGCTCCCGTGGATCGGTGCGAATGCACGCCTTCAAGATACGCAGGAACAGGGCTGACCTGTCGTCGCTTGGGGCACCGGCCGTAATTGCAACGTGCACTGCCGTTTCCTCTTCCGGGGTGAGGATGTGGGGACCACCCCCTACGTAGGTGACCTCGCAATTCGCTATGCGCATGTATCTCGACGAAGCCCACACTTCTTCCAGACTGGAGAGCGTTCCAATCCTGGAGCCCCCGACCTCGAAACAATCGAACTGATACCGTGCTTTTGGCTCAGGCTTCTCAGGCGGTATTCGGTTTGCAGCCTCACCTCGTGCTCCGGCCGACGCCGCCACTTGGACGGGTTCAAGATAGGCCGCAGTGGAACAACTGGTTAGGACTAAGGTAGCAAAAGCCATCTGAACGACGGTACGCCTGCGGATATCCACAATGGAGCCCCAATTTCTTTGGGATGCTCCCCAGCTCCGCATGCAATTCCGAGTTCGGCCGTTTAGGCCGAGTTAGTCAATTTTCCCCCAAATTCCGCATTTGTCACTAGTAAAAATTTCTCCATCGTCCAGGGTCACTTCATCCAGCCCCGATGCAGAGCCGTTCCGGTCGCTCACCAGGCCATCAGCACCGGCAACAGCCCAGGTGCATTCTTCTCCTTCAGCGCCTGCCTTACCCTTATCCAGGACGTACCTTCCTGGTTCTATGGAGACACCCGCGATATGCCGACCGTCACCTACCCGCGTGCCGTCAGCCCACGCCTGGATAATTTTTCCTTGCGGACCATCAGGACACACCTGGGCGGCCGCGCGCAGAATCTCTGACCGGTTGTCAGCAAAGCCGCCCGGAGCTGTCTCATCGCTGACGCGTGTGCAGAGCTCGACGGCGGTCAAATAGGCGTCGAGTCCAGCGGAAGAGTCAGCGCCTCCTGAATTCGCGATCTCGATAGCGGCGGCTTCCTCGACCGTGGGCCGGTATGGTTGCGGACCAACGTAGGTAACCACACATGATTCCATGCGCAGGTAATTGCTCGCCGCCCAGACCTCCTCAAGGCTCGATAACTGAACGTCCGGCGAATTATCGAGACTTGTGCAAAAGAAAGCCAGCCGCTGGTCCTGTTGACTTGAACTTCTGCCAGACGATACAGCCGGAGTGGGCGCGCTTCCCGGCTGGGCGGATGGCGGGCCCACGGAGCAACCAGAGAGGAGGATCGCCAACGTCCCCGTCAACAAGAAATTTTTCACGCCGACCTCCTGTTCCATCATCGATCGCCGTCGCCACGCGGTCAACAAGGCGACGAGACTCACCTATAATGCTCGCGAAACGGGGTGCATGCCTCATTTGAGAAACGCTCGCGAAATCACGGGCCGCTACGGGCACGGCGGTGACGATGAGGGATGGACCTGTCGATGGCAACGCGTAGGGAAATCACGAAGAAGCACGCAACCGATTATGCGAAGTCGTCGAAGACTGCCAAGGGGCTGATTCTGGACGAGCTTGTGGCTGTCACGGGGTGGTCCAGGGCCAACGCCCGCCGGGCACTGTCCACCGCGCGGAAACGCAAAGGCCCGGCAAGATCGGTCGTGCGGAAGCCGCGGGGGCGGACCTACGGCTATGACACCTTGAAGGTCCTGATCAGTGTGTGGCGGCTCGCCGGGATGCCCTCAGGAAAATACCTGGCCGCGACCATGGACCTGTGGTTGCCCAAGCTGGAAGCCTTCGGGGAGCTCGACGCGAAGAGGCTGACCCCGGCCGTGGCGGCGCAGCTGATGACGGTCTCCGGGGCCACGATCGACCGGCTCCTCAAACCCACCAGGGACGCCGCCAGGCCCAAGGGCCTATCCGCGACCAAAGCCGGGCCGCTGCTGCGGAACTCCATCACGGTCCGCAAAGCCGGGGACGAACACGAACAGGCGCCGGGGTTCATCGAAGCGGACATGGTCGTCCACTGCGGTCCCACCCTGGCCGGGGAATTCGCCAGGACTCTGACCGCCACCGACGTGTTCACGGGCTGGACCGAGAACGTCGCGGTCCGCAACGGCGCGCACAAATGGGTACTCGCAGCCATGGACGAGGTCATAGCCCGGCTGCCGTTCCCCCTGGTTGGCCTGGACACCGATTAAGCCGAGGAAAACACTGAGCCGAGCGATGCCGGTTTTGTCCCGGGTTTCCGGGGATTCCGGAACTTTTCCTCGGTTTAGCGCTTTGCCTCGATTTTGGCGTTACCTTCGTCGTGTCCATAGACCCAACGAAGGGAAGGCATCATGGAGTCGACAGTTATCGGGCTTGGCGAGCTGGTGGTGGCCGCCTTGGAAGCGGCGGGCTACAAGCAGTCGACGATGCTGGAATACAGGAAATGGCTTCGCCGCCTGGAGTTGCTCGCCCGGAAACAGGATGGCCCTTATACCGTGGGGTTGGGTGCGGAATTCGCCTCGATGACCACGAGCCCGCGGACCGGCAGGTTCAGTGACCAGCGTCGAAAGTCGTACGGCCGGTTGGTGAGGTTGCTGGATTCGTACCTTCTGACCGGTTCGGTGGATCTTTCCATGATGCCGCGAGGTGGTGGCAAGGCCGCTCCGCGGTCCGAGGAGCTTTGCCGGCTGCTGGCCGGGTGGTCAGTTGAGATGGGGCAACGCCACCTGGCGGTGAACACCCGGAACTCTTATGACCGCGAGGCTCGCGGGTACCTTCTCTATCTTGAAGACCAAGGGGTGACGTCGCTTCGGGAGGCCGGGGGTGCCAGCGTGCTGGGGTTCCTTGGATCGTTGCGGGGACGCTGGGCGGAGTCATCGATGTGGTCGGCGGTCCTTAACCTCGATCTTTCATGAGGCGACGTTTTCAGTGGATCAGGGCTTACTGGCTGCCTGACGGTTGCCATGGTGGCATTTGGGTGTGACATTTTGACCGCTGGCCTGATGGCGGCTGTCGGTGACGGTTCCACACCGGTCACGGTGATGCTGTTTTTGTTTCTGAGTGAGTGCGGACCGATGGCGGCTGCGTCTATGGCGGGCTCAGCGCCGCGATTCGTTCCATCCCTTTGAGCAGCAGCTTTACCTCCGGTGCTGTCGCGGCGAGGTGCAGGGTTGTTTGGCGGGCATGGCTGGCAAGCTTGCCGCCGATTTCGAACAGCCTTGCCCGGAGTTTCTTGGGCTCCCAACGCCTGGCTTTCGTACCTGTGAAAGCGATCATTTGGGTCCAGGCCATGATCTCAGCGGCGAGCATGACCACGTGGCACCAGAGTTCATTGCCGGTAAAGGCGTGGAAGGGCAGGTTGGCCAGGCCGGTGTCTTTGGCGTTGCGGATCCTGTCCTCGCAGCGCGCCCGGAGGCGGTGGCGGACCTCCAAGACGGCCAGCTGGCCTTTGGTTTGGTTGGTGGCGATGGCCGTGTAGCGGTTGCCGTCGATGTCGGTGATCCGCAGCTGGGCCCCGGCGTGCGGGACTTCCTTGCGGACGATGACACGCATCCCGGCAGGCCAAGAGGACAGGTCCAGCATGCCGGTGATGTCCGCGACCCAGGCGCCGTCACGCTCGACCCCGTCACTGTCATATGCTTTCGTCCACCCGATTTTGGGGACCAATGGCAGGACCTCGGCCACGGCTCCATGGATAGGGAACCCGACCGAGTAGGAGAAGTTGCGGTGTTTGGCGGTCAGCCAGTCCAGGAAGCCGTGGGTGCCGCCGGCGGAATCCGTGCGGATCATGATTTTCCGCCCGGACCGGTACCCCGTGGGGAGTTGTTTGACAGAGTCTTTGACGACCTGGATGTGATCGGCAACCGTGTTGGAACCGGCATTTCCGGGCCGCAGCAGAGTCACGAGCGGCTCACCGGTGCCCAGAATCCCGTGGTCAAGGAAGGAACACAGTGGGTGGAATCCGAATCCTTTCTTCCACGTTGGACGGGCGTCTTCCTTCTCTGACTCGCCCAGGTTCGTGGCAAGTTGTGCAAGGTCGTGCCTGCAGCGCCCGGGTTGGTTCAGGGTGTGTTGGTCGGGCTTCGGTGGAGCCGGTCGCGGTCGACGTTGTCGGCGAGGTATCGCACGAGTCCGGTGTCTTGCATGCCCAGCTCGGTGGCCGTGAGCTTGGGGTCGAGGTCGGTGACGAGCTGGGTCAGGCGGGTCTGGCGGCAGACGGCGGGGTTGGTGCCGGCCGGGGCGAGCAGCCGCGTGATGTAGCTCGTGTCGACCGGGGTGTCTCGGCTCCGGGTGATCCGGCTGACGATGAGGTGAGGATTCAGTGTGCCGATTGCCTCCCGATCCCGGCGGCACGCTTGGACTGCAGCCCATGTCGCGGGATCCATCGGGGCCGGGGAGGGTCGACCGTGCAGGGTCAGTGCCTGGCGGGCGAGGTCGATGTCAGCGAGGGTGAGCGCGCGGATCTCGGCGTTGGTGGCGGCGTGCAGGAGTGCCAGCAGACCGACCAGCCGCTCTTGCGGGCGGATGGTGTCTGTCGTCCATCGGCGGAACAGTGAACGTTGGGTGGCCAGATCCAGCACGATGCCGGTAAAGGCAGGCTGGGCTCCGAGGGCCAGTGAGCGAGCGGGGTTGGCCAGGACAAGCCGGCGACCCTTGGCCCAGGCGAAGAACCGCCGCAGGACATAAGTCTGCTGGTGCAGGGCGGCGGGTCTGCGTGCAAGGAAGCCTTCCAGGTCAGCGGTGGTCACTTCGGCCCATCCGGTCACCGGGCGCCCGGCGCACATGTGCCCGGCGAGGTCGCGGAGGATGCGCAGTCTGGTCGCGAGCGTGATGTCGCTCAGAGTCTGCCGACCGGTGCGGGTCCGGCGGTCCTGCTCGGTGACCTGGGCGTCGTTGTACTGCGCGACGGCCTGGCGTAGCGGGGTAGGGATGGCGTCCAGATGCCGTTGGCGCGTCGCAGCCGCGCGCTCCGGGGTGTCCGACTGCGCCAGGGTCAGGCTCTGGCTGGTGAAGAATGTGGCCAGGACACGTTCGGTCGTTGCGCTGATCACTGCGCCGGCCGCGCGGCGGAGCTGGTGCGGAGTCACGGCCGGGTTGACGACCAGAATGCGTCCGGTTTCGCGTAGGACCGCCATCGTCCCGCCAGGGTGATATCGGGCGGCGGCGAAATCCACCAGCAGGTTCCACCACGGCGGTGGCGGCTGCATCCGTTGAGCCAGCGACGCGGCATATCGAAACGGCCGGTCCGGGTCCGCGAGCAGGCACCGGTTACATAGCCCACGCCCGGCGTTGCGTCGTTGCTGGCCGCAGTGCCTGCAAGTGATGGTCTTGGCCGGTTTGCGCGGCGCGGCGGCGCGGACGCATCCAGCGCATCGTCCTTCTTGTAGATGGCTTGACTGCCCGCACTCGACGCAGGCCCGCTTCAGGGCGGCGCGTTCCGCGCGGCGATGGCAGGCGTGGCAGTGGTCCCGGTCCCGGAATTTCACCGGTGCCGGGCAGCCCAGACACCGGCGATAGCCGCTCACAGCGGCGGCATCGAGCGGCCGCGGGCGGCCTTCGGCTCGGCCTTGGCCCGGGCCTGCTTCACCGGCTGCGTAACCGGGGTGGTGTCGACCTCGATCAGGTCATTGGGGGTGCACTCCAGCGCCGTGCAGAGCGCGGCGAGGGTGTCGAGCTTGACTTGGCTGGGTTGCTTGGCGAACAGGGCCGATACAGATGCCGAGGACAGCTCAAGGCCGGCGCGTTCGGCCAGGAGCCGGCGCAACTGCGCCCCGGTCCAGATCTCCCGCTGTGCTGCAGCCATCCGCAGCCGCCACCTAATCTCCATCTCCCTCTCCTCTCAGCTCAGCCAGAGTCCCTGAGACCGCCCGGCGGTAAGCATCTTCGATGAACGTCGCCGACGGCGTCACATACCGCATCGTCGTCCCCACGTGCCAATGCCCCAGCATCTGCTGGATAGCAACGAGGTCAACGCCACGTTCGTAATTTCGGGTCGCGCAGGCATGACGCAGCGTGTGCGGGCTGAACCTGACCAGCGTAGCCGGGCCTGTGTGGTTTTCGCCGCGGGCCGCCTGCTCAAGCTCGAGCAAGTGAGCCAACCGGTTACGGATAGGGGCTTGAGCAACATCGGAACGGTCAGTGGCGGTAGTGAGGGTTTAGTCGCCTGCTTGGCGCCACTGACCGTTCCAATGTTGGTGGGTTTTTCGGGGTTGTGGACGGTGTCGTGGGATACCCTCACTTCATGCCGGTGGAGTTTCTGAGTGATGCTGAAGCTGGGGCCTATGGTCGGTACGCTGCGACGGTGGCGCAGGCGGATCTGGATCGGGTGTTCTTCCTCGACGACGCGGACCTGGTGCTGATAGGACGGCGTCGAGGCGAGCATATGAGGCTCGGGTTTGGACTCCAGCTTGCGACTGTTCGTCATTTGGGTGCTTTCCTGGAAGATCCCCTGGATGTTCCAACCGCTGTCGTCGATTTCGTTGCCGGGCAGGTTGGCGTGGCCGATCCGTCGTGCCTTAAAAGGTATGTAGAGCGGGAGAAAACCCGGTTCGAGCACCAGTGGGAGATCCGGCAGGCGTTCGGGTGGAAGGACTTCGCGGACGTCGAGGAACAGTTCGTTGAGTGGATCGCGGCCCGGTCGTGGACGTCCGGGGACGGGCCGAAGGCGATCTTCCACGACGGCGTGTCGTGGCTGAGGGAACGCAAGGTGCTGCTGCCCGGGGTGACGACGCTGACGCGGCTGGTTGCGAAGGTCCGCGAGGACACGAACCAGCGGCTGTGGAACGAGCTCGAACTCCTGCTCACGCCCGGTCAGCGGCTTGCCCTGGACCGGCTGCTGGAGGTCAGGCCGGGAGAGCGGGTTTCGGATCTGGAGCGTTGGCGTAAGGGTCCGCCGCCGCGCGGGAGCGGGCTGGTGATCATCAAGGCTTTGGATCAGGTGTCCGAGATCATGGGACTGGGACTGGCGGACATCGGCGCTGAGAAGCTGTTGCCGCCGCGTCGTCTGGGAGGGCTTGCCAGGTACGGGATGAGCGCGGATGCCTCGCTGATCCGCAGGCACCCGCCGGGGCGTCGGCTGGCGACATTGTTGGCCACGGTCCGGCATCTGGAGGGCGCGTCGGTCGATAACGCCCTGGAGCTGCTGGATTTGTTGATGACAGCCGAGCTGTTGAACAAGGCCCATAGTGCTTCGGACAGGGCGAAGGTCCGTAAGCACCCGCGCCTGGCGAGGGCTTCAGCCCGTTTGGCGGTAGCAGTGCAGGCGTTGTTTGAATCCGATCAGTGGGCCGTCTCGGAATCGGAGCCGCCGCGGGTGTCGAAGGTGTGGGAGGCCATCGAATCGGTTGTTTCCCGGGCCGAACTGCGCGCGGCCCTTGTCGTGGTGGGTGAGGATGTTCCGCCGGTCAACGGCCCGGACCCCGATGACTGGCGGGCGGAGTTGACGGGGCGGTACGCCAGCATTTCGGGGTTTGTGAAGATGCTGCCGCAGACGATCGAGTTCGCGGCGAATGCTGAGGGTACGCCCGTGTTGGACGCGATGCAGGCCCTGCCCGAAGTGTTGGCGTACAGGGGCCGCCTGCCTGCACCATTGATCCCCGGACGGTTGATCAACGCCGAGATAGTGAACGGGCCGTGGCGGCACCTGGTATTCGGGGCCCACGAGGACGGTGCGGTGAACCGCCATGCCTACGCTTTTTGCGTGTTGGAGCAGTTCTGGCGGCACTTGAAGCGCCGCGAGATCTACGCCGAGGCCTCGACGAAGTGGCGCAACCCGCAGGCGCAGCTGCTCGAGGGTGCCCGGTGGGAGGCGATCCGTGCCGATGTGCTGACCACCTTGAGTCTGCCCGAGGACCCGGACGTGCTCCTGGCCGGGCACGCCCAGGCGCTGGAGGAAGCTTACCGGGAGGTCGGCGACCGCCTCATCGTCAACAGCGAGGTCCGTATCGACGATGACGGGAAGATCCACTTGACCGGCCTGAAGGCGCTCGAGGAACCGCCGTCGCTGGTTGACCTGCGTACCAGAAGCACGGCGATGCTTCCGCGCATCGATCTTCCGGAAGCCATTCTGGAGGTCATGACGTGGGTCCCTGAGCTGCCCGCGGCCTTCACGGCCGTCTCCGGGGGACGGTCCCGGCTGGAGGACTTACCGACGTCGCTGGCCGCGTGCCTGGCAGCCCACTCGATGAACGTCGGGTACCGGCCGATCGCGAAGAAAGGCGTGCCGGCACTGGAACGCTCGCGCCTATCGCACGTGTTCCAGAACTACGTGCGCCCTGAAACTCTTGCGGCCGCGAACGTCCCGCTGCTCGCCCGGCAGGCCGGTCTTGAGCTTGCCCAGGCGTGGGGTGGCGGCATGGTCGCCGCGGTCGACGGGATGCGTTTCGTGGTCCCGGTGCCGGCCGTGTTCGCCCGCCCCAACTGTAAGTACTTCGGTCCCAAACGTGGCATGACGTGGCTGAATGCGATGAGCGAGCGGGGCATGGGCCGCGGCGCGAAAATCGTGGCGGGGACCGTGCGGGACTCCCTGCACATGGTCGATGTCATCTTCGGTATGGACGGCGGCAGTCTGCCCGAGATCGTCGTTTCCGATACCGGGTCCTACTCGGATCTGGTGTTCGGGTTGCTCGAACTGCTCGGTATCTCCTACCGGCCGGCTCTGGCTGACCTGCCCGACCAGAAAGGCTGGCGCATCCGTCCCGAGGCCGACTACGGCCCGCTGAACACCTTCGCGAGGGGCCGCATCGACCTGGAGAAGGTCCGTCGGAACTGGGACGACATCCTGCGCGTGGTCGCCTCGATCTATACCGGCACCGTGCGCGCCTACGACGTGGTGACGATGCTTCAGCGAGACGGGCATCCTACCGCCCTGGGTGAGGCGATCGCCTCCTATGGCCGGATCTTCAAATCCCTGCACATCCTGGCCTATATCGACGTCGACGAGTCTTACCGCCGCGACATCAAAGGCGTGCGCAACCTCCAGGAAGGCCGCCACGATCTGGCCCGCAGGATCTGCCACGGACGCAAAGGCGAGCTGTACCACCGGTACGAACGCGGTCTGGAGAACCAGCTCGGGGCCCTGGGCCTGGTCCTGAATTGCGTCGTGCTGTGGACGAGCGTCTATCTCGACGCCGCCGTGCGACAACTCAAAGCCCAGGGCTACCCCGTACGTGAGGAGGACATGGCCCGATTGTCCCCGTTCGTCCGAACCCATTTGAGCGTGCATGGAACCTACAGCTTTGTTCTGCCCGACATGGAACCAGGAACCATCCGCGAACTGCGGGACCCGGACGCCACCGACGAAGACGACGAATGAGCGGGCGTGGTGGCTCATTCCTCCGATGGCACGGCCTTCTCGCCGTGCTCACGGAACATACGCAGCACCGTCGCCGGCGATGGGTGCCCACCCTTCCTCTTGCCCTTTGCAATGACCAGCCGGCCTGCGATATCGCGCAGACTATGCTGCTGCTCGCGCAAGTACAACGCGAGGGCGAGCATCGCCTCGTCGGTCACCGATGCCCCGCCAATCGTCTTGCCCCGCGCCCGGGCAGACTCGTGCCCCTCCAAGGTGCGGGTACGAATGTACTCACGTTCCATTCCCGACAACGCCGCAAGCACCGTGAACACGACCCCCGACGGGTCGTGCAGGCCCTGCAACTCCCCGGAGAGGAACTCCAAGCCGATACCGGACGCCTTCAACCGCTCGGCGAGCATCGCCAGTTCCAGGCCGCGGCCGAGCCGGCCCGTCACGAACAATGGAACAGGATCCGGCGCTAACGGCCCTCGCTCATGTTCGGGGCGTAAAGACGCCGCGATTGCATCCAACGAATCGTTCTCCGTGCGGACTAAGACGTTCGCTGACTGACCCGCGGCTATGCGCCGCGAAGGACTTTCCAGCGCTCTTCGCCGTACAAGAACACCTACATCGTGGTGCTCTCGCGGGTGGCGAGGGTTTGCTGGTGGCGGTAGAGAGTGGCACGGCTCCAGCCGACGAGGTGGGCCGCGTCTTCCGCGGTGCGTCCCTTCGCCCGGGCGTCTTGCGCGATCACTAGCTTGTCCGCAATGACAATCGGATCAGTCAGCGGCCGGCCAAAGCGTGTCCCGTTCTGCCTGGCAGCGGCGATGCCGGCATTTACACGCTCGACAATCAACTCGCGCTCATACTCGGCCAACGTGGCGAGCATGTTCAGCATCAGCCGGCCCGTCGAGGTCGCCGGGTCAATACCGTCGGAGATGGATCGGACCTGGACGCCGCGTTCCCTCAGCAGGTTCACTGTGTTCAGCACGTCGATCAATGACCGGCCCAGCCGATCGACCCGCCACACAACGACTGTGTCGCCCTCCTCTGCGTACTCGAGGAGCCTCTTCATCCCAGGCCGCTCGATCGCCGTCTTACTTCCGGAGGTCACGTCGGCGAAAACGTCGCGCTTCTGCACGCCGGCGGAGACCAGTGCGTCGAGCTGCAGCTTGGCATCCTGGCTCGAAGTACTAACTCGCGTATAACCCAAATGCCTCATTAGGCCATTCTGACTCAAAAAGTCCCTCACTGGGCGCCGCTGAGACGATTTGTGGTGAGACGTGTTTCCGAGACATAAGCGAGCCCGGCTTTCTCAGCCGGCCGCTAACCCCTCCTCAGATCCAGAACAGTGTCTTGAAAAGCTGTACGTTTGCGGGACACCGGTTCCTGACCATTCGTCTCCGACAGGTCAGGGCTGCGGAGCCGGGAAGAGATGATCTAAGAACCGACGCCCGGCGGGGGTGATGGCTCCGGAAGTGATGTCTTCAGATCGTGGAATCAAAGTCCCGTACTCGTCGCGGAGGCGATTCGCGAGCCAAAGCGTGTACTTCTTCTTGGAGCCGCGCCGGAGCGGATGAACCCAGATCCAGGCCAGCTCGCCGCCATCGAGCGTCCGATGCAAGCGTCGCTAGTCGCTGCCGAGGATCTTCCTTGCGTTAATCGGATTCGGCAGCTGGACATATGTTATGAACGTAATCAATTGCTGCGTACAAGGTCCCCCCGCGGGTGTTCCGAGCACTTTGAGCGTGATCGATTGCTCGCTCTCGACAACAGATGCCCCGTCTGGATAGCTGCATTCAAAATTTTGGGTTGTGAGGTAAATTCTGCGCTCAGATTCATCTACCCTGTTCAATGTCCAGGGGATTACGGTCAGGGACCTGACCTTGGACGATTCAATAACCGGAAGTCCGTTCGGGAACGCGGGCGGCGCGATTGCCCCGCCCGGTACCGATTCCTGACGGCAGGACGTAAGAATGGCCACGAGGCACACGAAAACCGCGGTCACACGGTACCGTGCACCTCGTGGCCAAGGGCTCTTAGTAGTGAGCAACCGCCACACCCTTTGTGTTGACGATCTTGTTGATGTGCGTGAAATACAAGGTGGTCCCTGATGCTGTTCCGCCACTGATGATGCCGGCCATGCTGGCCGAACTTCCCCCGTTATTTACCACAACAGGCCCCCCGCTATCACCGGATTGAACGAGCCGGTAGGACGCCGTTGCCCGGTCCAGTCCGCATACTGTGTTGCCATCCGTGTAGATGGTGCAAATGTCAACGAGATCCACTCGTACCTCCACAGACGAAGCCGGTGAATGAGCCATCACTGCATATTTGCGTTCCGTTTCCCACTGCGGCCTGTCCCACTACGGGAAGTGAAGATGTGGCTGAGGTCCAGATACTCGGAGCATAGGAGTTGCCTGAGAGCATGGCCGCATCGATGGCCCCTCCGCCGTACTGGGAAGCGATGGTATTGCCCATGGTTCCGGTATAGTACACCTGCTGGGCAGCCGCGTCAAAGTACCCCTGAAGCCAGACCGTCCCGGTGGGTCCGCAGTGGCCGGCGGTTGACATCTTCAGCGTGCCGCCGCTGGTGTAGACCCCGCCAGCTGTGCACTGCTGGACATATGTCGTACCTCCTGAGGAATAGGTGCGTACCAATCTGTCCCCGCCGTAGTATGGGGTGCTGTCAATCAAAGGCGGGCTCGTGACGGGCCCCGCCATCGGCGAGACGAGTGACGCAGACTGGGCGCCGGGCTTTTCCGGACCGGCAACCAGCTTGGACGTGACCGGCCCGCTGACAGGAGTCGTCTTATCCGGCTCTTCAGAATGCAGAGTGTAGTTTCGGTCTGAATCCTCCAGATTCCAGCAGTGATCTGGCGACGTAGTTGGTGAGATTGCGGAAGCCGAGGGCAGAGCCGCGCAGGTGTTCCAGACGTCCGTTGATTGCCTCCGTTGGGCCGTTGGAGGTGCCTGGTCGGTCAAAGTACGCGAGCACGTCTGCTGCCCTGCGTTTGAGTGTTCCGCCCATCTTTTTCAGTTCTTTCAGGGCGGCGGGGACCCCAGAGCTGAGGGAGTCAATGAGGGCCTGCATGAGCTTCTTACCTTGATCCTGGTCCTTCTCCCGGTAGGCGGCGATCATGCGTTGATACGCGCCCCACGTCGCTTCGACCTCGACATGCTTCTCCTCGGCGAAGAGGTCAGCAATTCGCTTTTGTTGTTTCTCGGTCAGCAACCCGTCACCGGTATGCAGCGTCAGCCGGGCCTTGTAGAGCGGATCCCCGGCCCGTCCCCGGTGCCCGCACGTGGCTTGCTGAACCCGGCGACGGCAGTCATTGAGTGCGTCGCCGGCAAGACGGACGACATGGAACGGATCCATCACCGCAACAGCGGAAGGCAGCTCTTCGGACGCGGCACTCTTGAACCCGGAGAAGCCGTCCATGGCCACGACTTCCACCCCGTCCCGCCACGCTTGAGGACGTTGTTTCAGCCAAGTAGCGAAGACCTGTTTGGAACGGCCCTCGACCATATCCAGCAGCCGGGACGGGCCGGTCTTGTCGCGAACCGGGGTCAGGTCAATGATGACGGTGACGTACTTGTCTCCATGCCTGGTGTGTCGCCACACATGCTCATCAACGCCGATAATCTTCACCCCGTCGAAGCGGTTGGGGTCATTGATCAGCACACGCCGCCCTTCAGCCAGTACAGCCTTGTTCGCGGTATTCCAGGACACACCCAGGCCCTCGGCGACGCGGGCCACGGTGAGGTGCTGACACACGATGCCTTCCAACGCCCACACCAGGCCGCGACGGGAAAGCTTTGACCGTGGTTCGGCCGCCTGGGACGTGTCTTGCCGCCATACATGCCCGCACCCGGTACATCGATAGCGACGGATTCGTACCAGCAAGGTGGTTGGCCGCCAGCCGAAGGGTTCATGGCCAAGTTCCCGGGTCACTGTGTCCCGCGGGATGCCTTGGCAACCGCACTTGCGGCACCATTCGTCCGTGGCCACCACACGGCAGGCGATCACGGCACGATCGGCAGCAAGGAACTGCCCGGTCGCTTCCAAGCCAAGCTCGTCCAAGCGGCAGAAAGTAGTCAGGTCAGGGCATTGAAAGGTAGTTTTAAACACGAGGGCCTTGCGGTAGAAAAATCAGAACTAGACACTCCGATTCTTACCCAAGGCCCTCACCTATGCCGAACCAACTTCCCGGCCTCGGAAGTCACGCGCGCCAACCCCGGCTACACTCTGCATTCGGAAGAGCCTCTTATCCATGGTGACGATTGGCTCTTCCTTGGTCACCATGACTGGAAGCGGCAGCAACCGCTGCAACGCGGCCCGCTCCTGACCCGTCACCGAGGTCAGGCCAACCCGCACGGCTCCGTCCTGGACTGACCAGAAGACCAACCGGTCCTTGAACCCGTTTTCGCCTGCCGCCCTGGTGACCAACGGCGCTATGGATTCTGAACTAACCGGCGTATTGGAGACAAGATTTCCCGCTGGCTCACTTGGTGCGGCGGAGGCGGGGGTAATACCCGCCAGCGTAATGATCGAGGCGCCCAGCAGGGCAAGTATTCTGTGTTTTTTCATTCGAGACCATCCAATCGTCGAAGCACCGTATGGTGCCGGGAAAGGCTGGTCAAGAGAACTGCGCTGAACCCCCGTACCAGCCCATGGTGGTACGGACGCAAAACAAAAGCACCCCCAATGCCCAAAGGCTAACTCGACTTCCGAAGAAACGTCAAAGGATTAAACCGAACTGCGCTATTCCGAGCCTCTTCCAGGCGTTAGTCCGGAAGAAGCTTGTTGCTCACGCAGCCATGCTGAAGGACACGACCCCCCAATACAAGTCTCTGTCAAGTTACTTGTCGGGTAGGGACAGCAACAGGAGTACCGGGCCTTTACCGACGCATCGCCACCATCGAAGCTCAGCACTGGATCATGGCCCAGGGCTAACGATTCCCACCATCCTCGGCTGGGGTTAGTCTTCCTCGGCAATGGCGGCGTCTGGATCGCGCAGCGGTCGTCTACCGTCGAGGAGCTCGGGTAGTAAAAATGAGTAGTGGCCGTGGACGTTGATGTGTTTGCGCATGTAGGGCGAAAGCCGGGCGACGTCGGCGTCGAGCACGGGATAGCCGGTCGCTCGCAAGGCGTCTGAGGTGTACTACTGATGTGAGACACAGTTTGAAAGGATTGTGCCCATGTCTGCTCGACCAACCTATTCCGATGAGTTCAAGGCCGATGCTGTTGCGTTGGTGATTTCCTCGGGACGTTCGCCGGCGTCGGTTGCGCCGGAACTGGGGATTTCCGTCACCGCTCTGAAACGCTGGGTGCGGCTGCATAATGAGGGCCAACCGGAGGGCGGGGGCAAACCAGATGACCCGGTGGATCCAGCGAAATACAAGGCACTGGAAGCCCGGCTGCGTGAAGTGGAGAGGGAAAATGACTTCCTAAAAAAAGTTTCAGCGTTCTTCGCCAGAGAACAACGGTAGAGGATCTCTACCGCCTTGTTCAGACGAAGAACGCGCAGTTCCCCGTCCAATGGATGTGTGGGCGGCTGGGCATTTCCAGGGCCTCCTATTACCGGTGGCTGGCTGCGGAAGAGTCCCCGACGGCGGCCCGGCACCGGGAGCTGACGGAACACGTAAAGGTCATGTTCGATTCCTCCGACGGGATTTTCGGGCACCGTATGGTCCATACGAAACTTGCCGCTGCCGGCATCGAGGTATCGGTGGGAACCGTGGCGGTCATCATGGCAGAGAACGGCTGGGCTGCGAAGCGGATGCGGGCGTTCAAGCGCACGACGATTCCCTCGGATCCGGACAAGGTCTTCGCGGATCTCATCGGGCGGGATTTCACCTCCGCCGCCCCGGGAACGCGTCTGGTCGGGGACATCACATACCTGCGCACCGGTGAGGGTTGGCTCTACTTGGCCACCGTCATCGATCTGTGCACGCGCATGGTCGTCGGCTGGGCGATGGCTGAGCACATGCGCGCCTCCCTGACTACCGGGGCGCTGAAGATGGCCAGGGACCGCGGTCACCTGCAGCCTGGCGCCATTTTCCACAGCGACAGAGGAACGCAATACACCTCCCGGGAAATGAGCGTCTGGTGCACCGGGAACGGCGTCCGACAGTCCATGGGAGCCACCGGAGTGTGCTGGGACAATGCAGTGGCCGAATCGGCGTTCTCATCCCTGAAAAACGAGTTCTACCACCACCACAGCTTCACGACCCGACAGGAGGCCCGGCGCGGAGTGATGAAGTACATCGAAGTGTTCTACAACCGTTGGCGGCCCCACAGCAACAATGACGGACTGCCGCCGGCCACCGCAATGGCGGCCTTCACCTCCACCGCGCAACCGCTACCCGCGGCTGCATGACCAAAAAGAAACTACGCGACTGTCTCACATCCTTGACACACCTCAGTCTAGGAGCCTGCTGATTTAGGCGGATCTAGGACGCCCGGGTTTTCCGGAGGGCCATTTTTTGTGCCGGAGCCGGACGTCGGTTGGGGCGCTGCGGGGCTGAAATCCTGGTCCGTCGCCAGTCTTGGGCACTCCGCGGGGTCTCTGGCGGCTGTTCAGGCCGTTCTCTCCGTGGCGGTCCTGGTCCGGGGTCTTATCCAAGCGCCCACGCCCCGTTCTGGCCGGTCAATCCAAGGTTGAGGAGTCGTTTGAGGTTGATTCCGGCAGCACGGGTCATCCACCAAGCATTATTCTTGGTGACCCCGCGGTAAGGGACGCGTCTGGCTCCGCGGGTCATCCACGCGATCGAGCGCTCGACCATCGGCCGGTGTTGCCGGTAGTCCGCCAGGAACTCCGGGTCAGTAGCCTTGGCCCGGTGTTCTCGGCGGAGCCGGTCGTGCGGGTGGATCTGCATTTTCCGCCCGTTCTTCGCCGTCGTGCACCGGCTCATCAGCGGGCACGATGCGCAGGCTCCACCAAAACTTACCCGTCCTTTCGCACTGATCGCACGGGTGATCTTCGCCGGGCAGGTCACCGTGTTCGCGGCATAGTCGATGGTGAAGTCATCGACAGTGAACCCGTCGGGGACGGCACGGCCCAGCGGCATCGGTTTGATGACCGGGGTGTGCCCGGCGGCCGTGAGAGCGGCCAGCAGCTCGCCGCTGCCGTAGGCGGAATCGCCCAGCACCTGGGCCTGTTGCGTTCCGATGCTCGTGTCGGCGGCGACGAGTTCGGCACCGCGGGCCGCGTCGCTGTTCTCCGGCCCGGCCGCTTTCGTCAGGGCCGCGGCGGTGACCAGGCCGGTCTCGGGCTCGATCACGACGTGGCTTTTGAACCCGTCGATCTTCTTCTGCCGGCTCTTATGCGCGTGCCGGGCGTCCGGGTCAACGGTGGAGATGACCCGGTCCGGGGCGACCTTGCGGGCGATCCTCCACCGACCGTCCGTGCCGTCGGAGCCTTCGGCCGGCTCGACGTCCTGCCCTGCGACCAAGGCCAGGAGTGCAAGTGTTTCCTGCTGCGCCTCGTCCAGGGATTCGGCATCGATACTGCCCAGCAGGGTCAGGGCGTCGGTGACCAGCGCCGACACGAGATCATCGCGGGCACCCTTGTCATCCCAGGCGATGTCCGGTTTTCCCGGTTTGGAGTAATCATGGCCGGCCAGACCCGTCACCACCAGGTCCGCGCCGGGGATTTCCCGGCCGACCCGGCGGATCTGCGCGATCAGCTGGGTGACCGTGTCCTGCCGGGCCACAGCGTCTTCAAGGATTGTCGAATCAATGGCCCGGCGCCTGCGCCCGGAGAGCGCACCCGAGCCGGCGATGACCTGGGTGACGGCCTCGAAAATACGGTGCGGACGGTCACTTTTCGCCAGGCGCCGACGCCAATACGTCAACACCGTCGGATGGAACGCGCCCTGATCCAGGCCGAACCCGCACGCCGCCTTCCACCTCAGGTCAAACGTCAATGCCTCGGCGGTTTCGCGGTCGGAGAGATTATGGAGGGTCTGCAGGACCATGACCGAAGCGATCACGTCCGCCGGGGTCGAGGGGCGGCCGCGTCCGGAGACGAACAGGTCCGCGAAGGCCTCATCGGGGAACAGTTCGTGCCGGTGCTCGGCGAGGAACCTGAACACCGACCCGGCCGGGAGCATATGCCCTGCCAGAGCACCGACATCCAAAAGCTGACGCTGACCATCATCACGACCCTGCACGCACCAAGTCTTAACCATCCCCGGGAATCCGCCCGGAGGCGCGCCTTAAAGTGCCGGATTAATCAGCGCCGTCCTAGGACACGGTCGAGGTAGACGGTGTTCCAAAGGGTGATGCAGTTCAGAACCAGTCCGAGCGCGCCGAGCTGGTCTTCCATGCCCTCTCGGTAGCCGTGGCGAAGTTCGCCCTTGCGGCCGTGGAAGAGGTGCCGGCCCAGGTCATGGCGACCTTCCTGGAGGTTGCGCATGCCCTTGATCTCGCGCCGGTATGACTCGTCCTGGACGACACGAAGAACGTGCAGTGTCTTGAAGATCCGCCCGTAGTGCGCGAAGGCGTCCCCGAGCGGCGTGGGGCGGCCATCGCGTTGCAGCATCCGGATGACGTCGTAGGCGCTGACCGCACCGGTGTGGATCGAAGCGACCACCCGCAGGATCTCTGGCCACCGCCGGTCAATTCGTGTCAGGTCAATCCTGCCGCGGGCGGCGCTGTTGAGCGGTCCGTAATCGGCGTCCAGATCAGTCCGCCACAGCTTCGCGTCAGGCAGGTCGGCCAGCTGCGGCCGGTAGTCGAAGCCCAGGAGCTGGAGTAGCCCGAAGATAATGTCACTGTAAGACCCGGAGTCGGTGATGATCACATCCGGTCGGCGGCCGCCGTCTTGGCTGTAGATCAGGTCGACCACGTGCAGGGTATCCTTCGGGGTTCCGGACACAACCCGCCCGGCCAGGCCCACCGACTGGTCATTGACCATGTTGAGCCAGGTCACGCCGCGGCCCCGGCCGAAGTATTTCGGGTTCGGGCGGGCGTCGACGCTGCGGACCGGGACGACGAACCGGATCCCGTCGACCGCGGCGACCAGCCCGCCGCCCCATGCCTGAGCCAGCGCCACCTCAGCTTGACCAGTGATCAGGGAGGCGTTGGCTGCGGCGTAGCTCTCCGCCCGCAGGTAGTTCTGGTCCACATGACTGATCCGGCTCCGGGTCAGGGCCTGGGCCCCGGAGATGACGGGGGTGAAACCGACGTTGAGCGCTTGCGCGGTCAACGCTGCCGCGATCGTGACGTGCAAGTCATCCAGCCTGGTCTGCCCGCCGGATGCGGCGGTGAACGCCTTGAAGAAATCTGGCTCCCAGGTCATTACCTCCAAGATCTGCTCACCGACGTCAACCTGGGGCATCATCGCCTCGCAGCGTTTGCGCAAGTCGGTCAAGCTCGGCGGGTCCGTGATCGCAGGGTCCTTCTTCACGTGCAGGCGCCCCTCGTCATCGATGCGGACCCCGGCGTCACCGTCCAACCCCGCGGCCACGTGGCGCCAGGCCGCATCGAGGTCGCCCGTCCGGCTGGCCAATAGCTCGGCGGGGGCCAAGGGAAGCTGAAGGTCGTTGAGGACGGGGCCACGGGCGGCGTCCCACGCTGCCCCGGTCAGCAGTTGTGCCCGAGGGTCAGCCCACCGGGTCGAGGCAGCGGCGTAGATGTCGCGGCGCTTGAGGTGCCGGTGGAACTGCTCCAGCACACAGAACACGTACCCTGCCCTGTCCACGGTGCCTTCGGGACGTCCGGGCCGGAACACCAGCGGTCGCCACCACCCTGCCGGTACCAGGTCCACCGCAACCAGCCGTGCATCGAGGAACCCGGCCGGTACACGCTTGCTCGCCTTGGCCGCGAGTAACGCAGGCAAGGCACGCATCGCGTCGAGCACCGGTGTGGACTCGACCGTAGCCCCGAATGCGACTACCTCGGTGAGCAGCGGCAGGAATCCCCGCACCGCGGCGAACCGGGTCACCAGTGTGGCCCGCCAGTCCCCGTTCGGGTCGGCGTCCGGCGGGGGGATGACGTCGCTCAGGTTGGTCACCGCAGTGCGGAGCTCGGCGCGCGAGACCACGCTTTCGATCGCGTCCCACAGCAACTCGATGGTGATCTCCTCGCCCCATTCGGTGGAAGCCAGCATCACCTCCACCGCGGCGGCGCACTTCGCGGCGTCCTTGGACAACCGCGGGTAGCGTCGCAGCTTCTCCGTCTTGGACTCCCGCTCCGCCCGAGCGAGCAGATCGGTGGTCATCAGGACATCGAACATTTCCAGGGTGTCGTCAGTCGCTTTGGCCTCCAGATACACCACAGTGGCGAGCATGGTGGCGAGTTTGCGGGAACGCCGATGACGGCGCAGCGCCGTGGCGGTCCCCGAGATGCCCCACCGGGCCAGCTCCACCACCCGCCGATGCGGCACCGCGTCCAGGCCCAACGCCCCCACCCCCAACCCAGCCACCTCAGCCACCCGATCCAAGGACTTGACCATGTTCCGCCCGGACGGCGGCCGTGGCGCCTTCCGCAACCGCTCCAGATCCGAAACCCGCGCACCCTCGGGAACCTCCAGCAGCCGCTCCACCAGCCGGGCTTGCTCGGCCGTCAGCATCGAGGCCATAACCTCCCACAACCGCTGCATCGCCTCGTCACGCACCCGTGCGGTCAGTCGCGCGAGAATAGTCACCCCTGGCAGCAGGACCCGCCGTTCCCGAAGCCACACCACCGCCCCCTCGAACAGCGCTTTCGGACCATCCCCGGTGTTCCACGCCCGGTCGTCCACCCACCGCACCAGCTCAGCCTCGACGGCTGGGAAGTCGCGGTACCCGAACTCGCGGGCGATCTCCCACTGGTGCTCCAGCCGGGTCTTCTCCCGCTCCCCGTATGCCTTCAGACATGACGGGTCAGCCACCCCAACTGTTCGGCGAGGAAATCGACCGCTTCAGTCGGCACGTCCAACGGATCCGCCAGGAACGAACCGAGCAGACGCGCTGTGCCCAGCTGAAGGCTGAAGCCCAACCGGTTGTAGTCTCCGCGCCGCTTGTTCACCAGCGCCATGTCCGTGTCGTCGAGGAAAAAGAACCGTTCCAACTCCGCCAATGACGGCGGCTGTGTGAAACGTGAATAGGCCGCGGCCTGGACATCAGTGAGGAACTCAACCGGCATAAACCCCAACATAGAGCCAAGACCCGGCAGACATCACAGAACGGAAGAACTGTTACAGGCGTTCCAGCTATCGCTCGGCGAGGTTCACCGCCGCTGCGTTTGCCCAGGTCACCGAGCCAGGACCGTTAGCGCCGGATCCTGTTCCATTGTTCGTGACGGGCCGAGCCGCTTGTGCTCGTGTACCACGATGGTGGCTGCCACACCGGAAACCCGCATTTCCCCAGCCAGGGCCACCGCACGCTCGAGCTCGGGCCGCTTCGTCGCCCTGGTCGAGATCTTCTCCGAAAACACCCGGGCAACCCCGGCCCGCTTGAGCGAGTCGAGCTGGGCGTCCAGCGACTGCCGCACGGTCGAGGCACGGGCATACCCGATGCGCACATGCCCCGCCGGCGCGGCATCGGCTGCGACCGGGCGCGGCAACTCGACCCAAACCGACCCCGGCCGGCGAGCCGACAATGTCGGAACACTCAAAGCCTTCGCCAACGAGGGCACAAGCCGGAACCGGGACGTGTGGTACTGGACCGCAACTTTCCCCCGACCCGTCCGACAAGGCGACCCCGCCGGCACGGCGCAGGAGGACATAGGGCAGTCATTGCCCTCGACAAGCTCGAAGTCATCACTCACCCCGAAATTGTTTCATAGATACGTTTCACGCATCATTCCAAATGCAACATCCTATGAAACATAATCGGCCCCGAACCAGTCACACCACCCACCATGTTTCATAGGCGGTCACCTATGAAACGCCCCAACTCGGTTTACCACCGCCACTGACTGATTTTGTCAATCTGACCGTTCGAATGTTGCTCATGCCCCGACGCCGATCTGCCGATACAAGGATGGCCCGGACCATAGGTCCGGACCATCCTTGTATCGGACTCCCCGAGAGAAGCTAACCTCGAGATTTCATCGGGGGTGTTACCGGGCCGCGTAATTAAAGCCTGAAGGGTGCCCTGACGTGGGAAAATGTAGTTACCACACAACATTTTTCATGACACATCAGGAGCACCCTGCAGGTGAGTTACTTTACCGGTTTTTACCCGCCTGTCCGTGTTGATTCTTCCGGAGACGGGGTGGTGTCTCAGGCTGGCGGTGTGGTCCTGACCTCAATGGTGAAGGTCGCTGGTCTTGGTGCTGGTTTGTCGGAGGCTGGAGCCGTGGCGCAAACCCTTTGCCACGCACGACCCGGGCAAAATCCTCAGCGATCTGGCCCTGTCATTGGCCACGGGCGGCGACAGCGTCTCTGACATTGACCGGCTCCGCAACCAGCCCGAGGTCTACGGGCTCGTTGCCTCGGATCCGACCATCAGCCGGCTGTTCAAGATCCTGGCAACGGTAGAGCCTGCCAAGGCGCTGGCGGCCATCAACGGCGCCCGTGCCAAGGCTCGGGCCCATGTGTGGGCGCAGGCCGGCAAGGACTCGCCCCTGCACGGCGTGAGCGCGGAGAACCCGCTGATCATTGACCTCGACGCTTCCCTCCTGAATTCCCATTCAGAGAAGGAAGACGCCCGTCCAACGTGGAAGAAAGGATTCGGATTCCACCCACTGTGTTCCTTCCTTGACCACGGGATTCTGGGCACCGGTGAGCCGCTCGTGACTCTGCTGCGGCCCGGAAATGCCGGTTCCAACACGGTTGCCGATCACATCCAGGTCGTCAAAGACTCTGTCAAACAACTCCCCACGGGGTACCGGTCCGGGCGGAAAATCATGATCCGCACGGATTCCGCCGGCGGCACCCACGGCTTCCTGGACTGGCTGACCGCCAAACACCGCAACTTCTCCTACTCGGTCGGGTTCCCTATCCATGGAGCCGTGGCCGAGGTCCTGCCATTGGTCCCCAAAATCGGGTGGACGAAAGCATATGACAGTGACGGGGTCGAGCGTGACGGCGCCTGGGTCGCGGACATCACCGGCATGCTGGACCTGTCCTCTTGGCCTGCCGGGATGCGTGTCATCGTCCGCAAGGAAGTCCCGCACGCCGGGGCCCAGCTGCGGATCACCGACATCGACGGCAACCGCTACACGGCCATCGCCACCAACCAAACCAAAGGCCAGCTGGCCGTCTTGGAGGTCCGCCACCGCCTCCGGGCGCGCTGCGAGGACAGGATCCGCAACGCCAAAGACACCGGCCTGGCCAACCTGCCCTTCCACGCCTTTACCGGCAATGAACTCTGGTGCCACGTGGTCATGCTCGACGCTGAGATCATGGCCTGGACCCAAATGATCGCTTTCACAGGTACGAAAGCCAGGCGTTGGGAGCCCAAGAAACTCCGGGCAAGGCTGTTCGAAATCGGCGGCAAGCTTGCCAGCCATGCCCGCCAAACAACCCTGCACCTCGCCGCGACAGCACCGGAGGTAAAGCTGCTGCTCAAAGGGATGGAACGAATCGCGGCGCTGAGCCCGCCATAGACGCAGCCGCCATCGGTCCGCACTCACTCAGAAACAAAAACAGCATCACCGTGACCGGTGTGGAACCGTCACCGACAGCCGCCATCAGGCCAGCGGTCAAAATGACACACCCAAATGCCACCATGGCAACCGTCAGGCAGCCAGTAAGCCCTGATCCACTGAAAACGTCGCCTCATGAAAGATCGAGGCTAAGACGCGCAGTTATCCGTTGGTCAGGATCCCATAGTTTGGGTTGGCATTAAAGAATGCCTGGACCGGGGCCGTGATGATTGTGGCGCTACATTTACGGGTAGGTGTGGATGGGAACCCTTCGCAGTTGTCGCCGGCATTCTGCATTCCGCTGATGATGCCAGCCGCGTATGCATAACCCTTGCGCTGAGCGACCACCGGCCCTCCTGAATCGCCGTTTCCTGCTGCGGAGATCCCGTCCTGCTGAACGGAAAAAGCCAGTTGGCTGTAGCAAGGACCAATCCCAAGGCCGCCGTAACAGACGCTCGCGTTGATTGACGTCACTTTGTTAATGCAAACCATGCCTGATCGAGAACCTGAGGTGCACCAGTAGTCGTTCAGGATGGGAGGTACGGCACCCTTGATCCCCATCCCCAGGTTGCTGTAACGATCACCGTGGTAAATGACGCCACCAAAATGCACCGGTGCGCCGGCTGGAGGGGCAGGAGGCTGGATCAGCTTCAAATCAGAGCCACCGCTGTTTGTTGCTACAAATAACCCAAGCATGGGTGACGTCGAGGACATGCCGGTACGCCAGATGGAACCGGTGGAACCGGTGGGACCGCAGTGATCCGCGGTCAGATTCCTTGTTTCTAGCGTCGACCCGTTCATGAATCCCACACCAAATCCCGTGGTGCAAATGTTGTAATAATCGGGAGCCTCTTTACGTCTTGGTGAAGAATGGGCTTTAGGAAACTGATGGGAGTCTAAGAATTGCCACAAGAATCACCTTCCCCTGGTGGAATTCGAAAGCGTCAAGCTCTGGCGATAGCTGCTCTGGTTGTCGCTGTACTTACAGTCGTGGCTACGGTTGTGCCGTTTTTCTGGACAGACAGTTATCCGGTTAGACCGGTCTCGGCCAGTATGGTGTTTGCCGGAGCGGGGCTCCTTTGCCTTTGTTACTTCTCAAGCGTCCTCCTGCCTCCAGGAACACGCGCACGAGAATTCACGGTGATTGGGTCCGGCATGGTAGGCATGGCACTACTCCTGATAGGCGGACTTACGCTCATCGAAATCTATAGGCCGGCTTCGATTTAAGGACTAATTGCGGGCTGTCCATCCGGGAAGCCGCGGCCGCGCTGAGCGTCCCCGAGAGTTCTCGTACGAGTCGAACAGGCGCTCGGGAGCCCCCGCGGCGAAGCACTGCGCCCAACTTCCAGCCCAGATTGACTCCATCCTGGAGACCGAGGTCCATCCAGCCCCAAGCCTCCCGCAGGAGAATGGACATGAGCGGCGTCACCGACGAGGAAGACCCTGCCGCTTCGGTAGTGGAGTGGGAGGCAACGCATTCGTAGCTGCCGAAGCGCGAGAGCCATCGTGGATCGTGCACCCCGACGTCTGTTCCCAGGATATTCGTCACCATCGAGCGGAGACGGTCGAAGTCCTCAGCCTGATCGCCAAGCGGGCCACTAAACCCTCGCTGCCGCCACTGACCGTTCCAATGTTGCTCAGGCCCCGGATAGTGCCCCTGCTGATACGTCCTCCGCCCTCATCGGAAAACAGTGACGGTCCTTCGCCGAGACGGGGCGCGATCTCCTCCAGGTACCACCCCAGGATCAGGTCAAGGCCGTCGAGCATCGGCACCCACCGCGGCCGGGGTCCGGAGGTCTTGGCTCCCTTGCCAAAGCGGACGTGGACCTTCCCGAAGGGGCCGCGACCGAAGTGCACGTCTGCCCGATCCAGCGACGCCGTCTCCTCCGCCCGCAGCCCCGCGAGATAGAGCGTGCGGAACAAGGCATAGTCGCGTCCGGCGACCGCATACTTCCGCGCGCCGGCGATGCGCTCCTTGAGGAAGTCGAAGAACTCCTCCATCCGCTCATCACTGGGCGGAGCGATCGCGGACGGCGACGAGGAATCGACGTGGCGTGCAGCGTTGAAATCATCGATCGGGTCAACCAGACGGACGCCAAAAACAGACTCGATCTCATTGGCCTTGCGCACGGACAAAAACGCATGGAATCCCTTGAAGGCCTGGACATACCCACGCCGGGTCGCAGCCGATAGGCCAAGCTCGACAAGCCCGGCAACGACCCGGTCGACGTCCTCGGCCGTAACTTCCCACGCCGGCCGGCCGCAAGCGGTCAGGAACCGATCGAGCACCCCGGCGTTGTTCTCAATCGAAGTCTGGGCGAACCCTCGCACGGCCTGGGAGGTCCTGAACGCCTCCACACACGAATCCTGGAACGCCAGAGGATCCGCCGGAGGGTCGATGGCCGGAGCGGGCGCGGCGCCGCCGTGAACAAGACGCAATCCGTCATTGACCACGCACACCTTCTTCCAGCCTTGTAACTGTAGGCGCCACCTTATCGAGCAAGGCGCTATCTTGAGCATGGCGACACGACGAAAAGACCTATATGCCCGGGTCAGTGACGGGATTCCGCCTACAAACCTGTGCCAATGCCAGTTGAATGGGAATTCAGGAGGGAAGCGTCGAGGTCAATGATCAGCGGGTTCTCCGCGCTCACGCCGTGCAGGGGCGAGCCCTTGCCGGCCTGCGCCCACACATGGGCCCGAGCCTTGGCACGGGCGCCGTTGATGGCCGCCAGCGCCTTGGCAGGCTCTACCGTTGCCAGGATCTTGAACAGCCGGCTGATGGTCGGATCCGAGGCAACGAGCCCGTAGACCTCGGGCTGGTTGCGGAGCCGGTCAATGTCAGAGACGCTGTCGCCGCCCGTGGCCAATGACAGGGCCAGATCGCTGAGGATTTTGCCCGGGTCGTGCGTGGCAAAGGGTTTGCGCCACGGCTCCAAATCCTCCGACAAACCAGCACCAAGACCAGCGACCTTCACCATTGAGGTCAGGACCACACCGCCAGCCTGAGACACCACCCCGTCTCCGGAAGAATCAACACGGACAGACGGGTAAAAACCGGTAAAGTAACTCACCTGCAGGGTGCTCCTGATGTGTCATGAAAAATGTTGTGTGGTAACTACATTTTCCCACGTCAGGGCACCCTTCAGGCTTTAATTACGCGGCCCGGTAACACCCCCGATGAAATCTCGAGGTTAATCTGCGGGCCTTCCTGAAATTCCTGGACCGCGACGACCTGCAGGACGCCCTGGACTTGGCCAACGCCAAACGTCATCACGGGATCTTTCCAACCCTGGGCGACGAGGATGAACAGACGGTTCTCCGGGCCGGCACCGGGGGCTTGGTCGCGGCCCGGGATGCTGCCATCACCTTGCTGGCGTTGGTGACGGGCCTGCGCGCGTGCGACCTGATCGCCCTGCGGTTGGGTGACATCAACTGGCGGGAATCGACGATCGGGATTGTGCAGCAAAAAACGGGCAACCCGCTGACGCTTCCCCTGCTGCCGGCGATCGCAGACAGGCTTGCGGAGTATGTCCTCACCGAGCGTCCCGATGTCGGTAACGACCACGTATTCTTGCGGTCAGTGGCGCCCCACACCGAGTTCTCGGATCACTCGTCCATCTATGATGTGACCAGACGAACCTTCAGCGCGGCAGGAACGGACTGCCCGAAGGTCGGGACGAGGTTGCTGCGCCACAACGCCGCCACCAGGCTCCTGCGTGCGGGGACCCCGCTGCCGACGATCTCGGCGGTCCTTGGCCACTCCGGCCCGGATTCCACCAACGCGTATCTCTCCACCGACACCGAGCACATGCGCGCGTGCGTCCTCCCGCTGCCACCGGCTTTGCAACAAGGAGCGGGACGGTGAACGGGCCCAGATTCACCAGCGCGCTCGGCCCCGAGCTGGAGCGTTACCTTGCCTTCAAGAAAAGCATGGGCATCTACTGCGACACCCGGGTCTGGTATTTGAGGAGTTTCGACCGCTACTGCACGCAACGAGCCGTGGATAACCTTGACCGGGCCACCGTGAAGGCTGGGTTTCTTCCCTGATCGCATGCCTCCCGAACGGCCGCCGGTCGTGGATGTCATATATCAGGGACTTCGGCCGTTGGGAACGACTCAATGGCGATGAGGACGCCTACGTTCTGTCTGACCAGTGGAGGTCCGACCTCGTCCGCCCGCAGCCATACCTGCTGACGAACAAGGAGATCACCAGGTTCTTCGATGCCGCGACACGGTTGGAGACCAGGTCCCCGTGGAGGTGGCAGGGGTCCGCGTTCTTCGCCCTCATGCATTCGTGCGGGTTGCGCACCTGCGAGGCGCGAGGGTTGGCGCCGGGGGACGTGAACCTGGCCGAGGGCATCATCGACGTGCTCTGGTCCAAGGGCAACCGCAGCCGACAACTTCTCCTCAACGATCAGATCGTTGACGTTCTGGCTGATTGCGATCCTTCTTCGTTTCCACCACCGGCGACCCGGTGACGGGATCAATGGCTGCGTCCATGTTCCACAAGATCTGGGACCAGGCCGGGCTGCCGCACCCGGTCGGAGGGAAACAATCTAGGCCGTACGATTTTCGGCATCATTTTGCCTATGCCAACATCGAACGTTGGATGGCCGAAGGCACCGACGTCAACGCGATACTGCCCTACCTGGCCAGGTATATGGGCCACGCCTCGCTTCAGAGCACGAACTACTACATCCATACATCCCCGGATTTCATGAACGGCTACGCCGACATCGTCCGTGAAGGCCAGGGAATTCTTCCCGAGGTGGGATTCGAATGAAACGCGACACCAGGAACGACACCCCCCAACTTTTGGGGCTACGCACGGAACTACCTGCACGAATACATGCCCCAAGTCAGGGGCCTGTCCCCGAAGACCATCGGGGCCTACCGGATTTCCCTGGAATGTTTCGTGGGCTCCCTCGTGGACGAGCAATCCGTCCAGCGTAAGGACATCGGCTTCGAGCATTTCGAACGGAAGTTCCTCAAGGCATGGCTGATCTGGATGCGGGAAACCAAGCACTACCAGCCGAAGACCGCGGGCCTGCGCCTGACCGCCATCAAGGCGTTCCTGCGCTACGCCTCCCAGGAGGACCTCCGGCTGGTGGCCTTGCACGAAGCAGCCAAGGCGCTCAAGGCCCCCGCCGCGGCAATGAAGCCCATCGAATACCTGCAGGAGAACGAGACCGCCGCGATCCTTGCAGCCTTCACCGGCTCCACCCCGAAGTCGCGGCGCAACCGCATGCTACTGATACTCCTCTACGAGTCCGCGGCACGCATCAGCGAACTCACCGGACTTGCCCTCGGTGACCTGACGCTGGCGAAACCGGCGCACCTGACACTTACCGCGAAAGGGAACAAAAGCCGCGTGGTGCCCCTTGGCGACAAAACCGTCGGGCACCTGCAGGTCTATCTCCAGGAGTTCCACCCCCAGCGTCCGGCCCTGCCGGCCACGCGTCCGCTGTTCAACAGCCTCCACCATGGCGAACCGACCCGGCTTTCGGAAGACAGCGTCGCCGCGATACTCAAGAAGGCCGGGGACATCGCCCGGGCAACTTGTCCGTCGATCCCCGTCAAGCTGCACTGCCACCTGTTCCGTAAGACAAAGGCGATGGACCTCTACAAGCAAGGAATCCCGCTGCCGATCATCATGCAACTGCTCGGACACGTTAGCGAGAGCACCACCTCGGCTTTCTACGCCTTCGCGACCTCGGACATGATGAAAGCAGCCATGAACACGGCAGCTCCCGGCATCGGCCAGGCCACCGTGAAATGGCTCAGCGAAGAAAACCTGCAGAAGCTCTACACCCTCCGATAACCATGAAAACGCTAAGTCGAGGAAAAGTTCCGGAATCCCCGGAAACCCGGGACAAAACCGGCAGCTCTCGGCTTAGCGTTTTCCTCGGCTTAATCGGAACTAAGCCGATATCGGCTTAGGGTGTGTTGCTAAACCGTTGTGGGGTTAGTTTCCGACAGGTTGGATTCATGGCAGCAAGGCAGGAGATTTCCGACGAGGCATGGGCCGTGATGGCGCCGCATTTCCCGGTATGGAAGGGTAACGGGCGTCCGATCATGGATATGCGCCGAACGGTCGAAGCTATCGTGTGGCGGTTCCGTACCGGGGCGCCCTGGCGTGATGTTCCTGAGAGGTTCGGGAACTGGAACTCGATCTATGGTCGTTTCGCGGACTGGTCCAGGGACGGAACGTGGGCAAACGTTCTCGCGGCCGCGCAGGCTGCCGGCCAGCGTGCCGGTGATGTTGACTGGACAGTATCCGTGGACGCGACGATCACACGCGTGCACCAGCATGGTGCCACCCTTCCCCGCGTCACAGGGGGCCCCGCCAAATTACAAGAAACTCGGCGATGAAGAGCCCGCGGACCACGCGATCGGCAAGTCCAGGGGTGGAATGACGTGCAAAATCCACCTTGCCACGGACGGGAAGGGACGGCCGCTGGGCCTGGTCCTCACAGCCGGTCAGGCCGCTGACACTTCGTTTTTCCAGACCGTACTGGCGAACATCTCAGTCACCGGCGGATCCCGGGGACGGCCACGCACGAGGCCCGACAGGGTGCTGGCAGACAAGGCCTATACCTCCAGCGCCAACCGCGGCTACCTGGCCAGCAGAGGAATCAAAATCACGATTCCGGAGCGTTCCGACCAGATCACAGGACGGGCCCGGCGCGGCTCCAAAGGCGGACGGCCCCGATCCTTCGACAAGGAAGCCTACAAAGGCCGAAACGTCGTTGAACGCTGCTTCAACCGGCTCAAGCAATGGCGTGGCATCGCGACCAGAAGCGACAAAACAGCGCGCAGCTACCTCGCCGGCGTCACCCTCGCCTCGGCCCTGATCTGGATCAAATCAGTGGTTTAGCAACACACCCTAGCACTGATAACGGCGGGGAATTCATCAACTACGCCCTGATCGCCTGGGCTGGCGACAAAGACATTTACTTCACCCGGTCCCGGCCCTACAAGTCCAACGACAACGCCCACGTCGAGCAGAAAAACGGCGACGTGGTCCGCCGGCACGCGTTCCACTACCGTTACGACACCGCCGCCGAACTCAAACTCCTCAATGCTCTCTACGCCCTCGTCCGGGTCCGGCTGAACCTCTTCACCGCCACCACCAAGGCCGTCGGTTGGCGCTCAAACAAACACGGGAAAAAGACCCGGATCTACGACAAACCGCGGACCCCGTACCAACGCGTCATCGACTCCGGAATCCTCACCGAAGCCAAAGCCGCCGAACTCGCCCAACTGATGGAGATCACCAACCCGGCCGACCTCACCCGAGGCATCACCAAAATTCAGACCCAGCTGATAGCCCTCGCAGCAGCCAAAACCCGGGCCCTGGAAGCCTCATCCACGCGAGCAGAAATAGCTGAGGCACGCACAACCCTCTCGCGAGCATCTTGACATGAGTCGTTACGCAAGGCGCCTCTGATCGGTATCGAAAGTAATCGAAAGCGTGTGCCCTTCAGAAAAGACCTCCGAAGGACGGCCCGGCCTTGCCGCGGCGGCCAACACCTATATCCCCGGCGCTGGGTGCCGATTTATATGAGTACCACTACTTATTCACTTGGTCCGCTGGTCGGTCTAGCATTCAGCTCATGAAGGAATACCGCTCCCGGAGCGGCGTTGGATGGGGACTTCGACGACATCGGATTACGGCATTTATTGCTTCGGTTGGCATCGCAGTGGCGGTACTCACCGGCGTGTTTTTTTCTGCGCCAGCGACCGCAGACCAGACCCGCCACACCCTGGCCGTTGGTCTGACGACGGCCGCGGGATCGGTTCAGGATCCAGCCGGCAGAATTTGGATTTCTGATGCCACGGCAGGATTTTGTCGCGTTCTTGAAACCTCCGACAGCACGGTCGGCAGGATCGAGCACCCACTGACAGCAACGGATCCGGCAGCAAAGACCTGTCTCGGAGGCACTTTGCCTTACCGTGGAAAAGGACCCGCGCTGGCAGCGAGTCCCGCTTTGCTCGACCCAACCCCCACTTCCCCGGGCAGCGGGGATGAACTCGTGTTCATTCCGGACGCAGCTGCAGGAAGCGCTGAACTGATTCGCGCGAAGTGGAATCCAGCCACGGGTAAGTTCGAATACCTCGATCAGCTCACGGTCCTGGATGGCGATCTCAGACCCAACGCTGCGAGCGCGGGTCCAGACAACAACATCTACCTGTCTTTTGCGCGGGCACGGGCGATCGTTAAGATCACGAGACCAGCAGCGAACCAACCAAGTATCGAACAGATAGCTTCGGTCAATTCGGCCGCATCGGGTCTTTCCGCTACTACGTTCAATAGCCAGGGACGAGTCACGGTCTTCGTGGCCGAGGCCGCCGGGCTGACAACTTTTACAGCTCCATCCGACGGAAGCCTGACTGACTACGTTCCCCTTGCCGCCTACAACGTCGGGAAGCCAACACGAGTCTATTTCGATAGGGCTACCAACATGCTTTATACCGGAACCTCCGGAGGCACATCGGCGGCCAACGCAGGCATGGACTCAGTTGCCCGTATCAATCTGCAGACCGGTGTCGTTGAATCGCAGTGGGCCCTTGGATTCAGCATGGTCAGCGGCCTCGGCATGAAGGCCGGAAAACTCCTGGTCATGGACGACGCCGGCCAGTTGGACGCGAATAAACCCGCGGGACAGGGCAAGCTCTACCTCTTGTCGAACACAGCGGCGCAGATCCTGACAGGCCCCACGGCGGCAGATGGGACGCAGGCCGCAAACCCCGGGATCACCAACGATCCAACACCAACGTTTACGGTAGGAACGGTTCCGGCAGGCAGCCAGATTGAATGCAGCTTAACGGGGGCAGGACAGACTGAGGTTTGGCAGGATTGCACCTCCGGGAGCTACACCCCTTCGTCGCCCCGGGCAGATGGCTCGTATTCCTTTGCGGTTCGCCCCATCCCCGGCATCGCAGCGACCCGTACGTTCCAGATCGATACCGTTCCTCCCGCAGTGCCAGCCATCACCGCCCCGACCGCCGGCGAGATCGTTACCGGCAATCCCGTGCTCGCAGCCTCATCCGAGTCCGGAAGTTCACTGCGCTGCTCCGTTGATTCAACGGCGGACAACAGCTTCATCGCCTGTGCCTCCGGCCAGCCCTTTGCTTTGACGAAGGAGGGGCCCGTGACCCTCCGAGTCAAAGCTGTTGACCTCGCCGGGAACGTGAGCGCCGCAGCTTCAGTCAATGTCACCGTCGACCGCACCCCTCCCCTGATCACGATCACGGAACCTGCGGAAGGTGCGACCGTGTCGGATTCGATGTCCATACAGTTTTCGTCGACGTCAGCTGACAGCTCAGGGTTCAGGTGCAGCCTTGATGGCGACGCTTTGTCAGCTTGCACTTCTCCGAAGGCGTATAGCGGCCTTGGGAACGGCCAGCATCACGTTGATATTGAGGTTTCGGACGTCGCCGGGAACAAGAGCCTCGCCACCCGTAACTTCACTGTCCAGGTCGCTGACACTGTTCCGCCCGTCGTCACGGCGTCACCTCAGTCCGGAACGTACGGACCGGGAACGACCATAACGTTGTCGGCGAACGAGCCTGCGTCGGTCTATTACACAACTGACGGTTCAACCCCCACCGCCTCCAGCACCCGGTACGTCGAGCCCATCCTGCTCGGCGCCTCGATGACTGTTAGATATCTGGGAGTCGACTCGGCATCGAATGCCTCGGACGTGGGGCAGCAGGCCTACGTCCTTGATGCCACACTTCCCGGGGTGGTCGCCTCGCCAGCCGCCGGCACATACCCGGTCGGGCAGCAGATCACGCTGACGGCCAATGAGCCCTCGACGATCTATTACACGACCAATGGTTCGACGCCCACGTCCGGAAGCACGAAGTACACAGGGCCCATCACGCTGTCTGCGTCGATGACACTGAAATATCTTGCGATTGACGTTTCCAACAATGCGTCGCCGGTGGGAACGCAGGCATATACGGTTATTCCTCCCGTTTCCGGACTCTGGAAGGACTTCAACAGCGACTCCAAGGCGGATGTCATAGCCCGGGACAGTGGGGGTACGCTCTGGATTTACCCCGGCACCGGGAAAGGCGGTTTCCTGGCCCGCAAAAACACCGGTCCTGGCTGGAATGACATGTCGGCAATAATGCCGACTCCGGACTTCAGCGGGGACGGCCGCAGTGACGTGCTTGCCCGGGATAGCAGCGGAGCCTTGTGGCTCTACGCAGGCACTGGCACGGGTGGCTGGCAGCCCAGAGTCAAGAATGGTGAAGCGTGGAACGGAATGTCCGCAATTTTCTCGCCCGGCGACTTTGATGGCAACGGCAAAACGGACATCCTGGCGCGGGACGAGGCTGGCGCCCTCTGGCTGTACCCGGGCAACGGTTCTGGCGGGTTCCTGGAGCGCGTTCAGGTGGGTAGCGGCTGGAACGTCATGAGCTTCATCTTTAGCCCGGGCGACTTCAATGGTGACGGCAAGAGTGATGTATTGGCTCGGGATTCCGGAGGAAGCCTCTGGCTTTATCCGGGCAACGGCAGTGGTGGCTGGCTCGCCCCGCAACAGGTGGGTAGTGGCTGGAACGCCATGAGCACCATGCTGGGCCCAGGTGACTTCAACAGCGATGGAAAGCCGGACGTCTTGGCACGCGATGCGGCCGGGCGCCTCTGGCTCTACCCCGGCAACGGCAAGGCCGGTTGGCTGCCCCAGAAGCAAATCGGTACAGGGTGGAATGGGTATCTGATCCCCTAGCCGCTGATATCTGCTCCTTGCCGGGCAGCACATCGATAACAGTGCCGCATCTTTCACTTTGGCAACATCAGGATCACTGGTTTCACAAGCTCGTACGGTGTTAGTGTGAGCGCGTTAAGTCTCAGCAACCCCAGTTCGGTGTCTCCTGACCGGATTTCACTGGAAACTGAAACCCTGATGTTGCGCTATAGGGAGCGCCTCATGTCATCGGAGCCAAAATGATTCGGAACCACTTAGTCAGCTATCGTCCCCTTCTGCGGGTCTTGGGCACAGCCGCCTTGGCGGCGGCCCTTGTTGCAGGCCCAGGGCTGGCAGAAACTTCCGTAGCGTTGGAACCCAGCCCAACGCCGGCGGCGCCCACGGCGGATCCGGGTGCTCAGCCTTCAGCTTCGGCTCCAACGGTATCCGCGCCGGCGACATCGGCTCCTGCCCTGACCGGGGAGCAGCCGGCAACAGCTGCCACATCGGCTGCTGCCGCCTCCACACCCACGGAAGAATCGATGGCTGAAGCCATCGGCGAGGGCGGGGCGGAGATGGGCCAGCGCTCCGCCCGGGTGACTGCGTCGGCTACTTCTGACTCCTTGAAGAAACTCAGCACCGAATCCCTGGCAACCGAAGGTACTTGGATGCCCACGTTTGGTGTCCAGGGACTGGACGTTAGCGGCCATCAACCCAGCGTGGACTGGCAACAGCAGTGGAATATGGGCGCCAGGTTCGCCTATGTCAAGGCAACAGAAGGAAGTTACTTCACCAACGACTACTTCAACTCCCAGTACCAAGGATCTCGCAACGTCGGGATGATCCGCGGCGCTTACCACTTCGCAATCCCGAACGGCTCCTCCGGATCCGACCAGGCGCGCTTCTTCGTGCAGAACGGCGGCGGCTGGCCCGCGGACGGTTACACAATGCCGCCTGTGCTCGACTTTGAGTTCAACCCCTATGAGGGCCGAACCATCAACGGGTTCTATTTCGGCAACACTTGTTACAACATGTCACCAACGCAGCTGGCGTCCTGGGTCCGCGACTTCGGCAACACGATGCTGTCACTGACGGGTCGTCTGCCAATGATCTACACGAACACAAACTGGTGGAAGCAGTGCCTTGGGGATCCTGCCGGCTTTGGTGACTACCCGTTATGGGTTGCAGCCTACCCACTGACGTCAACTAACAACGCTGGCGCCGTTCCCTCAAGCTGGAGCACTTACAGCATCTGGCAGTACAGCAGCACCGGGCCGTTCGCAGGCGATTCGAACGTATGGAACGGCAGTCTGGCGCAACTGAAAGAATTCGCTGCCATAGGTGACTCCGGGCATAGCGGACCCTCTATAAAGTCCGATGCCGACATTCTCGCCGCTGACGCAGCGGGCAACCTGTTGAACTATGCCTCGAACGGCGCGGGCGGCCTCCGCGCGCCACGAACCATCGGCTCGGGCTGGACGAGCCTGCGATCTGCCACTACCACCGACTGGGACGGTGACGGCGTCCGCGACATCTTTTCACAATGGGATAACGGGGACCTTCTTGTCTACAAGGGGCTGTCCTCTGGAGGGTTTTCGACACCAACCCGGATTGGCCAGGGCTTTCAAGAAAACCTCATCACTGTCGGTGCCTGGCGGACGACCGATTCGCGTCCTGGTGTAATGGCACGGAAACCCTCGGGCGAACTTGTCTACTACGCAAGGTCGGGTGACGGGCTGCAAGCCGGGGTCGTTTCCGGGACTGGTTGGGGAAATATCAACGTCACGATGCTCGACTTCGACGGCGATGGCAATCAAGACATCCTGGCCCAAACCGGAGCCGGTGAATTGAAGCTCTACCGTTCAAACGGCGGCGGGGCGTTCATTGCCGAGACACGGACTGTGGTCGGAACGGGATGGAAGGCCATCACCGCGGTTTCGCTGAGTGGCGGCTTCACCGGAAGCGGAACACGAGGCCTCGTGGTACGCCGTGACGGCGGAGCCTTACAGTATTTTCCGTTCGGACAGGGAGCTTGGGGACAGGCTGCGACAATCGGCACAGGTTGGAATCCGCTGCTTATCCTTGGCTCCGTTGACCAGACTGGACCTCAGCCGTGGGCCACACCGGCAGACACAATGGGCATTACAGGTGAGGGAAAGCTGCTGCTGTATCCTGCGGAAGCCGGCGGCCTCCTGTCAGGGCGGACGGTCGGCACAGGGTGGACAAACGTCCAAGCCGTCTTCAACACGGATTGGGACATGGACGGGAGGCTGGATCTGTTGACCCAATGGAAAGATGGTGCCGTGACCCTTTATAAGGGCCTCGCGGGAGGGGGGTACTCGGTTCCTGTCGGACTGGCCACCGGATTCCAGGACAAGACCGTGACGATTGGCCCCTGGAATAGCAAGGATAAGAGGCCCTTCATAGTGGCGAAGTCCGCGAACGGCGACCTCTTGCTCTACGCCCGCGGGACTGCGGATGCGCTGAAAGCTGCTGTTCCCATTGGTTGGGGATGGAGCGGACTCGACATCACCATGTTCGACTTTGACGGAGACGGCAACCAGGACCTGCTCGCCCGGCGCTCCGATGGTCAACTGCTTCTTTACCGAACGGATGGAGCGTCCAATTTCCTGAACGAGAACCGGAGGCCAGTGGGCAGCGGTTGGGGCCCGGTGGACGCCGCGACCTCCACTTTGGGGTTCCAGGGGGCCGGCACGACTGGTCTTACCGTTAGGTTCAAGGACGGCACCCTTGCCTATTATCCTGTTGTGGGCGGGGCGTGGCGGGCGCCTGTGACGATCGGTTCCGGTTGGACGCCGCTGTCGATTGCCGGATCTGCGCGCTGGCCATAGCCGGTGTGGCTCCGACCAGGGAGGGCTCCTGACGCATGCCCCTCCAGCCGGAGGACGGCAACTGGCCGTGGCTGGGGCGCCGGCCTCGCGCCAGGAGACCGGACATCCAGGCGGCCATGCCTTCTGCTGTAGAATTACACACCGGGTGCGTTCACTCAGGGCCCTTTCGGCTCAAGACACAAAGCAACAGGAGGCTTCTTCAGTGATCTCTGCCCGGATAACCGGTTTCCGTGCGGCCCAAGGCAGATCCTGGTTTTTGCCATCTTTCCTGGTGTTGCTGTTCCTGAGCTGGTCGTGGGCCTTCGCCTCGCCAATTGCTGCTATCCCCGACGAGCCGGCCCATGTCACAAAAGCCGCCGCCGTCGCCCGCGGTCAACTTGGTGGTACACAAGTCGGTACCGATGGGCCGCTGCTCGCTGTCGATGTCCCTCGTTACATCCGATACGTGGATGCTATGACCTGTTTCGCGAGGCATTTGGACAAAACGCCAACGTGCGCCCCCCACCTCGACGGAGACCCTGACGATACGGTCAAAGCACTAACCACTGCGGGACTTTACAACCCGATTTACTACGCAATCGTTGGTTGGCCGTCGCTTGCCGCATCGGGGTTCCCCGCAGTGTACGTAATGCGTTTCGTCAGCGCCTTGTTGAGCAGCTTCTTTCTCGCCGCGGCATTCGGCGCGGTAAGCCAGTTGCGTCGCAACAAGTGGGCACTCATCACTCTGTCGGGCGCTATTACGCCAATGATCCTTTTTCTCAATGGATCAGTTAACCCGAACAGTCTCGAGTACGCGACAACGGCAGCGATATCAGCCAATCTGCTCTTGCTTCTTCGGAAGTCCTCATTGGAGCGCCTGCCAATTCTTCCAATAGCAATAACCACAGCCGCCGCTGCGCTGCTTGCCAATACCAAGGCTCTTTCCTTACTTTGGCTGCTAATAATCGTTCTGGCTGTCATGCTCACGGCGACAGGCGTCCAACTGAAACGCTTAGTCAAGACCCCCGCAGTCCTCGCTGGTGCCGGCGTCATTGCTCTTGCGTGCGCGTTCGCTGTCAGGTGGATCGTCCGGCACGACAGCCTGAGCAGCAAACCATTTGAGGGCGCCGGCCTGGAGCCCGCCGATGGCGTGGAAATCATGCTCGATAAAACATTCAGCCACATGCTCGGGTGGATAGGTCAATTCGGCTGGTTGGAACTCGATGCCCCTGTAGGCGTACTTGCCTTTTGGATGGCGATCATTTTCGTGGCCACCTTCTCTGTCCTGCTATTTACCCGGGGACGATCCCGCCTCGCCGCCCTGCTCTTGGCAGTCAGCCTTATCGTCCTTCCCATAGCACTTCAAGCCCAAGTCATTTCCGAGCAGGGAATCATCTGGCAGGGGCGCTACATCCTCGCCCTATTCGTTCCGTTTATGCTTATGGCCGGCTTCGCCCTTGACAGGTCGCTTACTGGGCGCATCCCGACGCAGGGGCGGAGGGCCCTCGGCGCCGTTGTCAATATCGCGGTAGTTGCACAAATCGTCACCTTTGTATGGGTGCTCCGGCGATACACGACCGGCCTTTCACTGGACGTTCGGTGGGGTGACATGCTTGGGGCCCCAGAATGGCAGCCGCCGCTTGGCATTGTTGGTGTCGTAATCATCTTCTCGGCGACTTTGGTAATAGCCGCTGTGCTTCTCAAACGACATATTAATAGCCCTGACGGTTTGCCCGCTGCCGGTAACACCACCGAACCTGTATCAGCAGAAAGCGTCTGCGGGCATCCTGCGGACAGGATGACGGATCATGCATAATCACCAACGGGATCAGAACGTTGACGAGCGCAAGCCGATCCAGTCTCTACGGCGAGCCATAAATCATAGCGCCTTCCGATACCTGTTTTTTGGGGGCCTGTCGTTCTCAGTCGACCTGGGTCTTCTCGTTCTATTCCGGGAGGTTTTCCAATGGAACCTCTCTGTGGCCACTGCCATCGCGTTCCTGCTCAGCTTCGCCTTCAGCTACACAGTCCAGAAGCTCTTTTCCTTCGAATCCGCCCACAGAACACACGTTAGTCTCGGCCGATACACCCTCTTGGTTGGCGCAAACACAATAGCAACCGTCTTCATCGTGCAGCTTTTATCCCTCACCGGCCTGGGTTATGGCGGAGCAAAAGTGGTTTCCACGGCCGCGACCACTGTATGGAACTATTTCCTCTACAAGCACTGGGTATTCGGAGGCAAGCAGCCGACGCGGGACCATGTCGAGGAAGAAAATCGAAAGGACCCCATCCACAATGTATAACGGCGCCCGAATCGCTGCAGTCGTTCCCGCCTATAAAGAGGAGAGAATGATCGGGCAAGTCATTGAAACCATGCCCGACTACGTGGACCACATTGTTATCGTTGATGACTGCAGCCCGGACAATACTTCTGCGGCAGTCCGTGCAATGTCAGACTCCAGGGTGGAGCTCATTCGTCATGACGTCAACCAGGGTGTTGGAGGTGCCATTATCACGGGGCACCGAAAAGCCATGGAGCTCGGCGCCGATGTGAATGTCGTGATGGCCGGCGATGCCCAGATGGACCCTGCTTATCTTCCCGATCTCTTGGAAAAGGTCGTGGACGACGGCTACGGATTCGCCAAGGCGAACCGGTTCTTTTCCGCAGGCTCATTCTCGGGGATGCCCAAATACCGCATTTTTGGCAACATTCTCTTGTCCTTCATGACCAAACTTGCGTCGGGATACTGGCATCTCTTTGATCCTCAGAACGGTTATACCGCCGTCCGGACTGAAATTTTGCAGCGCCTGCCCCTGGACACGATCTCCAAGCGCTATAGCTTCGAGAACGATATGCTCCTGAACTTGAATATCCTCCAGGTTCCCGCCATAGACGTCCCCATCCCAGCGGTGTACGGCGACGAAGTTTCCAGCATCAGGCTCAGCAAAGTTGTTCCCGAACTGCTGCATATGCTTGGGACCGGATTCTGGAAGCGGATTTGGTACCGCTATGTGCTGTGGTCCTTCTCCCCTGTTGCCCTCATGCTCTTCCTCGGAATGGCCCTGTTTGGGGTGGGTTCCGTCATCAGCATCTGGGTTTGCTTCCAGATCCTGTCCAGTACTGTGGCAACCGCGGCCACCGTGATGCTAGCCGCATTGCCGTTGATGCTGGGAACCCAACTATTGATTAGTGCGCTGCAGCTTGACATACAGGCCAGTCCCTCGGCACCCAGTCTGCCGCACATTCGAAACCACGGCAGGACAAAGCGTTAAGCGAAGCGAGGCCCGGGCTGGTTCAGCCCGGGCCTCGCTTCTTATGTTGCCGCCGCCGTGAAGGGAAAGGGATACTGCCGATTTGCCGTTGGCTACTTGCTGTTCTGTAGGTAGCCCTTGAGGCGGGTATCAGCAAGTTCAGGGCGGAAACCCGTGCCGGTGATCTTTGTCAGGTCCAGCACGCTGTTAGAGGGCCGGGGCGCGGCCTCCTTTCCGCGAAAATACTCGGATGTGGAGACGCCGGTGACGCTGCCCCGCGGGCGCCCGGAAAGTTCGAAAACGTCAGCCGCAACGTCCGCCCAGGACCGGGGCTCGCCGTCGTTCGTCAGGTTGTACGTACCAAACGGTGCCCCGACATCCAAGAGGTGCTTGATCCCGGCTGCAAGGTCTTCCGAGAAGGTCAGACGGCCAATCTGGTCGTTGACAACGGCGGGTGAAACTCCTTTTTCCGCGAGGGACGCCATGGTTCGGACAAAGTTCGGCCCGTCACCAATGACCCAGCTGGTCCGGATGATGTAATGCCGTGGAACCACACTGACAACGGCGTCGCCCGCAGCCTTGGTCTGGGCATAGACGCCCAGAGGAGCCGGGCCCTCGGTCTCATCATGGGAAGGACGGGACCCGTCGAAGACGTAGTCGCTTGAGACCTGCACCATCACCAGGCCATGGGCGACGGCGATCCTTGCCAGTTCCGCAACCGCGGTGACATTCAGTGCCCACGCAGCCTGGCGGCCTTCTTCCGTTTCAGCCGCATCCACCGCCGTGAACGCTGCAGCGTTGATGACGGTGGAATATTTCCGCCAGTTTCGGTTGCCAAACGACGCAGGATCGAGGAGGTCAAAGGTGCTCCGGTCAGCAAACTCCACGCCGGGATCCCCCGCGTACGCCGATCGCAGGGCCTTCCCAAGCTGCCCGTCAGCCCCGAGCACCAGCGTTTTCTTGGGCGCCATCGGGGTGACCTCCGCCAGCCGCGGGTGAGCCATGTCCTTTTCGGACAGTTCCGCTTTCTCCAGCGGAATAGGCCAGGAGATGCCCACGGTTTCGTCAGCTAGATTCACGAACGTGTACTCCGCATCGGCGGACCAATGGTCATTCACCAAATAGACGTAGGACGTGTTGTCCTCCAGCGTCTGGTAGGAGTTTGCGACGCCGCGGGGAATGAAGATCGCCTTGCCGGCATCCAGCTCAGCCGTGAACACGGCGCCAAAAGTCGGACCTTCGCGAAGATCCACCCAGGCGCCAAAAATGCGGCCAGTCGCCACGGAAACAAATTTGTCCCATGGTTCGGCATGAATCCCCCGGGTCGTACCGGCTTTGTCGTTATACGAGATGTTGTTCTGCACGGGGCTGAAATCGGGCAGCCCGAGCGCCATCATCTTCTCCCGCTGCCAGTTTTCCTTGAACCAGCCACGGTTGTCGCCATATACCGGGAGGTCGAAAAGCAGCATGCCAGGAATGGGCGTCTCCGTGGCAGCGAGCTTTTTCTGGAAGTCCATGCCTATTGGCCCTGCACTTTGTATTTTGCTTCAGTTGCGGCTTTCTGCGGCCGCCACCACTCCTCATTGTCCCGGTACCAGGCGATGGTGTCCTCGATGCCGGCGTCGAAGTTGGAAAACTGCGGTTCCCAGCCCAGCTCGTCGCGGAGCTTAGTAGAGTCGATCGCGTACCGCAGGTCATGGCCCGGCCGGTCAACCACGTGGTCGTACGCGTCCGGGGACTGGCCCATGTGCTTGAGGATCAGCTCCACGACGTCCTTGTTGTTCTTCTCCCCGTCGGCGCCGATCAGGTAGGTCTCCCCGATCCGGCCCTTGGCAATGATGGCCAGTACGGCCGAGGAGTGGTCGTTGGCGTGGATCCAGTCACGCACGTTCTCCCCCATGCCATAGAGCTTGGGGCGGATCCCGTCGATCACGTTGGTGATCTGACGCGGAATGAACTTCTCCACGTGCTGGTACGGGCCATAGTTGTTCGAGCAGTTGCTGATGGTCGCCTGCAGCCCGAAGGAACGCACCCAGGCACGGACCAGAAGGTCAGAACCGGCCTTCGTGGACGAGTACGGGCTGGACGGGTTGTACGGGGTCTGCTCAGTGAACCGCTCCGGGTCATCGAGCTCCAGGTCCCCGTAGACCTCATCGGTGGAGATGTGATGGAAACGCTTATTACGCTTCCGGGCCGCCTCGATTAGCGTGTACGTGCCGATGATGTTCGTGTCCAGGAACGGCCGCGGGTCATGCAACGAGTTGTCATTGTGCGACTCAGCAGCATAGTGAACAACAACGTCGTGAGCTGCGACCAGCTCGTCCACGAGCGGCTGGTCACAAATGTCACCCTTGACGAACTGGAACCGCTCGGCCGGAAGGTGCGTCAGCGACTCCTCGTTGCCTGCGTACGTCAGCTTGTCAAGGACGGTCACGTGGTGGTCCGTTGTGGACATGACGTAGTGGACAAAATTGGAGCCAATGAAGCCGGCGCCGCCGGTTACTAATAGTCGCTGCATAGTTTCAAAGGTTACCGGATTTGGATGATGCACGAGTCAGCAGGAAAGATAGGCTATATGCGCGGAATCATTCTGGCCGGCGGTACCGGCTCACGGCTCCATCCGATCACTCTAGGCGTCAGCAAGCAACTGATGCCTGTCTTCGATAAGCCGATGATCTACTATCCGCTCTCCACCCTCATTTTGGCCGGAATCCGGGACATCCTCATAATCACCACGCCCCACGACGCCGAACAGTTTGAGCGCCTACTGGGGGATGGCTCGCAGTTTGGTATCAACTTGAGCTATCTCCAACAGCCGTCTCCCGACGGGCTGGCGCAAGCGTTCATCCTCGGAGCGGAGCACATTGGCAACGAGCCAGTGGCGCTTGTTCTAGGCGACAACATCTTTTACGGTCAGGGTATGGGAACCCAGCTTCGCCGTTTCGAGAACATCGACGGCGGTGCAGTCTTTGGATATTGGGTCGCTGACCCGAAGTCATACGGTGTTGTGGAATTCGACGCCAGCGGCAAGGCCATCTCTTTGGAAGAGAAGCCGGAAAAGCCCAAGAGCCACTATGCCGTTCCCGGGCTGTACTTCTATGACAATGACGTCGTTGAAATTGCGCGGAGCCTCAAGCCATCGCCTCGCGGGGAGCTGGAAATCACAGACGTGAACCGGACATACCTGGACCAAGGAAAACTTCAGGTTGAGATACTTCCCCGCGGCACGGCCTGGCTGGATACCGGTACATTCAATGACCTCAACGATGCTTCCAATTTCGTGCGCACGACCGAGAACCGGCAGGGTCTGAAGATCGGGGCACCGGAAGAGATCGCATGGCGGCTAGGCTTCCTTAGCGATGACGACCTTCGACAGCGGGCCGAACCCCTGCGCAAGAGCGGCTACGGAACGTACCTGCTGGGCCTCCTGGAAAACGGCCGCTAATCCACAGTGCGGCTCCGTCACAGTCGGGATAGGTTCCTCGATCGGATCCGGAAGATGGTCGGACATAGCGGCGGCGAGGACTCCGGACGGAAAACGTTCTGGCTGACATTCCTTCTGCTGATGGGACTCTCCACGGCGTGGACTGTGGCAACGCCGCTGATGGGTGCGCCCGATGAACCTGCCCAGGTCATCAAAGCGGCGGCTGTTGTCCGGGGCGAGATGGCAGGCCTGGAAAAGGCCGGGGTCGGCACCTTTCGGTACGTCATAATCCCGACAGGAATTGCGTACTTAGACAGCTTCGATTGCTTCGCCCAGCATGCAGATGTCACACAGGGAACAGTGATGAACTGGTTGGGGCACGCACTTCGGCAGGAAACTACAACCCCGTCTACTACGCCGTAGCCGGTCTCCGGTCTCTGTTCAGCAGCGACCCTGGAGTTGTCTATGGCATGCGGATGGTCAGTTCCCTACTAAGTTGCTTTTCCTGGCCCTCACCTTTACCGCACTCTCGCAAATGCGCCAACGCAAGTGGGCCATGGTCTCGACAGCTGTCGCTGTTACCCCAATGGTTCTCTTCCTCAATGGCGTAGTGAATCCAAATTCGCTCGAATACGCGACTGCGGCCCCCCTGCTGGCCAACCTCGCGTTGCCTTCTGGAACGTTCCTTGGAGCCGGCAGCCTACCCACGCTTCGTGCCAATCATCGCTGCCTCTGGATGTCTGTTGGCCAACACGAAAAGCCTGTCGCTCCTGTGGCTTGCCTTGATGATGGTCGCGGCCTGCATTCTTGGGACCGGGACGCAGGTGAAAGCCTTGAGCCGCAACCCGTGGGTGGTTGTTAACCCATGACAGTCTCGCCAGCAGTCCCTTTGAGGCGGCAGGCTCGTCGCCTGTAACGGGCTTCTTGATAGTGCTCAGTCGCACCCTAGAGTACTCAACGGCCTACGTCGGCCAGTTCGGTTGGCTGGAAGTATCACCCCTCGTTGGGGGCGGTTGTACTCTGGCTGGGCATCGCGACAGCGCTGATCCTGTCCGCTACCGTGCGCGCCAAGGGCGGTCCGCATGCGGCGACAGTCTTCCTTGTTACAGCGCTCCTGCTCCTCCCGCCGCTTCTTTCAGGCACAGGCCATCGGCACTATCGGAATTGCGTGGCAGGGCCGCTACATCCTGGCCGTTTTCATTCCGCTGGTGATAGTTTCCGGAATGGCACTCGACCGCATCGACCCGGGCCCCTTCTCGCGGCACATGGCGGCGGGCTTGAAGGGAGCAGCCGTGCTGGTCGCATTTTTCTACTTCTGGACGTTTGCGCAGACCCTGCAGCCCTATGTAAGCAGTTGGGCTGCGGACCGTGCGTGGACCGATGTGTCCGCCAACCCGTCCTGGCAGCCGCCAGGCGGCACCTCGCTGTCCCTTGCATTCATCACTGTCATGCTGGTTGCCGCTTTGTGGCTGGTGTGGCGCGGTGTTACTGCGGAGCACGGCCAGCAACATGGTGCCCCAAACCCGCTGGCTCAACGAAGTAGCTGACAGCGTAGACATGATCGGGTCACCTTGACACAGCAGTTTCGGAATCGCCTGGCGGCGCGTCGCAGTTGCCAAGTGGATGTGAAGGCACGGTCCGGATCAGCTTTGGCCAGGCGCACCAAACAGGAGGGGTCAATCTGCTCGACGGCGTCGAAGTCGTTGATCTTGAATGTCGGCCGCGGACCGGGTCTCCCATGACTCGTCATTGCTGCAGCTAAGCCAACACCTAAGCCGCGTTTTCGGCCACCGTGGGCGTCGACTGGCTCGGTTAAGTCCAGCGGCCCGAGTTCTCTCCCCACCAACGTCAAGGCCACAACGTTGTGAAAATACCCCAAGTCATGAACACTCTGGGCGAAAGCGGCCTGGCCTCGATAACAAGGGACTGGACCTTCAGTGACAGGCAATACGTAGATGCCGGGGAAACCATAACCCTCCCCGGCCCGGGTCATCGTCTACCGTATTCCCTCGTAGGAAGGTGCCGGCTGTTTGGTACCGTCGTCTGCTGGCTGGGGCTGCATTGGACCGTCAGACCGCTTCCGCCTGATGGTTAACAGGCTCCAGAGCAGCATCCCCGCAACTGCGAGGGCCCACAACGCGATCCCTATGCGCCACCCCGGCGGTTCGAAGCTTATGGTGATCAGCTTGCCCTTAGCGTCAGCGGGAATGGCCAGCCCAAGCAGATACCCGCCGATGGGGCGATTGGTAGATTGGGCGCCTTCCACACTGTATCCGGGCCAGGGAAGGCGGCTCAAAGCGGCACGGCCGCCTTCGGCCGGCACGTCCTCGACCTTGAGTACGACTTTGGTGTCGTCCCGCGAAACCTCACTCAATTCGGTGCCAGGCCGGGTCCAGGTTACACCTCCGGCAGGGCCCAGGGGCACGTCGCGGCTCCACAGGACGGTGTCGTCAGTCTCCGTTGCGACATGCCATCCGTCGGGAACAGCGGGTATCTCGACTTCTTCATCCCGTGACACGTAATTGTTGGAGGCCATGGCCACTTGCGGTTTGTCGAATGACCGCTTGAGGATCTGTACGTTGTCGAGATGGAGTTCATCGACGAGCAGCAGGCCGGTCTCTGCCCGGCGATCGAAGAGTTTCTCCGCGAGTTCGGGGCAGGTTCCGCCCAGGTACCGCAGACAGAGCAACTCATTGAGCTTGGAGAATCCGACCAGCTGGTAGCGGTTCACTACGTTCGCGTTGCTGAGGTACCACGCGTTCGCCATGAGCGTCTCTTCCCATGTCGCCTTCTCCTGTGGGTAGTCCAGCGGATCCCCCACAACGATGACGTCATTCTGGACGCCCTCGAGCACACCTTTATAGGTGGAGACGTCTTCGGGCTGGTTGGCGATCGACAAGCCGCTTCGGGCAGTCGTGCGGTGCTGAAGTACGGTCGTGGCTGTCGTTGCCAACAAAACCCCGATAGCCAACAACGATAGTGCGGGAAGACCAAACTTATTCCACTTGTGCCTAACGACCTCAGGGTGATTCAACAGCCATCTCATAGACACCAGGCCAGCGACGATCAAGACAGCACACAACGTGATAGTGAAGTAACGCCACGGGGCCTGGGACCAGCCGAGGTAGGACCCAAGCACTACAAGGCCGAGTGCAAAGAAAAGCGACCCTCGACTGATCGAAGGCTGCCTGGAACGGGCCAGTGCAACCACGACCAGGAGAACAGCGGCCAACGCCACGTATGGCATAAAGCGAGCGGGATAGCGCAGGGGGCCTATTGTCGTTGGAAGCAAGACAAAGGCCGCGGACGCTGCGAGGAAGAAGAAAAGGTCCCGCAGATCGGTTGAAAGCTTCTTGAACTGAACCCAGCTCACGAACGCAATGGCGGGTAGGAACCACGCGATATAAGCGGCCGGGCTTGTTGCTGCGGTTCCGGACCACCACCATGAAAGGAGCTGTGGGTAAGCGGTGGCGATCGGCGCCATTAACAGGCTGGTGAAGTCAATGCTCATGTAGTCGTCGTTCCAGATGCCCGTTGTTCCACGCGTGGTGACAGCGGCTGTCAAAACCCCAGGCAGGAACACGACAACGGCGACAAGCCCGATAGATATGCCGGTGAGCGCAATCCTGGCGGCCGGCCACCACGCCTTGCGGATCAGTGCTTCAATACCGACGGCCAGAAGGATAAACCCGATAGCGACAGTCCCAGCGACGTAGCCTACTGTGACTATCAGGTACCCCGTGACGAAAGCCCAGAAGGGGTTTCGTTTGCCAAGCATCAACTGACGTAGCTCCGCCCAGAAAAACGGAAAAATCGCCCACACGAGCGCTCCCGTGACCCATGATGGGGCATCGAAATACATCGTGAATCCGTTCAACGGCACGGCTATGCCTGCAATGAAGGCCCACTCGGGCGACAGCGTGTAGCTCCTCGCGAGAACGAACGTACCAACGCCGGCGAGGACCAGCATGGCCACCTTCAGTGCGGTGGTGAGCACAACCGCGTTAGGGCTGACGTAGGCGAGGAGACCGAACAGCATGACCAGCGGGTTCCAAGTGCCCCACTGCCCCTCCGCGATGTAGTTTCCGCTCGACCAGACTGAGGGGTTCAGGACCGGCACTTTCCCCTGGAGCAGACTCTCGCCAAGGTGATACCACACGCCGTATGCACCGTTCTCGGTGTCATCTTGGAAGTAGAAGCGGCCGTGGAAGATGAGCGGGATAAGGCTTAGCACCAACACCGATCCGGCGGTTGACAGTAGCCACTTCCTGTTGCGTGACGACGGCGATAGGGAAGGCTGCAATTCTGGTTCCGTTCAGTTTGGGCATGCGTCCGCCGCATGACAGCGCGCGAGGGACAGGTTCATAATACCTGAGGGTCCATTCCTCGTGCTCGAGAAGGGTCTCCCCCGCCGCTCAGGGGCGCGGGAGCGGGCTTCGGCCCAACAAAGCCAGCCTGAGCCGGTAGAATCTCCTGACATGACACTGGCTCAACCCGAGACTAACTTGACGCCCCACCGCATATCCGTGGTCATACCCGTCTACCAAGGCGAAAAGACCCTCGTTGGTGTAGTTAACGAACTCCTCCCCTATCGGCAAATGTCAACGAGTAAGGGCGGCCACAATTTCGTCATCTCGGAAGTCCTGCTGGTCTTCGATCACGGCCCCGACGACTCTGCTGCCGTGATCCGCTCTTTGACTCAGTCCATTGACATCGTCCGCGGCGTCTGGCTGAGCCGGAACTTCGGCCAACATGCGGCTACGTTGGCGGGTATGGCTTCGGCAGGTGGGGACTGGATCGTCACCATGGACGAGGACGGCCAGCACGACCCCGCAGCAATCGCCGACCTGCTGGATACGGCCATGGAGCACAACGCCTCTGTCACTTACGCAATGCCGAGCAACCCGGCCCCGCATGGCTTCCTGCGGAACGTCGGGTCGAAGGGCGCCAAAAAAGCAGTGCGCTTCCTGCTGTCCAGCGACGACGCCACGAGCTACCAGAGCTTCAGGCTGGTCACCGGAGAAGTAGCACGCTCTGTGGCCGCCTACGCCGGGCACGGCGTCTATCTGGACGTCGCAATGGGCTGGATTGCTGACAAGACAGCGACTTGCCCGGTCCTGCTGAGGGAAGAAGGCGACCGCCGCTCCGGATACCGGTTGCGGTCGCTGCTCTCCCATTTCTGGCGGATGGTGATTTCGAGCGGGACGCGTGGGCTTCGAATGGTTAGCCTGATAGGTGCAATCTTCGCCTTGACCGGAATCGGACTGGCCATCTATTTTGTCATCGCGTACCTGACCGGCCATGGCGCAGGCCAACAGGGCTGGACGTCGACGATGGTGGTCCTCCTCGTCAGTACCGGCGCAATACTCTTCGCTCTGGGGGTCATCGCAGAATACGTCGGGGTCAACGTCAACATGGCCATGGGCAAACCGGCGTACCTCATTGTGAGTGACCCCGCTCTGGGTCCGCTCGGCAAGACTATCCACAAAGCACCCGCCCAGTTGCCCTCGGGCCCGGTGGCTGATGCAGGCTAGGCCCACGTGGGTCATCGGTGCCGGCGGTCTCCTCGGAAGAGCCGTTGTCCGAGAGCTCGAGTCACGCAAGACACCGGTCTTAACAAGCAAGATCTCGTGGGCTGACCCGGAGGCGGCACTCCGCGAATTCCGGTTCGGCGCCGAGAAGCTGCGGAACGCAGCTGCTTCGGGTCAATGGACTATCGCCTGGTGCGCCGGCGCGGGAGTGACCGGGACCTCACAGGCCGCATTAGACGCGGAACTTTCGTTGTTCTCCCGTGCCTTGGGCGTGTTCGAGGAGACCCTTTGCGCCGACGGTGACGGGCGGATGGGTGCGATGTTCCTTGCTTCTTCGGCCGGCGGAGTCTATGCCGGTTCAAGCACGCCGCCGTTCACTGAGGAGAGCCCCGTGCAGCCACTGGCGCCTTATGGTTTCGCCAAATTAAAGGCGGAGGCGGCGGTGACGGATTTTGCGAAGCGGACAGCGGTCCGGACTCTCATCGGAAGGGTCAGCAATCTTTACGGACCGGGACAGAACCTCCGGAAACCGCAGGGCCTTATCTCAGTGTTCGCCAAGGCTCACCTGACTGGCGCACCGGTTTCGGTCTACGTGTCGTTGGACACGCTGAGGGACTATCTTTTCGTTGACGACGCCAGCCGGTTGGTGTCCGATGGAATCGACAGGCTCGTCCTGCCGGACGTCCTCCCTGGCGAGACCATCGTGAAGATCCTTGCCTCTCAGAGGGCGGATACGATCGGCAACCTCATTGGTGCATGCCGCGCTATCTTCAAGCGCCGTCCGTTGATTATCCTTGGCGCCTCGCCCTTCGCTAAAGCCCAGGCACACGACCTTCGGCTGCGCTCCGTGGTTTGGCCTGAGCTGGACGAACACCCTGTGACTCCGCTTGCTGTTGGCATCAACTACACCGTGCAGGAAGTCCAGCGGCTGGCGGTATCAGGAAAGCTCTGATGTGCTCCCACACCAGGCCTGTGGGCACAAGGATTGTGATGCCCCCTGCCGTCTTCGGTAGTCTGGGGTGTGAAGTTGCCGGTTACCGGCCCTAGAGTTCGGAGATTATGTGGCTTCCACGAAGCAACCCGATTCCCCAGTGGAAGTTGTGAAGGGTATCCATGATGGTCCCCCCGGTCCCCTACTGAGAATCATCAAGGATCAGCGGATCGCTTTCCTGTTGGTTGGAGTCAGCAACACTGCCTTCAGTACCGGATTATTCGTGGCGATCGCCTGGGCCTATCCTGCGCTACCCTCGCCAGTCGTGCTGAGTATCGCATTTGTCGTTTCCCTTGTCGCAGTCTTTTTTGTCTATCGGAAGCTTGTTTTTCGGGTGAAGGGCCACTTCTGGCTGGACCTCGGGCGTTTCACGTTAGTCAATCTAACGATGTTCTTCACCAACATGGCGCTGCTCCTGGTTGCCCATGAAATTCTCGGATATCCGAAGATCCCCGCCCAGATCGCGATCACGTTCGTGACAGTTTTCATCAATTACTTCGGGCACAAGTATTTCTCGTTCCGCAGACGGCCTGAACCCGCTTCCCCCACACAAGCCACCGAGGAAAGTGCACCATGAGTCCCAAAGTCTCCATCGTCATTCCGGCCTACAATAACGTGCAGTACATCGAAGAGACTCTCCAGTCCGTCTTGAACCAGACCTTCGACGACTACGAAGTGGTTGTCGCAGACCACTCCTCCATTGACGGCACGGCTGAAGTGATCGCCCGATTTAAGGAACACCCAAAAGTCCGGGTGCTGTCCCCCACCCCGACAGGCGGCGGCGCCCAGGCAAACTGGAACCGTGTCAGCCAGGCTGCAACCGGTGAATACCTGAAGCTCGTGTGTGGCGATGACCTGATTGCGTCCAATGCCCTCACCCTGCAGGTCGCAGCCCTCGAGGCAAATCCGGGTGCCGTGATGGTCTCCTCGCATCGGGATCTGGTAGATGCGAACGGCCGCCTGTTCCTGAAGGGACGTGGGCTGCAGGGCGTAGACGGACTGGTCAGCGGCCGCCAAGCCATCCGTGCAACTGTGCGTGCAGGTTCAAACATCTTCGGCGAGCCAGCATGCTCCTTGTTCAGGCGGGATCTTCTTGCCCAGGAAGGCTGGTGGGACAACACCCATCCGTACCTCATTGACGAAGCGACCCTCGTGCGGATCTGCCGTCACGGTGACTTCGTAGCGCTCCGGGAAACCTTGGCGTCATTCAGGATCAGCGCCAGCCAATGGAGCGTCCGGCTCGCCCGTCAACAGTCAGGCCAGGCGATTGCTTTTCACAATCAGCAGCGAGCGGATGATCCTACGCTGCTAAGCCGGCTCGATGTGACGGTAGGTAATGCCAAAGCCATCGCCATGTCCTACGCGCGGCGCCTGGCCTACGTCCGCCTGAACCGCCGCATGGGGCACCAACACGCCGTAGAGAGTACTGTCTGACAACGGAGCTTGGCGAACTGCCGGGCACCAATGGTGTAAACGTTCGGAGGGGCTAGGCCCAATACCGTTTACTTAGGCGGTTTGGGTATTCGTTTGAGTTGCCAGCCGGACATCTTGCGTTTGACGACGCGGGGGTTGATTCGTTGTCGGCGTGGCGGCAGGAGGTCGTGGAGGATCTCGCCGGTGAAGCTGGTGAAGGCTTTCCGGAGTTTTTCAGGGGGAAAAAGCCGGGCGGTCGGCGAGGGTTCGCCGGGCCGCCCGGAGGGTGCGTGTAAAGGAAAACCGTAAGGGGTCTTCTTCGAACAGCAGTGCGACCTCGCCGATGAGGGACCGCAGGGCGTAGTGGACGCAGAGGTAGCCTTAGATTTCCTGGAGGACCCCGTCGGGGGTTTTGGAGCGCAGGACGATTCCGGGGCCGCGCTGGTGTGTTTTGAGTTCGTCGAAACAGGACTCGATTTCCCAGCGCCGTCCGTAGAGGTCTGCCAGGTCCTGCGCCGGTGCTGTGTCAGGGTCCAGGATGGTGGTGATGAGGCGGAAATCGCTCGTGCTGGCGCCGGTGGCGACGGTGTATTCGATGACCCGGACGGGGATTGCGTCCGTGTTGTTCCGGCGGGCCTTGGGGTTGGCGTAGACCGCGGAACGGTACGAGCCATCGGGCAGTTCCTCGAGCACCGGCAGGACGTTGCTGGCCTTCATGCGCCATAGCAGTGCCGCGCCGGTTGCGGCACTGTCCCGCCACGCGTGGTAACTGAAGAACCCGCGGTCGGCCATCAGCAGCATGGAGGCATCCAAGTCCGCGTGCAGCCCCGGGAACATGTCCTGCTCAGCCGTGCCATAGCCAGTGACCACGGCTCCGATCACCGCGTGGGTGCCGCACTCCACGAGTCCGAGAACCCGGGCCTGTGGGTAGGCGCTCTTGATCTGGGTGGCCGTGCCGGGCCGCCCGTAGTACTTCTCGTTCGCGGGCGTATCTGCGATGTCCAGGCACGTCCCGTCAACGCTGACCAGCCGCCAGTCCTTGTAAAAACCGCTGCTTCCCGGTGCCGCGAGGGGCTTGGCGACCTCCGCGAAGAGTTCAGCCATCACCGTCGAACCAAGCCGCGTGCGCGCCTTGAAAATCGCGGCCTTCGTCGGCATTTGCCATTCCCTGAACCGGCCCGTGATCCACTCCATTCCGGAGAGCAGGGACCGCATCACCTCTTCATACGAGCCAGAGGCGAACAACGCCATGGCCATGACGTAATAGACCATCAGCCGAGACGGCAGCAGCCTGTTCCGCACTTGGCGCGCGCCCGTGCGGGCGATCACCCGGTCCACCACATCCGGCGGGAAAGCGCGCGTCAAAACACCCAGCGAGACATGGTCACTCAAACGCTCCTGGGTTTCGGGCTTAACATTTCGGGCTTAATCCATCCGCTGCGAGCCATGCACCAAGATTAACAGAACCTGCGCTAAGTAAACGGTATTGGGGCTAGGCCCCTCCGAACGTTCTTCACTTTAAGGTGAGATGGCTGCGGGCAGCGTGGCGCCGGTCATTTTCCGGGGCCGCCGTCGAACCGTTAGTGCCTCGGCGACACTCCAGAACACAGTGACAGCAACAGCGAAAATAATGCTTCCAATGACAACTGGCCAGCCGGGTGGACTGAAGCGAAGGACGATGTCCTTACCCTCGGAGCCGGCGGGAATGTCGAGACCCACAAGGTAGCCCCGTAGCGGCGCTGCCAGGCTCGCACCTTCGGCAGTGTAGCCGGGCCACGCCAGCCTGCTAAGAACGGCATTTCCTGCGCCGTCGTCCAATCTGTTCACCCTAATCACCACTTCCTGACTGCTTTCTGAGACCACCGTCAGGTCCGCGCCAGCGGAAGCCCAGACAACCTGGCCTGTGTTCAGCAGTGGCATGTTCCGGGCCCACATCACAGAATTTTCTGACCGGCTGGTTTCATGCCATCCCGCGGGCGGGGTGTCCCGAAAGGCGTCGTTGGCCTGAGGCTGCGGATCCCGGAGTATCTGGACGGTATCCAAGGAGAGGAGATCCGCGAGTACATCGCCCGTGGTCTCATCGGTTTCGAACAGCTTTCTTCCAGCAGCCGCGCAGGTCCAGCCGTGGCTTGAGATACAAAGATCCTCTGCGTACTCGGCAAACATGATGGGCGAGTACAGGTTTTGAACCTCCGCTGGATTCAGGTACCAGGCGTTGGATGCCAGGGTCTCGTCCCAGATTCCAATACCGAGTACGGTGGGATCTCCCACCACAAAGGTACCGCCTTTGGCACCTGGAAGCTGTTGGGTGTACCCGGCCGATGCGTCGGGCATCCGGTAGTCAGGCAGCGGTGAGCCTTTGAACGCCGCATGCTGCCCACCTGCTATAACGAGGCTGATGAGAATGGGAACGGCAGCTGTGAGTGCCGGCGTCCTGAAACGACCCCTAACCCGGCCCGAGTATAGGAAAAAGTACAGCACTGCGATGCCCGCCACGGATAGCAAGCCGAATGAAGCGGCCAACCGGAAGGATGGAAACTGGGTCCACGCCAGATAGAGACCGGAGACGACAATAGCCGCAGTAAACGCCAATCGTGCCCGGCTCAAAGCTGCGACCCGGTAGCGTGAAACGAGGACGGCAGTACCGATGAGCACCGCCAAGGAAACGTAGGGCATAAGCCGGACAGGAAAGCGGAGGGGTCCAAGGTCACTGGGTGCCAAAGTCAGCCCCAGCGACAGCAGCCCGAAGACACCGATTGCAGCCAACTCCTTGATGCCACCCCTGACACGCCCGTAATTAACGAGGACGAGTGCGGGCAGGAACCATGCCACATAGAGGAGGGGCACGGGCGCAAAGCCGCCCCACCAGCCTGTGACCTGAGGCAGGCTCCCAGGCACCCATGCTGTGGCCAGCCCAGTCAGGTCGAGGGTCAGGAACCCGCTGTTGACGATGCCGCCGGTCCGCGCCGTTACGGGGGCCGTCAGGACACCGGGCAGATAGACAGCCAGCGCCACAGTGCCACAGACCAGACCTGTCAGCAGGAGCCTGAGGGCGGCGCGGCGTGACGCGTGGACCCAGGCTTCAGTCAGAAGCCCAAGGAAAAGGATGGCCAGCATGAGCGTTCCGTGGACATAGCCGATGGTTATCAGCACGTATGACGTCGCTAGTGCAAGGATGGGGTTGGCCCCCGCGAAGGCCATCCGATGCAGACCAAACCACGCAAGCGGTAAAAGACTGAACACCATGAGCCCGGTGACCCACGAGGCGGCATCCATGTATACGGTGAAACCGGTCAAGGTCACGGCAACGCCCGCGATGGCTGCCCACTCCGGACTGGCTTTGTAGCGGCGGGCCACCAGGAACGTCCCGGCCGCCAGGACACAAAGGAATGTAATCTTGAGAATCGTGGAAAAGACGACAATGTTGGGTGATTTGCTCGCTATCAAGCCGATCAGGAGAATCAGCGGATTCCAGATCCCCCATTGCCCCTCAGCCGCATAGTTGCCTGCTCCCCAGGCACTGTCGCTAAACAGGGGCCACTCCCCCGAGCTGATTTTGGCGCCGATCTCAAACCAGATTCCAAATGCCCCGGCCTGGGTGTCATCGTAGTAATAGAACCTGTTGTTGGTGACGAGCGGGATCAACGATCCAATCAACGTGGCGCCTACAGTTGCCGCGGTCCACGCAAGGTCGCGCCGCATTGGCACGTGGCTCACAAACTGCCCTCGACTTCGGCTTCGGCCGAGCGCCGCCGCAGCTCTTTGACCACGCCATGCACTTCGCCGTCCATCACCACTTTGCCGTGCTCCAGGAGGATTCCACGTTCGCAGACGGTTGCCACGAGATCCAGGTCATGGCTGACGACGAACAGCGTCTTCCCCTTGGCCGACAGTTCCTTGATCTTCGCGATGCACTTGCGCTGGAAAGGTTCGTCTCCGACGGCAAGGATTTCGTCGATAAGGAAAACTTCGGGGTCGGTGTGTACAGCGATGGAGAACGCGAGCCGGAGGTACATTCCCGATGAGTAGAACTTAACCTCTGTGTCGATGAACTCCCCGATCTCGGAAAATTCCACGATCGAGTCGAACATCTCGTCAATCTGTTTTTCGGTCATTCCGAGGATGGCGCCATTGAGGTATACGTTGTCGCGGCCGCTGAGGTCGTGGTGGAAGCCCGCACCCACCTCGATCAGTCCGGCTACCCGCCCCCGGGTGCGTACTGTTCCGCCGTCGGGCTGCAATACCCCTGAGATGAGCTTGAGGAGTGTCGACTTTCCGGAGCCGTTCAGGCCCAGGAGCGCGACAGTCTCCCCCTGCTTTACTTCCAGCGATACGTCCTTCAGAGCCAGGAACTTCTTGGACAGGTCGCCTTTCCGTCCCTTGACCAACCACACGAGGGCCTCTTTGAGGGACCTGGTGTGGCGAAGGACGAACTGCTTTCGCAGGTCGATGCAGCTGATCGCTACATGGCCAATCGTCGTCATGTCAGAGCTCCTGTGCAAAGTGGATGGCGAGACGACGGAACGTCAACTGTCCGACGAAGAGGATAACCAACGTGGTCAGCATGGCGACCGGAAGCCACAATGTCAGCAGGTCCGGTGGCATCGTTCCGCCGACGAGCTGATCGGACTTCAATGACGGTTCCCAGAATGCCCAGTGAAAGACTTCCACGGCGACCGTCATAGGGTTCAGCTGGTAGATCCAGAACCAGGGGCCCATAACACGTTCAACCATCGACCACACGTAGAGGACCGGAGAGGCCCAGGTGACGACCATGACGATCATGTCAACGATGTTCTCCGAGTCGCGGAAATAGACGTTGACTGAACCGAATATCAACCCCAAGCCCGTAGCAAGAACTGCAACCATCAGGAATATCAGCACAACAGCTGCCAACTGGAGGACCGACGGCGTCCAACCAACCACAAGACAGGCCCCGATGAGGACCAGCACTTGAGGGAGAAAGTGCGCCGCCGAAACCCATACAGTCGCGACAGGAAAGAGTTCGCGCGGCAGATAAATCTTCCGGATGAGATCGCGGTTGTCCACGATCGAACGCGTTGCGTTGGACAGCGATTCCGTGAAGAAGTTGACCAAAACGATTCCGGCAAAGAGGTAGATCGCATAGTTGGGCGTCCCTCGCTGGAGGTTGAGGAAGATGCCCAGTGCCACAAAGTAGATCAGGAACTGGACGAGCGGTTTAACGTACGACCACATCAGCCCGAGTACGGAGCCCCGGTAGCGAACTTTGATTTCTTTGCGGACCAGCAGTTTCAGGAGGAAACGGTCCCCGTAAACATCGAGGAGACCGCGCCCACTCCCCGGCTTTATGAGCTGGTCGATCTGGCCCACCATCTAACTTTTGTCCTCGGAATTCGCTTCGAAGGTCTTTTTCCACGACTCCAGCGAGCTGATCTCGGCGACAGCGTCCCTGTACTGCCGGGCGAGCTTGTCCCACTCACGGAAGAGCTGCAGATGCAGCCGGGTTGCCTCCGTCAGCATCGATTTCAGCTTTTTCGGGTCACGTTGGTACCACGAAGCTCCTGTTCCTTCGGCATTGGACACCACCACGCTGTCGTAGTGGGCAACCCGGAACCAGCGGTTATCCCGGTGGGCAAGATATCCTTGCGGCCGCTCGCCGCTTTCTGGGCCCGATGCCTTGATCAGCTGCCGCGCAACTGTCTTGATACCCCAGGGAATGAGCTGCTTCTTGCTGGGCATTCCGACGACGGTTCCCCCCATGGGACCGCGGCCCAGTTTCGGTGCGGGAAAGTCGTTGACGTCATCCTTCAACTGCGCGTCCGGGTAGTAGGCCTTCAAGGCGTTGATTTCAGGCAGCTTGGTGCCGAGCACCCGGTGGAGCTCCTGGGGCCCTTTGAAGAGGTCTTTTAGAGCCTCGATCCGACCATGTTCGGTGAAGTACTGCATGGACACGAGGTGTTTCACGTCGGCCTGAACCGATTCCCGCAGGACGCGGCCGCCCTTCGGGTACGGGCTGTGGATCAAGGTGGTAATCAAGCGGTTGCGTTCGTGGAAGTACGCCTGCCATCCCACGAGGTCGTCCTTGTCGATCCACGAGACGTGCCACACGGCAGCACCGGGGAGCGATACCGTCGCGAAACCGGCTTCCCGCGCCCGGAGCCCGTATTCGGCGTCGTCCCACTTGATGAAGAGCGGCAGGGAAAGGCCAATCTCACGGATGACCTCAGTGGGAATCAGGCACATCCACCATCCGTTGTAATCCACGTCGACGCGCCGGTGCAGCCATGCCGTCTGGCGGAGGTTGGAGATGCTGAAGTCGTGCCGGGTTTCCATGTCGGCGTGCGGCAGCGCCGGGACGATCCGGAAGGGATCCACAACCTCACCGAAGGTGTGGAGCACACTGCGGTTGTAAAGGTCGAACATATGGCCGCCGACGATGGTCGGCTTCCTGCAGTGGTCGGCGAAGGTCAGCAACCGGACTATGCTTTCGGGCTCGACCACAATGTCGTCGTCCAGGAGCAGCACGTAGTCACTGCCGTTCTCCACCGACTCGTACATCCCGCGGGCGAAGCCACCCGACCCGCCCAGGTTTGCCTGGTTAATGACCCTGAGCTTTCCGCCCAACGAGTCTTTGATGGCGGCGTAACCGTCCTCTGCCTCGACTTTGTGTGTGCCCTGGTCCACGATCAGGATCTCTTTGACGTTCTCCAGGACGGTGGGATTCTCTGCCAGGATGCGCGCATTGTTCAGGCAGAAGTCGGGTTTATTCATGGTAGTGATCTGAAGTGTCACCTGGCCCTTGGAAGCACGGCTGCTCCCGGCCTGCCATTCTCCGTTCTCCAGGAGGAGTTCGCCCGTACTTGCGGCGAGGTCGAACCAGTACCAGCCGCCGTCGCCAAACGGCTTCAACGTGAGGTCAAAGACAGACGTGGCAGTGCCGTCGACGTGTTGGCCATCCACGCGCTGAACGGACCCTCGTGCGTTGGACTTGTATACGGTGACAGTTCCGGTGCCGCTGGTCCTGACTACCAGTCGAACGTCACGGACATCGGTCCAGCGCCGCCAGTAGCTGGCCGGGAAAGCATTGAAGTATGTGCCGAAGGATATCTGCTCACCCGAACGCACCCGCATTGAATGCCGCGACAGCAAATCTTCGAAATGTGCCTCACGGCTTCCCGAACTGAACATCTGCAGTTTTTGTTCCGGCAGCTTGGGGGTGCGGGCCAGCTCGTCATTTTCGCGCAGCCGGATGCCGCTTGCCGTTCCCGCATCGACGTACAGGGACACTGTGTCTGGCTGGTCCTGCGATGGCAGGATGACGCGCTGGATTGTCGCCCAGTTTGTGGTTACTTCGTGTGCGCTCATGCGTCCACTCCTCCACTTTCAAGCTTGGCGCCGCTTTCGAAGTGCGGCCGGATCTTGTTGTCGAACATGGTCAGGGCTGAGCCAATGGCCATGTGCATGTCGAGGTACTTGTAGGTGCCCAGTCGCCCGCCAAACAACACGTTCTGTTCAGCGGCGGCGAGATCACGGTATTTGAGCAGCCTCGCCCTGTCTGCGGCCGTGTTGATCGGGTAGTACGGCTCATCGCCCTTTTCGGCAGCGCGGGAAAACTCGCGCATCACAACTGTTTTGTCAGTCCGGTAGTCCCGCTCGGGGTGGAAATGGCGAGGTTCGATGATCCGCGTAAAGGCCACGTCGGCGTCGTTGTAGTTCATCACGGACGTACCCTGGAAGTCCCCGACATCCAGCACTTCTTCCTCGAAGTCGATGGTCCGCCACGAAAGCTCGCCTTCGGCGTAGTCGAAGTAGCGGTCTACAGGCCCCGTGTAGATCACCGGAATCCTGCCGACCACGTTGCCCTTGCTGTACTCGTGCGTTTCGTCGAAGAAATCGGTGTTGAGCCGCACTTCGATGTTCGGATTCTCCGCCATCTTCTCAATCCAGGCGGTGTAACCGTTCGTGGGCAGACCCTCGTATGTGTCATTGAAGTACCGGTTGTCGTAGTTGTACCGAACCGGGAGCCTTGAGATGATGCCGGCGGGCAGGTCCTTCGGATCCGTCTGCCACTGTTTGCCGGTGTAGTGCTTGATGAATGCTTCGTACAGCGGCCGGCCGATGAGCTGGATGCCCTTGTCGTTCAAGTTCTGCGGGTCCGTCCCGGCGAGCTCTCCGGCCTGTTCCTGGATCAGGGCCTGGGCCTGGCCCGGTGTGAGGTTCGCACGGAAGAACTGATTAATTGTGGCCAGGTTGATGGGCAGGGAATAGACCTCGCCCTTGTGTACGCCATAGACCTTGTGGACGTAGTTCGTGAAGGCGGTGAACCGGTTGACGTATTCCCACACCCGCTCATTGGACGTGTGGAACAGGTGCGCACCGTAACGGTGCACCTCGATGCCCGTCTGCTTTTCTTTTTCGCTGTAGGCGTTCCCACCGATGTGGTGTCGGCGGTCGATGACCACCACCTTCAAGCCGAGCTCAGTCGCGGCCTGCTCTGCGATTGTCAGGCCAAAAAAGCCCGACCCTACAATGACGAGGTCAGCGTTCACGACTCTCCTGTGTGGTGGATTGCAGGCACAGCTATGCCCGGGTTTACTGGTCAAGGTTACCGCGACGAAGCAGCCGACGTTCCGCTCTGCCGGGCTCAGAGCCTGACGACGTTGCCCGTCCTCGCGGACTCCAGCACCGCTTCTGCGACACGGAGGGTCTCCAGCCCCTCGGCCATTGTGACAATGTTCATTGACTTTCCCAATACGGCATCCCTGAACGCCTCATGCTCCATTTTCAGGGGTTCACGCTTGGCCAGGGCGAATCGAATACTGGATCCCTCGGATACGCCCCGGAACGCCGCCATGGATTCCCACTCGGTCTGGAAGGTTCCGTTTTCGACAAAAGTGAGGTCGGCCGAGATCGTATCTGCGATGAACGCCCCCCGCTCGCCCAGGACAATGGCTGTGCGCTCCTTCAAGGGAGAGAGCCAGTTCACTATGTGGTTCGTGACGACGCCGCCGCTCAAGTGCCCGATGGCTGTCACCATATCCTCGTGCTCGCGCCCGCTGCGGGACGTGGTGTGGGCCACGACATCGACGTAATTCTTCTGGGCAAGCCAGGCGGTCAGATCAATGTCGTGTGTCGCGAGGTCCTTCACCACGCCCACGTCTGCGATCCGCGCCGGGAACGGGCCCTGCCTTCGCGTGGATATCTGGTAGACATCGCCCAGATCCCCGGCCTCGAGTCGCGCGCGCAGGCTCTGAAGGGAGGGATTGAACCGCTCAATATGGCCCACGGCACCAATCAGCCCCCTGCTTTCGAAGGCGGACGCAATCCGACGGCCAGCCTCAGAATCACCGGCAATAGGCTTCTCCACCAGGCAATGGATGCCGGCTTCTGCCAACTGCACCGCCACTGCCTCATGGAGATTGGTCGGAACTGCTACTACGGCCAGGTCGATGCCTTGGGCGATCAGGTCATCGACACCGTTGCAGACGGTCAGGCCGTCCGCCACGCCGTGCGGATCGCCGAAGGAATCTGCCACGGCGACAAGGTCCACGCCGTCCAGCTCCCGGATCACCCGGGCATGATGCCTGCCCATCATCCCGAGTCCAATGAGTCCTGCACGCAAGTTTGGCATCAGCTTCCTGCCTTCGCGACTGCGTTCACGGCAGCAACGATCCGCTCGAGATCGTTCTGGCTCAAAGAAGGGTGGACCGGAAGGGAAAGAACCGTCCTTGCCGCCTCATCGGTGGCCGGCAATTCGTCGTCTGTCTGGAATGGGGCCAGCCGGTTATTCGGAATCGGGTAGTAAATGCCACAGCCAACGTTGTACTCCTCCCGCAGGGCTTTGGCGAAACCGTCCCTGTCTTCGCTGACCCGAATGGTGTACTGGTGATAGACGTGCTGGCAGCCCTCGGCCACAGTCGGAGTGATGACACCCTCAAGATGGGCATCCAGGAATGCAGCGTTTTCCTGGCGGATCCTCGTCCAATCCAACACCTTTGTCAGTTGAACGCGACCGATGGCGGCGTGAATGTTGGTCATTCGCGCGTTGAAGCCAACGAGTTCATTTTCGTACTGGCGTTCCATGCCCTGGTTGCGAAGCAGACGAAGCCGACGCTCGACATCCGGAAGACCGGTGCTGACCATCCCTCCCTCACCAGAGGTCATATTCTTCGTCGGATAAAGGCTGAACATGGCAAAGTCACCGAATGTTCCCACCCTCTGTCCGTTCACCGCAGCTCCGTGTGCTTGCGCTGCATCTTCAAAAACCTTGATGCCGTGCTTCGACGCAAGGGCGCCGATGGAGTGGACGTCAAATGGGTGGCCGTAAAGGTGCACCGGCATAATGCCGGCCGTCTTGTCAGTAATCCTTGATTCAACGGAGGATGGGTCAAGGGTGAAGTGTTCCAGCTCGATGTCCGCGAAGACCGGAGTCGCACCCGTCAGTGCGACAGAGTTGGCTGTCGCGGCGAACGTAAACGAGGGGACAATGACTTCATCCCCCGGTCCGATTCCGGCCGCGAGAAGACCGAGGTGAAGCCCGGACGTTCCGGAGTTGACAGCCACGGCAGCGCGCCCGTCGAGCAGGACGTCGGAGAACTCCTGTTCGAAAAGGGCCACTTCCGTTCCTTGAGCCAGCTGGCCCGTAGCCAGCACGGCATCAACGGCCTTGCGCTCGTCGTCGCCAATGATGGGCTTGGCGGCGGGGATGAATTCCTGGCTCATACTTCAACCTCTCGAAGAACTTCGTCGTTTTCGACATACAGGGCACCGGTCTCAGGGCAGACCCATTGCTCACCGACTCGCTCCAACGGGAACCCCGCCTTTCCGACCCAACCGCGACGTTTGGCGGGAACCCCTACCATGAGTGCAAAGTCGGGAACGTCGGTGGTGACCACAGCGCCGGCCGCAATTGTTGCCCAGCGGCCGATCGTCAGAGGTGCCACACAGACTGCCCTGGCTCCGATAGATGCGCCGTGCTTGATGGTTACGCCGACAGGTACCCAGTCATGTGCGCTCTTCAGCTCACCCTCCGGCGTGATGGCCCGAGGATACGTGTCGTTAGTCAGCACGACGGCAGGTCCAATGAAGACCCCGTCGCCCAATTGGGCTGGTTCGTATACCAGAGCATAATTTTGAATTTTGCAGTTGTCGCCCATCGTGACTCCTGTCCCGATGTAGGCGCCACGGCCAATAATGCAGTTTGCGCCTAGCAGGGCCTTTTCGCGTACTTGGGCCAGATGCCAAATTCTGGAACCCTCCCCAACAACCGCATCAGCTGACACATCGGCGTTATCCGCAATTTCTACCACCCGTGGACGTCCTTCCTCATAAGCACACGACAACGTCATTCATCCTATCTGGCGGGATGGTTGCCCCTCGACACGCGGTGCACCACAGGACCGTCGTTATCCACATGGCGTGTGCCCGTCGAGACAGGCTTCGGATGCAGTGGCTAGCGTTGAAGTGTAGGACAGCCAACCGTTAGGAATTCAACATCATGCCGCTGGAGTGTACGCTCGTCCGCAGCCCCGGTAGTGGGCTGGTCCGGACACCACTGGAACTCACGGTGGACGCGTCCATTGGCACCTGCGGTGCTGACCTGCAGGCCGAACTCGGGGCCAGGTTCGGCACCGGCGCCCTGTCAGTGGACGGCGTGATGCTCGCCTCCCTCACGGTGGGCGAGCCGCCGCTGGTAAACGGGGCGGTGATCGTCGACGGCGGGACGCGGAGCCTTGCAGGCAAGTCGCGGCGGCCTTCCGGACCGCCGGCGCCGCTCGCCCTTGCAGTTCTGAGCGGCGCCGGCGCCGGGACAGTGGTTCCCCTGAGGCGCGGAACGTACAGCATCGGCCGAAGCAACGCGGACATCGTTATCCCGGATTCTGAACTGTCCAGGCGACACGCCCTCATTTTTGTTTCCGAAACTGCCATCACCATCGAGGACCTTGACAGTGCCAACGGTACGGAAGTCGACGGCGAGCGGGTAAGAAAAACGGTGGTGGCCACCGGATCCGTCATCCGTTGCGGCAACTCCACGATGTCGCTGATCTTCGTGGATGCTCCCGGCGTGAGGCTGGAAGAAGCAGGATCAGACGTACACGAGCCCCTTCTGATCCAACGGCGCATCGACGCCGTTAACCGTGGCGCACTCGTGCTGACGGCCGTCCTGCCGTTGGTCATCGGTGTGGGGCTGGCTGTCATGACCGGGATGTGGATGTTCCTGGCCTTCACCGCGGTGTCTGCGGTCTCCGTCCTTGTGCCGGTCGTCTCCGGGAAGCGTCAACGCAGGGACTTGGCCACAGCGGTGGCGACCGCGGTCCGCCACGACCAGGAGCGGCGTCGACGCGCTGCTCCACCGCTGTCCGATCTTGTGGTCAGCGGCCCGCCGTCCGGCGCTTCGCATGAACGGGCTCCCGGCGAACATAGGATCTGGTTACGCGTGGGTTTGGCCGCCCAACGTGCAAATATCCGATTCGAGCCGGCCGCGCCTGGACTGGGGGTCCCGTCGGCCGGAGTTGTTCCGCTGGCCCTCGATCCGGCCAATTCCTTGACCACTGTCAGCGGCCCTGGTGAGTCCCTCGAAGGTCTGATGCGGTCGCTCATCATGCAGCTCGCGGGCTACCCGCGGGCCGGCCGCACGCGCGTGGTGGTCCATGGTCCGGCCGGTCAGCTTCCACTCAGCGCCCGGTTCCTGCCCAGAGTTACGCTGACGGCCACGAAGGCCGCAGCAACAGCCGCGCTGGCAAGGGAGTCTGCCCCAGCAACCAGACAAGGCGTGCTCCTGATGATCAACGCCGGCGACCCGGCGGACGACGGGATCAAAACTCTCGCGGCGGAAAACCACTGGCAGGTCATTGTTTTCCGGACCCGGCTTGTTTCCGTGGCACCAGCGGACATCGAACTCGGTGAACGCATAGCAGAGCTGCACGGACCGGAGGGGCCCATTCGTTTTGTGCCGGACCTGGCACCGGAAGACGTCTTCGGCAGCTTTTGCCGCCTGCTTTCCCGTGCTGCCGCGCCCTTCAACAGCAATGCGTCAATCGTGCCGCAAACTTGCCTGCTCCGCGACCTGCTCAACCCCAGCAAGTCTGAAACGTCAGCGCGCTGGGCCGCTTCCCGCCACGAACCGGGACTCCCCGTGCCTATCGGTCAAACCGCCGACGGCACCCGCTATCTGGATCTCCAAACCGACGGGCCCCATTTGCTGGTGGCCGGGACCACCGGGTCGGGAAAATCCGAGCTGCTGCGCAGCATCACCGCGGCATTGGCGCTCAGCCACCCGCCGGACCGCATTAATTTCCTGTTTGTCGACTTTAAAGGCGGATCAGGGCTTGCGCCCCTGCAAGGCCTTCCACACTGTGTGGGGATGCTCACCGATCTGGCCAGCCACGAGCTCGACCGGGCGCTGGTATCCCTTCGGGCGGAAATCCGGCTGCGGGAAGGAATACTGGCGTCCGCCCAGGCGCCTGATCTGGCTTCATATCGGGCCTCCCGCACGACTCGGGATGCTCAGCTCCCCCACCTAGTTGTGATCATTGATGAATTCCGGATGCTGGTTGAGCAGGCGCCGACAGCCCTGACCGAACTCATGAGGATCGCCGCTATCGGGCGCTCCCTGGGCATCCACCTGATCATGGCGACGCAGCGGCCGCAGGGCGCCCTGACGGCCGACATTCGGGCGAACGTCACAACCAGCATCGCCCTCCGCGTCCAGTCCGACATGGAGTCGATGGACATCATCAATTCCGCGGCCGCTTCAGCCATCAGCCTGCATACACCAGGGCGCGCTTTCCTGGCGCGGGGCACTGAAGAACCAGAGGAGTTCCAGGCTGCCTCCCTGACGGAACCGACTGACAGGAGCGTTCCAGGCCGCCTGCGGGTACGTCTAGCCTCGGAATCGCTCAAGGACCCCACCGGCGAACTACCCGCGGCGGACGACCACGAAGACCTGACACCCGCGATGGCGGCCGCGCCCATGGTCGACATGACGTCCAGCCTCTGGGTCCGCATGGATGGGCAGCCGGCAAGGCCACCCATGGCTGCCCCGCTCCCGCACGTCCTGCAACGCCCGGTGGCGCCCGTTGCAGCCGTGACCGGCCCTGCATTCGAGCCCGGGGACGGGAACCCACAGGGGTGGGCCATAAGCCTCGGAATGATGGACCTGCCCTACCAGCAACGGACAGCACCGCTCGACTGGCTCCCTTTCGAACACGGGCATCTGGGACTCGTTGGTGCCCCTGAGGCAGGCGTGCCCGACGCCCTGAAGGTTATGGTCAACGGACTCGCATCCCATCAGTTCGAAGCGCATTTCTACGTCCTCGACGCCGACGGTTCCTTGGACGGCATCGAGTCGAACTGCCGCGTTGGCGCCAAGGCCGGTCCACAAGACCTTCGACGTGCCGTCCGAATTCTCGAACGCCTCAAACAGGAGCTGTCACTTCGGCTGGGCAGCTCCCCCGACCATCACCGGACTCCCCTGCTGCTGATTATCGCCGGCTGGGGAACGTGGGCTTCGTCCTTCCGGTCCGGGCCGCTGGCCTGGGCGGAAGAACTGGTCCACGATCTTCTGCGGGATGGCAGCCGCGCAGGAATCATTGTCGCCATTTCGGGACAAAGAGAGCTGGTGACCGCCAGGTTCTACGCCTCAGTGCCGAACCGTTTCTACTTTCCATACTGCTCAAACGACGACAGCCGCCTCGCGTGGCCGAAAATGCCCGCCACGTCTGAAGTCCCTGGCCGGGCGGTGGCCTTCGGACCGCTCGCGGCAGGCAAATCTGCCGTCTGCCAGTTCTTTACAACGTCCGACGACGAAGAATCTCTGTGGACTGACCCAGGAAAAGCCGGCGGCCATGCAGTTGTCAGACGGCCCTTCCGTGTGGATTCGCTGCCCGCCAAGGTATCGATAACAGAAATGATGGAACGTGCAATGCCGAATAAGGGAGAATTGCCGGCCCGGCCGGGAACCCACGGTCCGAAGGTTCATCCAGAGACTCCTGGACCACGGACCTTAGTCATTGGGCTGGGCGGAGACGAACTGGCGCCGGTCTCCGTCCGGATTCCGGCAGGCGGAGTTCTCGCCGTGCTCGGAGGGCCCGGCGGCGGCAAGACCAACTTTCTGCGCCTGTTACCGGAGCTGAACGCCGGGACGGCACAGTGGCTGGCACCAGATGCAGGCGCTGACGCCTGCGAGTACTGGTCCGTTGCGCTTCAGAAGGCTGCCGCCGGCACGGTGGGCAGCCATGCCATCGCACTTGTGGACGACGCAGACCTTCTGCCCCAGTCAGCGCACCAGGACCTTACGGAACTGAACAACAGAGGGATCAGCGTGGTTTTCACTGCCGGGTTCAGTCCGATGCTGGTCCAGCGCGTGCCCCTGGCGCTCAGCGCTCGGGGTTCGGGGACCGGGCTGCTGATTGCACCGCGCAGCCTCATGGACGGCGACCTGTTTGGCATCAGGTTCGACGCGGAGCCAAATCCGCCACCGGGCCGCAGCGTCCTGGTAACGAACAGCAGGCCGGTGCCGGTCCAGCTGGGCTGGGTTCCTGACACGTAGAAAGCCCGTGCCCATCAGCAGGATGAGCTGGACGGGAACTCAGACAGCCGGCGGGGAACCGCCCGTCCGTGACGCATAGGCGACGACACGCTTGTCGAACAGCAGCACAATTGCGAGGAGCGCGGGAAAGAGCATGGCGAGCCCGGCCCAGACGAGGCCCCCCGTCAGGGTGGGGACGCCCACTGTCAGGACAAACAGCTGGGCCACCAGGGAAGCAGCCCGTGTCCAGCGGTATCCGCGGAACAGGAAGTGCCCCACCGCGAACAACCACGCCGCGAAGGCGAGGAGCAATGCCATCGTGAACACGGCGCCCCAAAAGGAGAGGACAGGCGCACCCGTCGCAAGTTCATATCCGTACCAGGTGGCCGCGCCAAGCAAAGCTGTGGCTTCAGCGGCGACAACCAGCGCAATGACCGTTACGCTGGCCGGACGTCCGGCCAGCTGGCCGGTGGGAAATTCCTGGCCATTCTGCGGCCCCGATCCGCCCGGGGAAGAGTCCGGGGAACCGTCAGCGGAAGTGTTCGAGGGAGGTACGGGGGGTCTTGACACACTGGCACCCTACCGGAGATAGTCGGACAGTGGCGGGGGTCGGCAATGCCCGTGTGATGTATCGCTCAGCTATCCGGGGATTCCATGCTCTATTACCCCTTGTTTACACAGCGTTAACATGACAGGCTTGACTGAGATGACCAAGGGGGCCCCTGAGGGCCCCTTTCCTTTGTAGCTACTAGTGAATTATTTCACAATCGGCTTATCCCAGAATTGGAGCAACTGATCAGCATGGATTGGCGTAACCGCGCGGCGTGCCTCGACAAGGACCCGGAACTGTTTTTCCCGGTAGGAAACACAGGGCCTGCCCTCCTCCAGATTGAGGAAGCCAAAAGCGTTTGCCGCCGCTGCCCCGTCGTTGACACATGCCTCCAGTGGGCGCTCGAATCCGGCCAGGACGCCGGCGTCTGGGGCGGCATGAGCGAAGACGAACGCCGCGCCCTCAAGCGCCGTGCCGCACGCGCCCGCCGCGCCTCCTAAGTTCGGTCCATCCAGGTTTGGTCCCACGGGCCCAGCCTGAACGGGCCCGGTCCTAATAGGCCAAGCACCAACAGCCTCACATGACGATGGCCGCGACCCTTCCGGGTTGCGGCCATCGGCAGTTAAGTCAGTGACCTTCAAGTCGCCGGCGAGGTCCCCGGGCTATCTGGGCGCCAGGCTGAGCCGGATCTGGACGGCCGTTCCGCCTCCCTCGCGCGGCTGCCACGCGATGGTGCCGCCCAGCTCACTGGTGACCAGCGTGCGGACAATCTGCAGTCCCAGTCCCTCGACGTGCGGCGTATCCGGGAGTCCCACACCGTCGTCGGCAATGGTGACGGTCAGCAGTTCCTCGCCGTCCTCCTCTTCGGAACGGTCGGCGATGAGCCACACCGTGCCAGTGCGTCCTTCGAGGCCATGCTCGACGGCGTTGGTCACCAGTTCATTGATGACCAGTGCCAGCGGGGTGGCGAAGTCGCTGGGCAGTTCGCCAAACAATCCGGCACGCTCGGTCTTGACCTGCTGCGACGGCGAAGCGACCTCCGCGGACAGCCTGAACTGGCGGCCGATCAGCTCGTCGAAGTCAACGCTCTGCGCCAGGCCCTGCGACAGCGTCTCATGCACCAGTGCGATGGTCGCCACGCGCCGCATCGCCTGCTCCAGGCCTTGCTTGGCCTCGTCGCTGACCATGCGGCGGGACTGCATACGCAGCAGGGCTGCAACGGTCTGAAGGTTGTTTTTCACCCGGTGGTGGATCTCGCGGATGGTTGCGTCCTTGGTGACGAGTTCCATCTCCCGACGCCGCAGTTCGGACACGTCCCGGCACAGCACCAGCGCACCAAAGCGCTGCTGCTCATCCCGCAGCGGGATGGCCCGCAGTGACAGGCTCACACCACGGGATTCGATCTCACTGCGCCACGGCATCCGGCCGGTCACCACCAGCGGCAGCGTCTCGTCCACGAGCCGCCGGTCCTTCAGCAGGCCGGCGGTCACCTCGGCCAGGGAACGGCCTTCCAGTGACTCGCCGTCGCCCAGCCGCCGGAAGGCCGATACCCCGTTGGGGCTTGCGTACTGCACAATGCCTTCGGCGTCGAGCCGGATCAGCCCGTCCCCCACACGAGGCGCGCCGCGGCGCGAACCGGTGGGCGAGGCAAAGTCGGGCCACAGTCCCAGCGTTCCCATCCGGAGGAGATCGTAGGCGCACTGCCGGTACGTCAGCTCCAGGCGGGACGGCATCCTGGAACTGGACAGGTCCATGTGAGTGGTCACCACGGCCAGGGTCCGGCCGTTGCGGACCATCGGCACAGCCTCCACCCGCAACGCCATGTCCGTGCTCCAGTTGGTCTCGCTGGACCGTTCGATGGCGCGGCTGCTCCAGGCCTTGTCCACCAGCGGCTGCAGGTCCTGCCGGATGGGCTCGCCCACAAAGTCGCCGTGGAACACGGTGTGCGTGGTTGACGGCCTGACGTGCGCCAGCGCCACATAGCCGTGATCCGGGTGCGGGAACCACAATGCCAGGTCGGCGAACGCCAGGTCAGCGACCATCTGCCAGTCGCCCACCAGGAGGTGCAGCCATTCGGCATCGCCCGGCCCGAAATCAGCGTGTTCCCTGATGGGGTCCGTAAAGATTGCCACTGCACCTCCAGTTACGACGCCGGGATTCCTAGCGTCGGACGATTGACCTCAAGAGCCTCAATGCTACCGACAGCGACGCCATATCGTCGGCTTCGAGCGAGTTGACCTCGTCAAACATGCTCTTCGCCCTGCCCAGCTGCTCGGCATTCTGGCGTTCCCAGTCCTTCAGCCTGTCCTCCGCAGAGTCCCTGGACGCTGTTGACTCGAGTACCGCCGTCGTCATGTCCGAGACGGTGGAATAGAGGTCATCCCGGAGTGCGGCCCTGGCCAGCGCCTGCCATCTGTCCTGGCGCGGCAGGCTGCTGATCCGTTCCAGCAGCGAGTCAGCGTGGAAGCGGTTGAACACGGTGTAGTAAACCGCCGCAATCTCTTCCACCGGCTCCTTACGGGCATGCACGATCTTGGCGATGTCCAGCAGGGCAAAGCTCTCGAAGAGCTCCGCCCACCTAATGGCAAGCCCCTCCGGAAGCTCCCACCCGCGCGCGGTCTCCAGCCAGTTGTCAACGCGGTCACGGTCATCGCCGCGGAGATAATCCAGCAGCCGCGCGCGCATCGGGTCCAGGAGCGGCTTGAATTCGGCCACGGTCTCCGCGATGGGCCGGGACGTGCCGCCCTGGGCCAGCAGCCACCGGACGGCGCGGTCCAGCAGGCGGCGGATGTCCAGGTGGACGGTGCTCCAGTGTTCGGTGGGGAACGACGCCGGCAGGCTGTTCAGCTCCGCCACCATGGTGGTCAGGTCGAAGATCTCGCGGAGCGCCACGAAGGACTTGGCCACGGCCACCTCCGTGGCCGAGGTTTCCTCCATGGTGCGGAAGGCGAACGTGATGCCGCCCATGTTGATCATGTCGTTGGCCACCACCGTGGCAATGATCTCGCGCCGCAGCGGATGGGTGTCCAGTTCGGCGTCGAACCGTTCCCGCAGCTGCTGCGGGAAGTACGCGCGCAGCGTCGCTCGGAACCAGGGATCGTCGGCGAGGTCGCTGTCACGCAGTGCCGACGCCAGTTCGATCTTCGCGTAAGCCGCCAGCACCGAAAGCTCCGGTGACGTCAGCCCCTGACCTTGGCCTAGGCGTTCCCGCAGCGTTTCGGTGCTGGGCAGCGCTTCAAGGTCACGCTTCAGGTCAGCCGACTTTTCCAGCCAGTCCATTAGGCGCTCATAACTGGGGCTCCACTCGGCCACGCGCATCCGGTCGTTCAGAAGCAGGATGTTCTGGTCCACGTTGTCCTCAAGGACCAGCCGCCCCACTTCGTCCGTCATGGAGGCGAGGAACCCTGCCCGTTCCTCCGTGGTCAGTTTGTCCGCAGCGACCATCCGGTCAACGAAGATCTTGATGTTCACTTCATGGTCGGAGCAGTCGACGCCGGCCGAGTTGTCGATCGCGTCGGTGTTCAGGATGACGCCTTGCAGGGCGGCTTCGATGCGGCCGCGCTGCGTCATGCCCAGGTTTCCGCCTTCGCCCACCACCTTGACCCGAAGGTCCTGGCCGTCCACGCGGATGGAGTCATTGGCCTTGTCACCTACGGACGCGTTGGACTCGGTGCTGGCCTTGACGTACGTTCCGATCCCGCCGTTGTACAGCAGGTCGGCGGGGGCGAGCAGAATGGCGCGGAGAAGTTCCGGCGGGCTCAGCTCGGTGATCGCCTCCGGCAGACCCAGCGCCGCCCGGACCTGCGGCGAGACCGGAATGGATTTGGCCTGGCGGGCGTACACGCCGCCGCCTTCGCTTATGAGGGACTTGTCGTAGTCATCCCAAGAGGACCGCGGCAGTTCAAACAGCCTCCGCCGTTCCACGAACGACGATTCCGTTTCCGGTGCGGGGTCCAGGAAGATGTGCCGGTGGTCGAAAGCCGCCAGCAACCGGATGTGCCGGGACAGGAGCATGCCATTGCCAAACACGTCACCGGACATGTCGCCCACGCCCACCACGCTGAACGGCTGGGTCTGGGTGTCCACGTCAAGCTCGCTGAAGTGGCGTTTTACCGACTCCCAGGCGCCACGGGCCGTGATGCCCATGGCCTTGTGGTCATACCCCACCGAACCTCCGGAAGCGAACGCGTCACCAAGCCAGAACCCGTATTCAGCCGCCAGCCCGTTGGCGATGTCGGAGAACGTGGCCGTCCCCTTGTCCGCCGCCACCACGAGGTAGGAATCGTCGTCGTCGTGCCTTACAACGTCCGACGGCGGCACAACAGTTTCGCCTTCAGCTCCGGCGACGAGGTTGTCAGTGAGGTCCAACAGGCCCCGGATGAACGTCTTATAGCTTTCAACACCCTCGGCCATCCACGCCGCACGGTCCGCGGCGGGGTCGGGCAGCCGCTTGGCGAAGAAACCGCCCTTGGCCCCGGTGGGCACGATGACCGCGTTCTTGACGGTCTGCGCCTTCACCAGGCCAAGGATCTCCGTCCGGAAATCCTCGCGCCGGTCAGACCAGCGCAAGCCGCCACGGGCCACCTTGCCGAAGCGGAGGTGGACGCCCTCGACCCGCGGGGAATAGACCCAGATTTCGAACATCGGCCGCGGGAACGGCAGCCCCTCAATCCGGGCAGGATCGAGCTTGAAGCTCAGGTGCGTCTTGTACTGGTAGTAATTGGTGCGTAGGGTCGCCTCGATCAGGTTCGCCAAGGTCCGCAGCACACGGTCGGCGTCGAGCGTTGCCACCTCGTCAATGGCAGCTGACAACTCGCCACGGACCTTCTCCTGCGCCACAAGGCGCTCGGTCCCACTCAGGGCGGGGTCGAACCGGGCCGCGAAAAGAGCCGTCAGGGCCTTGGTGACCTCGGGATTGGCGAGCAGAGTGTCCGCCATGAAACCCACCGAGTTGGTGTTCCCCATTTGCCGCATGTACCGGGTGTAGGCCCGCAGGACCGTGATCTGGCGCCACTGCATCCCCTCACGCAGAACCAGCCGGTCAAAGCTGTCCGACTCAACGGCGCCGGATACGGCGGCACCGAACGAGTCGGCCAGCAGCTGTCCTGTGGCCAGCGGATCAATGCCGGCAGGGTATTTCAGCCCGAGGTCATAGAGGAAGAAGTCGCGCTGGTCAGCTGTCTCGATCTCAAAGGGCCGCTCATCCAGCACCTCGAGTCCAAGATTGTGGAAGAACGGCAGGATCTGGCTCAGGCTCTTGGGCTCCAACATGTACAGCTTGACGCGGGCATCCTCTTCGAGGACTTCACCGGCACCCTTGGGCAAGTACACGTGGACGCCCGGCCGTTCCTGCTTTGCACCGGCTGTGCGCTCGGCTTCAGCCCCGTATTTCTCGAAACGGGCGATGTCCTCCAGCGCGTCTTCGACTTCGTAATCCACCCGGTAGCCGGCCGGAAAAGCCTCCGACCAGATGGCTGCGAGCTCCTTCGCCTGCTCATCCGCGCCGCGTTCCCGCAGGACTTCAGCGATGCCCTCACTCCACGAACGGGCTGCCCGGACCAGCCGCGCTTCAAGCTCATCGGCGTTAACGTGGCTAATCTCAGCGCCCTTGGGCAGGCGGATCCGGAAGAACAGGCGGGCGAGGGCCGATTCGGTCATGCGCGCCTCGTAGTCGATGGTCTCCGCCTGGAACGTGGTCCGCAGTTCTTCCTCGATGCGGAGACGGACATTGGTGGTGTACCGGTCACGCGGAAGGTAGACCAACGCGGACATAAAACGGCCGTAGATGTCCGGCCGGAGGAACAGGCGGGTCCGCCGCCGCTCCTGCAATCTCTGGATGCCGGTTGCTGTGGCCGCCAGGTCCTCGGTCTCGATCTGGAACAGTTCGTCGCGGGGGTACGTCTCCAGGATCCCCAAAAGGTCCTTGCCGGAGTGTGAGTCCGGCGGGAAGCCCGCATTGCCCAGCACGGCGTCCACTTTTTCGCGCACGATGGGGATGTTCCGGACGGATCCGGCGTAGGCACTGGTCGCGAACAGGCCGATGAAGCGGCGCTCGCCGTTGACGTTGCCTACGGCGTCAAAACTCTTCACGCCGATGTAGTCAAGGTACGCGGGACGGTGGACCGTGGACCGCGAGTTTGCCTTCGTGATTACCAGCGCCTTCTTTTCCCGCGCCTTTTTTCGGCCGGCGTCGGTGAGGTGCTGCATGTGCGGAGCGCCCGGCTTCGCCCGGAGCAGTCCGAGACCGCTGTCTTCACGCAGCTCCAGCACATCTTCACCGTCGACGGTGACCAGGTCGTACTCGCGGTATCCGAGGAAAGTGAAGTTGCCGTCGTCGAGCCAGCGCAAAAGGTCCTGCGCCTGCCGCAGTTCGGCAATCTGGGCCGGGTGGGACACCTGGTCCAGACTCGCGGCAATCTGTTGGGCCTTGTTTCGCATCTTGGGCCAGTCTTCGACGGCGGCGCGCACGTCTCCCAGAATGCGGTCCAGCCCGTCCAGCAACGACGCCTTTGTCTCTTCGGAGACGCGGTTGATTTCCACGGCGATCCACGACTCCATGTGGGAGGCGTTTTCGCCTTGCGCAATGAGGTGCGACAACATGGGCATCGCCGCCGTATCACCGCTGGAGAGACCAATGTGGGACGGGACCCGATCAACCTTAACCAGCTGCCCCGTTTCCCGGTTCCGGGTCACCACGAACAGCGGATGAAGGACAAGTCCGATGGCGGCGTTCTGGCGCACAAGCTCGGCGTTGACCGAGTCAACAAGGAAAGGCATATCGTCCGTGACGACATAGACGACGCTGCTGTCTTCCTCGTTGACGATGGAAACCTGAGCCTGGCCCGGCTGCCGGTTCGCGGCGACACCGCGGTGGGTTTCCGCCCGGCTGGCCAGCACCTCCGGGGAATACGTCCGGGCATCCTCTTCGGCAAGATGCTGGTAATAATCCGCCAGGAATCCCTCCCGGTCACCAATAGCCAAGGCTTGATCCTCCACGCTGGATCCAGACGACATCAACAAACGCCTCCATCACAAGTTTGATGCTGCACCGTTGCAGCTCCTACGGTGAGCCTAGCCCTTTCGCTGAAGCCTCGGTGTGGAAGAAAATACAGAGGATCTGGAGGATCGCTGGACAGGTGCACAAACCAATTCGGCGATCGCGTGCCGAAGCTTGGCATCCGGCGCCGTTTCGAGCAGTAGCGAGCCGCCGAGCAGCGCCGCGTCAGCTGCGGGGCTGTCCGCTGGCAGGAAGGCCGCGATCTGCGACGACGGGCCATACCGCCCCCACGCATCCTTCAGCTGGCGCTCCGGGGATCTCCCCACCGCCGCCGCCCGGACCTTGTTCATCACCACAACAGGAGACACCTGCGGTACTGCCAACTCGAGCTCCGCGAGGCCGCGGACAAGCCGGGGAACCCCCACCGGATCGGCGGCCCCCACGGCATAAACGGTGTCCGCCAGTTCCAGGCTCCGCAGTGTCGCGGCGTTCCGGCGCGGAGCCATCGTGTCGAAGCTGAGTTCCTCGTCCGCCTCCAGGCAGAAGCCGGTGTCCACAACCACGACGTCGGCAACCTCCTTCGCGCGTTCCAGCACCAGCGACAGGGCTGCTGCCCGCAATTCGGTCCACCTGTCCGCCCGCGTAATGCCGGTCAGGACCCGGAAAGTCCCAAGCTTGGTGGTGACCGGCGTGGCCACCTTCAGCAACGCGTCGGCGTCGAGCAGTCCCTGGTCCGCAAGCCGGCAGGCCTGTGCGATCCCGGCAGATTCATCCAGCAGGCCCAGGACTGCCGCCATGCTGGCCCCGTAACTGTCGGCGTCGACGAGGAGCACGGATTTGCCATCCGCAGCCAACTCCCCTGCGATGTTGGCTGCAACGAAGGTCCGGCCGGGTGAACCGGCGGGACCCCACACGGCAATGATCTTGCCCGCCCCGGAGGCCGGCGGCACGTCCGCCTGGTCGGCTGGCCGCTGGCGCAGCGCAGCACCGCTATCCCCCAGCCCACTCCCGGGCGTCGTAACCGAGGCAGTGCCGGTCAGCTGGGCAACCGCTTCGGCAATCCTGCCGGCCAAGGCGGCAGACTCCACTCCGGTCAGTGCGGACGCCACGCCGATCCCCCGCAGCCTGGCGGCCTCGTCGGCGTCATCCGTGAGGGCGATGATCGCCACGCCCACGGCACCGAGCCGGTCAACGAGCGACGCAGTCAGGCTCTCGCAACCGTCGGCCACAACCGCAGCCTGCGCCAGGCCGCTCTGGCAGGCGGCCAGCAGTTCGGTCAGTTCGGCGCAGCGACGGACCACAGTGACGGGACCGTGCAGCCGCTCCAACCCGCCCACCACATCCTCGCGGGCCTGTCCCACGGTGACCACGGGGATGCTCATGAGGCCCCGCCGCCCGGGTTCCACACCACTGAAATCTTGGCCTGGTTCGCCTGCGCGCCGAGGAGGGCCGGCATGTGGCTGTCGGCAACCAGCAACATCAGCACCGTGTTGCGGGAGGACCCCAAGGCCGTGGAGCCGGCGGTCACCTGGGCAATTTCCGCGCGAGGCAGCAGGAGCTTTGGCTCACTGAAACCGTTGCGTGCATCCGGCAAGGCAACCCAGACATCCACCCGGGTCCCGGCCACTGCCTGGGGCGGCAGTGCTTCATCAACGGTCACGGCCACGGGCTTGCGGTCCAACGTATCCACAGTGGCCAGGCTTTCCTTCGGCACCAACTGGTGCTTGCCGATTCTCTGGACTGCCACCAGCCCGTCCGGCAGTCCTGCTTCAACGGTGACGTAATGTTGTTCAGTCTCACCCAGGCGGACCTTGGTCCGGACCACATTGTCCGCGGTCAGCTTCTCACCTACCGCAATGGAGTCCCGGGCGGCGTAAACCTCGGTGGTCTGATCGGCGCTGCCAACCAGGGAGATCACTCCCACCACCGATGCCAGGACCAGCAATACGCCAACCAGCAGGCGGGGATCCTTCCACGACGGCGGTCTCAACCTGGCACCCGTAGTAGCTGCATCGTGACTCATGCTTTTCTCCCCCTTGCTCCGGCCCAGTCGGTTGGCTGCGCCCGGACACCTCATTGTTACGGCATGGGCCCCGGAACAAAAGTCAAACGGCCAAACAACATCAAACTGTGGATAACCGCACTAAATGGCACCTTCAATGGCAAAATGGAACCATGCCCAGATTCCTCACCCTTGCCGATGTTGCTGAACAACTGCAGATCAACTCGCCGGCGGCTTATGCCCTGGTTCGCAGCGGAGAATTGAAAGCCATCCAGGTGGGTGGTCGGGGGCAGTGGCGCGTCGAGGAAAAGATGCTGGAGCAATACATCGAAGAGCGTTACGCCGAGGCCAGCCGCATGATCCAGGAAGCCAAAGCCAAGCAGGGCTGACCCAGGCCCCGCTAGAGTTCCCTTGCACTCCATGACCGGAGTGCCCCCAGCGCCGCAAACGGAATCGTGGCAACCTGCCGGACCTGCGATGCCCGCCGGGACTCCCCGGGGGTGACCAGCGCCAAGTCCAAAAAGTCACTTCCTACCCTGTCAATGACTCCGGCCAGCCCAGAGTCTCTTTCCGGCGCGTGGCGCAGAGTGACGGCCAGTTCGGCCCGGTCACGCGCGAGGCCCCGCAGCGCATGTGCCAATCCGATCCGGCGCCGTACCTGCGACGTCTCGGCCACGGAGACCCGCCCCAAGCCCGCGTAGCTCGCCACTGCGCCATACGGGATCAGCACCTGGTGACGCATCTCGTTCAGGACCAGGGCGTCGGCGCCGGCATGACTCAAGGTTCCTTCGAAGACGCGTCCACACACCAGGTGCACTGCCACGTGACTCTCCAAGGAACCCCGCAAGCGGTCAGCCAGGGCTACGGAGGCTGTTTCCGCTCTCGCCCGCTCAGAGATCTCGGCATCAAGCCCCAGCCGCTCGCCCTCGGCGAACTGTGCCTCCATGTCACTGAACAGAGCATCCCAACGCATGGGGCCAAGCGTAGGGCGCGGCTTCATCCGGGGTCAATTCACCGAAGACTTCACTCCAGTCTCTGGACAAACCCGGCACAGTTGCGTCAAACTGGTCCTAGCTTTATCAAACAACATCAAACTGCACCAAACCTAAGATAGGAACCACCATGGCGGCAGGTACAGCACGCGGGCTCCGCGCAGACGCCGTTATGGCGGCGTCCATCCTTCTGTTGGGATTCTTCCTCTGCATCGCCGGCGGGAGCATGGTGGATCGGTGGCAAGTATCAACAGCCCGCCGGCAAGGCCCGGACCTCGATGACCTGCTTGGTGTCGTGGCCGTTGCCGCAGGACTGGCCATCGTGGCCTGGTGGATCCTCTCGATGATGGTGGCGGCAACGGCTGCCGTGCTTGAAAAGTGCGGCAGGCGGCGGGCCGCCGACAGGACAGGCAAGTGCTGCCCGGAATTTATGCGTCGGCTTGCTGTGGCCGTACTGTCGGTGCAACTGCTGACGGCACCGCTGGCTCACGCGGCCGCACCACCGGCCGGACCTGCCTGGGTACCTACACAGGAAGTGGCCGTCCAGGACGTACCGGTCCACGGCGTAGCCATCCAGGCGCAGTGGTCCCCCACCAGCGGCCACCCGCAGATCCCGGAAGCAGAGGGCACAGCTCCCGGGAACCCAGGAGACCAGACCAGCCAAGCTCCTGCGGCTGCGGTCCGGCCCGACTGGCGGCCCAGCCCGCCGGTTCTGGACCCCGGCCTGATGGCTGCCCAGCCCGTCCGTGCGGAGCAGACCACACTGCCGGCGTTGAGTGAGGTCACGGTGCTTGCCGGCGACACACTGTGGGACATCGCCTCCGGACACTTGGGCCCGGCTGCGTCGGATGTGGACGTCGCCCTGCAGTGGCCCCGCTGGTATGAGGCCAACAAATCCCAGATCGGCGAGAGCCCGCACGTCCTGCTGCCCGGGCAGATATTGAAAGCACCCTCCGCGGCCTGACCCACGTTCCGACATTCATCAGCTCACGACTAAGGGGAATCACATGTACGCAGTTACGCCAATCCGCTCCGCCCCGGTTAACCCGGGCCGCGTGGCAGCAGTCCGCCAGGCACCTCCGCGCACCACTTCCGCGCCGGTCGCGCCCCTGCGTGCTGCAGACGAGACCTCAGAAATCCTGGCAATCACCCGCAGCACCGTCCAGGCGGCCATGGAAGTCCTCGCCGGCATCCGGCCGATCCACCAGCTCGCGCGGCGCCTGGATCCGCGCTGCCTCGCCGTCCTGCAGCACCGCTCGGCCCTGATCCGCCGCGAACAGGGCCGGTCCGCCTCGCCATCCCTGGCCCGGCTGCACAGGAACTCCATCGTGCGCTCGGTCCGCGCATGCGAGGTCGCCCCGGGCATTTATGAGGCAAGCGCCGTGGTGGTCGACGATGTCCGGGCCCGGGCGGTGGCGGTCCGCCTTGAACGCAGCAAGCAGGTCTGGCGCGTGACCGAGTTTATGGTCGGCTGACCGTTTGCCCACAATTGGCAGCCACGCGGTCACAGACGAAGAAGTGCCCGGAGCTAAATTGCTCCGGGCACTTCTTTTGTCCGGCTACGGCCTACAGGTATTTGCCTGGAAACTGTGACTGGATCAGCGGCGCTTCTTCTTGGCCGGACGCTTGGTGGCGTCCTGCGCTGCAGCTTTGGCCGGGTTGCCGGACTTGGACGAGGAGCGGGCTTCCACCCGGGTCTCGGATGCGCCGTCTTCACGGGGAGCCGTGTACTGCAGCTGGGCAGGCTTCTCCGGCGCTTCCAGGCCGGCGGCGTGGATCTGCGGCTCAACGTGCTCGGTGTGGCCGCCGGCTGCGTCCGGAACCACCACATCCTGGGCCGGAGTCACCTCAACTTCAAGATTGAAGAGGAAACCGACGCTTTCCTCGCGGATGGCCTCCATCATGCTCTGGAACATGGTGAAGCCCTCGCGCTGGTATTCCACCAGCGGGTCACGCTGTGCCATGGCACGCAGGCCGATGCCTTCCTTGAGGTAGTCCATCTCGTAGAGGTGTTCCTGCCACTTACGCCCGATGACTGACAGCACCACGCGGCGTTCCAGCTCGCGCATGCTTTCGGAACCGATGGTCTCTTCCCGGGTCTGGTAGACCACGCGGGCATCGGAGAGCAGTTCTTCCTTGAGGAATTCAACAGTGAGCTTGGACTTGCCACCGGCTTCCTCAATGATCTCTTCCGCTGTGACGCTGACAGGGTAGAGCGTCTTGAGGTTGGTCCACAGCTGGGTGTAGTCCCAGTCGTCGCCATTGCCTTCGGCCGTGGCGGAGTCGATCAGGGCGGTGATGGTGTCCTCGACGAAGAACTGGACCTTCTCGTGCAGGTCGTCACCTTCGAGGATCCGGCGGCGGTCACCGTAGATGGCTTCGCGCTGGCGGTTCAGGACGTCGTCGTACTTCAGGACATTCTTGCGCTGCTCGGCGTTGCGGCCTTCAACCTGGCCCTGCGCCGACGCGATGGCCCGGGAAACGAGTTTCGATTCCAAAGCCACGTCATCCGGAACGGAACTGTTCATCAACCGCTCGGCTGCGCCGGAGTTGAAGAGCCGCATCAGGTCATCGGTCAGGGAGAGGTAGAAGCGTGATTCGCCGGGGTCGCCCTGGCGGCCGGAACGGCCACGGAGCTGGTTGTCGATGCGGCGGGACTCGTGACGCTCAGTTCCCAGGACATACAGCCCGCCGAGGTTCAAGACTTCCTCGTGTTCGTCCTTCACGGACTGATTGGCGGCCTCCAAGGCAGCAGGCCAGGCGGTTTCGTACTCTTCGGAATTCTCTTCCGGGTCCAGCCCGCGCCTGGCGAGGTCGGCCACCGCGGTGAATTCGGCGTTGCCGCCCAGCATGATGTCCGTGCCTCGGCCTGCCATGTTGGTGGCCACCGTGACAGCACTCTTGCGTCCGGCCTGCGCAACGATGGCCGCCTCACGGGCGTGGTTCTTGGCGTTCAGGACTTCGTGCCTGATGCCCTCCTTGGCGAGCAGCCCGGAGAGGTATTCACTCTTTTCGACACTTGTGGTGCCCACCAGGATGGGCTGGCCCTCCTCGTGACGCTCGGCAATGTCCTTTACGACGGCGTCGAACTTCACCTTTTCGTTCTTGAACACGAGGTCTGACTGGTCGAGGCGCTGCATGTCCCGGTTGGTGGGGATGGCCACCACGCCGAGCTTGTACGTGCCCATGAACTCGGCGGCCTCAGTCTCGGCCGTCCCGGTCATGCCTGCCAGCTTGGAGTACATCCGGAAGTAGTTCTGGAGCGTCACCGTGGCCAGCGTCTGGTTTTCGGCCTTGATCTCCACGGCTTCCTTGGCCTCGATGGCCTGGTGCATGCCCTCGTTGTAGCGGCGCCCGGCCAGGATGCGGCCAGTATGTTCGTCAACGATCAGCACTTCGCCGTCGAGGATGACGTAGTCCTTGTCCCGCTTGAACAGTTCCTTGGCCTTGATGGCGTTGTTCAGGAAGCCGATGAGCGGCGTGTTGGCGGATTCGTAGAGGTTCTGGATGCCCAGGTAGTCCTCCACCTTTTCGATGCCGCTTTCAAGGACGCCGACGGTGCGCTTCTTCTCGTCCGCCTCGTAGTCCTCACCGGCCTTCAGCCGCTGCACTACCTTGGCAAATTCGCTGTACCACCGGTTGGTGTCGCCCTGTGCCGGGCCGGAAATGATGAGTGGTGTGCGGGCTTCGTCGATGAGGATGGAGTCGACCTCATCAACAATGGCGAAGTTGTGGCCACGCTGGACGAGTTCTGACTGGTCCCACGCCATGTTGTCGCGCAGGTAGTCAAAACCGAACTCGTTGTTTGTGCCGTAGGTGATGTCCGCGGCGTATTGCTGCCGGCGCACCGCGGGATCCTGGTTGGACAGGATGCAACCGCTGGTCAGGCCAAGGAACCGGTAGACCCGGCCCATGAGGTCAGACTGGTATTCGGCAAGGTAGTCGTTCACCGTGATGACGTGGACACCATTGCCGGTGAGGGCGTTGAGGTAGGCGGGCGCGGTGGCCACGAGCGTCTTACCTTCGCCGGTCTTCATTTCGGCGATGTTGCCGAGGTGGAGGGCAGCGCCGCCCATGAGCTGGACGTCAAAGTGACGCATGCCCAGGGTCCTGGATGAGGCCTCGCGCACCGCGGCGAAAGCCTCCGGCAGGAGATCGTCCAGTTGCTCACCGTCCTGGTGGCGGGCGCGGAGGTGGTCAGTTTCCTCGCGGAGCTCTGCATCCGTGAAGGTTTTGAACGAGTCTTCGAGCGCATTGATGGAATCGGCATAGTTCCGCAGTTGCCGCAGGGTTTTTTTGTCACCCGTGCGGAGAAGTTTTTCGATAAGTGATGCCACGTGAAGATACTCCCAGTCTTATGCTGCCGAATTCTGGCGTTTTTAGTCTACGGGAGAGACACAGGCCACGCGGCCGGTGTTCCCTGAGAGCGGAGCGGGCCCGCACGGTGGTGCAGGGCCCCCGCGAGGGACTCCGCCAAGTCGCCGACCGGGCTGACCACAATGTCGTCCAGCTCCAGCCATCCGGCCATCAGCTCCAGCTCGGCGGCGACTTCGACGGCGGTTCCTGGCGGTGCGTCCGGCTCACCGTACGCGGACCTGACCATCAGTTTTCCTGCCGCACGGTCCGCTTTAAGGTCCACCCGCGCCACGATCGTCTCGCCCAGCAGGAAGGGCAGGACGTAGTACCCGAAGCGCCGGAGGTGCGAGGGCGTGTAAATCTCGATCCGGTAGTGGAACCCGAAGAGCTCCTCCAGCCGGCGCCGTTCGAAGACAAGGGAGTCAAAGGGACTGAGCAGGGCCCGCCCATCTGCCCGCCGCGGCCTGGCTGCGTCGGCATGGAGATATACCTTCCGGTCCCAGCCCGCGACAGCCACCGGCTCCAGCCTCCCCATGCTGACCAGATGGTCCACCGAAGAAGCTGCCGCCTTGACGGGCGTTCGGAAGTAATCCGCGAAACACTTCACGGTTCCGATGCCATGGGCTTGCGCGGCGGCGTCGATGAGCCGATGCATGGCCTCAACAGGGTCCGGCGTGACTTCGAGGGCAAGCCGGCGCGGCAGTACCTTGGCCGTCAGCGTGTATTTTCGCTCGAATTGTTCGGTTCTGGACGCCGCGGAGATGGTGCCGGCCTCGAACAGGTCTTCAAGCACGCGTTTAACGGCATTCCAGTTCCATCCCCAGTTGTCGTCCCGCCGGTCCTCCACATGCCCGATGTACGCCGTCAGTTCCGCGGCTGTCATGGGCCGCCCTTTGGCGAGGGCGCCGAGGATCTTTCCGGCCACGGCGTCGCGCAGTTCCGGGTCCATGGCGGCTGCCCCCACCCACGTGCGTTTCTGCCACAAGCGGAGGTCCTGGAAGTGCTCGGGCCGGATGAAGCTGGCCTCGTGCGCCCAGTACTCCATCATTCGTCTGGGAGGCGAGCTGGCCATCCGCTGAAGTATGTTGCGGTCGTAGTTGCCGAGCCTTGAAAAGAAGGGCAGAAAGTGACTGCGGGACAACACGTTGACGGAATCGATCTGGACAAGCTGGATCCGGGCAAAGGTACGGCCCACCGTCCGTAGGGTCACGGGGCCGGCGGGCCGTCCTTTGTCGAGTCGCTGAGCTGCCAGTGCGATCCGCCGGGCCTGGTTTAGGCTCAGCGTCGCTGGCACATCAGTCCTTTCATTGAGAGGCGTAAAGCGACCTAGATCCTTGCAGCCTCGTCATCGGAGCGGTAGGCGAGGATTTTTTCTTCGACGGCCGTTTCCCCTGGCTCGCATTCGTGGTCCAGGGTAATCACTCCATAGGTCCAGCCACGGCGCCGGTAGACCACCGAGGGCGTGTTAGTGGCTTTATCCACAAACAGGTAGAAATCGTGGCCCACGAGCTCCATGTTGTCCACAGCATCGTCAAGGGTGAGGGAGGCCGCAGGGAAGACCTTGCGCCGGATCAGTACAGGAGAGTCCCCTGCCGGGATGTCGTTCTCGACCTCGTAGGGCGATCGTTCAACAGGTGCTGCCTGGGCTTCGCTGCGATGGCTCGCCTCGACGTAAATGGGCTCGCTGGTACTTGCGGGTTCCAGTGACGCGGTGGCCTCACGTACTGCCTTGGGTGTGTGACGCCCGTGGTGGACCTTCTTGCGGTCCTTGGCGCGGCGGAGACGTTCAAGGAGCTTGGTGTAGGCGAGATCGAACGCAGCAAATTTGTCTGCGGCGCTGGCTTCGGCACGGATTACGGGTCCCCGGCCCAGAACCGTCACTTCAACGGTGAGCTGGTCGCCGGTCTGGCGTGCATTCGTTTCCTTGGAAACCTTCGCATCTACCCGCTGGACCTTGTCGCCAAGTGACTCGATCTTCGAGATCTTTTCACCGGCGTATTCGCGGAATCGGTCTGAGACCGTGAGATTTCGTCCGCTGATCATAAACTCCATGGTGCCCTCCAAATGACTTCGGTGACACGACGGCGACACTTCCCATGGGCCGATCTGCTTGACAGTCGAGCCCCTTTCCGAGCCGCCATCGAAAGGTACAACTTGTTCTTGGTACCCACAACCGACGTTAGTTCATGGCCACCTGTTATTCATCCTTTCTTCGTTTATTTTTTTCTAAGACGGGCCGCTTTCCGCCGGCTCCCGGGCCGGGCGATTCGCCGCCAGCTGAATCCGGCGGGCGTGTCGCGGCGAGGACCACAGCCCCCACCACCACGGCGCCGCTGACGTGGAGCGCGCGGGCTGCTTCCGCCACTGTGGCCCCTGTGGTGAGCACGTCGTCGACAATGATGCACAGGCGGCCGGTCACTCGTGCGCCCTGGCGTCCCGGGACTTTCAGGGACCCCCTGAGCCGGCTCGCCCGGGCACCACGGCCGAGTCCCTTTTGGCCTCCAGGCAGCCGTTCCAGTGCGGCGCGCCGCCTTGATTTCCGGATCACGTCAACGACCGGCACCCCCGGAAGGGTGGTCCCCCGCCGCAACTCTGCAAGCAGGAGGTGGACCGGGCTGAAGCCCCTCTTGACGTAGCCCGCCGTGCTGCTGGGCACCGGAACCAGGCAGACGCCGTCGACGCCGGCCACAGCCGCGGCAATGCCCCGCCCCAGACCCCGCGCCAGGACAGAGGTGAGCTGGAGCTGGCCATGGCTCTTAAACGACAGCACAGCCTGTGCCAACTCCTCGCGGTACACCCCCGCCGCCACTACGGGAAGGATCAGGCCGCCATCGACCTTCATCAGGGCCGGCGCCTGTTCCTCTGCCCGGAACGGGTGACTGGTCAGCAGGCGCACCTGTCGTTCGCACATGACGCACAAGGCCAGGTCCTCTGCGCCACAGCAGACGCAGTCCACAGGGATGGAAAGTGCCAGCAACTCGGCGGCGGCGGCTCCCATCTGTTCGGCGGCCCGCAACCAGCGGCGGCTGTAGCCGCCGCGATGCTTGGCGTGCACCGCAGGGGGCAGAAGGTCCGGATCCAGGCTTGCAGCACTTCTGGCAGGACTGTCCTCGGCGCGACTGGCAGCACCGCCCTCGGAGCTGCGCGCAGGAGAGCGCAGGACAGGAAGGTGCCGAGCGGGAGGATGTGCGGGCTGGGCTTCGGTCACACCCCATGGTGGCCTCTCGGCCGCGGCCCCCGGAACCCCCAGGCCGCGCTATGTGGACAGCACGTTAGCCGGGGAATGATGGGTCGATGGGGCCCTTAAGCTGGGGCGACCAGCCGTTGCCCAGACGCTGGAAAATGCCCTCGGCCGACTGGCCGTAGATTTCCTCCAGCCCGTTGCCGGCGCTGAGCCACACCAGGCCAGGCCAGGGCGCCAGCTGCTGGGGTTGCCCGGAGGTGAGGGACAGCAGCTCCGGCGTAACGTTCGAGCCTGCCGATGACTTCATCACGGCAACCGTGGTGTCGTTCACCCAGACGCCCTGGTCCGGGTCGCCGGAAGCCACCAGGGTGATGGGGGCAGTCAGTTCCCGGGGAGTCCCGTCGGCATTCCGGATGATCCCGGCAATCTGCACCGTCGTTTTGCCGTTCTGCTCCGAAATGACCAGCGCCCGGACACCCTCACGGGAAATCCTCAACTCCTTGACAATTCTTCCGGCCAGCCAGGACGGCGTGAGGGTAACGGTGGGAACAGCGGCGCCTTCGGCCACCCCGATGGGCCGGTAGGCGACCACCTCAGTGCCCCCGGTGGCTCCCGGCCCTGCGGCCCACACCCAGTCATGAAGACTGAAGGAAGGGTGCGTGATGGTGGTGCGAGTTGTCAGCGCCCGGGCCGGCTGTCCCGGCACCATGCTGAAGAGCGTCGTCCGGCTGTCGTTAAGGAAAGCCACGGTCTGGGACACCGGAGATTCCGCCGGGTAGCGCGGCCCGAGCGCGGACACAGGCTGCATACCCGGCAGCGGGGACACCCTGTTGTTCTCGTAGCGAACCAGCTCATTGCCGCTGACGGCGATCTCGCGGACCGGCACGTTTTTGTCCCGCACCGGGGGCAGCACGGAGCCGTTGTCCTCGACCCGGACCAGGTCCTGGTTGGCGTGCAGCTCCACATTAACGACGTCGGGCTGGCTGCGGAATGTGAGTGCAAGCTGTGTCTGCATCCGGAGCCTGTCCTCCGTGGACGCCTCCGTGAGTTCCTTGGCGGTGAGGTCCACCTGCGCGGCACCTGACACCACCGGAACCGATTCGCGGGCAAGCTTGATGCCGGACGGGAAGGCGCTCACCACGGCACCGCGAAGGTACGGTGCGGGGCCGGCAAGCAGGGCGCTGGTCATGGCTTTGACGGTCTTGTTCTTGATGAACCAGCGGACGTCGGGCACAGCATATGTGAAGCTGGGATCATAGAAGTAGATGGGGTAGGCCCCGTAGATGACCTTGAAGGTTTCCTCCGGGATCGCGGTTCCGTCCGGGATGGCTGAGATCCGCCATTCGCCGTCCACCTGGGTGAGCGTGGCCGGGATGTTCTCGATGGTGCCTTCGGGCATCTGGGTGGCGATGCCGTCAACATCTACGCTGTAGGACACGTCCAACTGGTAGTTGTAGACGTTGTCGACGCCGGTGCCCACCACTTTCGCCTCGCGGTAGACCAGTGCGCGCTGGTCCGGTTTCCAAGACACTGACGCTGCCTGCGTCAGGTATTCGCGGGCCACCGCGTAGTCACCCTCGTAACCGGTACCGGCACGGTAGAAGTAATCAATGATGTTTTCCGGAGTAGCGCCGGCCTGGGGCGCGGCCGGGAGGAATACCGGTGCATTGACGTTTCCGGCGCTGCCTTCCGCACTCTTCCCCACCGGCCCGGAAGTGGGAATGCGCGCGCACGAAGCCAGCAGCAGCACAACAACGAGGAGCACAACGCTCCTCTTCAGCATTATGCGCACTCCTCGTCCCATCATGAAGACTCCTTCGGCGTTCCTGGCCCCAGGACCAGCACGTTCTTGGCGTGAGGAAGCTCGGGGAGGATGATGTCCTCCGGCTCAAGTTGTACGGGTGACCGGTCGATCTCCTCGCCCTGGCGCAACGGAATGGTCAGCCGGAAGTTGGCCCCTCTGCCCTTGTTTCCCCATGCCTGCAGCCAGCCATTATGGAGTTTGGTGTCCTCCATGGCGATGGACAGGCCCAGGCCGCTGCCTCCGGTGGTGCGGGCCCGGGCCGGATCCGCACGCCAGAACCGGTCAAAGACACGGGCGGCCTCGGCAGGAGTCATGCCTATCCCCTGGTCCCGGACAGCTACCCCCACCGCTGACTGGTTGGCCGCCACAGTCACGGTAACCGGCCTGCCTTCGCCATGCTCCACAGCATTCAGGATGAGGTTCCGCAGGATCCTGTCGATCCTCCTGGCGTCCATTTCCGCGACAATTCCCTCGGCGGGCGCCCGGAGGATGATCTCAGAGCCGTATTCGGCCGCGACGGGCGCCGCCCCGTCGATGACGTGGGCAATCACCTGCAGGATGTCCTCGGGCTCGGCGTCGAGCATGGCCACGCCGGCGTCGAAGCGGGAGATCTCGAGAAGATCGGCCAGCAGGGATTGGAACCTCTCCACCTGGTTGTACAGGAGTTCGGCGGAGCGCTTGTTGATGGGGTCGAAGTCGTGGCGGGCGTCGTACAACACCTCCGCGGCCATCCGGACGGTGGTCAGGGGCGTGCGGAGTTCATGCGAGACGTCGGAAACAAACCGCTGCTGCATCTGGGAGAGCATGGCCAGTTGGGTGATCTGCTCCTGGAGACTGGCGGCCATGTGGTTGAACGACGCCCCGAGGCGTGCCACCTCGTCCTCGCCCTTGACCACCATCCGCTCCTGCAACTGGCCGGCCGCGAGCTTCTCCGACACCAGGGCAGCATGGCTGACCGGGCTGACCACGTTGCGGGTGACGTACCAGGCGATGGCCCCGATCATCAGCACCAGCACCGCGGCGCCGGCCAGGAGGACACCCTGGATTTCGTCGAGCGTCTGCTGAGCCGTGTTGACGTCATAGATCAGGTACAGCTCATACACAGTCCCGTTGAATGTCACCAGGTTGCCCACGGCGATGCCCGGCCTGTCCTCGATACCTACCGGAATCACGGTGGATGCCCAGTACTGGTCCTTGCCTGATGCCTGGACTGCCGTACGGAGTTCAGGCGGGATGACGCTGACGGTCAGTTGGTCCGACGCCCGCGACTCCACCCAGCGGTTCCTGGGCTTGGTCTGCTCGGGTTTGGCTTCGAAAACGTAGCGGCGCTGGATGACGGAGCCGCGGCCCTCCACGGCGTTCAGAGTGTCATAGACCAGGGTGATGACGCTGGACTGGTCCGTGACCTGGGCACCGTCGAACGTCTCCTGGACCTGCTTGACGTAGTACCGGGTTTCGGATTCCGCCTGAGTCAGGCGCTCCTGGAAAAGGTTGTTGGCGATCTGGTTGGACAGGTAGGCGCCCACGGCACCAAAGGATGTCACAGCCAGCAGCAGGGTGGTGAGGACGGTACGGAACTGCAGGGACCGGCGCCAGCGCCGACGCATGGACCGCCCGGCAAAACGGATAGCAGGGAAGAAACGGGTCACGCCGATCTGGACAAGGCGGCCCACCCGCAGCCCCACGATGACTCCGCGGCGCCGCCAGATCCGTGCCCGGAACGGCAGCGTTGCCAGCTCCGCCGGCAGCGCATCAGTATGCTCCGGGCCCTTCGCAGCGGGAAGGTCCGGGGCGCGGTGCCCTTCTGGTCCTGAGGGCTCAGGAACCTGCTTTGTAGCCGACACCACGAACCGTCAATACAACTTCGGGAGCTTCCGGATCCCGTTCAATTTTTGACCGGAGGCGCTGGACGTGAACGTTGACCAGCCGGGTGTCCGCCGCATGGCGGTAGCCCCAGACCTGCTCCAGGAGCAGCTCGCGGGTGAACACCTGCCATGGCTTCCGGGCCAGGGCTACGAGGAGGTCAAACTCCAGGGGCGTCAGCGAGATCCGCTCATCGGCACGCTTCACGGTGTGGCCGGCCACGTCGATGGTGATGTCTGCGATCCGCAGGGTTTCAGGCGCCTTCTGGTCGCCGGGCCGCAGGCGGGCACGCACCCGCGCCACCAGTTCGGCGGGTTTGAAAGGCTTGGGCACGTAGTCGTCTGCGCCCGACTCAAGGCCGCGGACGACGTCGGACGTATCCGACTTGGCGGTGAGCATCACGATGGGTACGTCCGATTCGGAACGGATCTGCCGGCAGACCTCGATGCCGTCCACGCCGGGAAGCATGAGGTCAAGCAGCACGAGGTCAGGCTTCGATGAGCGGAAAATATCCAGCGCCTGGCTGCCGTCGGCGCAAAAAACCGGCTCAAAGCCGTCATTGCGCAGAACAATCCCAATCATTTCGGCCAGCGCTTCGTCATCGTCAACTACCAGAATGCGTGCCTTCATAGTTATATGTTCCCTTATTGAACAGGGTTTGTCCTGTTCAACGGCCTTACGGCATGGCGCCACGCTATGACGCCCGACGGAGGAACTATAGGCTGGCAATACGCGGACAGTCCCGCACGGGGGGAGGAACAGGGTGCCCAACCAGGATCCAAACATGCAGCTGCCGAATCCGGCCGGCGAGGCTGGGAAGAGCCAGCCGCCGGGGAGTCTGCCTCCGTGGGGTCCCCCGCCAGGTCCGGCACAGCACTCTTGGGGCGGTCAGCCGGTGTGGGGCCCAACCCCGGGTGGCCCGCCGGCTGGGGGCACACCTCCGCACAACCCGTACGGCGGCCCGCCGCCCTTCCAACAGCCCCGCTACGTGGCCCCGCCCAAACCCGGCATCGTTCCCCTGCGGCCGCTGATGTTCGGCGAGATCCTGGACGGCTCCTTCCAGGCGATCCGGCGCAATGCCAAGGCCATGCTGGGCGCCGCGCTGCTGGCGCAGACACTCGCCGCAGTGCTGACGGCAGTCCTCACGGCATTTTCCGCCACGTCGGCGGCGTCGCTGGAGACCTGGGCGGAGGGACTGTCAGAGCAGGATCTGGTGCCGGTGGCGCTCACCTTCGCGTCCGGCGTCGTGCTGGCCTCGGTGCTGACCGTTTTCCTGTCGGCGGTCCTGCAGGGCGCCATGGTGGTCCCGGTCGCCAGGTCCGTCCTCAACCGCCCCACTGGCTTCAGGCAGATGTGGGCACTGGCGCGGTCCCGCGCGTGGGCACTGATCCGCCTCGCGGCGCTGCTGGTCGGCGCCGGGCTCGTCGTAGCGCTGCTGTTTGCGGCGCTGGCAGTGCTGCTGGTCAGCACGGTGGGTGGAATGGGCGCCCTGATCCTGATCCCGCTGGGTCTCGTGTGCTTTGTGCTGTACATGTGGGTCTACATCAAACTGATGGTGGCTCCCGCTGCCGTGGTGGTGGAAGAGCTCGGGGCGGTGGCCGGCATACGCCGCTCCTGGGAACTCACACGAAACAGCTGGTGGCGGCTCCTGGGCATCACGTTGGTGGTGGGCATCATGGTGGGGGTTATCGTCCAGATCGTCACCATTCCGGTCTCTCTTCTCTCCGGCTTTTACACCGGAGTGGTCTCACCGCATGGTGGTGCCGAGCAGGCTATGACGGCGGCCGTGGTGGCGGGCGTTGCCACCGCGATCGTTGGTGCGATGGTGGGAGCGGTGGGGTTCGCTTTCCAGACCTCCGTTATGGCGCTGCTCTACCTTGACCTCAGGATGCGCCGGGATGGACTGGATATCGTCCTGCTCCGGTTGCTGGAATCGGGCGCGGATCCCGACGGCGTCCCGGGCCGCGGCGTCGCGGCCTACAGGGCAGGACCCGGCCAAACTCCGCGGCCGCCCTACGGGGGACCGCCAAACGGAACGCCACCGTTCGAGGCATGGCCCGATGGCCGCTGAACCACCGGTCCTGCCCGGCCGCGACGAGGCCCGCCGCTGGGCCGAAGAAGAACTTGCCAAGCCTGAATACCGTGACGCGGCCCCCGGCTGGCTGGACAGCGTCTGGGCGGGCATCCTGGACTGGCTGCGGTCCCTGGACGGCCTCTCCGGCCCGGACAGCACCGTCGCGGCGCCTTGGATCGGCGTGGCCTTCGCCGTGCTGATCGGCGCGACGGTCATCCTGGCCCGCCCGCGCCTCAATGCAAAAGCCAAGCGTGCCGCAGACGTGTTCGACGCCGACGCAACAGTCAGTGCCACGGCCTACCGCCAGCGTGCGGAAGCCGCAGCCGCAGCCGGCGCCTGGAGTGCCGCCGTCGTGGACTGTTTCCGTGCGCTGGTGCGCACGGCCGAGGACAGAACGGTTCTTGACGCGCGGCCCGGCCGGACCGCCGACGAGGTGGCACACGAACTGGCCACGCCGTTTCCGTCAGAGGCCGGCCACCTGACGGAAACTGCGCATACCTTCGACGGGATCCGCTACGGCAATGAATACGCGGACCAGGCTGACTATGCCGCCGTGCGCAGGCTGGACGTCACCCTGCAGTCCCTCACGCCGGCGAGCGCGGCCCTGCCCTCTGAACGTGACGAACCGGCGGTTCCGCGATGACGCAGGGTCCCACCATGCAGAACCCTTCGCTGGATCGCCTGACGCCCAACCTTCTGACGCAGAGTGCACCGGAGGCACAGCCGGGTTTCGCCCCTGCACTCCAATCGGATTCCGGGTCAGATTCCGGGTCCGGTACCGGTACCGGTTCCTGGCTCCGGCGGCACCGCGGCGGGGCAGCGATCGGCGCGGTGGCCGCCGTTGGACTGGCGGTGGTCATTTCCACCCAACTCGCGTCAAAGGGCGATTCCCTGCCCTTGTCCGTCCACAACGCCGGGCCGGCCGGCGCCAGGGCGGTCAGCGAGATACTGGGCCGCCACGGAGTCGAGGTCCAGGATGTTGAATCCTTTGACTCGGCCACCGCGGCACTCGCGGACCGGCCAGGTGCCACCCTGCTCCTGTACGACCGGAGCGGATTCCTGGACCAATCCCGGCTGGAACAACTGACCGCAGGTGCGGGACGCGTGGTGCTGGTGACGCCGCGGCTCGGCACGCTGAAGGCCCTCGATACCGGCATCAGCCAGGCGGGCGTGGTGCCGGAGTCAACGGCGCTCCTGGCACCGGGCTGCGATCTCAGCGATCCCGCCGCGGCAGGTGCTGTGTCCGGAACCGGCGGCTTCCTGTACGACGGCGGCACGGTGTGCTTCAGCCCGCCGGGAAGCACCGCCGGGCTGCTTGCCCGCACGGACGACGGCGGCCTGACCGTCCTGGGCAGCACCGCCCTCCTCAACAACGGCGGGCTTGCCGACCCTGGCCATGCCGCGCTGGCCCTGCGGACGCTGGGCAGCTCAGGGGACCTCGTCTGGTACCTGCCCGGACTGGGCGACGCGGCCGCTGCGGAGTCAACGCAGACACTTGATGACCTTGCCCCTGACTGGGTGGCTTTCCTGGGGCCGTGGCTGGTCTTTGTGGCCGTGCTCGCCGTCGTATGGCGGGGGCGCCGCCTGGGCCCGCTCGTCTTTGAACCGCTGCCTGTGGTGGTCAAGGCCGTGGAGACCGCCGAAGGCCGCGCGCGCCTCTATCAGGATTCCCACGCACTGGACCGGGCGCGGGACAACCTTCGGGCCGGCACCCTGGTTCGTCTGGCACACGCCCTTCGGGTTGGATCCGAGGCCACTGCCGACGACGTGGTGCAGGCAGCGGCCCGGCACCTGGGCCGGCCGGCCACCGACATCAGCGGCCTGATCCAGGAAAGCCCCAGTACCGCAGCCAGGCTGGTGCAATGGTCACAGGAACTGGACAAACTAGAGAACGAGGTCAGGACCCGATGAACGAACCGTACGGCGCCCCGCAGATCATGGACACTTCCCCGCGGACGCCCGATCCCGCCCGGCAGGCACTGCTGGATGTCCGCCATGAGGTAGCCAAGGCCGTGGTGGGCCAGGATGCCACCGTCACGGGACTCCTGATCGCGCTGCTGTCCCAGGGGCATGTGCTGCTCGAAGGCGTGCCCGGGGTGGCCAAAACACTCCTGGTACGGGCGCTGTCCGCCGCGCTGAGCCTGGACACCAAACGCGTACAGTTCACCCCTGACCTGATGCCCGGCGACATCACCGGTTCCCTGGTCTACGACTCGCACACCTCGGAATTCAGTTTCCGCGAGGGGCCGGTCTTCACCAACATCCTCCTGGCCGACGAAATTAACCGGACGCCGCCGAAGACGCAGGCCTCCCTGTTGGAGGCCATGGAGGAGCGGCAGGTCTCGGTTGACGGCGTGTCCCGGCAACTGCCGGGGAACTTCCTGGTGGCGGCAACCCAGAACCCCGTGGAGTACGAGGGAACCTATCCCCTCCCCGAAGCCCAGCTGGACCGGTTCCTGCTCAAGCTCACAATGCCGCTGCCCGGCCGGACTGACGAAGTGGAGGTGATCCGGCGGCACGCTGCCGGCTTCAATCCGCGCGACCTTGCTGCGGCCGGTGTCCGCGCGGTGGCCGGCGCCGAGGATCTCGAACGGGCACGGCAGGGAGTGGCCACCGTTGCCGTCGAACCGGAAATCATCGGCTACATCGTGGACCTGGTGCGCGCAACGCGGCAGGCGCCCTCGTTCCAGCTGGGCGTTTCGCCCCGCGGCGCGACTGCGCTGCTGAACACCTCCCGTGCCTGGGCGTGGCTGTCCGGCCGCAGCTTCGTCACCCCCGATGATGTCAAAGCACTGGCGCTGCCGTGCCTGCGCCACCGGGTGGCCCTGCAGCCTGATGCCCAGATGGACGGGGTCCGCGTGGACGATGTCCTGGGCAGCATCCTGGCGTCCGTCCCCGTCCCCCGCTGATCCGCTCGCACATGGCACTCTCCGGACGGTTCGTGTTGCTGGCACTGCTGGGCCTGGTGCCGGTACTGCTGTTCCCCGGCGGGGGAACAGTCCTGGAGGTGGTCGGGGCGCTCGCTGTCCTCCTGGGCCTGGACCTTGTACTGGCCGCGTCCCCGCGGGCCATCATCGTCACGCGCGCCGATCCCGGCAACGTAGCCCTGCACGGCATGGCTTCTTCGGTCCTCAACCTGCGCAACGGTGGCCGACGACGACTGCGGGCGACCGTCCGGGACGCGTGGCAGCCGTCTGCCGGGGCCGTGAATCCGGTCCAGGACCTGGACATCCCCGCCCTGGAAAGCGGCCGGATGACCGTCCGGTTGCAGCCGGTCCGCCGTGGCGACATGGCCGCCCGGCACGTCACTGTCCGCTCCCATGGACCCCTTCGGCTTGCGGCACGCCAACGCACGTTTGACTGCAGCGGCCTCCTCCGGGTCCTGCCGCCGTTCCATTCCCGCAGGCACCTGCCGTCGAAGCTCAGGAAACTCCGCGAACTCGACGGCAAGGCCGCCGTGCAGATCCGTGGTGCCGGCACCGAATTCGACTCCTTGCGGGACTACGTCCGCGGGGACGACGTCCGGTCCATCGACTGGCGCGCAACCGCCCGCCGGTCCGCCGTCGTCGTCCGCACCTGGCGCCCGGAACGCGACCGGCGTGTGGTGATCTTGCTGGATACCTCGCGCACGTCAGCCGCGAGGATCGAGGACGAACCCCGGCTGGATACCGGCATCGAAGCGGCACTCCTGCTGGCGGTGCTGGCCGAGCGTGGCGGTGACAGAGTGGATTTCCTGGCCTACGACCGCCGTCCGCGCGCCAGGGCCGGCTCCGCCACCACCGGCAACCTCCTGGGGCAGCTGGTGCAGGCGATGGCGCCCCTGGAGGCCGAACTGATTGAGCTTGACTGGTCCAGCCTTCCGGGCCAGATCCGGGCGGTCTCCGCACACCGGTCCCTGGTGGTGCTGCTGACGGCCCTGGACGGCGGGGCACCGGAGGAAGGGCTTATTCCCGTAGCCGCGCAGCTCGCGCAGCAGCACGTTGTGGTGGTGGCCGCTGTCCGTGATCCCAGGCTGGGGCAGATGCTGCGTGAGCGTGAGAACGCCGCCGGCGTATACCGGGCGGCAGCGGCTGAACGCGTACTCCTGGAACGGGCCGCGGTCAGCGCCGAGCTCCGGCACCACGGGGTGGAAGTGGTGGACGCGGAGCCACACCACCTGCCGCCGCAGCTTGCCGACCTGTACATCCGGCTCAAGGCGGCCGGTAGATTGTGAATCACCGCAGCGCCGCTGACGGTACCGGCCAGGAGGTCACCATGAACGTCCCTATTTACCGGCAGGCCCTGGGCGAGGACTACCACCGGCTGCAGCCTGAGCTGCAGGAGTACTTTTCCCTGGCGCCCGGCTCGGGGCATTACGGCGTCGGAGAGGGCGTGTTCGATGTTGTGGGCTGCCGGCAGGCCTGGCTGCGGCCTCTCCTCAAGCTCACCTCCGGCGAGGAAGCGTTTTTCCCGGATTACGGTGAAGGCATCCCCTTCCGGATTGAAAACCATGCGCACCAGGATCCGTTCGGCCGCTCCAGCCTGACCGCCCGACGGGAAATCCGTTTCCCAGGGCACGTGCGGATTTTCCAGGACACCACCAGCCTCGTGGATTCCGACGGCGGCCCGCGGCTGGTGGACTACCTGGGCCGTTTCCGGCGCATGGTGACTGACCTCAAGCTCAGTGTGACGGAGGAGGGCAGGCTGCGCGGCGTTTCCGACGCGTCCCGGCTGTTCATGGGACCCCTCCGGCTTCCGCTGCCGGCCACAGTTGACGCCAAGGCCTACGCCGAGCAGTGGTGGGACGGCGATGCCGGCGAGCACGGTCAGCACCGGATCCAGGTCAAGGTCCTGCAACCGCAGATCGGGCAGGTCCTTGTCTATGCGGGCGGCTTCGACTACCGCCTGCGTCCCTACATTGGCGGCAGTTCGGCGCAGAGTTTCCTGCCCCGCTACGCCCGGCCGGACCGTTGGGAAAACCGGACGTAGCCGTTGGCCGTAGTGCGTTCAAACGGCGGGCCCGCTCAGCCGTGTGCGCGCTGGTTCAGGCCGTCGGCCACCTGGGTGAGCCGGCCCAGCACCGCTGTGGCGGTGACTGGCGTATGGCCGGAAAGTCCCGCCGAGGGGGTGACCCGGATACTGCCCAGGGACGACGCCGGGAGCCCCAGCTCGTGCCATGGCCGCCAGACAGACTCCACCACGTCGGCCACCCTGGGCAGTGTGCCGCGGCTAACGTCCAGGGCGCCGGCCCAGATCCGTTTGCCTGCCTCCACCGCTGCGGCCAGCTGCTCCCATTGCCGTGTGGTCAAAGCCCTCAGCGGCACGGCCACGCCGTCGGCACCAGCGGCAATGATCCGGTCGATGGGGGCCTCAATTTCAGGCACGGAGATGACGATTTCGGCGGCCCCCGCGGCGCGCATTGCCTCGATCACCAGCTGCCAGGACTCGGTGACCTCCTGGCCACCCACCGCCCGCAGCGTGCGGTAACCGCTCGACGTCGGAATAGTGCCGGCCAGTACGGCGGCAATGTCAGGCTCATCGACCTGTACCACCAGCCGCGCGCCCGGAACCGCGCTGGAGATCCGGGACAGGTAACCACCAACCCCTGCGGCAAGTGAGTCGGCAATGTCCCGGCGCGCGCCGTAGTCGATCAGTGCCCGTTCACCGTTGTGCAGGTGCAGCCCGGCGGCAAGACCCAGCGGTCCCAGCAGTTGAACCTTTAGTTCGGGGGCCGTGGTGTCCTCGGCGCCCGCAACGTCGGCAAGGACATTGATGTCCGTGGACAGTGCAGACGCGGCCCGGCGGAAATCCTTGCCGGGACGGTCCACCAGCCGCCAGCCGTACGGCTGGATATCCACGGCCATTTCAACCAGGAGTGCGGCTGTCCGCCCCAGGGCGTCGGAGCCGACTCCACGGTCCGGAAGCTCCGCCAGGAACGGCAGGTGCGGGCTGCCGAGCTCGCCGCGGATAATGCGGGCAGCCTCCACGGGGTCCTCCCCCGGCCAGGGCCCAAGCCCGGTGGCAGTTACTTCCACTCTGCAGCGGCCTGGTGGTCCTCGGCGATGGCTTCATGATGCCGGATGACCTCGCCGATGATGAAGTTCAGGAACTTCTCCGCAAAGGCGGGATCGAGGTTTGCATCCTCTGCCAGCCGCCGGAGACGGGCGATCTGGGCGGATTCCCGGCCGGGGTCCCCTGCGGGGAGCCGGTGCGCGGCCTTGAGGAAGCCCACTTTCTGGGTGGCCTTGAACCGTTCAGCCAGGAGGTACACCAGGGTGGCGTCGATGTTGTCGATGCTGGAGCGGATGGACAGCAGTTCCGCCATCACCGAGTTGTCCACCTGGCCTGCCAGCGAACTCGCGGCGGCATCGTAGGTGTCGGTGTCGGGAACATCGTGGTTTTGCTGCGTCATGGTCCAAGTCTATGGGGCGGCCGGGGAAATCCTTCCGGTGTTAAGCGGCGGACGGATACCCCGCATGGGGGGCGGGATGTCCGTCTGGTGGTTCCGCGACTGTGGGGTCGCCGCTGTGGCGTCGCCGGGAGTGCCTACTGCGCCAACAGCGCCCGGTGTGCTTCCCGGCGTCGGGCCTGTTCGTCCGGATCAGGGACCGGCAGGGAGGCAATCAGCCGTTTGGTGTAGTCGTGCTGCGGCGCGCCCATCACCTGGCTGCCGATGCCCTGCTCCACGAGTTTGCCCTTGTAGAGGACGCCCACCCACTGCGACAGAATGTCCACCACCGCGAGGTCGTGGCTGATGAACAGCGCCGCAAACCCGAACTCGGCCTGGATTTCCTTGAAGAGTTCCAGGACCTTGGCCTGCACCGAAACGTCCAGGGCCGACGTCGGCTCGTCAGCGATGAGCAGCCGCGGGTTCAGGATCAGTGCCCGCGCCAAAGACGCCCTCTGGCGCTGCCCGCCGGACAGCTCGTGCGGGTACCGTTCAGCGTACGACGCCGGCAGCTGCACTGATTCGAGCAGTTCAGCAACGCGTTTGCGCGCCTGTGCCGGGCTCGGGTCGGTGTGGATGATCATGGGTTCCGCTACACAGTCGCCGATGGTCAGCTGCGGGTTGAAGGACGCAGCCGGATCTTGGAAAACAAAGCCGATGTCCTTCCGGAGGGGTTTGAACGTACGCTCCTTGAGGTTCAGCATCTCGTAGCCGAGTACCTTCAGGCTGCCGCCCGTGGTCCGGTTCAGGCCCGCGATGGCCCGGCCGATGGTGGTCTTCCCTGAGCCGGATTCGCCCACCAGTCCAAAGACTTCGCCCTGGGACACGGTGAAGCTGACCCCGTCCACGGCCTTGAAGGCCGGCGTTCCCAGCCTGCCGGGATACTCGACGGTCAGGTTGGTTGCCTCCACCAGCACCGGTGAGCCCTGGTGGGCGCGTTCCAGCAGGCCCTCCGAGGCCGAGTTCCGGCCCAGGTGGGGCACGGCGGCCAGCAGCTTCTTGGTGTAGTCCTCTTTGGGTTCGGCAAACAGCACCCGCACCGGCGCTTCCTCCACCACGTCACCCTGGTACATCACCACCACGCGATCCGCGAGATCGGCCACCACGCCCATGTTGTGGGTGATCAGCACGATCGAGGTGCCGTACGTGTCCCGAAGGTCCCTGAGCAGCTCCAGGATTTCGGCCTGGACGGTGACATCCAGGGCGGTGGTGGGTTCATCAGCCACAATCAGTCCCGGGTTCAGGGCAAGCGCGGCCGCGATCACCACGCGCTGTTTCTGGCCACCGGAGAACTGGTGCGGATAGTAGTTGACCCGATGTTCCGGATCCGGGATCCCCACCTTCCGCAGCGCTTCAATGGCACGGACCTTGGCATCCCTGGCCGAAACCCGCTTCCCGCCGGCGTGGGCACGGATGCCCTCGGCAATCTGCCAGCCCACGGTGAACACCGGGTTCAGGGCCGTGGAGGGCTCCTGGAACACCATGGCCACATCGCGGCCGCGGATCTGCCTCAGCTTCGCGGCGCTGACGCTGATCACGTTGTTCCCGTTAATCAGGACGGCGCCCCCGCTGGTGGCAGTCTCCGGCAGCAGCCCGAGAATGGTTTTCGCGGTCACGGTTTTCCCGGAGCCGGATTCGCCCACGATGGCCAGGACTTCGCCGGAGCGGACGTCGAGGCTCACATCCTTCACGGCGTAGACGTCTCCCCCGTCCGTGGCGAAGGTGACCTTCAGGTGGTCGATCTCCAGAACTGGCTGGTCTGCCGGCCTGGACTGGTCAGATACCGCATCAATATTGATGGTCACAGTCCTCTCACATCCGCTGCGATGGCAGCCTGCGCGGCCGCGGTTGATGGTCCCGGGGCGCCCTTGGCGCCCGCAGCCTTGCGCCCGCGCAGTCGCGGATCGTTCAGGTCGTTGATGCTTTCACCCACGAGGGTGAGGCCAACCACCGTCAGTACGATGGCGATGCCGGGGAACACACCGGTCCACCAAATACCGGAGGAGGCATCGGACATCGCCTTGTTCAGGTCAAAGCCCCATTCAGCGGCGGAGCTTGGCTCGATACCAAAACCGAGGAAGCCCAGGCCTGCCAGAGTGAGGATGGCTTCGGAGGCGTTCAGCGTGAAGATCAGCGGCAGGGTCCGGGTCGCGTTGGAGAAGATGTGCCTCCTTATTATCCTGGCGCTGGAGGCGCCAACAACCTGCGCTGATTCCACAAACGGTTCAGCCTTGAGCCGGATGGTTTCAGCGCGGATCACGCGGAAGTACTGAGGCACGAACACTGCAGTGATGGCGAACCCGCAGGCCAGGATTCCGCCCCAGAATCCAGACTGTCCCTTGTTGATGGCAATCGACATCACGATAGCGACGAGGAGCGTCGGGAAAGCGTAGATTGCGTCGGCAATGACCACCAGCACGCGGTCCAACCAGCCGCCGAAGTAGCCGCTCACCAGGCCGAGGAACACCCCCAGGAAGATAGACATCAGCACGGCAGCAACAATCACCGCCAAGGCTGTCTGCGATCCCCAGATCACCCGGGACAGCACATCGTAGCCGCCCACCGTCGTTCCCAACAGATGCTTGCCACCGGGTTCGGCCTGCGCCGGGAACGAACCGGTGTCATCGGAAATCTGGGAATACCCGTAGGGCGCCAACAGCGGCGCAAAGATCGCAGCCACGACAAAAACAGCGCAAAGAACGACGCCGATGAGCAGCATGGTGCGTTGCAGGCCAACGCTCTGGCGGATGTGGGACGAGACCGGAAGCCGGTCCAGCAAGGACTTCTTTGTTGGTTCCCTTGATGTGGTGCCCATCAGTACCTCACTCGCGGATCAATCAGGGCCGCGGCAATGTCCACTGCGAAGTTGGTGATCGCCACAATGACGGCGAGCAGCATTACGATGCCTTGGACTGCCACAAAGTCACGCGCAGTGAGGTACTGGGCCAACTGATAGCCCAGGCCCTTCCACTCGAACGTGGTTTCCGTCAGCACCGCACCGCCGAGCAGCAAGGCAATCTGCAGACCCATCACCGTGATGATGGGGATCAGTGCAGGCTTGTAGGCATGCTGGGTCACCAGTCGGTATTCGCTGACTCCACGGGACCTGCCCGCCTCAACATAGTCCTTGCCCAGTGTGCCGATCACGTTGGTGCGGACCAGGCGGAGGAAGACGCCAGCGGTCAGAAGGCCCAGCGCGACGGCGGGAAGAACCGCGTGCTGGACGATGTCACCGAAGGCCGACAGGTTGCCGCTGCGCAGTGCGTCCAGCCAGTAGACACCGGATGGCGATGCGAGCCTGCTCATGGCCAATTCCGTTGTGGTGGAGGCGCGTCCGGCCACCGGGAACCAGCCCAGGCCTACAGAGAATGTCAGCTTCAGGAGCAGGCCTGCAAAGAAGACAGGGGTGGCATAGCAAAGGATGGCGAACATGCGCAGAAAAGCATCAGGAACTCTGTCGCGCTTGTGGGCGGCAAACATACCCAGCGGAATTCCTACGAGCAGCGCCACCACAAGGGCGTTGATGCTCAGTTCCAGGGTGGCGGCACCAAATTTGACCAGCATCTCGACCACAGGCCGGCCATCTGAAATGGTCCGGCCGAAGTTGCCGGTGGCGATGTTGCCAAGGTACTCGATGTATTGAATGAAGAGGTTCCGGTCATATCCGGCCTGGTGAACCAAGGCGTCAATTTGTTCCTGCGGAAGGCGTCCGCCCTGGGCAGCGGTAATGGGATCGCCGGTGATCCGCATAAGAAAGAAAACGAGGGTGACGAGGATGAAGATCGTGGGGAAAATCAACAGGAAGCGAATCAGGATATATCTCCCGAGGCCACCTCCCGCAGATTTGGAGGTGGGTGCCGCTACCGTTGGCGGCGGCGCATCTATCAATGTGGCCATGCTGAACCTGCTTGGTCTGGAAAGCGAAAAGTGTTGAGCCAACACGTAGGAGGCAGGGCCGGCCGGCCCTGCCTCCTACGCAGGTGCAACAGGTGCTACTTGGAAACGGTGCCGAGCCGGAACTTGAACGACGCGTCCAGCGTCGAATCCACGCCCTTTACGTTGGTCCCCGAAACAGCCACCTGGGCGCCTTGCAGCAGCGGCAGGGTGGAGATGTCCTTGGCCAGAAGGTTCTGGACCTCCTGTATGGTCTTCTCACGCTCTGCCTTATCAGCTGTCACAAGCTGCTTGGCGATCAGCTTTTCGACCTCGCTGTTGGAGTAGTGGTTGTTCATGAAGCCACCGCCCACAAAGAAAGGTGTCAGATAATTGTCCGCGTCGCTGAAGTCCGGGAACCAGCCCAGCTGGAAAACGGGGTAGCTGTCTTTCTTCGACGCCGCGTTATACGTGACCCACTCGGTGGACTGAAGATCCACAGAGAACAGTCCGCTCTTCTCCAATTGGTCCTTGACCATGGCGTATTCGTCACCGGACGAATTGCCATAGTGGTCAGGGTTGTACTGCAGTTTGATAGTCACGGGGCCCGTGATGCCGGCGTCGGACATGGCCTTCTTGGCTTTGTCGGGGCTGGGATTGCCGGAGCCATCCCCGTACGCCTGCTTGAAGGATTCGTTGGCGCCCACGAAGCCGGACGGGACATTGGACCACATCGGCAAGTACGTGCCCTTGTAGACCTGGTCCGAGATGGCCTGGCGGTCAACGAGGTCAGCGACCGCCTGACGGACGGCAAGCGCCTTCTTCGAATCCGCTTCGGGGGTCTTGGCGCCGAACGGCATGGTGTCAAAGTTGAAGACGATGTACCGCATCTCGCCGCCGGGTCCGACATGGACCGTGACGTTGGAATCCTTCTTGAGGTCATCGATGTCCGTGGCACTCAGGCTGCGGTTGGCAACATCGATCTGGCCACCCTTGACCTCCAACTTCATGTTGGTCTGGTCCGTGTAGTACTTGACCGTGGCCCCTGCGTTGGCAGGCTTGCCAAGAACGCCCTTGTAGTCCGGCCAGGCCTTCAGGCTGACCAGAGAGTTCTTGTTGTAGGAGTCGATGATGTACTGGCCGTAGAAGGCGTTGGCCTTGACAATTTCCTCGTCACTGAGGAGCTTGTCTGCCGGGAAGACTTCATCGTCAACGATCACGGCTGCCGGGCTGGTCAGAATCTGCGGGAACGTTTGGTCGTTGGCCTGCTTCAGCGTGAAGACAACGGTGCTGGCATCGGGGGTGGCAATGGACTCGATGTTGGTCAGCAATGATGCCGGGCCATTGGGATCGTTGATCTTTTTCTGGCGATCAAACGAGAACTTGACGTCTTTGGAATCCAGCACGTGTCCATTGGCCCATTTGAGGTCGCTCTTGAGCTTGACCGTGAATTCGGTGGGCTTCGTGAATGATGACGATTCGGCAAGGTCCGGCACGGGGTCGGCGCCACCGGGCTTGGAATTCAGCAAGAAGGAGTAAATCTGGTTGATCATCATAAACGAACCGTTGTCATACGAGCCTGCCGGGTCCAGTGCTACGACCTTGTCCGTGGTGCCGTACGCAATGACGCTGCTTGCATTCTCCGAGGCTGTGCTGCCACCGCCACCATCTGTGGGGCCGGTGCAGGCCGTCAATGCGAAAGCGGAAACGCCTGCGAGCGCGATAACGCTCCGCAAGGCTTTGGTGCTCTTGGTCATCTGTGAACTTTCTGTTCGATGAGTACGCGCTCGCCGCCCGCAAATGGGTGTCTTGGCTTGAGCGGGCAGCGCGCTGTCCTGATGCCTAGATTCAACCAGACGCCGGACTCATCAACCGGCATTTTTGTGAGTTGAGACACAAAATTTACCTGACCAGGGTAATTCTGCTCTGCCTCAGAGCTCCGCGCGCTGCAAAGACCGGGCAGCGTCAATGGTGGCCTGGCCCAGGACGCGGCTGCCCTGGTAGAGAACCACCGTCTGGCCGGGCGCCACACCGCGCAGCGGATCGGTCAAGGTGACCAGGAGCTGAGGTGTATCTTCGCCGGACAGCATGCGCGCGGTTGCCGGCACGGGGTCACCGTGGGCACGGACCTGGGCATAGCAGTCAAACTCGGCACCGGTTTCGATTTCCGCGATGGGCAGGCCGGCCCACGAGACCTTAATTCCGCGGATCTCGTCAATGGCCAGGAGCGCCTGCGGCCCCACCACTACCTTGTTTTCCTTGGGCCGGATCTCCAGGACAAACCTGGGCTTGCCATCCGCTGCGGGCGTCCCCAGCTTCAGGCCGCGGCGCTGGCCCACCGTGAACGCGTTGGCTCCCGGGTGCTCCCCCACCTTCGAGCCGGTCTCGTCAACGATGTCACCGGTGGTCATGTCGATCTTTTCGGCGAGCCAGCCTGCGGTGTCACCGTCCGGAATGAAGCAGATGTCGTGACTGTCGGGCTTGTTGGCCACCGACAGCCCCCGGCGTTCAGCCTCGGCCCGCACCTCAGCCTTCGAAGGCGTGTCCGCCAGCGGGAACATGGAGTGCTTGAGCTGCTCGTGGGTCAGGACACCCAGGACGTAGCTCTGGTCCTTGGCCCAGTCGGCGGCGCGGTGCAGCTCCGGATTACCGTCAGCGTCCTGGATGACCTTGGCATAGTGGCCGGTACAGACGGCATCGAACCCCAGGGCAATAGCTTTCTCCAGCAAGGCTGCGAACTTGATCCGTTCGTTGCAGCGCATGCAGGGGTTGGGCGTCCGCCCGGCAGCGTACTCATCGATGAAGTCCTGGACCACGTCTTCCTTGAAGCGCTCCGAGAAGTCCCAGACGTAGTACGGAATGCCCAGCACATCGCAAGCCCTCCACGCATCGCGCGAGTCCTCGATGGTGCAGCAGCCGCGGCTGCCCGTCCGCAGGGTGCCGGGCATCCTGGACAGCGCAAGGTGAACGCCGACGACGTCGTGCCCGGCTTCGACGGCACGTGCTGCGGCAACGGCGGAGTCGACTCCACCGCTCATGGCTGCTAGAACTCGCATGCTGGCTTTCTTTAGGGTTCGGGGGATGCCGGCAGCGGGCGGCTGCCGATCAACCGGTGGCCGCAGGAATAGCACAATGCCTGCCGCACCAGTCTATCGCCACGCCGAATCCTCCCCAAAAGACCCTTGACCGGGCGGGCCTTCACTTCTAAAGTCAGAATATACAGTTTTAGAATTCGAGCACGCACCAGCGGGAATCGGGCGGACATGGCTGAAGACATTGCGACCGCGGGGGGCATTGTGATTGCCGGCGGCGGACTGGCCGGGGCCACCGCGGCCAAGACCCTGCGGGCGGAAGGGTTCGACGGCCCGGTGACCATCATCGGCGCCGAGAGCCACCATCCCTACCTGCGTCCGCCCTTATCCAAGGAGTATCTGCTTGGGACGGCCGGCGAGGAGGCCGTCCCGGTGGTGCCGCCAGGCTGGTACGCGGAGAACGACGTCGGCCTCCGCCTGGCTACCCGCGTCACGGGCATCAGGCCGGACACCCGGACAGTGGAGCTGGACGACGGAAGCACACTGGCCTACGGTTCTCTGCTGCTCGCCACCGGAGCGACGCCGCGCACGCTGCACCTGCCCGGCAGCGACCTTGCCGGCGTTTCCACCTTCCGCACCCTGGATGACAGCCGGCGGCTGCGCAGCCGCCTCGCGACGGGCGGCCTGAAGGTGGTGATGATCGGCTCCGGCTGGATCGGCATGGAACTGGCTGCGGCTGCCGCCACGTACGGCAACACGGTCACCCTGCTCGGGCTGGAAGCGATCCCCCTGGCCTCGGCCATCGGTCCTGACCTCGGACGGTTCTTCCGCAGCCTCCACGAAGCCAACGGCGTGATCTTCCGGCTTCCTGCCTCTGTGCGGGAGATTACCGGTGACAGCGGGGCTGTCACCGGGGTAATCACCGATTCCGGAGAGGTGCTCCCGGCCGACATCGTGGTCATCGCCGTCGGCGTGGTTCCCGAGACGGGACTCGCGCAGGCGGCCGGCCTCGCCCTGGACAACGGGATCCTTACGGACGCCTCCCTGCGGACCAGCGCGCCCGGCGTCTTTGCCGCAGGGGACATCGCCAACGCCCTGCATCCCTTCACCGGCCAGCACCACCGCAGCGAGCACTGGTCCAACGCCCTGAACGGCGGAAAGGTGGCCGCCAGGGCCATGCTCAGCCAGGACACCGCCCTGAGCACCATCCCTTACTTCTACACCGATCAGTACGACGTCAGCATGGAGTACTCCGGCTTCACGGTCCTGGCTGCCGGCACTGAGCCGGTGATCCGGGGATCGCTGGAGGACAAGGAGTTCATCGCGTTCTGGCAGCAGGATTCCAGGGTGGTGGCCGGCATGAGCGTCAACTGGCCGCGAAAGCCACAGCCCGGCGCGCAGAAGACCATCAAGGCCCTCATCTCGGCCAGAACGCCCATCTCAGCGGAGCGTCTGGCCGACATCTCCGCCGGGCTTGATCAGCTCCTGCCGGAGGACGCCTGACGCGCCACCGTCCCCGCAGTCTGGATCGAGGATTCATGGCCGGCCATCCCTGCCTGGCGGGCGCGCTGGTACGCGCCGGGGAGGGCCGTCAACAAGACATCCACGTCCGCTTCGGCTGAGGCGTGCCCCAGAGTGAAGCGCTGCGCACCGCGGGCCGTCGCCTCGTCCAGCCCCATGGCCAGCAGCACGTGGGACGGTCGTGGGACACCGGCCGTGCAGGCTGATCCCGTGGAGGATTCCACCCCCGCCAGATCCAGCAGGAACAACAGGGAGTCTCCTTCGCAGCCAGGGAACGTGAAGTGTGCGTTGCCGGGCAGCCGCCCCTCCCCCGGTGCGCCACGGAGCACAGCGTCGGGCACCTGCTCAAGAACGCCGTCGATGAGCCTGTCCCGCAGGGCAGCAATCCTCGCGGACTCCGCGGCGAGCTGTGCGGCGGCGGCTTCAGCGGCCGCAGCGAAGGCGGCGATGGACGCCGTGTCCAGCGTCCCGGAGCGCACGTCGCGTTCCTGGCCGCCACCGTGCTGCACCGGGGTCAGCTTGACGGCCCGTCCCAACAGGAGTGCGCCGACTCCCACCGGTCCGCCGATCTTGTGCCCGGAAACCGACATGGCGTCCAGTCCAGAGGCCTTGAAATCCACCGGCAGCGAGCCGAAGGCCTGAACGGCATCCGAATGAACCGGCACCCCGGCGGCATGCGCCAGCTCCACAATCCTGTGTACCGGCTGGATGGTGCCCACCTCGTTGTTGGCCCACATAACCGTCACGAGCGCAATGGTCCCAGGGTCCCGGGCCAGCTCGGCGGCGAGGACATCCAGGTCCACTACGCCTTCGCTGTCGACCGGAAGCCAGGTGACACTGGCGCCCTCGTGCCGCTCCAGCCATTCAACGGTGTCCAGGACGGCATGATGCTCGACGGCGGAGCACAGGATACGCCGCCGTGCCGGGTCCTCGCCGGAACGGGCCCAGTACAGGCCCTTGACGGCGAGGTTGTCCGATTCAGTGCCTCCGGACGTAAAGATGACCTCTGAGGGGTGGGCGCCTGCCGCCGTCGCGATGGCTTCCCTGGCGTCCTCCACGGAGCGGCGGGCCCGGCGGCCCGAGCCGTGCAGGGACGAAGGATTGCCCGTGCGGGAAAGCTCCCGGGTCAGGGCTGCCAGCGCCGCGGCAGAAAGTGGCGTGGTGGCTGCATGATCGAGGTAGACGGGCACGCCTCAATTCTAGCGGCGCCCATGACGCGCATCCGCGGCCCTGGCCGATCAGGCGTCAGGGCGGGGTGATTCTGGCACAGCACTGGCCCGGCTCACTGTTGGGCGCCACACGCTCCTCCGGCTCCCCACACGCCGCTGCCGCTCCTTGCAGAAACGACCCGTTCATGGCGCAGACCACGTCCGGGTGCCCGTCCGCCAGCCGATGGAACGGGCAGTTCACCAGGACGAAACCGCCCGCACCGTCAGCCCGTGGCCCGTAGCCTTCTCCTTCGAGGAAGTCCGCCAGGCTGGCTGCGCCGGAGGCCATTGCCTGACCCTTGCCGAACGACGCGGCCAGCAGGGAACCGCCCACCGGGCCGCCGGTCGCTGTGGAATGCTCGATCGCCGCGACCAACAGCTCAGCGGCGAGATCATAGTTGCGGTCAGGCACGGAGGCACCCACCTCGCCCGTTGCCTGCCGGTACATTTTCGCCGGCCGTCCGGAGCCGGGACCAGACTTCCCCGCAGCCTTGTGGAATTCCACTTCCAGCAGTCCGTCCTGGACCAGCCTGTCGAGGTGGAAGGATGCCGTGCTCCTCGGCAGCCCAAGGGCCAGCGCTGCGTCATCGCGCCCGACTGCGGCATCCGAGGCGGCGATCAGCTCAAAAAGCTGCCGGCGCTTCTCGTCGCCCAATGATGCGACGGCCGCCATGCGGCGGCCCCACGGAAGTCTGCGCACGCTGTGCCCCTCAGTCTAAAAACAACATCCATTGCTTAATCCAGCCTATGTTTCTAAAATAATGATACCTACTTTTAGAAGGAGTCCACCATGACAACCAACGCGAAAATCAACGCAGGCGGTCGGCTTCAGGCGATGTCACCCGACAGGCAGGCGTTCTTCCTGCTGCGCACCGTCTTCACCATCGCACCGATTCTCTTCGGTCTGGACAAGTTCACCAACATCCTGACCGACTGGACCATCTACCTCGCGCCGGTTGCCACCGCCGTGGTGCCGGTGTCGGCGCAGACCTTTATGTACATCGTCGGTGTCGTGGAGATCATCGCCGGTATCGCGGTGGCAGTCCATCCCCGGTTCGGTTCCCTGCTGGTTGCCGTCTGGCTGTTGGGAATCATCATCAATCTGCTGGTCCTGGGCAGCTTCTACGACGTTGCCTTAAGGGACTTCGGCCTGCTCGTGGGCGCGCTCGCCCTGAACCGCCTCTCCCCCGCCGGGTCCTGGCGCAGGCACGGCAAGTAACCGGCACTGCTAATTCGACGGCGGCACCAAAAGGAGGCGTTCTGCGACGTCGGCCCGGGCGGCTGCCAGTGTGGCGTCGTCCGGGCAGGCCACGGAAATGTAGACCGACGATGCGGCGGCACCGAACACCCTCGCCATCACCGCCGTCGACCTGACGCCTGGTTGGCTGGGCGTCTCCAGTACCAGCACCTCAGCCGCTGGCCCCGGCTTGCCAACCTCACCGCCCCACCGCAGCGACTGGGTCTTCAGGTAACCGGGCAGGATGCTCGGATCAAGGTACGTGAAGAGGCCAATGGTTGACTCCTTATCGTCCTGGCGCGCCAGCGGCACCTGGTTGGTGCGGACCTTGGCCGCCACCAGACAGCCATCAGCCTTCAAATACTGGCTCTCGCCAGCCACGTCCTCCTTGACCTGCTGCCAGCCGGGCGCCGCCTTCATTCCGTCGGAGATGCCCACGGGGACCCCGGCGGCCAGTGAACCGCCGGCGGAGAACGGCATGTCCTTGGCCGCAACTGCTTCCGCGTCATGGCCTGGAGTAATGGTGGGGGTGGCCAGGGCGGTAACAGTTGCCTGCACTTTCGGGGCGGCCGGATCGGGCACGCCAACACTGCAGCCTCCCAGGGCTGTCACGCCAAGCAGCGCCCCCGCCACGAGTACAGCCGCCGCTTGTGCCTTCACGCCCACCCCAATATGTTCGCCGGACGGCCAGCCTGCCGTCATCCTCAAAGAGTCTAGACGCCGGCCGAGGGAACCACTGAGGCCTGCGCAGACGTTGTGTGGGCAGGCCGTAAACTGGGGCGAACCGGGCTGCCCGCGGCGGACTGGCCAGACGAAGAAGAGGATGAGTGTTTGACCGAGAGCAGCAGCTCCCACTACGAGGTGCTCCGAGTGGCTGTGACGGCCACCGACAAGGAGATCAAAGTGGCCTACCGTCGGGCCGCGCGAAAGGCCCATCCGGACCATGGCGGGGATGCCGCAGCGTTCCGCCAGGTGACGGCAGCCTACGAAACCCTGATGGACCCCACGCGCCGGAAGGCCTACGACCGCTCCTATGCCGCGGGCACGGCCGGCAATGCTGCCGGCGCGGGCGCCGCGGAAGCGCACTTTGATGCGCCGGCGGCGGGCAGCCATGCCTCGGCCACTGTGCACAGGACCACCACGCCCCGCAATACAGCGGGTGACCCGCCCGTGTACGTCCCGCCCTACGATGCTGAGGCTTTCGAGGCGTCCGGCACGGTGCCGCTGATCCCGTTCGCCCAGGCCAGCCAGCAGGTACACGGGACGCCACGGAAACGGGGTATTTTTGGCGCTGAGGCCAGAATCCAGCGCGAACTGCGCACCGTGCAGCTCATCACCCGCCAGGTCCTCCCGGCGGTCCCTGCGGCCCGGCTGGTGAACGGCCTGCAGTCCCCGGCCGACAACAGCCACATCGACCACGCGCTCCTGTCCGGCTACCGGCTGGCGCTGATCGGGTCCATGCTGCTGCCAAAGGGGGCTTATGCCTGGGACGGACAGACGCTGAAGCACGGCGGACGCTCCATCGCGCCGCCGCAGCTTGCCCACGTTGTCCGGGCCATGCAGGACATCTTCCCGGAGCTGAACGTCACGGGCTGGACAGTCATCCACAGCGCCGACGGCAACCTCCACGAACCCGTCATCGACCGCCACCGGCGAACAGCCAGCACCTCCGAAGCCATTCAGGTGGTCAACGCAGCGGGCCTGGTCCGCGGCCTCAAACAATTCCTTTCCTCCGGCCCCACGCCCAACACAGTCAATGTGTCTGTGCTCGCCAGGCTGCTTCGCGGGATGCACTGAGACTAGGATTGGACCGTGTTCCGAATCCTCTTCCATGCCCCCGAAATCCCCGGCAACACCGGCAACGCAATAAGGCTGGCAGCCATTACCGGCGCCCAACTGCACCTGGTGGAACCTCTGGGCTTTGATTTCTCGGACGCCAAGCTACGCCGCGCCGGACTGGACTACCATGACCTCGCCGTCGTCACCGTCCACAAAGACATCGAAGACGCCTGGCGCGAACTGCAGCCGGAGCGTGTGTACGCCTTCACCTCGGACGGCACCGCCAGCTATGCGGACATCGCCTACTGTCCAGGCGACGTGCTGATGTTCGGCCAGGAATCAGTAGGCCTGCCTGAAAACCTCAAGAGGGATCCGCATGTCACGGCCACCGTGCGGCTTCCCATGCTGCCGTCCCTGCGTTCCCTGAACCTGGCTAATGCGGCGTCCATTGCGGTCTACGAGGCCTGGCGGCAACAGGGATTTTCCGGCGCCCAGATTTGAGCGCCCTCGGCCCATCCCCCGGGCCGCCCGCGCCGAATTACTCCTGACAGCAATTCCGGGGCGAGGAGGAAGGAGCGGTAGGTGACACTGTTGGAGACAAGGCGGGCTAAGCCGCCCGCTTTCCCCTTTTCCAGGGGCAGCACCGGCCGGGATGCTCAGGTTTTGCCGCCGGGCGACCTATGCTGGGTAGTGATGGAAACTCCCAACGCGCCAAACTACGAGGCCCCGGCCGCAGTAACAGACTCACCGGCGGATCTCAGCAAGCGCTTGGCCGGGCTGCTGGCACGCATAGCCGGCGGCGACCAGGCCGCGTTTGCCGAGTTCTACCAATTGACATCCCGCCGGGTTTTCGGCATGGCCCGGCGAGTACTCATCGATCCCGAACTCAGCGAAGACAGCACGCAGGAGGTTTTCCTCCAGGTATGGCAAAACGCCGCGAAGTTCAACCCGGAAGCAGGCAGTCCGCTCTCCTGGCTGATGACCATTTCGCACCGCCGGGCCGTGGACAAGGTCCGTTCCTCGCAGTCGGCCACCGACCGCGAGGCCAAGTACGGTGCCAGCAGCCAGGACGTGGACCACGACTCCGTCTCCGCCGAGGTGGACAGCAGGCTCGAGGCCGAGGCGGTGGTCCGGTGCCTGGAAACGCTGACCGATACACAACAGGAATCCGTGCGGCTTGCCTACTACGGCGGCCTCACCTACCGCGAAGTCGCGGAGAAGCTAAACGCAGCAGTACCCACCATCAAGTCCCGCATCCGCGACGGCCTGATCCGCTTGAAGACCTGTCTGGGGGTGAGTTGAGATGACAGAAATGAATAGTCAGGAAAGCCCCCGCCGTCCCGGCTCTTTCGGAACTGATATCGCTGCCGACCTCGAATCCGGGCGGGCCGTGGATCTCGCCGAGCTCTATGCCCTGGACGCGATCAGCGATACCGAACGCGCCGCCATTGAGCGCTACATCTCCGCCGCGCCCGACGCCGAGCGCAGCGCCTTCCTTGAGCGTGTCCGCCAGGCCCGGGAGACCCTCACGACGTCCTTCACGGCTGAGGCCGAGCCTCCCGCTGACCTTTTCGCCCGCATCGTGTCGCAGTTGCCGTCCCTCGCGCAGCTCCCTGCCGATGGGCCCTCCGCAGTCACGGCGGCCCCTGCCGCCACGGCCACGCCAGCAATACAGTCGCCGACAGATGCCTCGGATGAGCTCGCTGCGGCCCGGGTCCGCCGGGAAGAACGGCGCCGGCCTGCCGGCGCCCGCCGCTGGCTCACCGCTGTGGCAGCCGCCGCCGTGATCGCCCTCGGTGGCGTGGGCGTGGGTGCGTACGTAGCAGACCAGAACGACCCCCTGAACCAGGTGGTCCGGGCCGGCGACGTCCGCGAAGCATCCGTACCCGTCTCCGCCGGCGGCACTGCCACCGTGCTGATTTCTTCATCCGAGGATGCCGTGGTGGTCAAGATGAACGGTGTACCCGCGCCGCCGGCCGGCAAGGTCTACCAGATGTGGCTGATCCCGAAGGACGGCTCGGCACCGGTTTCCCAGGGCCTGATGGACGAAGCTGCCCTGTCTAAGCCTGCCGTGGTGAAGGGCATTGCGTCCGCTGCAGCGCTCGGCATCACCGTGGAGCCTGTGGGCGGCTCGGCCACCCCGACGTTCCCCACTGTCGCTGCCGCACCTCTGGGCGCCTGACTGAACCCTTCGAGTTTTTGTCCAGATAATGTGCCTCAAACGGAGTTTAGGGCACGTTATCTGGACAAAAACTCAGGGGCTGCTGCGCCACAGGCCAACCGCCCCACCACCGGAAATCCTAGAACCCGGCGATCGTCCCCGGGCCGTTGACGGCGATCACGTGGAAGGCTTCGGCGCTGCGGCCCTCGGCGAAGCCCGCATGCCGGGCAATCGCGTGCATGCCGTTCCGCACCGCTGATTCCATGGCCGCGACGTCGGGATGCTGGCTCACGTGCACGTGGATGGCCTCCAGCTTGGCGTCCACATGGTCAGTGACGTCCACAACATGGTTCTCGCGCTCCTCCGGCCCGGCGTAGAGCCACAACCACGGCAGCTTATACGCCTCAAGGCCGGCCTCAGCCAGCTCCGGATAGGCGAAGGGGTTTTCCACTGCAGGATAGACGGCCCGGGTCACCGCCTCCCCCACAGCGAGGTGGTCCGGGTGGCTCTTCTGCAGACGGTTCCAGTTCCGTTCCGGATGCATGGAAAGCACGACGTCGGGACGGATTTCCCGGATCAGCCTGACCACACCCTTCATCACATCATGCGTCGGTTCCAGGTAGCCGTCGCGCTCATGGAGGTAGTGGATGTCGGTCACACCCACGAGTTCGGCGGCCCGGCGCTGCTCGGCCGCACGCAGAGCGATGATCTCCCCCCGGTGCGCCGGGTCGAAGCCGCCCGCATCGCCGTCGGTCATGATGCAGTAGCTGACCTGGATCCCCGCGGCCGTCCAGGCAGCGATGGTGCCAGCCGCACCGAAGTCGATGTCGTCCGGGTGGGCGGCGAAACAGAGCACCCGCCCAACCCGGTGGATGTCCGGATTGAACGGGCTCTGTGCTGAGGCAGCGGAGTGGGCCAAGGGTCAGCCTTTTCGTTTCTTGATTTCTTCGGTGGCCTGCGGAAGGACGTCGAAGAGGTCCCCGATGATGCCAAAATCGGCGATTTCGAAGATCGGCGACTCGGCATCCTTGTTTACGGCCACAATAATTTTGGCTGTTTGCATCCCGGCTTTCTGCTGGATGGCTCCGGAAATACCGGCGGAGATGTACAGCTGGGGCGACACGGTCCTGCCGGTCTGGCCCACCTGGGCGTCATGGCTGATCCAACCGGCGTCCGTGGCTGCACGGGAGGCGCCGACGGCAGCACCGAGGGCGTCCGCCAACTGCTCCACGGGGCCGAAGTCGCCGTCCACTCCGCGTCCGCCGGCCACCACGATGCGGGCGTCCGAAAGATCAGGGCGGCCGCTGGCCACCTTCTGCTCGCGGGCGGTGATGCGGGCCCCCGTGGTGGCATCCGCCGGCACGTCGATGGTGGACGTCTCCGGAGCGGAGGCCACGGACGCCGGCTCGGGCGTGACGTTGTTGGCCTTCACCGTGAGGACGGAAACCGCCGTGGTGGTCCTGGCAGCGGTGGTGTAGGAACCCGCGAGGACTGACTTGTGCGCCGTACCATCGGTGTCAACCGCCACAACGTCAGTGATGACGCCGGCGTTGAGCCGGATGCCGAGCCGCGCCGCGATCTCTTTGCCTTCGGGCGAGTTGTCCAGGAGGACCGTGCCCGCACCGGCGGCGCTGGCGGCAGCACCGAGATAGGCTGCCTTCGCCGAGACGAGGTAGTCATCCAGGTCCTGGGCGGAGGGCCGGAAAACGGCGCTGACGCCGTATTCGGCGAGCGTGGCCGAAACACCTTGATGCAGTTCGCCGTTCAGGGCCACCGCGGTCTCGCCGAGGGAGCGTCCCAGGGTAAGCAGTTCGAGGGTGCTCTTCTTCAGGGCGTTGCCCGGGTTGTCAATGAATACGAGTACGTTTGCCATGTCTGTGATCCCTCTTAGAGCAGCTTCTGGGCGGCCAGGAAGTCGACGAGCCTGACTCCGGCGTCGCCTTCGTCGGTGATAATGGTTCCAGCCGTGCGCGGCGGGCGTTCCTCGGCAGCTGTGACCGTGGTCCAGGATCCGGCGTGGCCCACGTGCGTGGGATCAACTCCGATGTCGGCCAGCGACAGGGTGGTGATGCTCTTGCGCTTGGCCGCGATGATGCCCTTGAAATTGGGGTAGCGAGGCTCGTTGATCTGGTCCGTCACGGAGACCACCGCGGGCAGCGAAGCTTCGACGGTCTCCGAGTAGGTGTCAGCGTCGCGGCGTGCGGTGATGCGCCCGCCGTCGACCGTCAGCGAGGACGCGAAGGTGACCTGAGGCAGGCCGAGGCGCTCGGCGAGCTGGGCCGGCACCAGTGACGTTTCGCCGTCGGTGGATGCCATACCCGTGAGGACAAGGTCCACCGGGGCGCCGGTGCCGAGGTGGCGGATGGCGGCCGCGAGCGCCAGCGACGTGGCGGCGGCATCTGAACCGGCCAGCCCACTGTCGGTGAGGTGCACTCCTTCGGTGGCGCCCATCTGGAGTGCCTTCTTCACCGCGTTCACCGCACCGGACGCGCCCATGCTCAGCGCAATGACGTGGTTGCCTGCTTTGGCGCCACCGCGGGCCTCAGCGAGCTGCAAGGCCGCCTCGAGGGCGTATTCGTCCAGCTCGGAAAGGATGCTTTCGTCACGGTCCGTGGTGTAGCCCTCGCCGGTGAGGTGTCGGTCGAACTGTGCGTCCGGTACATGCTTGACCAGGACGATGATCTTCAATGTCTCTTCCACTGTATTTACAGCAGCCTTCCATGCTTGTGGACAGCCAGCCGGATGGGGTCATGGCCTCGGAACGCCCGGGGTACGGGTAGAACCTAGCTAACCATATAGCTGTCCCCTGTTGCCGTCCCGTTAACGCCTGTGTCACGGCCTGGCAGGCCACCTCAGGGGAACACAAACGACGACGGCGGCGATCACCTTGGTGAGCCCCGCCGTCGTCCGCTGTTTATGGTTGGCCTGCGTCCTTCTGCTCAGTCCCTACTGGTCCGCTGCGGTGCCAAGCGTGACGTCGAACGTCTGTTCCTGGCCGTTGCGCAGGACCGTCAGCTTAACGGTGGAGCCGCCTGCCTGCTCGCGGACGGCCGCGGTCAGCTGGTTGGGCTCGCTGATGACCAGATCGTTGAACTTGGTCACCACGTCGCCCACCTTGATGCCGGCCTTGGCGGCGGCTGAGTTTGCCTCGACTGTGGCCACGTCAGCGCCGACGGAGAACCCTGACGTGGTCCCGCTGGATGACTTGTCCCGAACGCTGACACCCAGTTGGCCGTGGGATGCCTTACCGGTGTCGATGATCTCCTGCGCCACCCGCTTGGCGTTGTTGATGGGGATGCTGAAGCCGACACCGATGTTGCCACTCGACGCGGAATCGGAGCCAGCGGACGCGATGGCCACGTTAACGCCGATGATTTCACCCTTGGTGTTGACCAGGGCACCACCGGAGTTGCCGGGGTTGATGGCTGCATCCGTCTGGATCACGTTGATGGAGATGGAACCCTGGTTCGCGGTGCTTTGGCCCTGCCCGCCACCTGGAGGCGCGAACTGGAAGCCCTGGTCGCCGCCCTGCGAGCTGCTGTCACCGTTCTTGGGTGCCGCCGACGAGGCAACGCTGATGGTCCGGTTCAGCGTTGAGACGATACCGTCGGTAACGGTGCCGGTCAGGCCAAGCGGGGAGCCGATGGCGATGGCCGTGTCACCCACATTGAGCTTGCCGGAATCTCCGAGGGTCGCAGGGGTGAGGCCGGACGCGTTATCCACCTTGATGACCGCCAGGTCAGACAGCGGGTCGGTGCCCACGAGCGTGGCCTTGAGGACCTTGCCTGTGCTGGTGCGGACCTCCAGGGCCGCGCTGGCGCTCTGGCCATCCAGGGTCACCACGTGCGTGTTGGTGAGGATGTGCCCGTTGCCGTCCAGGATAATGCCCGAGCCTGTGCCGCCGGAACTGCCACTGGTGGCGCTGATGGTCACCACGCTGGGGGAAGCCTTCAGCGCTGCCGCCGTGATGGCGTTGACGTCGTCCCTGTTGTTCACGATGACGGTGTCAGGCTGGCTGCTGCTGCTCGCCGCCGACGAGGATCCGCTGTTGAAGAGGTTGCCTGAACCCACTGTGGCTACGCCGCCACCCACGAGGCCGGCGGCCAGGATGCTTGCCACCAGGGTGCCGACGCCGAACGTGGCTTTTCGGCGGGGCGCGTCGGCCGGGTTCGGGGCAGCGTTGTACGGGGCAGCGTTATATGAGACTGCGTTGTACGGGCCCGGGCCGTTGTGGCCTGGGTTGTGCTGGCCCGCAGAGCCGCCGGGCGCCGCCGAATATGCTCCCTGGTGGGCGTACTGGTGACCGGGCAGCTGCTGGTCTGGTGTCTGCTGGCCGTAGAAGGGCTCGCGGGGAGGATAAACCGGACGGGGCGCACCCGGCAGCGACTGGGTGGGGTTCTCTGGTGCCCCGGACCGGTCCAGCTGTTCGGTCGGATTAGCCTGACCGGCAGCGTCACTGCGGACCTCCGCAGGGCTCTGGTCCGCATTCCGGTTCTCATCCGGTTTGCGGTTCTCCGGCGCTGCACCCTGGGTTGGGTTCTCAGTCATTGGCTTCCTTTCATCCTCGTCTGCATTAACTATGTACCGTCTGGCTGGAACTGGGGCGAACGTTGGCTGGGAGGTTGCTGGGAGGCCGAATTCCGCTGCCAACCGGCTCTTCCGGGGGTTTCGCTGGTGGCATATTCGCCGCTGTGGACGCACCAGGAGGTGCACCATAGAATCAAAAGGAAATGCCACAGCGACCTGCGGCTTTACACCACGCGTGGGGGCGCTGCTGCATTCTGAGACGCTCATTCGTCCCGAATCGGTGTCAGTCGTGCTGAAGGGTTGCACATGCGGTCAAAGTTCAAACGTATCCTCGCCGTGATCGGCCTGACCGGGCTGCTCGCGGTTCCTGCTGGCGCGGCCTGGGCTGAAGACCCGGTGACTCTGGACCCGGCGACGAAGATCGTGGATCCCTCGGGCGTCCTGGGTTCGAAGAAGGCTGATGTACAGGAAGCAATCAAGAAGCTGGGGACCGACAACGCCACCGTCCTGCACGTCGTCATCGTTAACAAATTCGAAAACCCGACCGATCGCTTCCAATGGACCGACGAAGTTGCCAAGAAGGCGTCGCTGGGCCCGAATGCACTCGTGTTCGCCATCGCCACCGACACACGCCAGTACAACCTCGCGAAGCCAACCAACAGCAAGCTCACCGCGGCCCAAATCGAGAACATTAAGAGCAGCGCCATTGGGCCCCAACTGGCGAACGACAACTACGCCCAAGCAGCGATTGACGCAACGCTCGCCATCGGCGATGCAGCGAGTGGTGGGAGCGGCAACCTCCCCTCGGGAGACGGCGCCGGGTCTGGCGTCCTCGTAGGAACCGGCCTTGCAGTTGCCGGTGGAGCCGGCGCCTACCTCTACTTCCGAAACAAACGGAAGAAGGCGGCCCAAGCGTCCAGCGCCAGTTACGGCCCCCAAGGCGCCGAACTCGATCCGCTGGCTTCGCTCAGCATCAAGGAGCTCCGACGCAAGGGCGGCTCGCTGATCATCGAGGCCGATGACGCCATCAAGTCCAGCGAACAGGAACTCGGATTCGCGGAGGCCCAATACGGCGATGCCGCCGTGGGCAACTTCACCAAGGCCCTGGCCGAAGCCAAAGCCCACATGTCCGAATCCTTCAAGCTGCAGCAGCAACTTGACGACCACATTCCGGACACGGAAGAACAGCAGCGCAGCTGGCTCGGCGAAATCATCCGCCGCTCAGCGGCAGCGCTCGGCTCGCTCCAGGAGCAAAAGGCCGACTTTGACTCTCTCCGCGAGCTCGAGAAGAACGCCCCGCAGGCACTGGCAGCCATCAGCGCCGGAGCCCACGAAGCCGAGGCCAAGATCGCCAGCGCCGAAGAGTCACTGACGGCTTTGCGTGCCAAATACGCGGACAGCGCACTGGTCCAGGTCGCTGACAACATCACCCAGGCCAAGGAACGCCTGGACTTTGTGCAGAATGCCACGGCCACGGCGCAGGAGAAGCTCACCGCGGGCGAGGGCAGCCTCGCCGCGGTCGCCGTGCGGGCGTCCGAAGAAAGCCTGCACCAGACCAACGTTCTTCTGGACGCCATCGCCAAGGTGTCCACCAGCCTGGACGAGGCCCGGAACGGTCTGGAGGCGGCCGTCGTCGAAACGTCCCAGGACCTCGCGCAGGCGAAGGCCATGATCCAGTCCGGCGAACACCCCGAACTGGCCGGCCCGGTGGCTGGCGTTGAGGCCGCTCTGGGCCAGGTCAAGACCGAAATCCAGGGCGGGAAGATCGATCCCATCGCCACCCTGCAGCGCGTTGAGACAGCACACCAGGCCCTGGATCAGTCACTCACGGGCATCCGGAACCAGCAGGACCAAGCCCGGCGTGCGCAGGCTTCGCTGCAGCAGACCATCATGTCGGCGCAGGCGCAGATCAGTGCCACGTCCGACTACATCACCGCACGTCGTGGCGGCGTGGGTACCGAGGCCCGCACCCGGCTCGCCGAGTCCCAGCGCAACCTTGACTACGCGCTGTCCATCTCGCGCAACGATCCCGTTACGGCGCTGACGTACGCCCAGCAGGCCCACGCCCTCGCCGCCCAGGCAGCGCAGCTGGCACAGGCAGACGTAAACAACTTTGGCGGCTACGCCAACCAAGGCTTCGGCGGCGGTGGCATGTTCGGCGGGCGCGGCGGAGGCGGTGGTGGGCTCGGCGGTGCCATCCTTGGCGGTATCCTCATCAACTCCATCCTCAACGGAGGCAGCGGCGGAGGCTGGGGCGGAGGCCACAGCGACGGCGGCGGCTGGGGCGGGGACTCCGGCGGCGGCGATATGGGCGGCGGCTGGGGCGGCGACATGGGCGGTGGCGGGGACTTCTGATCCGACAAAGGCCAGGCGTCGACAGGAACGAACCTGCCGGCGAAGAGACGCAATACAACAACTGTTCACTGATCTCAGTGGCCTCCACTAAGCAGCACGAAAGGTAACACCATGGTTAAGCAGTCCATTTTCGGCCGGATCGCACAGCTGGCAAAGGCAAACATCAACACTTTGCTGGACAACGCTGAGGATCCGCAGAAGATGCTGGACCAGATGGTCCGGGACTACACAAACAACATTGCGGAGGCCGAATCCGCAGTGGCCCAGACCATCGGCAACCTGCGTATGCTCCAGGATGACTACCGCGAGGACATCAAAAACGCCCAGGACTGGGGCAACAAGGCCCTCGCCGCGTCCCGCAAGGCTGACGAATACCGCAGCGCCGGCGACAACGTCGACGCCGAGAAGTTCGATAACCTCGCCAAGGTAGCCCTGCAGCGCCAGATGTCCGCGGAAAGCGAAGCCAAGGGTGCCGAACCCAGCATCGCTTCGCAGACCGAGGTCGTGGACAAGCTCAAGTCAGGCCTGGACCAGATGAAGGGCAAGCTCAACGAGCTGACGAGCAAGCGCAACGAGCTGGTTGCACGCTCCAAGACGGCTGCGGCACAGTCCCAGGTGCACGATGCCATCAAGAGCATCGACTTCATGGATCCCACCAGCGAAGTTGGCCGTTTCGAAGAGAAAATCCGCCGCGAAGAGGCCAAGGTGCGCGGCCAGCAGGAGCTTGCCGCGTCGAGTCTGGACGCCCAGTTCAACCAGCTTGAAGATCTTGGCGAGCAGGTGGAAATCGAGGCACGCCTGGCAGCCCTGAAGTCCGGCGGCGCCAAGCCGGCAATCGGCGCTTCCGGCGCCACGTCTGCGTCCACGGTCGACGAAGCCGACTTCAACAAGCTCTAGCCAGCCACGTCGGCCGCTGAGCGGGCCAGCCGGGGCCGGGGTTCGCCATGAACCCCGGCCCTTGCTATGCCCGGACAGCACCTCCCACCGGCAGTGCAACCGGCCCCGTGCGGCCGCAGTCGCGGATGTGTAGCGTGGAGGCCATGGCCTCCCCCGTCGCATCCGCACTCGTTTGGCTCCGTGACGACCTTCGACTGGACGATAACCCTGCCCTGTCCCACGCCGTCGAACTCGGCCTCCCGCTCACGGTGGTCTACATCCTCGACGAAGAATCCCCCGGAATCCGTCCATTGGGAGGCGCGGCCCGCTGGTGGCTGCACCACTCGCTGACGTCCCTGGCAGCGGCGCTTGCCGAGTCCGGTTCCGCACTCACCCTCCGGCGCGGACCTGCTCGCCGAGTGATCCAGGACCTCATAGCCGAAACCGGCGCGCAGCATGTGCTATGGAACCGGCGCTACGGCGGTCCCGAGCGGTCCCTTGACGCGGCCATCAAGGCCTGGGCGGCAGAGAATGGCATCCATACCGCCAGCTTCCAGGCCAACCTGCTCTTCGAGCCATGGACAATCACCACCGGCGGCGGCGGCCCCTACAAGGTGTTCACGCCCTACTGGCGGGCCTGCACAGCCTCCGGCGAGCCCCGAGAGCCACTGGGTGCCCCGGCTGGCCTGCCCTCACCTGCCGCTGCCGGGTCCAGGAACCAGGCTGGCAGCGACACACTGGCGGAGTGGTCACTGCTGCCCGTGTCGCCGGACTGGAGCGGCGGACTGGCTGCGGCCTGGGAACCCGGGGAGGCAGGAGCACACAGCAGGCTTAATGACTTCCTGGACGGGGCCGCACAGGAGTACGGTACCGGGCGCGACATACCCGGAGTGGAAGGCACCTCCAGGCTGTCCCCCCACCTCCGTTTTGGTGAAATCAGCCCGTTCCGCGTCTGGCATGAGCTCCGCCGCCACTTCCCCCGGGAGGCGACGCCCGACGTCGGGATCTTCCGGTCCGAGCTGGGCTGGCGGGAGTTCTGCTGGCAACTGCTTTATGCCAACCCCCAGCTGGCTACCCGAAACTATCGGCCGGACTTCGACCGGTTCGAATGGCAGCAACCCACCGCGGCGGAGCTGGGCGCCTGGCAGCAGGGCCGGACCGGCTACCCGCTGGTGGACGCGGGGATGCGGCAGCTGTGGCAGACGGGCTGGATGCATAACCGGGTCCGGATGGCCGCGGCGTCCTTCCTCGTCAAGAACCTCCTCGCCGACTGGCGCCTGGGCGAGGCGTGGTTCTGGGACACGCTGGTGGATGCCGATGCGGCGAGCAACCCCGCTAACTGGCAGTGGGTGGCGGGCTCAGGTGCCGACGCGTCCCCGTACTTCCGGATCTTCAATCCGGTAACGCAGAGCAAGAAGTTCGACGCCGAGGGCCGGTACCTTCGCGAGTTCATTCCGGAACTCGCCCGGATGGACCGCAAGGCCATCCATGAACCGTGGAAGCAGCCCGATGCCCAGGGCTACCCTGCCCCCGTGGTCGGACTCCCCGAGTCCCGGGAGCGTGCTCTGGCGACCTATCAGAAGCTTCGGGAGGACCAGCCAGGCCGGGACGCTCCCACCGGCCCGGAAATCAGCGGCTGACTTTGCCCATCAGGGAAGCAATGGGGCGCAGGAAGATGGGCCGGGCGAGGAACCATGCCGCCACCATGACGGCCACAGACACAAGGAAGATCCAGAAGCCGAGCCAGCCGTCGCCGTCGGACACTGCGTACATGTGGTTCAGGTTCCGCAGGGCACCAGTGGCGAACACCAGGAAGACATGCACAACGATGAAAGCCACGAAGTAAATCATGACGGGGAAATGGATGGCCCGCGCCAGCTCGATCGGGTACGCCTTGTTCAGCGCGGCAGCCTTCTTGGGCCAGGCGGAGGACGTCCGGATGCCCGAGATGAAGGCAAGCGGCGCAGCGATGAAGACGGTGAGGAAGTAGGTCAGCAGTTGCAGGGCGTTGTAGTTGACCCAGCCGTTTTCGGTGGGCCAGTTCAGGGATGCGTACTGCAGGGCTGCGGACAGCGCGTTGGGAAAGACATCCCAGCTGGTGGGAACGATCCTCGTCCATTGTCCTGTCGTGAATAGAAGGACGGCAAACACCAGTCCGTTGAGAATCCACAGTGCGTCCAGAGTCAGGTGGAACCAAAGCTCCAACGTAATCTTGGTGGGCGCGTTCCTGGTCTTGATCAGGCCCTTGTTGTTGCGCGTCCAGTGTCCTGTGGGGCGGGTGGTGGTCCGCACCTGCCAGCCGGTCCTGATGATGAGCAGGAGGAAGAAACCATTCAGGAAGTGCTGCCAGGCCAGCCACGTCGGGAATCCGACAGGCGCGCCCTCAGGCAGTTCCGAATGTCCCGGATAGTCCGACAGGAACGAGGCCACCGCAGGAAGGCCCGTCATCCACTTCGCCAGCAGCACCACCAGCACCAGCACTACGAGAGCGGCAGGGACACCCCAGTAGAGCCCGGACCGTTTGCCTGTCGAGGAGCCGGGCTTCTTCGTGGGTGTGGACATCGAACAACATTCCTCTCGAGAATGACTGACCAGGTGCTCAAAGGGCTTTGCGAACGAGAATACTAGGAACCACGTGTAATCGGGCAAAAGAAGACCCCGACCGGCGTAATGCCAGTCGGGGTCTTCTCCATGGTTGCGGGGACAGGATTTGAACCTGTGACCTCTGGGTTATGAGCCCAGCGAGCTACCGAACTGCTCCACCCCGCGTCGCAAGAACAACACTACCGTACTTTGGAGTAGGTAAAAACCAATCGCGACCAAGGGTCACTTCAACACCGCGGCTGCCTGCCTGGGACGGGTCCGCTTAAACCAAAAAGTCCGGATTCTGTTTCCAGAATCCGGACTTTTCGCCAGTTGCGGGGACAGGATTTGAACCTGTGACCTCTGGGTTATGAGCCCAGCGAGCTACCGAACTGCTCCACCCCGCGTCGCAAGATCAACTCTACCGTTCGGTGAACGGGAGGCCAAATCCTGGTGGCGTGATGTGCGTCTCGCTGGGTCAACCGCCTAGTTGCTGGCTGCAGGCGAGGGCGTCGCCGTGGGTGTGGGCTCCGGCGATGTAGTCGCCTCCGGCGATGGCGTAGCTTCGGGGGCCGGCGCCGGGATCTTGCCTTCGGCGTCGATAGCCTTCTGCAGGGCCGCAGCCAGTTTCTTCTGTTCTTCCCCATAGGCTGCAAAGTCGCCGGCCGCCAAGGCTGACTGGCCCGCCCTTATGGCGGCGTTCGCCTCATCCAGTGCGGCCTTCAGGTCTGCCTGGGCACCTGCACTCACCGGCGGTGTAGTCCCCGGGGTACCGGGGGTCTGGCCGGTGTTGTCGGAGTCACCAGCGGCAGCGCCTGAGTCGCCGCCGAAGAGTTGCTTCAGGGCTCCGTCCAGAGTCGGAGCAAAACCGACTTTGTCACCGAAGGCCACCAGCACACGCTGGAGGGTGGGGTAGGACGTCTCACCGGTCGACTTGAGGTAAACCGGCTGGACGTACAGGATGCCGCCACCCACAGGCAGGGTCAGCAGGTTGCCGTTGAGCACTTCGGAAGCACCCTGCCTCAGCAGATTCAAAGCCTGGGACACCGTGGGATCGGAGTTGAACTTGTTCTGGGCCTGGCCTGGCCCGGGAACCTGGATCTCCGGTGGAATCTGGAGCAGCCTCAACTGCCCGTAGCTTTCCGCCTTAACGCCCTTTTCGTTGCCGGCGTCAGAGTCAGCTGCGAGGAAGCCGTACAGCACGTTGCGGGCAGTGCCGTTCACGATCTGCGGAATGAAGGAGGACGTCAGCTGGAAGGCCGGACTGTCCTGGTCCGGCATCTGCAGCGACATGTAGAACGGCGGCTGCTTGACGGCGGTATCCACGGTGGGATCGTTGGGAACACTCCACACATCCTTCGCCTGGTAGAAGCTGCCCGGATCCGTGACATGGTATCGGCCCAAAAGCTCACGCTGGACCTTGAAGAGGTCCTCAGGGTACCGGACATGGCTCATGACGGCCCCGGACATCTCCGAGTACGGCTTCAGGGATGTGGGGAAAACCTTCTGCCACGCTTTCAGGATGGGGTCCTGGTCGTCCCACGCGTAGAGGGTTACCGAGCCGTCATAGGCATCGACAGTGGCTTTCACCGAGTTTCTGATGTAGTTCACCGAGCTGTTGGGCAGGGCAACCGTCCGGCCTGAAGTGGTCTGCGAGTCCGCGGTCGCAGCGGAAAGCTGTTCCGGCCGCGAGTAGGGATAGTACTGGCTGGTGGTGTAGCCGTCTACGATCCACTTCACGCGGCCGTCTACAACCGCCGGATAGGCGTTGCCGTCAACGGTGAGGTAGGGCGCAACCTTTTCCACGCGGTCACGCGGGCTGCGGTCATACAGGATCTGGGACTCAGGATTGACACCGTCAGACAACAGCAGGTCCGAGGACTGGAACTTGATGGAGTAGAGAATCTTGTTGAAGAAGGTGCCTACGTTCGGCCCGGCGTTGCCAGCGAAGGTGTACTGGGTTTCCCCTTGGCCGGAGGGCCTGTCCTGCTCGCGGGGGGCCGCTCCCTCCGGCGCGCCGACAATGGAGTACTCCGGGGAATTCTCGCCGAAGTAAATACGGGGCTCATAGGTGGAATCATCACCAAGGACACCGGTGGACGGGATGCCGGATTGGAGGAACTCCGGCTTGCCGTCAACGGTGAACTTGTTTCCCTTGGCCGCTACAACTCCATAGCCATGGGTGTAAACAACGTGCTGGTTGAGCCAGCCCTGCTGGTTGGTGGCAACGTTCGCCGGGTTGAGCTCGCGCACCGCGATGACAGTGTCCTGGATCTTGCCGTCGACCACGTAGCGGTCGACGTTCAGCGCCTCCGGGAACTGATAGTACGGCCGGTACTGCTCCAGCTGCGAAAAAGCATCAGAGATCAGGTTAGGGTCCAGGAGCCTGATGTTGGCTGTGGTCTGGGCATCCGGGGCCAGCGCACCGGTCGTGGCGGTGTTGGTGGCGTTATAGCGGTCCACCTGGATCTGGTCCAGGCCGTAGGCGGCCCGGGTCATGTCGATGTTGCGCTTAATGAAATCTTTTTCGTACGTTTCTTCGGAAGGCCGCACCTGGAACTGCTGGATGACCCACGGGTACACACCGCCGGCGAGGATCGAGGTGATGATCAGCATGGCAGTGCCGATGACCGGCAGGCGCCAGCGGCCAATAATCGCCGCGACGATGAAGAGGATGGCCACCAGGACCGCCGCGACGGCGAGAATTGCCTTCGTGGGGATCACTGCGTTCACGTCCGTGTACAGTGCGCCTGCCCAGCGCCCGCCGTTGCTCTGCAAGGCTGCATAGCGGTCCAGCCAGAAATTTGCACCGAGCAGGAGCAGGAAGGAGGCACCTGTCACAGCCAGATGAATCTGCGCCGCGCGGCTGGTGAAGACACCGCGTTCCATCAGCCGGATGCTGCCATAGAGGTAGTGGGTGAGGATTCCGGCGATGCCGGCCACCACAACCACGCTGATGAGGAAGCCCGTGACGAAACCCAGGAACGGAAGCGTCATGAGGTAAAAACTGATGTCCAGACCGAACTCAGGATCCGGCTGACCAAAGGGTACCTGGTTGATGAACAACAGCACTTTTTGCCATTGGCTCGCCGCAGCGCTGCCCGCGAACAGTCCAAACAGGATGGGCAGGCCCACCATGACGACGCGGCGGACCGGTTCAAGCTGGGCCTGGTATCGATTCAGGTTGTCGCGCATCTCAGAGTCCGGCGCGTACACCGGCCGAGCGTGGTAGGCAACCCTAATGGCAAAAAAGACGGCCAGGAACATGAGCACGAAGCCGGCCAGGAAGATCCCGATCCGGGAGAGGTTTTCGGTCACAAACACTTCGAAGTAGCCGAGCTGCCGGTACCACAGGACGTCAGTCCACACATTGGCGAAGAAGATGAAGCCCACCACCGCGATGGCAACAACGATCAGCGTGGGCGTCAGGGCCCCGCGTCGCGAGGGGGGCCTTCCGGTCGGGATGGGGCTGGTAGGACGGGACAAACTCGGTACCTCATAGCTGGTTGTCAGGTTTACATGAGAAGCGTGCGTGCGGTTGACGTCCGGCACCGGTCAAGCGTGTGGCAACGTCCGTCATATCTGCCACGAGTGGCGGTAAAGCTTTGTTCCTGGCCTCAGTCTAGTTGCTGGAGCAGACCGGCAAAGCGCCCGTGTCCTGCCCGGATCCGGAGAGTTCGACGGCGCGGCGCGCCTCTGCGATGTTCTCCACTTTGAACACTTGCAGTCCCTCCGGCACATGGCCCTCAACTTCGTCGCAGTTTTCTGCCGGAGCCAGGAACACGGTGGCTCCCCCGGCACGCGCGCCCAGCATCTTCTGCCGGATGCCGCCGATGGGACCAACGGCGCCGTCGGGGGTGATTGTCCCCGTTCCGGCGACGTGCTTGCCGCCCGTCAGGTCCCCCGGCGTTACGGTGTCGATAATGCCCAGCGCAAACATCATCCCGGCGCTCGGCCCGCCAACCTTGTCCAGGGAAATCTTCACGTCAAATGGAAAAGTGAACAGGTACTTGAGCTTGACGCCGAGAATATAGCGGCCCGCACCGTTGTCCATGGGAACGATGGTCTGAGTGACGGATTCCCCTGCGCGCTGCACCACCAGGCTGGCCGGCGCGCCCTGACCGGCGGCAAGTTCCTCCTGGACGACGGCCAGTGAGGTGATGGGCTTGCCGTTGATCGATTCGAAGATATCGCCGTTTTCAACCATGCCCGCCGACGGCGAACCGTCGGCGAGACCTGCCGCCTGGAGTTGCTGGCCGACGGGAATATTCAGTTCCCTGAGCGCCGATGCCACGGCGTTCTCCTGCGACGACGTCATGGCCACGGAGCTCTGCTCGTCAGCTTCCTCCTTTGTGGTGCCGCTGGGGTAAAGCAGCTCCACAGGGTGAACGGACTTGGACCCGTCCAGCCAGGCGGCGAAGGCACCCAGGACACTCACCGGGCCGTTGGGGCCGCCGTCCACATAAACGGTGGTCAGGTCCAGATTTCCCTTGGCGGGATAGGTTTCGTGGCCCGTCACGCTGATCACAGGACTGCCCTGGCTCTGGCCGATTGTGTTGAAGGTGGGTCCGGGGGACTCCACAACATAAGGCACCGGGACGGTGACGGCCGCGATCCCCAGACCCAGCGCCAGAACGCCCGAAAGCATCATCACGGACACGCGCCGGTCCCCCGGCGGGGAGCTGCGGGGGGCAAATTGCCCGGTTGGCGGGATCCCGGCCACGCCCGTTCCGGGTGCCGCGGCACCCGCTGTGGCGCCGGCGTCGAACTCTGGAGCGTGGTCCTCATGCGGATGGTCGCCGCGGGTTGTAGTCACTGAATCAACAGTACGCGGTGCCGCCGCCGGCCAGCTCTTTGCCTACAGCGAACGTGACGCCTGTCCGGCAGACAGCCGCTCCGGCCCGGGGTACCGTGAAGTGAACAGTCACACCGACGATCGGCGGGATCATGACCTCCAACCCACTCAATCCGTCCAACGGCGACGATGCGCCGAAGGATCCGTTGACCGAGATGCTGCAGAACCTGATGGGCGGCAAGGGCATGGAAAACTTCGACCCTGCCGAACTCGCAAAGGCAGCCGGCCTGCCGAACGACCCCAATCTCCTCGCGCAGATGTTCTCCCAGGTCCAGGCCATGATGAGCGCCCCGTCCGAGGGGCCGGTCAACTGGCAGCTCGCGCACGAGAACGCCCGCCGGGTTGCCGCCAGCAGCGCCGACCCGTCCGTCACGTCCCAACAGACGCGCGAAGTCGACGAGGCCCTGCGACTGGCCGAAATGTGGCTGGATCCCGTGACCGACCTGCCTGCCACCGGCCTGATCGGCCGTGCGTGGTCCCGCGCTGAGTGGGTGGAAGCCACCCTTGGAACATGGAAGCGGCTGACCGAGCCCGTCGCCAACAGCATCGCCAACGCTCTCTCCAGCGCCATGACCGAACAGATGCCCGAAGAGATGAAGTCCATGATGGGCGGGGCCTCGTCCATGCTGCAGAACATGGGCGGCGCGATCTTTGGGATGCAGCTCGGGCAGGCCATCGGCGCACTGTCCGCCGAGGTTGTCAGCTCCACCGACATCGGCGTTCCCCTGGCCGACCTGGAAATGGCGCTCCTGCCGGCCAATGTGACCAAGTTCGGGGAGGGCCTGAGCCTCCCCGAGAACGACATCCGGCTGTTCCTCGCCGTCCGCGAGGCAGCCCACACGCGGCTGTTTGTCCAGGTTCCCTGGCTGCGCGGCCACCTGCTCGGAGCCATCGAGGCTTACGCCCGCGGCATCCACATCGACACTTCCAGGATTGAAGAGCTGGCCCGCGACCTTGACCCCAGCAACCCTGAAGGCATCCAGGAAGCACTCTCCCAAGGTGTCTTTATGCCGCAGCGGACCCCCGCACAGGAGCAGGCGCTTGAAAAACTGGAAACCGCCCTTGCCCTCGTTGAAGGCTGGGTGGACGAGCTCACCGCTGCGGCCACGGAGAAGCTGCTGCCCTCCGCCGGCGCGCTCCGGGAAACAGTCCGGCGTCGCCGTGCCACTGGCGGTCCGGCGGAGCACGCGTTCTCTTCCCTGGTGGGACTGGAACTCCGTCCCCGCCGCCTGCGCGAGGCGGCCACGTTGTGGGCCGCGCTAAAGGACGAGCGCGGTATTGCCGGACGCGATGCCATCTGGCAGCACCCGGACCTGCTCCCCACCGCCGAGGACCTCGATGACCCGCAGGGCTTCAGCGGCCGCCGCAAGCTGGCCGAGGCCAGCGACAGCGAAGTGGACGATGCCCTGCAGAAGCTGCTGAGCGGCGGCTTTGACGACGCCCCGCAGGATGATTCCGACGCCGGCGACGACGGGGACCGGCCCGCAGCCGATGGTGAGCAGCCCAAAGGTTAGCCAGACCGCGGGTTCGTTCCTGATGATGTCGGTGTCCTTGGACGGATTCTTCGAGGCGGCCGACCGTGACATCAGCTGGCACCTGGTGGATGACGAACTCCTCCGCCACTAGAACCGGCAGTCCGGAGCCTCTGAATCATTGCTGGCCGCGGCCAGGCCCCGGGAGGTGGCGAAGGAGACGCCTTCCAGGAATGCCTTGGCCCGCATCGTGTCGGGGTAGGCCTCCAACAGCTTCCAGAACGCGGCATTGTGCCCGGCCACCAGCAGGTGCGCGAGTTCGTGCAACAGAACATAATCGATGACCCACTGCGGCATGGGCCTGAGCTTGTCGGAGAGCCGGATGGATCCTTCCGACGGCGTTGCGGAGCCCCAGCGCGAGTTCTGGTTGCTGACCCAGCGGACCGACGTCGGGACTGCCCTGCCGCCGAAATACCGGGCCGAAAGGGCTGCGGCGTGGGCGGCCAACGCAGTATCTGTGGCTGGCTGCCTACTTCCTTTGCGTGAGCGACGCTCCCCCTGGCGGTGCAGCTTCTCCAGCATGCGGTGCACCCATTCAGACTCCTGCGCGGCGGTGAAACGGGCCGGAATGGCCACCACTGCTGTCCCGTTCTCCCAGAAGGCAGCCACGGTCCTGGTCCGGCGCGCCGACCGCCGCACTTCAACGCGTGCCCCGTCCGCCGTGGTGAGGGGAAGGGCGTCCTGTCCTGCCGGCCGCCGGGTCACAGGGTGGTGCTTTCGACGAGCACCCGCAGCACGTCTTCGCCGTAGCGTTCCAGTTTGGACGGACCCACGCCTGCCAGAACCGCCAGTTCCTCCAGCGTGGACGGTTTGGCCTCCGCGATGGCGGTCAGCGTGGCATCCGTGAAGACCACAAACGCCGGCACTTCCGCGGCCAATGCAATTTCCTTCCGCCACTGCCGAAGGGCATCGAATGTCTGTTCTTCGTAGCTGGGGGGACAGTCGTTACAGCGGCCCACCTTCCGTTCGGCGCCACTCGCCAGCATGCTCCCGCAGATCCTGCAGGTGGCGGGGGCCGCCGATTTCCGGCGCGGCGCCGGCCCTTTTCCGCGGGCGCTGGAGCTGGCAACCGAGTTGGGCCGGAGCCCGTCGAGGAAGCGTGAGGGTTTGCGGTTGGCCCGGCCGCCCGGCGTGCGTGCCGTGGACCAGGAAAGCGACAGGTGCTCGCGGGCCCGCGTGATGCCCACGTAGAGCAGCCGGCGCTCCTCATCCACGGCTTCGGGTGTGTCCGCGAAGGAAATGGGCATCAGGCCTTCGCAAAGGCCCACCAGGAACACGGCGTCCCATTCGAGACCCTTGGCGGCGTGCAGCGAAGCCAGCGTCACACCCTGGACGGTGGGGGCATGCTGCGCGAGAGACCGCTCCTGGAGTTCATTAACAAAGTCACCGAGACTGAACTGCTCGCCGCGGACATGGACGAGCTCGTCCGCAAGGGCCACTAGCGCCGCCAAGGACTCCCAGCGTTCGCGCAGCGCGCCGCCGTTATGGGGTGGAGCCTCCGAGTAGCCCAGCGAGGCCACGATGTCGCGGACCAGTTGGCCGAGCGGTTCCGGTGTCGCGGTTTCGGCGACGGCCCTGGTGGCCGCGCGCAGCTGAAGGATGGCGTCGCGCACTTCCTTGCGTGCGAAGAAACGCTCACCTCCTCGGAGCTGGTAACTGATCCCGGCCGCAGCGAGCGCCTGTTCGTAGGCTTGTGACTGCCCGTTGGTGCGGAAGAGGACAGCCACTTGGCTGGCGGGAGTGCCGGCGTCGAGCAGTTCCTGGATCTTGATGGCCACTGTGGCGGCTTCGGCTTCATCGTCGGTGCATTCGGTGAACTGGGGCACCGGCCCCGCCGCCCGCTGGGCCACCAGTTGCAGCGGAGCCGCCCAGGCAGCATCGGCCACCGGTCCGCCGCCGCGACGGGCGGCAAGGAGATCGTTGGCCAGCTTGACCACCTGTGGCGTGGAACGGTAATCCCGGATCAGTTTCACTACGTTGGCCTCGGGGAACTGGGCTTTGAATCCCAACAGGTGCTTGGGCGACGCGCCGGTAAACGAGTAGATCGTCTGGCTCGCATCTCCGACGACGCACAGCTCGTCCCGCCCACCAAGCCACAGTTCCAGGAGTCGCTGCTGCAGCGGCGAAACGTCCTGGTACTCATCGACCACAAAATGCCGGTATTGCTCGCGGACGGTGGCCGCGACTTTCTGGTCCTCCTGCAGGATCCCGACGGTAATCAGGAGTACGTCCTCAAAGTCGATGACGTTGCGGTCGGTCTTGACGTCCTCATAGGACTGGAAGACCCGGGCGACGGCGGTGAGGTCGAACCCGCCCGGGGTTCCCCTGCCCTGCGCGTTCTCCAGGTAGTTGGCCGGGGTGAGCATGGACACCTTGGCCCACTCGATTTCGGAGGCGAGGTCGCGGATGGACGCGCGGTCCGTGCTGAGCCGGAGGCGACGGGATGCTTCGGCGATCATCTGGGCCTTGTGGTCCAGGAGGTTGGGCAGGGTGCCGCCGACCGCCTGTGGCCAGAAAAACTGCAGTTGGCGCAAGGCGGCGGCGTGGAACGTGCGTGCCTGCACATTGCCCACGCCGAGGTCCCGCAGCCTGCTGCGCATTTCCGCTGCGGCCCGGGCCGTGAACGTCACGGCAAGGAGCCGCTGGGGGCTATACACGCCGGAGTGCACGCCATAGGCAATCCGGTGCGTAATGGCCCGGGTCTTGCCGGTGCCGGCACCGGCGAGGACGCACAGCGGCCCATTCAGCGTGCTGGCGACCTCGCGCTGTTCAGCGTCAAGTCCCCCAAGGATTCGTTCCTCAAGGGACTCGGCACTGTCAAAATTCTCTGTGGTCACTTCTGCTGCTCTGTTGTCGCGACTGCCACGTGCTGGCGTCTGGCCAATGGTGATGCCTGTTCCGGGTGTCAGATGTCCGTGCGGTCCATGATTCGGCCCCCATACCAGTGCTCAATCAATGAGCGGGCGATGGACAGCCGGCTGGAGATAGTGATTTCACCGGTAAGCACGGCGTCCTGGAGTTCCTCCCGGCTGAACCAGCGCGCACGGGTTACCTCCACGCCGTCGGGCCTTGCCACGGCGTCTTCGGTGATGGCGGTAAATCCAAGCATAAGGGAGGCCGGGAACGGCCATGACTGCGAGCCCAAGTACTGGCATCCCGTGACCCTGACGCCCACTTCTTCGTGGATTTCCCTGACGACGGCCTGTTCCAGGGATTCGCCTGGTTCTACGAATCCGGCCAGCGTGGAGTAGTTCTTGGCGTCAACCGGCCCGCCGCCACCGAGCAGCAGCCGTCCGTCCGGCCCTACAACCGTGACGATGATGGCCGGATCCGTCCGCGGATAGTGTTCCGAGCCGTCCTCGGGGCAGCGGCGGACCCAGCCGCCGGCCTCCACTGCTGTACGGACCCCGCAACGGGGGCAATGCGTATGGCCGGCATGCCAGTTGGCGATGGCGCTGGCCTCGACGAACAACGCCGTGTCAGTGGGGTTCAGGACGGCAGCGATGTCGCGGAAGCCCGCCCACTGCGCATCATTCGGGATTCCCGCAGTGCCGGGCCCGGCAGGTTCGGAAAGGATAACGAGGACCACTTCGGTGCCGGCGGCAAGATCCGAGCCGTCCAACGCGGCGCCAAGATAGATGACCTGCTCCGGGGCTGAGCCGCGGTCCCGCAGGTCAGCGAGCAATTGGGCCGCTGCGGGCAGCAAGAGCTGGTTGCCTTGTACCAGGGCCTGCCGCCCGGCTAGGACCACCGCCCGAGTATGCTCGATGTCCAGCAATTCCTCAACCATGCCTGGCCGGACACGGTCGGCGGAGCCTCGGTCAACGGCAGCAGGGAGGACCGGCAGCACGGTATCGAACAGGTGGTTGGCCGGCAGCTGGATTGCCTGCGGCTGGTAGGCCGGTATAGCGGACTCCGCATGACTCATGTGTCCACCGTACTGACTCGGGCTGACAATTTACATTCGGCGGGGCCATTCGGCAAGGACACGTGGCGTGGGCCTCCACACGGTGTGCCGAGGCCGACTTTTGCAGCATATCTGGAGACTCGCCGCCGCACATCGTTGTCTTGGACGCCACTCAATCTACCGTGGAACGGTGAGAAGAAAACCGATCGAACTGGCAGCCGTGGCAACCGCGGCAGTCCCCGGGCTGACCCCTACCGCCGTTAGCTCCGCTGCGGACGATCCCGCGGATTTCGACTCCGCGCTGCTGCTGGATTCGGAGGGCAAGCAGTGGCGGGTACGGTCCCCGCGGCATGCGGAAGCAAGCGCCAGGCTCGAAACGGAGTTCCTCGTCCTCCGGGCATTCGCACCGGCCATCCGGGCCGAGTTGCCCTTCCTGATGCCCACGGTCGCCGGCAGCGTCCGGCTGGGCAGCCTCAGCACCTTTGTCTACTCCCATCTGGCCGGCAGCACGCAAAGTGTTGAGGAACTCACCGCGGGTCCCGCCACGCTTGCCCGGGAAATCGGGACAGCCCTGGCGGCCATCCATGATCTTCCGCACTCCCTGGTCAGCAACGCGGACCTGCCCAGCTATACGCCCAACGAATTCCGCCAGCGCCGGCTCAACGAGCTTGACCAGGCAGCCACTACCGGAAAAATCCCGGCGTCGCTGCTGCTCCGCTGGGAGCATGCCCTCGAAGACGTCTCGCTATGGCGGTTCAACCCGTGCGTTGTCCACGGCGACCTGCACGAGGACAACCTGCTCGTGGAAAGCAGCCGCGTCACGGCGGTTACGGGTTGGACGGACCTTCGGATCGGGGATCCCGCCGACGACTTTGCCTGGCTGGTTGCCTCGAATGAACAGGATTTCGTGGACGCCGTTTTGGCAAGTTACACCAGCAGCCGCCGCGACGTCCCGGACCAGCACCTGATCCGGCGGGCCGCTTTGTCTGCCGAGTTCGCGCTGGCGCAATACCTCGTCAAGGGCATAGCGGCCGGCGACGACGGGATGGTTGCCGAAGCCGAAGGCATGCTGGAAACGCTCGCGGCCGATGTCGAAGAGCACGGCGGCCAGGCCATCAGTGTCGAACCGCTGCCCGCCCCGGCCGACGACGCCGACCAGTCTCCTGCTGCCCACACCGCGACAGCGGGCAGGTCCCAGCAGGTTGGTCAGGCCGCTGCTCCGGCGGTGACCGTCGCCCCCGTACCTATCCTGTCAGCGGCGCCCATTCCGGTGGCGCCCGCAGTGGAAGTCAGCCGAATCCCCGCCGAGCCCATCCTGTCCGACGAAGCAGCGGCCCACGAAGAGCCTGACGACAAGCCGGCAGCACGTCCGTCCGCCGAGGACACGTCCACCGCGGCCATCAGCATCGTCGAAGTCAGGAAGCCCTGACGCCCGGGAGCCCTTCCTGACTTCAGGGCGCACTGACGTCAGGGCGCACTGACGTCGAGAGCGGCGGTCACGATCTGTTCAAGCTCCTCGGCAGTGCCCAGATCGTGCGGCCGAACCACTTGGTTGTCCGCAACGTAGAAGAAGGCGGCTCTGACGTCCTCCACTGCCACGCCCTTGAGCCGGGCCCAAGCCAGCCGGTACGCGGCGAGCTGCACCGATTTGGCCCTCAGCTGGGCGGCCGAGGGCCGGCGGCCGGTTTTCCAGTCCACCAGGTCCCACCTCCCGTCCCCGTCCTGGAAGACAGCATCTATGCGTCCACGGACCACAACGTCGCCCACGCGCGTTTCCACCGGCACTTCGACAAATGCCGGCGACCTGTCGGCCCATTCCGAGGCTTTGAAGGTGGCCACCATGGTGTCGAGGTCGTACGCGGCGTCAATGTGATCGTCGGAGCCGGGGGCCTCGCCAAGATCCAGCATGCCGGCTGCGCCGAAGTACTCCTCAACCCATGCGTGGAATGCCATCCCCTTCCGCGCGGACATGCCGGGCTCACGCGGAACAGGCCTTCGCAGCCGGCCCACTACCCCCGCCGGGTCCTCGCCAAGATCCACCAGCGTGGACGCAGAGATGTGGCCGGGCAGGTGAATGTCCTGCCCGGAAGCGCGCCGGGAACGCCGTTCCAGCAGCAAGGCCGCTTCCCTCGCCCAGCCAGCCGCATTGCCCCGGAGCCTTGGCCCGGACTCCGTGGCGGATGTATGTTCCAAAATTGTCGCCGGGTCCCCGGGAATCATGGCCTCCAAGGCGTCCCGGACACGCGCCGCGGCGTTCTCCATGGCCTGCCGCCTGCCGGGAACAACCCGCAGTCGCTCCCCGGTCCGCGCATCCACAGGGCCTTCGAGGGGGTCATAGGGCCATCCGGCGACCTCAGTTTCGGTAGTCAACGGGCTCTTCTCCGGCAGGGAGGCCTCGTCCACTGACGCCGGGTGCACCACGGCAGAGTTCGTTTCCGTGTTCCTTCCCGGAGCGCTGACAGGGCCGGAGCCGACAAGCTGTTCCAGTTCAGCGAGGAACGGTGACATCTCGGCACGCCCTGCCCTGGAGCCCACCCAGGCTGCGCTGGAGACCCAGAGGACGTGCTTTGCCCTGGTGTAGGCCACGTAGGCAAGGCGGCGTTCCTCACCCTCACCATGGACTTGGACCGCTGTTTTGAAGTCCTTTTCGGCGTCCACCCAGCCCTTCTGGTCCGGCTGGTCGGTATCCCATTGGGGCAGATCCGAACGGTCCCCGCGCAGCGGCCACGGCAGTGCCGCCGCGCCGCTGCTCCAGCGGGAATCCTTGTTGCTGGGGAAGGCACCGGCGTTGAGGCCCGGAACAAAAACGACGTCCCATTCCAGGCCCTTTGACGCATGGACAGTCAGCAGCTGCACAGCCTCGCGGTTGATATCCGACGGAGGAGCCTCAAGGCCGTTTTCCTCAGCCGCGGCGGCTTCAAGCCAGGCCAGGAACGCGAGGATGTCCACGCGGTGCGAGGTTCGCAGGAAGCCGGCTGCCGCGTCCTGAAAGGCATCCAGGTTTCGGCGGGCCTGGTGGATGCTGATTCCCGGGCGCGCTGCCACTTCGATGTCGAGCAACATGGCTCGTTCCACCTCACCGAGCAGCGTAGTGAGGTCGTCCCCGAGGTAGCCGCGCAGCTGCCTGAGTTCCGTAGAGAGCCTGCCGAGGCGGTCGCGGGCCTGGTCCGTCAACGACCGCCCGTGGGAGGAGGTCCAGTCTTCTCGTGGCAGCCAGTCCAGCGCTTCGACCAGGCTGGCACCGTCAGTCAGGTCGCTTTCGATGACGGTTTCCTCGGACGCGCCTGCGGACCCCTCCTCCGGTGTGGCAGCGCCGTCCGGGCGGCCGCGACGGCGTGCGAGCTGGCTGGACCAGTCTCGGAAGGCCATCAGGTCTGCCGGCCCGATCCGCCAGCGTGCGCCGGCCAGGAGGCGCATCAGGGAGTCCGAGCGTCCGGGATCGGCCAGCACGCGGAGCGTGGCCACCAGGTCAACGATTTCAGGGGTATCGAGCAGCCCGCCAAGCCCCACGATTTCGTAGGCAATCCCCCGCGCTTCGAACTCCCGGCGGATGGTTTCCATCTGGGCACGTCGCCGGCACAGGATGGCGAGTGCCGGTGGTACCGGCGTGCCGTCAGGCTCCCGTTCAAAGTCCGTGATCCGGTACTTCAGGACGTCCTCGGCAAGGACTGCGGCTTCGTCGAGGTCTGTGCCGAAGCGCCCCAATACCACCCGCCCCTCCACCGCGAAAGGGCTGGGCTGCAGGGGCGGCACATTCGCTGCCGCGGCAGCCGTGCCCGACGGAATAGTGCCGTCCGCAGCGCTGCCGGCAGGGGCCTTCTGGGCCTCGGCGCGCCCTAAGGCCTCTGACATGATGTTGGCGGCGGACAGAATGGCCCGGCCGTTGCGCCACGCTGTCGTGAGGTACGACGTAGGGGCGGGCATGAAGCGTCCCGGCCCGTCATACCCGTCCACGCGGACCGGGAATTCGCGGACAAAGTGGAAGAGCTGACCTGCCGAAGCACCACGGAAGCCGTAAATCGACTGGTTGGGGTCTCCCACAGCGGTGACCGCGTGGCCCTCACCGAAAAGCCGCGAAAACAGGACCAGCTGGGCATACGACGTGTCCTGGAACTCGTCCAGGAGCACCACCTTGTAGCGCTGGCGTTCCATGTCCGCTGCAAGGGGGATCTCACGGGCAACACGAGCCGCAAGTGCCACCAGGTCGCCGAAGTCCAAAGCTCCCCGTGACTTCTTGGCGGTGGCGTAGCGGCCCACCATGTCAGCCACGCTGGCCCTCGTCCGCAGCATCGCAGCGAGTTCACCGGCTGCCTGGGGGGCGTTCTTTTTCGCTCCGGCCATGTAGGGACGTTCTTCGAACTCGGCGAGCCGCGCCAGAAGCCAGGCTTCGACGTCGGCCGGTTCCTGCAGGTGCTCTGCGCACTCCCCCGCAAGCTGGATGACTGCCTTGACCAGCGTAGACTTGGCGGCCTTAAAGTGGCTGTAATCGCCGTCGAACGCTTCCACCACTTCGCTGGCGAGCTGCCAGGCCTGGGCCCCGCCAAGCAGCACAACGTCGCGTTCCACGCCCAGCCGCAGTCCGTAGTCAGAAACGATGCCACTGGCAAATGAGTGGTAGGTGGATACTTTGGGCTCAAGGGCATCGCTGCTGAGCAGCCCGTCGGGGAACACGTCATGCCGTGTGTCCTGGGCAGCGACCCGCTGCAGTGCCGTCAGCTTAGCCCGGATCCGGGTGGCCAGCTCGCCTGCTGCTTTCCTGGTGAAGGTCACGCCCAGGACTTCCTCCGGCCTGACCCAGCCGTTGGCGACGAGCCAGACCACGCGGTCGGCCATGGTGGCGGTCTTGCCGGAGCCCGCTCCCGCGATCACCAGCCGGGGAGCCAGGGGTGAGGAAATGATGGCGGACTGTTCGGGCGTCGGCGTATTCTTTTCGCCCAGCAGCCTGGACAGCTGCTCCGGGGTAAACAGTGGCGTTGGCACCTGGGGCTGGCTCATTCAGTGACCTGCTTTCCGCGGACACAGAGCGGACAGACCTCGGGGAGCCTGCAGCCGTGCCCCCCGTGGCTGCTCTTTGCCGGGTCGTGCCTGGCTTCGAAGCTGTTGCCGGACATGACGGCGGCCGCATCCGTGACCATGTCCAGCGCCCAGTTATCCTGGGCTTCCAGGGGATCCTGTTGCTGGACGCCGGGGCTCTTGGTGCTTGTTCCGAGCTGCGCCAGCACGGCGCCGCCCGGCACCGGGGAGCCCAGTGATGAGTCCGGCACTGGCGTGTCGGGTTCGGCTGAGCCGGGCAGACCGTGTACATCCGCGAAACCGCCCGCAAGGACCGCTGCCTGGTAGGCCCCCAACTGTGGATGGCGAGACAACTCTGTCTTGCCAGGCTGCCTTTTACCAGTTTTGAGGTCCACAATGACCAGCCTTCCTTCGCCATCGATCTCCAGCCGGTCAACCTGGCCGCGGAGCACGGCGGCGCGGGGAAGGTCGGTCCCGCCAGCCAAACCTTCGACGGACCGGGCATCGTGCTGCCCGGCGTCCGCCGGGGGAACGTCGGGCAGCCGGACCGCAAAGTCCTGCTCGACACCCAGCAGGCTCCGGCCCTCGCTCCGCATCACCAGGACGTACTGGGCGAGCTTACGCACCATTGTTTCGGCACGCTGGAAGTCGAGTTTGCCTTCCCAGTTGTCCTTCATGCCCAGGGTTGACCACCGGCGGATGAGTTCGGCGACGTACTCGCCCCCGGAGGCCTCCGGCAGGTCCTGCGCGATGGCGTGCACCAGCGTGCCCAGACTCCGGGCGAAGTCGGTGGCGGCTTCTCCCCCGGCCGCCTGCACAAACCAGTCGAGCGGTGATTTCTGCACGGATTCCACCTTCGACGGCGAGACGTAAACCGTCCCTCCGGGCGGGACAACCGGCTCAGACGTCGTCAAGGGCGGCAGGCCCCACCAGCTGTCCGGATGCGCTCCGGGGACGGCCGGTTCCACGGCGGCAAGTCCGGCCAGGACCCTGGCGGCTTCGGCGGCCTCGGGCTCATACCTTCCATCCAGCTGCGCGTATTGGCGCAGTTCTGCCACCAGGGCGCGAAGAGTCATGGGCCGTTCCACCGGGGTAAACCCCCTGCCCTCGGAGCCAGGCTCAAGCGGCGCCACATAGTCAAGGAAAGACGACGGCTGGTCATCCTCGGACGAAACTGCGGTGCAGATCAGGATCTCGCACGCCCTGGAAACGGCCGTGGAGAAGCTTCGGAGTTCGTCGTAACGGATTTCCCGCAGCCGGCTCAGCGGGTCCAGCTGCAATGCATAGCTGACCCCGTGCTCGACGGCGTCAGCGTACAGGCTGCTGCCCAGCAGCTCACCGCGGAGCCGGGTATTGGGCCAGACGCCTTCCTGCAGCCCCGCCACGATGACCACGGGCCACTGCCGCCCGGCAGCACTGGCCGGGGTCATCAGCTCGACGGCGTCGTCCACCTGCGCCCGCGCGGCCAGGGTATCCATCGGCAGCTCCTGGTTCAGGAGGTACTCAAGGAACTGCTCCGGCCCGGCGCCCGGCATCTGGTCCACGTAGCGCTCGGCTGTATGGAAAAGCGCCATCATGGCATCGAGGTCCCGGTCGGCGCGGGCGCCGTGGGAACCTCCGGTGAGGGCGGATTCGGTCCACGCGTTGGCCAGTCCGGTGGAGTGCCACAGGGCCCAGAGAACGGTCTCGGCGTTGGCTCCGGACTCGGCGGCGGCGCTCCGCCCGGCCTGGATCATGCGGGCGGTCCGGCGCGCGGAACGGCCTTCCAGGCCCAGGGTCGCCAGGGCCCCGGGTTCCGATAATGCTTCAACCAGCAGGGCGTCGCTGGTCCGTCCGCCGCCGCCCAGCAGTTCTTCCCGCCTGAGCGACTGGCGTAGCCGGCGCAGTTCAATTGATGTGGCGCCCCCGATCCGGGACGTCAGCAGCGCGACGGCTGCTTCCGGGGTCAGCAGGTCCGGATCCAGCGCAATGGCGTAGGCGTCCAACAGCGGGCGTACGGCCACCTCATCGCGGACCGCGGACTCGGCTATCGGAACGCGTACCGGGATCCCCTGTCCCGTGAGGTATCGCTGCAGCTCACTGAGCTGGCCGCCGTTACGCACGATCACGGCGATCTCGGCCAGGTCGCGGCCATGGTTGACGTGCTGGTCCAGGATGCGCTGGGCAACGTACCGCAGTTCGTGTACCGGAGACGGAACCAGGTGTGCTTCCAACGTTCCGGCGGACTGAGGTTGGGATTCGACGACGGCGGTGGGTCCGTGCGCGGTGCCCGCCGTGGGTTCGGGCTGCTCCAGCCGCCTGGCCAGCTGGCCGCCGGCACGTTGTGATATCCGGGACGCGACGCCGAGCCAGGCTTCGGCGATGGCGGGAGCATGCCGATGGGTGTGCCACAGCGGCCGCTCGATGACGCCGGCTTCGGTCGAAAGCAGCCGCGGCAGTTCCGCGACGAGATCTGGCCTGGCCCCGCGGAAGCCTTGCACGACGGTGTCCGGAGAGTAGGCGACATAGCAGTCCTTGCCGGCGGCGATATCGGCGAGAAGCTCAAAAACGGCGGGGTTTGCCTCCTGTACATCGTCCACCAGCACGAGCTGGAGACGATTCCGTTCCGCGGCAAGGAAGTCAGGCGCGTCCTGGAAGATCTGCCGTGCTGTGGTGATGATGCCGGCGGGGTCGAATGCCTCCGGCATGCGCAGGTCCAGTACGTCCCGGTACTCGGCGTACAGCGCCGCCGCGGCGATCCAGTCAGGCCGGCCGCACTGGTGGCCCAGCGCCTCCAGGTCACCGGCGGTCCGGCCGGATTCGATGATCCGGTCAAAGAGTTGGCGTACCTCGTGGCGGAAGCCCCGAGTCTCAAGTGCCGCTTCCAGGTCGACAGGCCACGGAAGTTCCAGGCCGGGCATCCGGTGGCCCTCCAGGAGCTCGCGGATAATGAGGTCCTGTTCCGGGCCGGACAGGAGCCGCGGCGCGCGCGGAAGCGGAAGGATTCCCTCTGCCTTCGCCCGCCGGATCAGGTCAAACGCATAGGCTGCCCAGGTCCGGGCCGGCGTGGTGCTGAGGCTCCTGTCCAGCCGTGCGGTGAAACGGTCGCGGAGTGAATCGGCGGCGAGGCGTCCGGGTGCCAGGATGAGGATCCGTTCCGGGTCAACGCCGTCATGCAGGGTGCGACGGACCGCGGCTTCGATCAGGACCGTTGATTTTCCGGTTCCTGGTGCACCAGGAACCAGGACAGGCCCGGAGCCGTGAGGCACGTCGACGGCGTCACGCTGGTCCGCAGACAACGCCGGAACGTCGGCGTGCAGCTGCCGCGGAGGCAGCAGACGCAGGCCCGTACCGCTGGCACGCCCGGCCGCGGAGGCGGGCCTGGCTGATGTGCGTCTGGACTTGGTGGGGTCAACTACGGGGATTGTTACGCTCACACAGACATTTCATCATCAGCCACCGACATTCTATGCAGCCGCCGCTCCAGCTGCTCCGCAATGGCGTCGATCCGGTCGAAGTCATCCTCGCCCGGGGCCCAGCGTGCTGCCATCAGGTCCACTCGCCATTTGCCTTCGCCGGTACGCAGGAAGGCATCGTGGTTGCCGAGCAGGGGCGTTCCCTCCTGCAGGTAGTGGCGGAGCGCTTCGGCCTCGTGGCCTTCCGGACCCTGGCCGCTTGCTTTGAGAATGCGCCACCACGCGACCTGGCTGCCGTAGTGGCTCATGGCGTGGCCCACCTGCCGGGGACCTCCGGATCCCAGCAGCTCGGCCACATCACCATAGGCCAGTGCGGTTCCGGCTGGAACCAGCTCGACCAGCGAGAGCACCGCCTCGATGTACTCTGTCCGCATACATCAAGGCTACCGGCAGTGGCGTTGGCGGATCCTGTCGGTGCTGGCCGGTAGCGTTGAAGCATGACCTCCTGGAACACCCTTCCCCGCGCAGCCTTCGATCTCGAAACCACCGGACGGAATTCGCGTGCCGCGCGCATCGTCACGGCGTCGGTCACCGTGGTGGACCACAAGGGGGAAGTCATCACCGAACACGAATGGCTGGCCGATCCCGGCGTCGAAATCCCTGCCGAGGCCAGCGATATCCACGGCATCACCACGGAGCAGGCCCGGCGTGAGGGACGCCCGGCCCATGAAGTCACCGGGGAGCTCGCCACTGTCCTGCAGGACCTGTTCGACGCCGGGATTCCGGTCATTGCGTTCAACGCCAGCTACGACTTCACCGTTCTGGCGGCGGAGTCCGCCCGCTACGGCGTCCGGCAGTTGAGCCGGTTCCCTGTCCTGGACCCGTTCATCATGAACAAGCAGGTGGACCGTTACCGTAAGGGGAAGCGCACCTTGACGGCCTTGTGTGAGGAATACGGCATCACGCTGGACAACGCCCATACGTCGGCCGCGGATGCTTTGGCCACGCTCTGGATGCTGGATGCCATGGCTATCAAGTTCCCTAAGCTTAAGATGCCGGCCAGCCAACTTCACGAACTGCAAAAGGACTGGGCTGTCAGCCAAGCGGCGGACTTCCAGAACTACCTGCGCAAGACCAAGCCCGCCGCCGTGATCGAAGGCGAATGGCCCGTCCTTCCCCCGGAAGACGCCAGCGGTGACTTCTAGCTGAGAGCTAACTCACAATTAGGCGGGAACCGCGGACAGCCCCCTTGGGAATCCTTGGATTCGGCCACGGGGGCATCATTCATTCATCAAACTTTCAGGACTAAATATATTCGTTCGTATATTCGACAAACGACCCCTCCAAGCAAAACTTTATTCTCCCGAAAGCGCCGAAAGCCCAGAATGAGAAGATTAAGTTCAGCGGTAATCCCGCCCCGGCCGGCAGTTGGGAGCAAGGCGCCAGACGCCACACGCGCAGCCTCAGGCCCGGTTGAACCTATGACTCTGATGAAAGTGACTTTCCCATGAAGACCAATGCCATGAAATGGCTGACCAGCGTTCCCGTCGCGGTTGCCTTGGCCCTCTCGCTGGCCGCCTGCGGCACGGGGACCGCCCAGCCTAGCGGCACGCCCACCGACGCCCTCGCCGGCAGCGACCAGCAGACGCTGGACAAGTACACCACCGCCGATGTCACCCCGCTGGACCAGATCGACAAGACCAAGCTGGGCCTTAACACCGAAGGCAAGCTGGAGGTTGGTACGCTCTCCGACGCGCCACCGAACATCTTCATCGACCCCGCCGGAAAGTTCACCGGCTACGATAACGAGCTGCTGCGCGCCGTTGCCGGCAAGCTGGGCCTCGAAGTTGAATTCGTGGCCACCGATTTCTCGGCGCTGCTCTCGCAGGTACAGACCAAGCAGTTCGATCTGGGATCGTCCTCGATCTCCACCACTGAAGCCCGCCGCGCCAACGTGGGCTTCACCAACGGCTACGACTTCGGCTTCATGGCCGTCGTGGCCAAGACCGACAGCAACGTCAAGGGTTTCGCAGACCTGGACGCTAATGCCCGTATCGGCGTCGTTCAGGGCACTGTCCAGGACGACTACGTCACCAACACCCTGAAGCTTGAGCCGGTCCGCTTCAAGGACTACGCCACCGTGTACGCCAATGTGCGCAACGGCCAGATCGATGCCTGGGTGGCACCCTCGCAGCAGGCCACCGGCCAGGTGAAGGAAGGCGACGGAACTGTCATCGCCGAGTCTGTTGTGAACACGCAGAACTTCACCGCCTACGCCGTGAACAAGGACAACAAGGCCCTGATCGATGCTTTAAACTCCGGCCTTGACGCCGTAATTGCTGACGGGACCTGGGCCAAGCTGACCAAGGAATGGTACCCGGACCGCGAAACCCCCGCCGACTGGAAGCCGGGAAGCAAAGCTGCTCCGGCTCCCAAGAGCTGATCTGGGCTTAACCGCTTATGGATCTCCTGGACCAGCTGGGTGAAACGTTCCTCAACTGGGAGGAAATGGCGAAAGTCGTTCCCTCCCTTCTCACGGTGGGCTTGCCCAACACCCTGATCCTGGCCTTGGCATCGGGCATCCTCGGCTCCTTGCTGGGGCTTCTGCTCGCACTCATGGGTATTTCCCGGAATCCGGTGGCCCGCTGGGCAGCCCGGATCTACACCGACCTGTTCCGCGGCCTGCCCGCCATCCTGGTGATTCTGGTGATCGGCATTGGGCTGAGCCCCATTGCCCGGGAACTCACGGGTAACCGGAATCCGTATCCGCTCGGGATCCTCGCGCTGACCCTGATCGCCGGCGCATACATCGGTGAGATCTTCCGTTCCGGTATCCAGAGCGTGGAGAAGGGCCAGCTGGAGGCTTCCCGTGCCCTGGGATTCAGCTACGGAAAGTCAATGCGCCTGGTGGTGGTGCCGCAGGGCATCCGGCGTGTGCTGCCTGCCCTGGTGAACCAGTTCATCTCGTTGTTGAAGGATTCCTCCCTGGTGTTCGTGCTGGGCCTGGCTGCCTCCGACCGGGAGATATTCCGGATCGGTAACGATGCGATGGCCAACACGGGGAACCTTTCGCCGCTGGTGGCTGCCGGCGTTCTGTATTTGATCCTGACTGTGCCGCTGACCCACTTCGTGAACTTCATCGACAACCGGCTCCGTACCGGCCGGCCGGAGAAGAAGGAACCGGACGAGCTCGCGGCACCTATCGGCAAGGGGGCACAGGCATGACCGACTTTACTTCCGGAACCCTGACCGGCAAGAACCTGCACCTTTCGTTCGGGCACAACCATGTGCTCCGCGGCATCGACCTCCACGTGGAGAAGGGCACCACCGCTTCGGTCATTGGTCCATCCGGCTCCGGCAAGTCGACGCTGCTGCGGGTCATGAACCGGCTGATCGAACCGGACCAGGGCGACATCCTGCTGGACGGCCGGTCAGTCCTGAAGGACAACCCGGACGAGCTGCGACAGCGGATCGGCATGGTGTTCCAGCAGTTCAACCTGTTCCCGCACAAGACCGTGCTGGACAACGTCTCGCTCGCGCTGCGCAAACTCCGGAAGCTACCGAAGGACCAGGCACATGCCGAGGCTCTTGAGCAGCTGGACCTGGTGGGCCTCAAGCACAAAGCCGATGCCCGTCCGGCCAACCTTTCCGGCGGCCAGCAGCAGCGTGTGGCGATCGCTCGTGCGCTGGCCATGAAGCCTGAAGTGATGTTCTTCGACGAGGCCACTTCCGCCCTGGACCCCGAGCTTGTCAAGGGTGTCCTGTCGCTGATGGCAGACCTGGCCAAGGGCGGCATGACCATGGTGGTGGTGACCCACGAAATGGGCTTCTCCCGCAACGTCTCGGACACTGTGACGTTTATGGATGCCGGCGTGGTGGTGGAATCGGGTCCGCCCGAACAGATCTTCACCTCCCCGGCCACGGACCGGCTGAAGGGCTTCCTCTCAGACGTCCTCTAGCGCCAACAGAAATCCCCGCCTCCCGGACGTTTCCCCCCTCGCATGGAGAGGGGATTCGTCCGCGAGGCGGGGATTTCCGGTTTAAGGAACGACGCCGGAGCTAGCGTTGCGCTGCTGCTGCTGCCTTCGCGGCGGCCGGGAGAGCGTCAAAGATCCGGTTCATCGCACCGTCGTCGTGGGCTGCCGACAGGAACCACGCCTCGAATACCGACGGCGGCAGGTAAACGCCGGATTCCAGCATGGAGTGGAAGAACGGCGCGTACCGGAAGGTTTCCTGGGCCTGGGCGTCAGCGTAGTTGTGGACGCCGTTGGCGGACGTGCCGAACGCCACCGAGAACAGGTTTCCGGCGAACTGGATCGAGTGGTCCACGCCGGCACCATCCAGGGCCTCGGACAGCGCAGAGGCGAGTTCCAACGAGCGGGCGTCCACAAACGAATAGACGTCGCGGGTGGCGTGCGTCAGGGTGGCCACGCCGGCTGCCATGGCCACCGGGTTCCCGGAGAGCGTGCCCGCCTGGTACACCGGGCCCAGGGGCGCGAGGTGGTCCATAACGTCGGCACGCCCGCCGAGGGCCGCCGTCGGCATTCCGCCGCCGATGACCTTTCCGAAGGTGAGCAGGTCTGGGGACCACGGGTCCGCTGCGTCAGGAGCGCCGCCGGTGAGCCCCCAGTAGCCGGAGTAGCCGGTGCGGAAGCCGGTGAGTACTTCGTCCAGGATGAGCAGGGCACCGTGCTCGCGGGTGATGCGGGACAGCCCCAGGTTGAAGCCCTCCCCCGGCGTCACCACGCCCATGTTGGCGGGGGCGGCTTCGGTGATGACGGCCGCGATGTTCGGCCCGTGCGCGGCAAAGGCGGCTTCGACGGCAGCGAGGTCGTTGTAGGGCAGGACCAGCGTTTCGGCGGCAGTGGCTTCGGTGACGCCGGCCGAGCCCGGCAGCGCCAGGGTGGCAACGCCGGATCCTGCAGCGGCAAGCAGCCCGTCCAGGTGGCCGTGGTAGCAGCCGGCGAACTTGATGATGAGGTTCCGGCCGGTGAAGCCGCGGGCCAGCCGGACTGCCGTCATGGTGGCTTCGGTGCCGGTGGAGACCATGCGGACGCGTTCGGCGGCCGGCACGCGCTCCTGGACGATGGCAGCCAGGTTGGCCTCGTCCGGGGTGGACGCGCCGAAGGAGAGGCCGCGGTCAACCGCCGCATGGACGGCCTCCAGGACGGCCGGGTGGGCGTGTCCCAGCAGCGCCGGGCCCCAGGAGCAGACCAGGTCAACGTATTCCTTACCGTCGGCATCGGTCAGGTATGGACCCTTGGCCGACACCATAAACCGCGGGGTTCCGCCCACCGAGCCGAAGGCACGGACGGGTGAATTGACGCCGCCGGGCATCAGGGTCTGGGCACGGGCGAAGAGGGCTTCGGAGCGAGTCATGCCCCTATTCTTCCATCCCGTGCAGTGGCATCCGGCGCCGCGCCACCTGCGGGCGCCGGATACAGTGGCCGCCCGATGAAGAGGCTGCCTGCCTCAGCGATCCGCGAACATGTCCGCAAGCTTGTCCGCGACGAGGGGCGCCACCTTGGAACCGAACAGCTCGATGGAACGCACCATCTGCTCGTGGGGCAGCGTGCCACTGCTGTACTTCATCTCGAAGCGGTCCGCACCGAGGGTGCCCTTGAGCCGGGCTACCTTCGCCGCCACCGTTTCCGGAGAACCAATAAACAGGGCGCCGTCCTCGTCCGCAGCAGCTTCGTACTCGCCGCGCCCGGCCGGTCCCCAGCCGCGCTCCGCGCCGATCTTGTTGCGGGTGGCGAGCCAATGCGGGTAGTACTCTTCGAGGGCCTGCTCGTCAGTCTCGGCCACATAGCCGGGCGAGTGCACGGACAGTGCCTGCGGTTCCTTACCGGCTTCGGCCAGGGACCGGCGGTAGAGGTCGGCGTAGGGGCGGAAGCGCTCGGGCTCGCCGCCGATGATCGCCAGGACCATCGGGTAGCCGTAGGTGGCCGTGCGGACCACGGACTGGGGCGAGCCGCCCACCCCGATCCAGGTGGGAAGCAGGCGTCCCTCCACATGCGGATAGACCATCTGGCCCCGAAGCGACGCCCGTGTCCGGCCGTCCCAGTTCACCGGATTCTGGGACCGTACCCGGTCATAGATTTCCAGTTTCTCCTCGAACAGGGCGTCGTAGTCGCCCAGGTCGTAGCCGAAGAGCGGGAAGGACTCGGTGAACGAACCCCTGCCCAGGATCACCTCGGCGCGGCCGTTGGACACAGCGTCGAGGGTGGCGAAGCGCTGGAAGACGCGGATGGGATCGTCCGAGCTCAGGACCGTGACCGCGCTGCCGAGCCGGATGTTGTCCGTGGCCGTGGCGATGGCTGCCAGCACCACGTCCGGCGCGCTGACGGCGAAGTCCCTGCGGTGGTGCTCCCCCACGCCGAAGGAGTGGAGTCCGACGGCGTCGGCCACCTTGGCCTGTTCCACCACCTGGCGCAGCACCTCGGCGTGGTGCTTGGGTGCTCCGTCGGCAGCCAGGTCGACGTCGCCGAAAGTGCTAACACCAAGCAGCATGGTGCTTGCAGGGACGGGGGCCGTGGGGTTGCCCGGGGTTGACGGAGTGGTTACGGAAGGCTCACTATTTTCATGCATACGCATACAAACCACGGAGCTTCCGGAAACATTCCCCGCCGGGTCAGGATTCCTTCAGCCAGCCGGCAACTTCTGCGGCCCAGTAGGTCAGCACTGTGTTGGCGCCCGCCCGTTTGATGCCGAGGATGGATTCCGTGATGGCACCGCGCCGGTCGATCCAACCGTTGGCTGCGGCAGCCTCGATCATCGCGTATTCACCCGAGATCTGGTAGGCCGAGACAGGCACGGGGCTCATGGCGGCGACGTCGGCCAGGATATCCAGGTAGCTCATGGCTGGCTTCACCATGACCATGTCTGCGCCTTCCTCAAGGTCCAGTTCCACTTCCAGGAGGGCTTCACGGCGGTTGGCGGCGTCCATCTGGTAGGTGCGGCGGTCGCCCTTGAGCTGCGAATCCACGGCTTCCCGGAACGGGCCGTAGAAGGCGGAAGCGTACTTGGCCGCGTAGGCCAGGATGACGGTGTTTTTGTGGCCGGATTCCTCGAGTGCCTGCCGGATGACGGCGATCTGGCCATCCATCATGCCGGAGGGTCCCAGCACGTGGGCGCCGGCGTTGGCCTGGGCCACGGCCATCTGGCCGTAGATTTCCAGCGTGGCATCGTTGTCCACGTAGCCGTCGGCATCAAGGACGCCGCAGTGGCCGTGGTCGGTGAATTCGTCCAGGCAGACGTCGCCCATGATCACCAGGTCATCGCCCACCTCGGCACGGACGTCGCGGATGGCCTTGTTGAGCACGCCGTCCGGGTCCAGCGAGGCGGTGCCGCGGGCATCGCGGACGGCGGGAATGCCGAACAGCATGATGCCACCGACGCCCAGTTCCACGGCTTCCGCAGCGGCACGCTTAAGCGACTCGGTAGTGTGCTGCACAACGCCCGGCATGGAGGAAATGGGAGACGGCTCGCTGAGGCCTTCGCGGATAAACGCGGGCAGGATCAGGTCCGCCGGTGCCAGCCGGTATTCGGCGGTGAGCCGGCGCAGGGCGGGCGTGGTGCGGAGGCGGCGCGGGCGGTGGTTCGGAAAGCTCATCGGGTGTTCCCTTCGTTGGCGAATACGGTGCCCAGCGCGGCCACTATGCCGTCCGGGGTGGGGACTTGGGCGGTGGCGGCCACCGGGATGCCGAGGGCCGCAGCCTCCGCCGCAGTCGGGCGCCCGATGGCGATGAAACGGCAGCGGCCCAGCGGCAGGAGGGTCGCGGCGATGCGGCGGGCAGCGCTCGGCGAGGCGGCCACAACGGCGTCGAGCGTCCCGGCGTCGAGCTCCCTGCGGGTCTGCGACTGACTGAGCTCGCGGGGAGCGCCAGGGTGGGAGACCCCGACGGCGGACGGCAGTTCCGCCTCCAGGCGGTCTTCCGGACGGGCCGGGTATTGCACGGTGTGATAGGCCACAACAGCGGTGACGTCGGCACCCTTGGCTGCCAGGCCATCGCGCAGGGCAGGCGCAGCGATGTCCGCCTGTGGCAACAGCACGCGCGCCGGGACGGCAGTCCAGAGGTCCACGAGCCCTTCGGCGGACTGGATGTCCACCGGGGCGAGGGCCACGGGGATGCCGGCGGCTTCAAGGATCCGTCGGGAGGACGGGCCGATCGTGGCCACCCGCGTTCCGGCCGGCACCAGAGCAGCCGGCGTGGTCCTACGCTCGGCCGCCTTTTCCACGAGCATCCGCACCGTGGTGATGCTGCTGACCACCAGCCAGTCGAAGCCACCGGCGGCCAGGGTATCCAGGGCGGCATCGAGAGCCGGCTGGTCCGCGGCCCGTTCGAAGTCGATGAGCGGCAGGACCAGCGGTTCGGCCCCCAGGCTGCCGAGCAGCGCGGCCAGAGGGCCGGCACGGTCTGCGCTCCGGGTGATCAGGACGCGTCGGCCGCCGAAGGTGCCTGTCGGTGCATCAGGACGCGGCAAGGTCCGCGATCTCCGCGGCGCCGGCAGCGAGCAGGAGCTCGGCCACCTCGATGCCGAGCAGCGTCGCACCGACTTCGGTGAGGCCGTCCGTTGCCTTCTTCTCGCGCACAGAGCTGGTGCCGTCCACGGCACACACCGCGGCTTCGAGGTACAGCATGCTGCCCTTGCGGTAGGCGAAGGCACCCACGGGGGCGGCACAGCCGGCCTCGAGGCGGGCCAGCACGGCACGCTCGGCGGTCACGGCGAGGCGGGTGTCCTCATCGTTGAGCGCGGCCAACGCCTGCGCCAAAACACCTTGCGAGCCTTCGGTGGAACCTGCCTTGCGCGGGGCGTCAGCCGTCCGGCATTCGATGGCCAGCGAACCCTGCCCCGGCGCCGGCAGCATCACGTCCAGCTCGAAGAATTCACTGATGACGTCCAGGCGGCCGATGCGTTCCAGGCCTGCGGCGGCCAGCACAACGGCGTCGAGGTCCCCTGGTGCGCCTGCCGCGTTGCCGGGCAGCCCGGGCACGCGGCCCAGTCGCGTATCCACGTTGCCGCGGATGTCCTGCACGTCCAGGTCAGGCCGGGCGGCCCGCAGCTGCGCAGCGCGGCGGGGCGAGCCTGTGCCCACCTTTGCGCCCTGAGGGAGATCTGCCAGCTTGAGGCCATCGCGTGCGCACAGGGCATCCCGCACGTCGGCACGTTTGGGTGTTGCGGCGATGGTTAGGCCCAACGCAGCGCCCGTGGGGAGGTCCTTGAGCGAGTGCACAGCAACATCGCAGATGTCCTGCAGCAGTGCATCGCGCAGCGCCGCGACAAACACCCCGGTGCCGCCCATCTGGGACAGTGATCCTGTCCTGACATCGCCTTCGGTGGTGATGTGCACCAGCTCTACCGGGAAGCCTCCGACGGCGGCCAGCTGGTCCGCCGTCTGCTGCGTCTGGGTCAGTGCTAGCTTGCTGGCCCTGGTTCCGATCCGTACGGTCACTGCGTTCCTACTCCCCCGGCAGCGCCCGCGGACGCGGCCGAATATGCGTCATGTCCGGTGCCGACGGTGGTGTCGGCTCCGGCGATGGTGGGCTTCTCGCCGCGGAAATTGGCGCAACAGCCCGGCCTGCAGACGTCATACCACGGGCCCAGTCCAGTCACGGCCGGCCGGTCGCCAATGTTGTTGGCGAGCGTCCGTTCGGAGATGAGGTCAACCAGGCCGTTCACAAACTTCCGGTGCGTGCCAGGGGTAGGCACACGCGTGGCAGCCAGGCCCAGGTTGCGGCAGGTCTCCAGGGCTTCGGTGTCGAGGTCCCAGACAACTTCCATGTGGTCGCTGACGAAGCCCAGCGGGACGATGACGATGCCTTTGATGCCCTGGCCCGCCAGGTCGGCGATGGCGTCATTGATGTCAGGTTCAAGCCACGGGACGTGGGGCGCGCCCGAGCGGGACTGATACACGAGCGACCAGGGAGCGGTCAGGCCTGATTCGGCCTGCACGCGGCTGATGACGGCTGCGCCGGTGGCCAGGTGCTGGGCAACGTATGCGGAACCTTCCTCGAAATCGCGCGGCTCGTCCCCGGACCGTCCGGCGGCCTCGGCGTCCCGGGTCGGGATGGAGTGGGTGGCAAAAAGGATGTGCACGGGGGCGTCCGGCATGCCGGCCGCCGTAAGCTGCGACCGCACGTCCGCGAGCCCGGCGGCGGTGCCTTCCACGAAGGGCTCCACGAAGCCCGGGTGGTCGAAGTACTGCCGCACCTTGTCCACCTCAAGCCGGCCATCCAGCCCCGACTCCGTCAGGGCGATGCCGATGTCCTCGCGGTACTGGCGGCAGCTGGAATAACAGGAGTAGGCACTCGTGGTGACCATCAGCAGTTTGCGGTGGCCGGCGTCGTACGCGTCCTGCAGGGTCTGCGGAATATAGGGGTTCCAGTTGCGGTTGCCCCACAGCACCGGAAGTTCAATGCCGCGGGCCGAGAGCTCCGCTTCGAGGGCTGCCTTGAGCTCGCGGTTTTGCTGGTTGATGGGGCTGATGCCGCCGTTGGCCCGATAGTGATGGGAAACCTCTTCGAGCCGCTCGTCCGGGATGCCGCGGCCGCGGGTGACATTGCGCAGGAAAGGGATAACGTCGTCCTGGCCCTCGGGCCCGCCAAAGGAGGCCAGCAGGACGCCGTCATAGTTTTTGGGCGCCATCCGGCCGGTTTCGGTGACCGGGTTGATTCCGGTGAGTACGGCGCCCGCCGCGGGCTCGGGCCGGGTCATGCGAGCACCTCAGCGACTTCCACTGCGGTGACGCGGCGGCCGGTGTAGAACGGGATTTCCTCCCGTACGTGGTTGCGTGCCTCGGTGGCGCGGAGGTGGCGCATCAGGTCCACGAGGTCCACCAGTTCAGGGGCTTCCAGGCCCAGGATCCACTCCCAGTCGCCCAGGGCGAAGGAGGATACCGTGTTGGAGATGACCTGCGGGAATTCCCGGCCCAGCATGCCGTGATCGCGCAGCATCTTGCCGCGTTCGTCGTCGGGGAGGATGTACCACTCATAGGAGCGCACAAACGGGTAGACGCAGAGCCACTCGGCCGGGGCCACACCACGTGAGTAGGCGGGGGTGTGGTTCTTGGCGAATTCGGCTTCCCGGTGGACGCCCATGGCGGACCAGACAATCTCGGTTCCGGCGAAAAGGGTGCTGCGGCGGATGTCGCGGATGGCCTGCTGCAGCGCTTCGGGCTTCGGGCCGTGGAGCCAGACCATGACATCGGCGTCAGCGCGCATTGCGGAGACGTCGTAGCTGCCGCGGTGCGTCACGCCGGCCTCGGCCAATCGGATCAGCAGGGCATCGAAATCTGCGGCAGCGTCAGCGCTGCGCACGAGTTCCTCGGACCGCTTGAAAACAGTCCAGAGAGTAAAGAACTGCTCGGCTGATTCTTCGGTTTTAGTGACAGATTCGGCAGAAGTGTGGCTCATGGTTACCAGTTTGCCCCTTCCCTACCGCCAAGTCGAAACCGGCGACTTCTACAAGACGTAGAAGTGCTTAATGTCACAGCTTCGGCCTGGTGCGGGTCTTGAACCGATCCGCCATAGTGGTCAGATCTTGCGGATCCGGGCAAAGAGGAGTCCAGCGGCCCCTGCAGACCCCACCAGCCCCACACCAAGCCAGACCTTCGCGGGTTCGGCCGCCGCAGCTGCCGCCGTGGCCGATGCCATGTTGTCCCGGCTGGCAGGTGCGTTTCCGTGGCGTTCCGGTCCCGAAACAGGCGTGGCGTTGGCACTGTGGGCGCCCTCGGGCTGGTCCCCGGCGGGATCGCCGTCCTGCCCGGAGGCCTGGGTACCGTCGGCAGGGGAGCCGGGCTGGCCGTCCGGCTGCGTTCCTGCCGGTGAGTCGGCGGCATCCGGTGACGTGCTCAGCGGCGCCGGAACGCTCGACGGCGATCCTGGGCTCTGGGGCGTCGTGACTTGCGGAGTCGTGCCCCGGGGAGTTGTGCCCTGGGGCGATGGGCTGGCAGACGTCGTTGGAGCGGACGACGTCGGCGCAGTTGACGTAGGGGCCGTGGACGTCGGAGTGGGAGAGCCTGAGGGGGCGGAAGTCGGTTGGGGCGAGGCTTTGGTCTGTCCGCCGGAACCGCCCAGGAGGCCATTCAGCAGGCCATTGACCCCGGAGAGATCACCATCCGCTGCTACCTCGGCGGAGGCGGTGGGATCAGAACTGCCATCGGCCGCCCGGGATGCCGGCACACCGGCGGACAGGACCAGTACCGCTCCGGCGGCAGCCACTGCAGCGCCACGCCGGAGTCCCCCATGGATACTGGTCCGGGAACGGGAAAAGTCGGACCTGTAAATAACCATAGTTATCGACCCTAGCCACGTCAGGGGGTGGATGAAAAACCGAAACCTGCACCCCTGGGCGGCCTTTTCAAGGCCCGTATTCCACTGAACAGGGGCGATGGTCAGCTGAGCAGGCTGCGAATTTCTTTTCGGGTATCGGCCACCACGGCGGCGAGTCCATTGCCGGCTACCCATCCGCCCACTATGCCAAGACCGGCCTCTGCCGCGCAGAGTTTCCTGACCTCGGCCACCCGCGCCTTGTGCCCCACGGCCGCGAAGGGCAGGGCTCCTTGCCACCTGACAACATCCCAGCCGACGACGTCGGTCCCCTGCACCGGGACGTCCAGCAGGGCCGAAGCGTCATGCAAGGCAGCAGCCAGGAGGTCGGGGGCAGGGGCGCGGGTCCCGGCCGAGTGTCCCGAGGCTTCCAGGCGGCCGTACGAGAGCCGCAGGACGTGCGTCCCGGGACCTGCCGCAGCGGCAAGCCAATCCCACTTCGCGGTTGCATGCGTAAGGGCTTTCGCCTGGATGCCCGGAGTCTGGGGCGCCACCAGGATCCCGGTGCCCCGCGGCCTGCCATCAAGTTCGGGCAGGTCCACCACCAGCGTGACCAGCCTGACGTCCGGCCCGCTTTCCGGGCTCCTGCCGGCGAGCCCGGGTACGGCCGCCTGAAGCAGCCCCACTGCCGCCGGGCCGGGCAGCGCCACCACCAGCACGCCGCCGTCGTACGTTGCGTCACCGGTGGTAACCCGCCACCCGTCCGCCGTCCGTTCGATGGCGCCCGCGGCTGTTCCACTCATCAAAGTGACCCCGCGGCTGCGGAGATCGCTGAGCAGGGCCACCACCAGGGTGTGCATCCCGCCTTCCAGGCCGGCGACGGCGGAACCCGCCTTCGCGGCGGATGGCTGGGTGGAGCCGCGCCGCTGGGCGGCCACCGCGGCGGCAAGGGAGCCGTGCTCCCGGACTCCGGACCGGAGGCCGGGGGCCACCATGTCCACGTCGAGGAGACCGGGGTCCGCGGAGTGCACGCCGCCCACCACCGGGGCCACGAGGCGCTCCAATACACGGCGGCCCATCCGTGCCCGCACCAGCGCTGCGACGCTCGTGACGTCGGCAGACGCGCCGATCGAAGCCGGCAAGTACTTATCCAGGGATGCCCGGAGCGAACCCACAAATCCCAGCGACCGCCGGACCTCCGGGTCCCACGGATTGGCAGGAATGCCCAGGACCCCGGTCTTGGGCAGTTCGCGCGGGCCGTCCGGAAGCTGCACCCAGGCGCCGCCCGGACGCGGCGCCACAACGTTGCCGCCGAGTCCAAGTTCAGCAGCAAGCTCAGCCACGGCTGAGGAGCGCGTGGCGAACGACTCTGCTCCGCTGTCCAGGGTGAGGCCGGCCACCACATGGCTGCCCACGCAGCCGCCCCAGGACGCGGTGGCCTCCAGGACGGTCACTGTATGTCCGGCAGCTGCCAACTCCCGCGCCGCCAGCAGGCCGGAGATGCCGCCGCCCAACACGAGTGCGGCCCGGTTCGGCGTCAAGGAGCTGCTCATGGTCCTACTCCGGGGAAATGGAGTGGATGAGTTCTACAACCCGGGTCAGGACCGTGGGGTCGGTTTCCGGCGGCACGCCGTGGCCGAGGTTGAGCACGTGGCCGGGCGCGGAGGCGCCGGCCGCAATGACCGCACGGACGTGGGCTTCGAGCACGTCCCAGGGCGCGGAAAGCAGCGCGGGGTCGATGTTGCCCTGCAGCGGCACCGTTCCGCCCAGGCGCCGGTTGGCCTCATCCAGCGGCAGGCGGTAGTCCACACCAACCACGTCCACGCCGACATCCCGCATGGCAACAAGGAGTTCGGAGGTTCCGGTACCAAAGTGGATCAGCGGCGCGCCGAGGTGGCGGACATGGTCCAGCGCCCGGGCCGAGGCGGGTGCCACGAACCTGGTGTAGTCGGCCAGGCCCAGCGATCCCGCCCAGGAATCAAACAGCTGTCCCGCGGACGCGCCGGCTTCCAGCTGGGCGCGGAGGAACAACCCCGAGGCGTCGGCGGCCCATTTGGCCAGCGCAATCCAGGTTTCCGGGTCCGCGTGCATCATGGTGCGCGGGCCCAGGTGGTCACGGGAAGGTTTGCCCTCAACCATGTAGGCAGCGAGGGTGAACGGGGCACCGGCAAAGCCGATCAGCGGGGTTTTGCCCAGCTCGGCGACGGTCAGCCGCACGGCTTCGCGGATCGGTTCCAGCGCTTCCCAGGTCAGCTGCGGCAGGGCGGCAACGTCTGCAGCCGTGCGCACCGGCTTGTCCAGCACGGGGCCCACGCCCGGCACAATGTCCACGCCCACGCCGGCGAGCTTGAGCGGAATGACGATGTCGGAGAAAAATATGGCAGCGTCGACGTCATGGCGCCGGACGGGCTGCAGCGTGATTTCGGCCGCGAGGTCGGGCCGCAGGCAGGAATCCAGCATGGCCACGCCTTCGCGTACCTTCAAGTATTCCGGCAGCGAGCGCCCTGCCTGGCGCATGAACCACACCGGCCGCCGCGATGGCTTGCCGCCACGGTAGGCAGTGATGAGCGGCGAATCTGCGGTGCGGCCGTCCATCAGCGGATGGCCGGCAGCAAGAGCACTGTTGTTAGACAGGACACTAGACGCGGACTTGGACACGGCGGAGCTGGAAGTCATGTCTTTGATTGTGCCCAAAATCGGCCCCAAAAGATAACGACAGCCTGTCACCTGCGGACGCCCCGGCCGCGCCGTGGCAGGAAAGACGGCCCTTTACCGCCCGTTGCTGTTTGCCGGGTTGTTCTACCGGGCAACGAAAAAGCTATGATTGATCTGCTGTGGTTCTTTTTTCATTGGTGGCTACACACGCCGACATCGACCTTGAGACCGTTGCTCAACTGAGCAACGGTGCTTCCGGTATCGCAACATCCGCACTCTCCGGATCGCCGGCAGTGACGGGTGCGATTGTGCTTGCCACCTGCAACCGGTACGAAATCTACGGCGAAGCGCCCCACGCTGACGATGTTGAGGCCGCACGTGCGGCTCTCGTGTCCGAGATCAGCGGACTCAGCGGACTCAACGAACAGCTCGTGTCCCGCTCCTTCAGCACACGCACCGGACCCGAAGTCAGCCAGCACCTGTTCGCCGTCAGCGCCGGGCTGGACTCCGCCGTGGTGGGTGAACGTGAGATCGCCGGCCAGGTGCGCCGGGCCCTCATCACGGCCCAGCACGAGGGCACGGCCAGCTCGGGCCTGGTCCGCCTCTTCCAGGCAGCCTCCAAGACGGCCAAGGATGTCGGGGCGCAGACCGCTCTCGGTTCCCGGGGCCTGTCCATCGTTTCCGTGGCACTGGATCTGGCCACCGACCTTTCCGAGAGCCCCGACTGGTCAGCGAAGAAGGTGGTGGTGTTCGGCACCGGAGCCTACGCCGGCGCCACCATGGCGCTGCTCCGCGAAAGGGGCTGCACCCACATCTCCGTGTTCTCCTCGTCGGGACGCGCCGAAGCGTTTGTCGCCACCCGCGGCGGAACATCGCTGGACAGCGGTTCCCTGCCGGTAGCCGTGGCTGCGGCCGACGTCATGATCGGGTGCAGCGGCTCCGACACCCGGGTCGAGGCCGGTGAACTTGCCGAGATCCGCGTGGACTCCGTCCAGCCGCTGATCGCGATCGACCTCGCCCTCACCCATGATTTTGACCCTGAGGTCGGCCAGCTCGACGGCGTTGAGCTGCTCACGCTGGAATCCGTGCGTTTGGCGGCACCCCAGGAGCAGGCCGAGTCCCTCACCCAGGCCAGCGGCATTGTGTCCGGCGCGGCCCAGGCCTTCGAGCAGGAACGGGAAGCCCGCTCGGTGGATTCCGCCATAGTGGCGCTCCGCCGGCACACCATGAACGTCCTGGACGCGGAAATGGAGCGCGTGCGTGCCCGCCACGGCTGCACAGCCGCCGCCGAAGAAGTGGAATTCGCCCTCCGCCGGATGGTCAAGCAGCTGCTGCACGTGCCCACCGTCCGTGCCCGTGAGCTGGCCGCCAACGGCCAGCAGGACGACTATGTGTCGGCGCTCGAAACGCTCTACGGCATCACCGTGGAGCAGCCGGCTACGGCAGCGCAGGCGGAGTGCCCCGTGGACCACCGGGGCCTCGAAACCGCCTGACCCACCCGCGACCCTCTCTCACCTTTAGGGGCTTTCTTGACGACCCTCTCTCACCTTTAGGGGCTTTCTTGACGACCCTCTCTCACTACTTTCTAGAGAGTGAGAGAGCGTCGTTGAAATAGGGGCGAAAAGTGAGAGAGCGTCATTGAAGGGCAACCGGTTAGTAGACCGGCTTTTGCGGCTCCACGTCGCGTACCCAGGCCAGGATCCCGCCGTCGAGGTGGCTGACCCGCTGATAGCCGGCCTTCCGCGCAGCCTCCAGCACGTTGGCTGACCGGGTGCCGGCCTTGCAGTGGAACACAATGTCCTTGTGCTGCGGGAGTTCCGCCCACGCCTCCCCCGCGAGGATCCTGCCCTGCGGGATCAGCACGGAGCCGTCGATGCTCACGATTTCGTGTTCTCCGGTTTCCCTGACGTCCACCAGCACGAAGTCCTTCAGGCCTGCCTTCCGGGACGCCAGCATGGTGGCCAGCTGGGTTGCCGTTACCGTGTGCTCCGTGTCTGCGGCGACGGCAGGAGTGATGCCGCAGAAGGCTTCGTAGTCCGTCAGTTCCGTAATGGGGGCCGCTGCCGGGTCCTTGGACACACGGATCTCGCGCCAGCTGCCCCCCAGCGCATCAAACAGCGCCACCCGGCCCAGGAGTGAACGCCCGACGCCGGTAATCAGCTTGACTGCCTCGGTCACCATGAGTGATCCCACGGCAGCGCAGAGCATGCCGAAGACGCCGCCCTCGCCGCAGGAGGGCACCGACCCGGCCGGCGGGGCCTCGGGGTACAGGTCCCGGTAAGTGGGTCCGTGCTTTTCCCAGAACACGCTGACCTGGCCGTCGAAGCGGAAGATCGATCCCCACACATAGGGCTTGCCGAGGATGGCGGCGGCATCGTTGACCAGGTAGCGGGTGGCGAAGTTGTCCGCCCCGTCCAGGATCAGGTCGTAGTCCGCGAACAGCTCCAGCGCGTTGGAGGCATCCAGCCTGACGTTGTGCAGCCGGACCTCCACGAGCGGGTTCAGTGCGGCGACGGCGTCCCGTGCGGACTCGATCTTGGGCCGGCCCACGTCGGCCACACCGTGGATCACCTGGCGCTGGAGGTTGCTCAGGTCAACGATGTCGTCGTCGACGATTCCCAGGGTCCCCACACCCGCCGCCGCCAGGTAGAGCAGCGCCGGCGAACCCAGTCCCCCGGCACCAATGACCAGCACCTTGGCATTCTTCAGCCGCCGCTGCCCCACCGCTCCGATTTCGGGAATGATGAGGTGCCGCGAGTAGCGTTCCACCTCGGCCGGCGTCAGCTCACCGGAGGGCTCCACGAGCGGTTTAAACGAGACAGGGGAATCATTTACGGTCAAAGTCGAAGCCATACCTCAATGTATGCCCCGAGATGCCGCCAGGTCATATTACCGCGCAGTATTGTGTAGGTAACGGCAAGCGAAAGTAGGGCAACTGTGGTCCATGAAGCACGGGCTGACCGGGCGTCCGGCGGCGAACCGGCCGCACTCGAACCGGCCGCACCTCAACGGACCGCCGGCCAGCGGTCCGCCCGGCTTCCCCGGGATGAGCGCCGGGCGCAGCTTCTCGCGGCGGCCCAGGAGGTTTTTGTCGCCAACGGATACCATGGCGCCGCCATGGATGAGATCGCCGAGACGGCGCATGTCAGCAAACCGGTGCTGTACCAGCACTTCCCGTCCAAACGCGAGCTGTATCTTGCACTGCTGGACAGCCATCTCGCGTCGCTGACGGATCTGATGCTCGGGGCCCTGAGTTCCACCGATGACAACGACGAACGCGTGCAGGCCGTGATGCGCGCTTACTACCGCTTCATCGCCAGCGATGACCAAGCGCACCGCCTGGTCTTCGAATCGGACCTCATCAACGATCCCGATGTCAGTTCACGGCTCGAGACATTCAACAAGACGTTCGCGGATGCCGTGGCCCGCGTGATCGCCGAGGACACCAAACTGCCGCACCTTGAGGCGCAGCTTCTGGGCCGCGGCCTGGCCGGAATGGCCCAGGTCAGCGCGCGGTATTGGCTTGAAACGGACGGGAACCTGGACCTCGATGTGGCCAGCGACCTCATTTACCGTTTAGCTTGGCGCGGAATCTCTCGCTTCCCCAAAGAGTCCTAGACTACAAATAAGAGAACCCAAGAAACTTTGATTGGCTGGGAGGCCCCCTGTTGGAAATTAAGATCGGCATTCAGAACATTGGCCGCGAAATCGTCCTGGAATCGGCTCAGGATGCAGACACTGTAGCCACGGTTGTTGAAGAAGCCATCACCAAGGGCACCGAACTCCGCCTCAAGGACGACAAGGGCCGTATCATCATCATTCCCGGCAACGCCTTGGGTTACGTGGAAATCGGCGCCGAAGAGGCCCGCAAGGTCGGTTTCGGCCAGTTCTAGCAGGTCCGCGGCCGGCCGCCTTGGCGGTTGGCCGCTGCTTTCCGAGGAGATTTGATGCTTTCGCTGACCATCGTTGTCCTGGTAACAGTGGCCGCAGGTCTTATTGTCTGGGCCAATGACAAGCGCCACACCCGGTATGGGACGGGGTTGCCCGCAGGGGTTGCCGTTGTGGTGGGTGCGGTCAGTTGGATCATCTTTATCGCGGCAGGATTTGGCTACCAGCCGGGCCTGACGTGGATTCCCTGGGTCCTGCCCATGGCGCTGGGCACCGTCGCTGCCATCGGGACGGTCATCTACCTCGGGCGGATCCGCGAAGGCCACGATACTCAGCGGCTGACGCAGGCCCTCAAACTGTAGGCATTTCCTTATAGAACGGTGACCACCACCCAGCAGGGTGGTGGTCACCGTCAGTTAAGCCACCGGTTGGGCAGCGGCACCAAGCCGGGCGGCAGCAGCGCTCACGGCCGCCGCAGCTGCGGCATCCCGCTCAGTGGCCTTGCCGCCGGCGTCGTGGGACGTATAACGGAGATGCACCCTGTTGTAGCGCCAGTCAAGGTCCGGATGGTGGTTCTGTTCTTCGGCCAGGCGTCCGACGGCGGCAATCAGCTCGAGTGCGGCGGCCGCCGTCGGCGTCTTATAGACAGCAACGAGCCCGCCGAGCCGGTACTGCCAGTCGGGCAGCGCGGCGAGGACGGCCTCGATGCGCTCAGGCGTGAGTGTGTCTTGCTTGCCGGCCATGGCGGCCTCCTTGGCTCGTCCGGTGAGCTCGCCCGGCTTTTGGCCGAGGGCGCCCGGTCTGGAGGAGAAGGCCTAGAGAAACTCTGCCCGGCCTTCCATGGCCGATGACGCCAAAGCGTGCTCGCGGCGCGGAATCCTGCCGGCCGCTTTCGCCAGCCTACCGGCGATGACGGCGTGTTTGAAGGCCTCCCCCATGAGTGCCGGGTTCTGCGCACGCGTGACCGCGGTGGCCAGCAGCACGGCATCACAGCCAAGCTCCATGGCCAGTGCGGCGTCGGATGCCGTGCCGATGCCGGCGTCCAGCACCACGGGCACCGAGGCGCGCGAGACGATCAGTTCGATGTTGTGTGGATTCAGGATTCCCAGGCCGGTACCGATGGGCGCTCCGAGCGGCATAACCGCGGTGGCACCCAGGTTTTCCAGCCGCAGCGCCAGGACCGGGTCATCGTTGGTGTAGGCGAACACCTTGAAGCCCCGGTTTACCAGCTGTTCGGTAGCATCCACGAGCTCCACAGCGTCCGGCAGCAGGGTCTGTTCGTCGGCGATGACTTCCAGCTTGAGCCAGTCCGTTTCCAGCGCTTCGCGCGCAAGTTCCGCCGTCATAACCGCGTCCCGGGCCGTGAAGCAGCCTGCAGTGTTGGGCAGGATCCGGATCCCGTGGTCCACCAGGAGCTGGAAAAGGGACCCCGACTCGGCCGGCGAATAGCGCCTCATGGCCACCGTGGTCAGTTCGGTTCCGGACGCCAGCAGGGCAGCTCCCAGCCCGTCGAGGCTCGGGGCCCCCCCAGTGCCCATGATGAGGCGGGAGCCGAGCTCGACGCCGTCGATCACCAGCCTGTCAGCGGCTTCGGGCAGGTTCTGTGTGCTGATGTTGCTGGTTACTGTCATGGTGTCAGCCTCCCTGGACTGCTGTGACCAGTTCGACGTCGTCACCTTCGGCGAGCGCCGTAACGAACCACTGGCTGCGGGGTACTACTTCGGAGTTGTGGGCGACGGCGACGCCGAGTTTCTGCCCGTCTGTCGCCTGGCCGTTGGCTGCGAGGGGGCGGCCTGTGATCTGGCTGATGAGGGTGGTGATGGAGGCGTCGTCCGCGACGGAATGGCGCGAGCCGTTGAGGGTGATGTTCATGCTGATTCCTTCTGAGGGTCGAGGTCCTTCATGATGCTGATGTCCTTGGGTGGGGACTGTGTGCCGGCTATGCGGTGCTGGCTTGAAAAGCGGGCCGGGTTGAGCACTCCCCAACGAGGATCCGTCCGGCCGTCGAGCAAGTCCCGGCAGATCGCTGCCGCCGCCGGAGCAAGGAGCACTCCGTGACGGAAGAACCCGGTGGCAACAATCAGCCCGGCAATGTTCCCCAGGCTCTCCTGGTTTCCCGTTCCTGGTGCGGAAACCGGTACGCGGCCCAGGAGCGGCGCGTTGTCAGGGGTCGCCGGCCTTGCCCGCGCAGTACATTCGAGGAGTTCAAGCTCCGAGACGGCAGGCACCAGGACCTGGGCGTCACGCAGCAACTGGTAGACGCCGCCGGCCGAGACAGCACCATCGCCTGTCCCGGCGAGCGCGTCCTCCCGTTGCGTTGCCCCGATCACCACCGTGCCGTTCCCTCTGGGAACGATGTAGACCGGCACGCCATGGACTATTCCGCGGACTGTCGAGGTGAGGAGCGGGCGCAGGTGCTGCGGCACAGCAAGTCGAAGGATGTCACCGTAGACGGGCCGCAGGGGCAGGTACAGCCCAACCGGCAGGCCTTCCAGCGAGGCCGCCTGCAATCCGTTGGCCACGATAGTCTCGCCGGCCTGGACTATTCCGCCGTCGGCGAGCGCCACGCCGCTGACGCGGCCGTCCTCCCAAAGAACGGCAGCGGCCCGCTGGTCAACGGCGAATCCCCCGCGGGCACCTGCCACGGCGGTTTCTGTTCCCGGTTCATGGAGGGCCAGGACTTCCTGGAGGCACGCCACCAGCCTCCGTGGATCCACCTGGTGGTCTGCGGGGATGTCCAGGGCACAGGAGATGGCCGGGCTGAGCAGGGATTCCCTGGATCTGGCCTCACGGACAGTCAGGGGTTCCACCACCAGGCCGCTGGCCTGCTGCACGGCCCGGAGGTCCATCAGCGCCCTGCGGTCCGCGGCGTCCGCGCCGATGGCGAGGGTCGGCGTCGTCAGGTATCCGGTCTCGCCAGCCCCTGCCAGAGCAAGGTCTGCCGCGAAGGCGGGCCACAGGCCGGAGGATGTAAGCATCAGCGCCAGGAGGTCTTCCTCCTGATAGTGGAGTTCGCTTACAGGGGCCAGCATGCCGGCGGCTGCCCAGGTGGCGCCTCTCCCGGGCGCGTCATCGATCAGCACAACGGAACGGCCGGATCGCCGGGCCTCCCAGGCTATGGCGTGGCCGATGACTCCACCGCCGATGACCGCCACGTCGGCGTGCAGCACGGAGTCCGGTCGGGCTGATGCAGTCTCAGGCGGGCTGCTTATTGCGGGGGGCATATGGTTCCTTCCCTACGCCGGTACTAGCCGGATCAGGTCAAGCGGTCGGCTCTGACGCCCTCTCAGCCCGGCCGCTTTGTGACGGCTGCAACGGGCTCCCGCAGTACTCGCCCAGTTTAGGGGAATTAGGCTGGTTTCCATGAACGCGCAATCCTTCGCCGCTGCAGGCACGCCCTCCGCCAGCTCTTCCACCCCCGAATCCTTGATCGCAACAGACCCCACCGGCGGCACAGGCCCGGGCCTCCCGCACAGCGCCCGGCTGTACCTATGCACAGACTCACGCCGTGACCGGGGCGACTTTGGCGAGTTTGTGGACGCGGCTTTTGCCGGCGGCGTCGACATCATCCAGCTCCGCGACAAGGCGATCGAGGCGGCGGAGGAGCTGGAGCTGCTGGCCGTGCTTCAGGCCGCGGCCGAACGCCACGGAAAGCTATGGGCCGTCAATGACCGCGCCGATGTCGCTATGCTGTCCGGCGCCCCCGTCTTCCACATCGGGCAAAAAGACCTGCCGGTCGCTTCCGCCCGCGCCCTGCTTGGGGCACCCACAGCGATCGGGCTGTCCACGCACACCGCCGAACAGATCGAAGGCGCCATCCGGCTGTCCGGCGGGCTGACGTCCGAACGCGGCCTGGACTACTTCTGCGTCGGACCGGTCTGGGCCACTCCCACCAAGCCCGGCCGGGCCGCCGTCGGCCTTGAGCTGGTGCGGTACGCTGCCGAAGCAGTCCGCGCTGCCGGTGGCGCCCAGGCCACGCTGCCCTGGTTTGCCATCGGAGGCATCGATCTTGGCAACGTGGAGCAGGTGGTGGAGGCCGGTGCCGGCAGGATTGTGGTGGTGCGCGCCATCACCGAGGCCCCCGATCCCGCAGCGGCTGCCGCAGCACTCGTGGCGGCCCTGAACGCAGGCGCATCCTGACAATCCCACGCGTGGCGGACCGTGGGCGTGCACGATCCATGAAAATCGGGCTAACCTGATTTTCGTGTCACATCATCGGTTGGCCCCCAACGTCCACGAGCAGACCAACGAGCTCGCGGCGGCACTGAGCGCCCTGCGGACCGAGCTGGAACTGCCCGGACCCTACCCGGCGGAGGCGGTCCGGGACGCGGAAGCGGCAGTGGCCGCACACGAGTTGCCAGGCGCTGACCTGACAGACGTGGACTTCCTCACCATCGATCCGGCGTCCTCCACTGACCTGGACCAGGCGCTATTCATCGAGCGCGCGGACGATGGCTACCGCGTGCTTTATGCCATCGCTGACGTGCCGTCCTTTGTCCGCCCCGGCGGCATGCTGGATGCAGAGACCCGGCGCCGCGGCCAAACGTTCTACGCCCCGGACGGCCGGATCCCGCTGCACCCGGAGGTCATCAGCGAAGGAGCCGGCAGCCTCCTGGCCGGGCAGCTTTGTTCCGCCTACGTGTGGGAGTTCGAGCTGGACGACACCGCACAGATCTCCACGGTGAGTGTCCGCAGGGCCACCATCCGCAGCAGGGCCAAGCTGAGCTACAAGGGAGTCCAGGCCGAACTGGACGCCGGGACGCCAGGTCCCGTGCTGCAGCTCCTGAAGGAAGTGGGGCTCAAACGGGTTGAACTGGAGCGGCAACGTGGCGGCGCCAGCCTGAACATGCCCGAGCAGGAAATCGTGCAACTGCCCGACGGCGGCTACCGGATTGCCGCGGCACCGCAGCTTCCGGTGGAGGACTGGAACGCCCAGATTTCCCTGATGACCGGAATGGCGGCAGCGAACCTGATGTTGGCGGGAAAGGTGGGCATCTTGCGCACCATGCCGGCGCCGGACGAGCGCTCCCTGCGTCACTTCCGCCTCCAGACCGAGGCATTGGGCAAGCCCTGGGACGGCAAAATCAGTTACGGCGAATACCTCCGCAGCCTTGATCCGACAGAGCCCCGGCAACTGGCCATCCTGCACTCGGCCGGAATGCTGTTCCGCGGCGCCAGCTACACGGCGTTTGACGGCACCGTCCCGGACGACGCCGTCCAGTCCGCCATCGGCGCCGCCTATGCCCACACCACAGCACCGCTCCGGCGCCTCATCGACCGCTTCGTGCTGGTGATCTGCGAAGCGCTGAGCAACGGCAAGCCGGTACCGGACTGGGCGCGGGAAGCCCTGCCGTCCCTGCCGGAGATCATGGCCGGATCCGACCAGTTGGCTTCGCGGATGGAGCGCATGGCGCTGGACACGGTGGAGGCCGCGCTCCTGGTCAACCATGTGGGCCAGGAATTCGAGGCGATCGTGATTTCCGGCTCCAAGCCACAAAAGGACAACGGAAACGGGAAAAACGGCAACGGCGCCAGGAACGGCGCTGCGAAAAACGGGAACGGCCCCTCGGGGGTCATCCAGATCGCCGAACCCGCCGTGACGGCCCGCTGCGCCGGCGACCTGGAATCGGGCACAAAGGTGCGTGTCCGCCTGATCTCCTCCGATATTGCCGCGCGCGAGGTCCACTTCGAGCTGCTGGCCTGAACCATCAGTGCCCGGCCTGATCGGCCCAAAGCCGGGATTCAGGGTCCGTGCCGCTAGACTGAAGAAGTAGATATGGATGCCCGGTCGTTGATTTCCTTGATTTGAATTCAACAAGCCCGCCCCTACGCGATCTTGAGATGCACCCGTTGGTCACCAGTGCCAGCATTTTGATAGCCCGCGATCGGCTTCCACTGGATTTGCTTGCGCGCTTCGAGCGTGCTCCGGAACGGCCACGTTGGCCGGCCCGTTGAGCAGGCAGCGCCAATGCCCAAATGAATTAAGGAAACTCCACTGTGAGTGAATTGCATACCCACCAGATCCTGACTGACGACTCCGGCATCGAGACGATCGAACCCGAAGAAACCATCATCTCGGACGAGAAACCGCACGAGATTGAGGAAAAATCCTTCGCTGACTTCAACGTCCGCGCCGACATCGTGGAATCCCTTGCCGACGCCGGGATCACCCACCCCTTCCCCATCCAGGCCATGACCCTGCCCGTGGCGCTTTCGGGCCACGACATCATCGGGCAGGCCAAGACCGGCACCGGCAAGACCCTCGGCTTCGGCATCCCCGCCCTGCAGCGCGTTGTGGGTCCGGACGACGCCGGCTATGACAAGCTCGCAGTTCCCGGCGCACCGCAGGCCCTGGTCATCGTGCCCACCCGCGAACTGGCCGTCCAGGTGGCCAACGATCTCCAGAACGCCTCCCGCAAGCGCAACGCCCGCATCACCACCATCTACGGCGGCCGTGCCTACGAGCCCCAGGTGGAGGCCCTGCAGAATGGCGTCGAAGTGGTCGTCGGTACCCCCGGCCGCCTCATTGACCTTTACAAGCAGAAGCACCTCGTCCTGAAAAACGTCAAGATGGTCATCCTTGACGAGGCCGACGAAATGCTGGACCTCGGCTTCCTCCCGGACGTGGAAACGCTGATCGCCGGTACCCCTGCGGTTCGGCAGACGCTGCTGTTCTCCGCCACCATGCCCGGCCCGGTCATCGCCATGGCCCGCCGGTACATGACGCAGCCCACGCACATCCGGGCCGCTGATCCGGACGACGAGGGCCTGACCAAGCGCGACATCCGCCAGCTCATCTACCGTGCCCACAGCATGGACAAGATCGAAGTTGTGGCCCGCATCCTGCAGGCCCGCGGCCGCGGCCGCACCATCATCTTCACCAAGACCAAGCGCACCGCCGCGAAGGTTGCCGAGGAGCTGGTGGACCGCGGCTTCGCCGCCGCGGCCATCCACGGCGACCTGGGCCAGGGCGCCCGCGAGCAGGCCCTCCGCGCCTTCCGCAACAACAAGGTGGACGTCCTGGTGGCCACCGACGTCGCCGCCCGCGGCATCGACGTCGACGACGTTACGCACGTCATCAACTACCAGTGCGTCGAAGACGAAAAGATCTACCTGCACCGTGTGGGCCGCACCGGCCGCGCCGGAAACAAGGGCACTGCCGTGACCTTCGTTGACTGGGACGACATGCCGCGCTGGGGCCTGATCAACAAGGCCTTGGGACTCAGCGTCCCGGAGCCGGTGGAAACGTACTCCTCCTCGCCGCACCTCTACGAAGAGCTGGACATTCCGCAAGGCACCAAGGGACGCCTGCCCCGCAACAAGCGCGTGCTGGCCGGCGTCGACGCCGAGGTCCTCGAGGACCTGGGAGAGACCGGCAAGAAGAACACCCGCCCCAGCGGTGGCCGCGACAGCAGCCGCGACAGCAGCCGCGACGCCGGCCGCTCCGGTGGGCGCGACAGCAGCCGCCGCACCGGCGAGCCCGGCGGACGCTCCGGTGACCGCCGTCGTCGTACCTCTGATGCGGCGACCGCCGGCACCAGCCCCGCCCCGGAACCGGCCACTGCGGCTCCATCCGACGCCGAAGTGGACCCTCGTGCCCGCCGCAGCCGGACCCGCACCCGGCGCCGCAACGGCGAAGTAGTGGCCGGCGCCGACAACGGCCAGCAGCAGCGCAGCACCGAGGCATAACAGCGTCGATGACTGACACCGTCTGGGCGCCGGACGGCAGCAACCTGGTGGTTCACGCGGACAACGCGGAGTTCCTCCCCTCGCTGCCGGACGGCGCCTTCACCTTGATATACGTTGACCCGCCGTTCAACACCGGCAGGGTCCAGAAGCGCCAGGAAACGCGGATGGTGCTGAACACCGACGGGGATGGCGACCGCGTGGGCTTCAAGGGGCGTTCCTACGACACCATCAAGGGCGCCCTGCACCGGTACGATGACGCCTTCAGTGACTACTGGTCGTTCCTGGAACCCCGGCTCGTGGAAGCCTGGCGGCTGCTGGCAGACGACGGCACGCTCTACCTCCACCTGGACTACCGGGAAGTCCACTACGCGAAGGTAATGCTGGACGCCATCTTCGGCCGCGAGTGCTTCCTCAACGAGATCATTTGGGCCTACGATTACGGTGCCCGCGCCAAGTACCGCTGGCCCACCAAGCACGACAACATCCTCGTGTACGTCAAGAACCCGACGAAATACCACTTCGACAACGCAGAGGTGGACCGCGAGCCCTACATGGCCCCTGGCCTGGTGACCCCGGCGAAGCGGGAGCTCGGGAAGCTGCCCACCGACGTCTGGTGGCACACCATCGTCTCCCCCACGGGCAAGGAAAAGACCGGCTATCCCACGCAGAAGCCCGAGGGCCTCATCCGCCGTGTGGTGTCGGCGTCAAGCCGGCCCGGGGACTGGTGCCTGGACTTCTTCGCCGGTTCCGGGACCCTTGGCGCCGTGGCGGCCAAACTTGACCGGAGGTTCGTGTGTGTGGACCAGAACCAGCCGGCCATCGATGTGATGGCCAAGCGGCTGGGTGCCAAGGCGACCTTTACGTCGTTCCCGCCACGTTAGCGAGCAGTAGGCGTGGTTCTGGGCCTCCTGAACCTCTGCTATCTGCTTCTCCGCCGATGGTCTTTTAGCAACCCCCCATCAGCTGGATGCCGTGGCCAGCCTGCCGATTGTCCAGGACGACACCCTTGGAGTCACAGTGCGCGTTGACCAGCAGGGCATAACCGCTGCCATTCTGAAAGTTTCCCTTCTGGCCGATTGGCGCGGTTGGATCGAGCTCTTTGAGCGATCCCGGCGGTACGAAGACCCAAGCGTTTTCCGCCACGATGAAGGCCCAATTGCCCTTGATATACAACTCGAAGCCCGGGTACGGCTCGTGGAAGGTGGCGCCGGTGAGATTGGCCGGGCGGCTGACGTTACTACAGTCCAGCGCATTGGCGGCCACAGGGACGAACAACAGTGCTACGGTCATACCGGCCGCGGCCAGGGACTTTTTGAACATGGATTTCCTCCGTCACTCGTTGGGCACTGCTTACGACGAGACACGCAATGGGCCTTCGCCGCACCCCAGTAAGCGCTAGCCCGGGGTTTTCATCAGTCTTGGGCTGACGGGTGTGTTTAAGAGACGAAAAGGTGCTCTGACAAGGGAAAATAGGGGTGTCTACGCCGTTATTTCCGTGTCTTGAAGGAGCACCTTTTCGATGCCCCAGTCTACCAAGGTCTTCCCATCCGTCCCGGTCACTTTCACCGGCCAGTCGCTGGTCTCCCATGCCGGTGCCAGGGTCCTGACTTCATTCATTGACGCCCTCGGGTTCCGGGATCTGTGCGAGGACCGGCTGGGCCAGTTCGTCCCCGCGATGGCCTCGCACCGGCCAGGGAGGCTGCTCGGGTCGCTGGCGGTGATGCTCGCCGCCGGCGGCGAGTACGCCTCCGACCTGGACATCCTGCGCTCCCAGCCCGGAGTGTTCGGGAAAGTGCCCTCGAACGCGACAGTCTCGCGGTTCTTCGAACGCACCGTGAAGAACCCGGACGTTTTCGATTACGGTTTTTCGACCCTGTCCAAGGAACTGCGGACCCGGGCATGGGAAGCCGCGGGTGACCGCAGCCCGGCGGTGACGGCGACGGCCGCGGACCCGCTGGTCATCGACCTCGACGCCACACTGGTGGCCTCGCACTCCGAGAAGGAACGAGCCACCGGCAACTACAAGGGCGGGTTTGGATTCGCCCCGTTCACCGCCAGCATCGATTACGGTTCCGGCCGAGGCACCGGGGAGGAACTCGCGGTGCTGTTGCGCCACGGCGGGGCAACAGCGAACAACGCCGAGGACCACATCCGCATCTTCGAGGCCGCCATCGCGGTCCTGCCCGACGCACTCTACGGTGAAGACGACGAACTGGACGGGGAGAAAATCCTGGTCCGCACCGACAGCGCCGGCGCGTCCCGGAAGTTCCTCTGGTACCTGCATTCGCGCGGCGTGCAGTTCTCCGTCTCGTACCCGGTTCCGGTCGGCAAGGCCCACATGATCGACTGGATCAACGACAAGAAATACTGGCAGCCGGCCCTGGACCAGGACGGCAACGAACGCGACGACGCCTGGGTCATCAACGCCACCCAGGTGATCCCGCTCGAGGACTACCCGCCCGGGACGAAGATCTTCCTGCGCGCCGAACCGCTGCACCCCGGTGCGACACCGACCCTGCTCGACATCGACGGTCACCGTGTAACAGCGTTCCTGACGAATGCCCCACGCTGGCACGGACCGTTCCTGGACGCCCGGCACCGGGCCCGCGGCCGCTGCGAGAACCGCATCAAGACGCTGAAGAACACCGGCCTGAGCAAGCTCCCCTTCTTCGATTTCGCCGCGAACCAGGCCTGGGCGAACCTCGCGGTCCTGGCCGCGAACCTGGTCTCCTGGCTCCAGCTCACCGCCCTGCCCGACGGCCACAAGGCACAGGGCTGGGACATCAAACGCTGGCGCTACCGGCTCTTCGCCACCGCCGGCAAGATCATCACCCGCGCCCGCCGGACCCACCTGCTGCTGCCCGACGCCGCACCGGAGAAACCCCTCATCGCCGCACTGCTCGAAGCGATCAGCCGGATCGCTGCAGCCGCTAACCGCCCCGCACACCTGCTGCGGACCTGACACCGCAGCCCCCGTCAACCAACGAGCCGGAAAGAGCACGCCAACGGGATCAGTGGAAGCCCGCGCCCCGCCCCGCGACCCCGGGGCCCTTCAGCCACGCCCTAAATCCGATCCAGCCCGCCGGGACGACAAAAACCCGGACCCGGCGCCCCGACCGCCGTCCGATGAAAAATCCGGGCTAGAGTACTCAGCGTTGACTATTAGTCAATGAGCGCTCGTTAGCTAGAGATCCGCGCGCACAACGGCGGTTCCCGTGCCCAATTCCTCTATCCTTGCGAGTACCTGCGGTGCAGTGAGATTCTCACCGAAAAGATTGGGTTTTCCGGTCCCGTGGTAATCCGAAGAGCCCGTGATCAGCAGTCCGTGCTTGGCGGCAAGGCCCCTGAGGAAATCGCGCCCCTCCTCCGGGTTGTCGCGATGGTCGATCTCCAGGCCCACCAGGCCGGCGTCTATCATGTCGCGGTACGTGCGCTCCCCCACGATCCGGCCACGGCCGGACGCAACGGGATGAGCGAACACGGGAACGCCACCTGCGGCACGGACAAGTTCGACGGCGGTGGCCGGGTCCGGCGCGTAGTGCTGGACAAAGTAGCGCGAATGGGACGTCAGGATGGAGGTGAACGCCTCGGAGCGGTCCGAGACCACTCCTGCCGCCACCAGGGCATCAGCAATATGCGGCCGCCCCAGGGTGGCCCCGGGAGCCACATGGTGGATGACGTCGTCCCACGTGAGCGGGTAGTCTTCGGCAAGCAAGCTCACCATACGTTCGGCCCGGGTGAGGCGTGCGTCCTTGGCTTTGGTGATCTCTTCAAGCAGTCCCGGGTGGACAGGATCGTGCAGATAACTCAACAGATGCACGCTGATGCCCTGCCCGGTCCGGCAGGAAACCTCCATGCCGGGAACCAGCGCCACTCCGTTTTCCAGCGCCGCGAGGGACGCCTCGGCCCAGCCGTCGGTCGAGTCGTGATCGGTCAGTGCCACCACGTCCAGGCCCGCCCGGGCAGCCGAAGCCATCACTTGGGCGGGGGGTTCGGTGCCGTCCGAAACATTCGAGTGGGCATGCAGGTCAATCCTCACCTGCCCAGCCTAGTTGACCGCGCCCGCGCCGGTATTGGCTCCTTTGTCGCGCGTGCCCTGATGCTGGTGAGACGATGGTGCCGTGAACGATGCCGAAAACACCCTGAACTCTGCCTCCCAGCCCCTCGACGAGCGCGTCAACAACCGCTCCCAGCGGCCCAGTTCCGCCGCCTTCAAGGCCTTTATGGCCAGCAACTGGGCGCCTTCCGAGCAACAACTGCCGGCAGTCGACGCCGTGGCCAACTACGCCGCAGCCCGGCGCAAGGCCATCTCGGAGAAGTTCAAAGGCGAACGCCTGGTCATCCCCGCCGGTCCGCTGAAGGTCCGCTCCAACGACTGCGACTACCGGTTCCGTCCGCATTCCGGCTTTGCGCATCTCACCGGCCTGGGCCTGGACCACGAACCGGACGCTGTCCTCATTATGGAACCAGCCGGTGAAGGAAAGGGCGACGGCGGCAGTCACCACCGTGCCACACTGTACTTCCGTCCGCTGGCCGGCAGGGATACAGAACAGTTCTACGCTGACTCCCGTTCCGGCGAGTTCTGGATCGGTACAAGGCCCAGGCTTGCCGAGTTCGAAGTGCGCCTGGGCCTGGCCACGGCCCACATCGATGGACTTGAATCCGCGATCACCAGGAACGTGGGCGCCCCCGAGATCGGCGGCATCTCCATCCGGTTGGTCCGCAAGGTGGACGAGAACATCGACGCCCTGGTGGATACTGCCCGATACAACACTGCCAAGGACCCGGACAACCTGGACCTCGCTGTCCTGGATGCACTCGATGAAAAGCTTTCCGAAGCGCTGTCCGAACTCCGCCTCCTGAAGGATGAGTGGGAAATCGAACAGATGATGACTGCGGTAGCGGCGACCGTCGAGGGCTTTGTGGAAGTGGTCAAGGCCCTGCCCCGCGCCCTGACCCATGCCCGCGGCGAGCGCGTCGTCGAAGGCGCGTTCTTTGCCCGTGCCCGCGAGGTAGGCAACGAACTGGGCTACGACACCATCGCAGCCGCCGGCAACAATGCCACCGTCCTGCACTGGACGCGGAACACCGGCCGGATCAACGCCGGCGAGCTGCTGCTGCTGGACGCCGGCGTTGAAGCGGACTCGCTCTACACCGCCGACGTCACCCGGACGCTGCCGGTTAACGGCACTTTCACCGCCGTCCAGCGCAAGGTCTACGAGGCAGTCCTGGATGCTGCCGACGCCGGATTCGCCGCTGCCCGGCCAGGTGCGAGGTTCCGTGACATCCACACCGCCGCCACCACCGTGTTGGCGGAACGCCTCGCCGAGTGGGGGCTGCTCCCGGTGAGCGTCGAGGAAGCCATCAGCCCGGAAGGCCAGCAGCACAGACGTTGGATGCCCCACGGCACCAGTCACCACCTCGGCTTGGATGTCCACGACTGTGCCCAGGCAAAGCGGGAACTTTACCTCGACGGCATCCTTACGGAGGGCATGGTCTTCACTATCGAACCGGGCCTGTATTTCAAGAACGAGGACCTGGCCATCCCCGCTGAGTACCGCGGAATCGGAGTGCGGATCGAGGACGACATCCTGATGACCGCCGATGGTCCGGTGAACCTCAGCGCCGCGCTGCCCCGCAAGGCCGATGACATCCAGTCCTGGATGGCAGGCATCTACCAGGAGCTGGCCAGCGGGTTGCCAACCCGCGATAACGGCTAGAGAACGTACGTCCAGCGCATCTCCGCAGAGATGCGCTGGACGGTCATTTCCCTTGGTGAAACTCTCATAACAGTTTTTGGCAATCGCTTGCCAAAAGTTGGCGTTGATGATTACGCTAGCCCCGGAGAAAGAAATCGTAGACTGACTTTTAGTCTCGGGTCTCTGCCGCAATGTACGTCTTCAAAGGAGAAGTCTCATGGGTATGTCCAAACCGCGCCGCCTCGGCACTATCGCCGCAGCGGCAGTGTCCGTTCTTATGCTTGCCGCGTGCGGCGGCTCCGGCGGCTCGGGGGGCGCCACGTCCGGCGCACCGGGCGGCAAGGTGGACGGCACCGGAAAAACGCTCAACGTCCTGATGAACGTCACCGCACAGTACCCCCAGGAACAGCAGGCCTGGTTCAAGGAAATGAGCGCCAAGTTCAAGACGGAAACCGGAGCGGACATCCAGTGGGAGACCTTCGCAACCGCAAATGACGAGATGACCCGGATCCAGACGTCAGTCGTCTCGGGCCAGGGGCCAGACGTCTACGGGCTCGGCACCACCTTCACCCCCACGGCATACTCCACCGGTGCATTCGTGAAACTGGGCGACAACGAATGGGACCAGCTCGGCGGCAAGGACAAGTTCGTTCCCGCAGCGCTCGGCATCTCCGGTCCGGATAAGGCCAACCAGATCGGTATCCCCTTTGTGAGCCGGCCGTTCGTGATGGCCTACAACACCGAACTGCTGGCAGCTGCCGGTATTGAAAAGCCTGCCACAACGTGGGATGAGTTCACCGAGCAGGCCAAGAAGCTCACCAATGGGGACCAGTACGGTGTCGCAATTGCCTACAAGGACAACTTCGATCCCTGGAAATACATCTGGGGCATGTCCATCCAGGCAGGCAACCCCCTGATTGACGGAAGCAAGGTCCGTCTCGATGACCCCATCACGAAGAAGGCCTACGAGACCTACTTCGGGTGGGTGACCAAGGACAAGGTAGTTGACCCCTCCTCCGTTGGTTGGGCCAACCCCCAGGCCCTGGCCGCCTTCGCGGCAGGAAAGGCAGCGTACTTCCCCATGACGTCGCCGCTGTCCATCCCCGCACTGGACGCCTCGGCAGTCAAAGGCAAATACAAATACGCCCTGATGCCCACTGTTCCCCCGGGGGAGACCTCCAACCCTGCGGACGGTAAACCTGCCGCCAGCATCCTCTCCGGCGACAACCTCGTGGTGGCTGACTATTCGAAGCAGAAGGACCTCGCCTTCGCGTTCATCAAGATGATCACCGACAAGGACGTCCAGCTCAACTACTTCAAGGTCTTCGGCCAGCTTCCCGCCAATCAGGAAGCCGCGAAAGAACTTGCAACCAACGAAGTCATTGCGCCGGCCCTTGAGTCCGGAGCCAAGTCTGTAGCCACCCCGTTCAGCGGCGCGTGGGGCGATGTCCAACTGTCGCTGACCAACGTGGTTGTCCAGTCCATTCCGGATCTTTCCTCCGGTGCAGTCAGTGATGCCAACCTGTCCCAGCGGCTCAAGGACGAACAGGCCAAATCGCAGACCGCATTGGACCGGGCCAAGAAGTAAGACCGACCCACCAACTGCGGAAGGTTACGGAAAATGGCTAGCAGCGTTACCGAGCCCCGGCCATCAGACAGCAATCCGCTGGCCGGGGCGGACGCCGGACTTGGCGAAACTACACCCCCCGGGAAGCGACGCAAGGGCCTCAGCGAGAAGAACCGGCCCCTGTGGCTCCTGATCCCCGGCGGACTGCTGATGACCCTTGTCATCCTTGTCCCCTTGGCCATGGGCATCTGGATGTCCCTGATCGATCTGGATCAGTACACCCTTCGCCAATGGGTTAATGCCGAATTCATTGGCCTCCAGAACTACATTGAAGCGGCCGTCAGCAGCGAGTTGCTCCGCTCCATCTGGCTCTCCGTTTCGTTCGCGGTGATTTCCACAGTGGTGACCGTCCCGCTGGGCGTCGCCGCCGCCGTCGTCACCCAGAACGCGTACCGTGGCCGCGCAATGGTGCGCTCTGTCTTCCTGATCCCCTATGTCCTGCCGTCATTTGTGGTGGCCAGCGTGTGGCGGACAATGCTGCAGCCGGATGGCATCGTGAACGTGACGCTGACCAACCTGGGAATGGACGGCGGGCTGTGGCTTAACGGGCCCAACGCATACTGGACACTGGTCTGGGTGGAAATCTGGGCGGCCTGGCCCTTCATCTACCTGCTGGCGCTGTCCGGCCTGCAGGCGGTGGACCACGAGGTCCACGAGGCATCGGCCCTGGACGGGGCACTGTGGTGGAACAAGCTGCGGTACGTGATCTTCCCCTACCTCAAGGGACCGGTTTCGCTCGCCTTCCTGCTGGCCACGCTGAACCACATCAACAACTTCACTCTCCCCTATGTCCTGTTTGGTGCGCCGGCACCGTCCGATGTGAATGTGCTGCCGATCCTGGTTTACGTCACCAGCTTCCAGAGCTTCCGGTTTGGCCTCAGCGCCGCGATGGCGGTCGTTTCGCTGATACTCATTGCCATTCCGCTCTTCATCTACCTGCGCGCAGTCCGGCTTGATGTGCACGAAGGAGGAAAGAAATGACCATCGACGCGGCCAACCCGATCAAGCAGCAGAAGAAGCAGCCCATCCGGCGTGACGCAGCCCTGGAGGTTACACGCCTGATGCCGAGGCCGCTGCTTGCAACGCTCACGGTCCTGCTCTGCGCCGTGGTCCTCATCCCGATCGCGTATATCTTCCTGGCGTCACTGAACACGGATGTGGGCGTCGCCAGCGGCGAGTTCTGGCCCAGCAGTTTCTCGTTGGACAGCTACACCAAGATCTGGGATTCCGTGGGGCTGGCGAAGGCCATCGGCAACAGCCTGATCGTTTCCGGCGCCACGGCAGTCGTCTCGGCCATCATGGCTATCGGCACGGCTTACGTGCTGGTCCGGTTTGAGTTCCGGGGGCGCCTGACCGTGCTGCGCGGGCTGCTGGGTCTCCAGTCCATTCCGGGAACCCTGATGCTCCTGCCCGTATTTGTGCTTTTCTCTTCCGCGGGCACCTACTTGGGTGTGACCGTCATCGGCACGCTCTGGGGCCTGTTTATCGCCTACCTGACGTTCGCGCTGCCGTTCTCAACGTGGGTGATGGTTACGTACCTCCGCGGCCTGCCAAGGGAACTGGAGGAAGCAGCACGCATCGATGGAGCTTCCAACCTCGGGATCCTGTTCCGGATCATCATTCCGCTTAGCTGGCCCGGAATCATCGTTTCGGCTATTTTCGCTTTCCTTCTGGGCTGGAATGACGTGCTGTTCGCGTCTGTGTTCACCCGGCCGGACACGCACACCGCCGCGGTTGCGCTGCAGGTCTTCGCGTCCGCCGTCGAGGGTGGAGCGATTCCGGTGTACTCGCAGATGATGGCGGCTTCGCTGGTCTGTGCCGTCCCTGTGGTGGTGCTGTACTTCATGTTCCAGAAGTACCTCGTTGGCGGCCTGACTGCCGGCAGCGTCAAGTAGGACAGCTTCACAAACAACTCCGCCCGGTGCAGCTGCTGCACCGGGCGGAGTTGTTTGTTTACTGCCGGCATCGCTCCTCGGACCATGGATCACCAGGCCTCCGGGGGGCGCGGCCTAAGGTGTGGATTCGCCGGAGTCCTTGGTGGCGTCAGCCTGGGACTGCGTCCGGGACTGTTCTGTGGGCCGCTGGCCTGTGCCGGGTTGTTCCGAACCGGGCTGTTCTGAGCCGGGCTGTTCTGAGCCAGGCTGTTCCGTGCCGGGCTGGCCTGTAGTGGCCTGGCCTGTAACACGGACTCCGTACTGGGGCCGGCCGTCAGGGAGGTCCGGGTAGCGGACGGCGGCCGCGGGAGCCTTCGCCGGCTGGGCCTCTGCCTCCGGCTGCGCGCCCTGCTCCGGGCCGGCGGCGTGGCCTACACCTTGGACTGCCCCCTGGCCCGGAGTACCAGCACCCTGCTGTCCGTAGGGGTCATTCCAGCTGGCAGGGCGCGCGGGTGCCGGACCGGACTGATTGCCGGGCTGGTCCTGCTGACCGGGCTGCTGGCCCGTTTGGCCGTACTGCTGGTTCTGGTAGCCCTGCGGATTGTAGGGGGCCGCTGCTGCGTCCGAACGGTTCATGGGCAGTTGCTGGAGCAGCCGGCGCGCATCATGGGCGGCTTCCACCGACACCACAACGTCGTAGTTGGTGGCCACCACCTGGCTGGTGGAGGTGAAATCCCGCTTTCCGCGCTGCATGGCATACGTGACAATCCCGAACAGCATAAAGAAGGCAGCGCCCATCAGCACAGACGCCAGGATCGAGAAATAGCCGGGCGATGGTGCGAAAAACGAAAGCATAACGCCAACGAAAAGGCCGAACCACATACCGCTGAGCGCCCCGGAGAGAGCTACCCGCGGGTAGCTGAGGCGGCCGGTCACCCGCTCAACCATCTTCAGTTCGTTGCCCACGATCGAAACCATGTGGACCGGGAACTGCTGGTCGGCGAGGTAATCCACCGCCTTCTGGGCATCCAAGTAGGAGGTGTACGAGCCCACGGTATCGCCGGTAGGCACCGTCCGGGCGTCGTCGGGCCCGCTGGGGCCACCGGCCTTGGGAGCACCAAAAATGTTTGACATACACCCATTCTTGCCCATCCGCATGTATGCCGCCTGTAGATTCAGCTAAAAGAGAGCAGACTCGGTAGCCTGTAGACGTGAGCACAAATCTTTCGCGCGTCTTCGTGGCCCGTCTGCTGGGTCTTGACGTCTTCGACCCTTTAGGCGACCGCCTGGGCAGGTTGCGCGATGTGGTGGTGCTCTCACGTGGCAGCCGCGGTGCCCCGCACGTGGTGGGCATCGTCGTCGAAGTTCCCGGCAAAAAGCGGGTCTTTGTACCGATGACACGCATTACCTCCATCGACCAGACACAGATCATCTGCACGGGACTGGTTAACCTCCGGCGCTTTGAACAGCGCGGCGCGGAGACGCTGGTGGTCGCGGAAATGTTCGACCGCCGCGTAACCCTCCGGGACGGCAGCGGCGACGCCACCATCGAGGACATCGCCATGGACCAGCACCGGTCCCGCGACTGGTTCGTGAGCAAGCTGTTCGTCCGCCGGGGCCACTCGCTGTCCCCGCTCAGCCGGCTGCGCCGGAACGAGACCATGATCATCGACTGGGCCGACGCCCTCCAGGGTGCCCGCACTGAACCCCAGGCAGCCACGCAGTTCGTCGCCAACCACGAGGACCTCAAACCCGCAGACTTCGCCGAAGCCCTGCAGGAAATGAGCGACAAACGCCGGTTCGAGGTGGCCAGCGAACTCCAGGATGAGAGGTTGGCTGACGTCCTGCAGGAGCTGCCCGAGGACGACCAGGTGGAAATCCTCTCCGCCCTTGACGTCCAGCGCGCAGCCGACGTCCTGGAGGAGATGGATCCCGACGACGCCGCCGACCTCCTCGGCGAACTGCCGACAGCACAGGCAGAGGAACTGCTCCAGCTCATGGAACCCGAAGGCGCCGACGACGTCAGGCGGCTCCTCGAATACGACGAGGACACCGCCGGTGGCCTGATGACGCCGGTTCCGGTGATCCTTCCCCCGGAGGCGACTGTCGCCGAAGCACTGGCCCACGTCCGCCGCGAGGAACTCTCCCCCGCCCTGGCCTCGTCCATTTTCATCACCCGGCCTCCGCTGGAAACCCCCACCGGACGCTTCCTCGGTGTGGTCCACATCCAGCAGCTCCTGCGTTTCCCACCCTTCGAGCCCTTGGGCAACCTGGTGGACAAGAACCTTGAACCGTTGTCCGATCAAGCCCACATCAGCGAAGTAGCCCGCACCCTGGCAACGTACAACCTGAACTCCCTTCCGGTGGTTAACGACGCCGGCCGGCTTGTGGGGGCGGTGACTGTTGATGACGTCTTGGATCATCTGTTACCCGATGACTGGCGCGCCTACGATGGCGAAGCCCCGATAAGAAAACTGGGAGGCCGCATTGGCTGACACCGGCGCCCCCAAGAATCCCAACAAGCAGGCCGCGGCCAAGGGCGGGCTCGACACACCCCTAAGCGGCCGCCAACGCATCCTGCCAAAATTCTCGCCGGATCCGGACGCGTTCGGCCACGCTACGGAAGGCTTCGCCCGGTTCATGGGCACGCCACAGTTCCTGGTCTACATGACGGTCTTCGTTGTCATCTGGCTCGTCTGGAACACGTGGGCACCGGAGGCGTGGCAGTTCGATTCGCGCATCCTCGGCTACACGCTCCTGACGCTCATGCTGTCGCTGCAGGCCTCGTACGCAGCTCCGCTGTTGCTGCTTGCCCAGAACCGGCAGGATGACCGGGACCGCGTCTCGCTCCAGCAGGACCGGCAGCGCGCCGAACGCAACCTGTCCGATACCGAGTACCTCACGCGGGAACTGGCCTCCCTGAGGATCGCGCTGCGCGAAGTTGCCACCCGCGACTACGTCCGGGCCGAACTGCGAACACTCCTCGAGGACATGCTGGAAGCCCAGGAGGAACTGCGGACCCATGATCACGCCGGAGCCGGCAGCCACGAGTCACCGCGCGAAAAGATCAAGGACAGGCTCAAGGAAAAGCGGGATAAGCAGCGGAATCCCCGCACGCAGCAGATTCCCAAGGTCAAATCCAGCCACGCCGCCAAAGAGCAGGCAGCCAGGGACCAGGCCCAGAAGGAGTCATCCGTTCAGGACCCGGCCGTCCCGGAGCACCACCCCACCACCGAAAGCTGAGCCCTGCCCCTATGAGCCACCCCCTGGAGCAGGCAGTCAACGCTGCACTGGCCACCGTAATCGATCCCGAGCTTCGCCGTCCCATCACGGAACTCGGCATGGTGGAGTCCGTGGAGATCTCTGCGGACGGCCATGTCAGGCTGGCCGTCCTGCTGACAATCGCGGGCTGTCCCCTGCGCGGGACCATTACTGCCGACTCCGAAAAGGCGCTGTCCGCAGTTCCGGGCGTGACCGCCGTCGACGTTGAACTGAAGGTGATGAACCAGGCCCAGCGGGACGCCCTGAAGGAGCAGCTCCGCGGCGCCGCCGGCCAGCGCGGGATTCCGTTCAACGAGCCGGGGTCGCTGACCAAGGTATTTGCGGTGGCCAGCGGCAAAGGCGGTGTGGGCAAGTCATCACTGACGGTCAACCTGGCCTGCGCCCTGGCCGCCCAGGGGCTACGGGTTGGCATTGTGGACGCCGATGTCCATGGATTCTCGGTTCCGGCCCTGATGGGCATCACGCAGGCGCCCACCCGGGTGGACGACATGATCCTGCCGCCGGTGGCCTACGGCGTGAAAGTGATTTCCATCGGCATGTTCGTGGCCGGAAACCAGCCGGTCGCCTGGCGTGGGCCGATGCTCCACCGGGCCCTGGAACAGTTCCTGACCGACGTCTACTTCGGCGACCTCGACGCCCTCTTCCTCGACCTGCCGCCCGGCACCGGCGACATCGCGATTTCTGTGGCCCAGCTGCTGCCGAAGGCGGAGATCCTGGTGGTCACCACGCCGCAAGCCGCAGCTGCCGACGTCGCCGAGCGCGCTGGTGCCATCGCCACCCAGACAGGTCAGACGGTTGCCGGCGTCATCGAGAACATGTCATACCTGGAAATGCCCGACGGCGGAAGGATGGAGCTGTTTGGCAGCGGCGGCGGGGCGGTCCTCGCCGAAAGACTCACGACGACGGTGGGCATCGATGTTCCGCTCTTGGGACAGATCCCGTTGGACATCCTGCTGCGGGAAGGCGGCGATGCGGGCGCGCCGATCGTGCTGGGCCGGCCGGAGACCCCGGCGGCCATTGCCCTGATCGAGATTGCGGGAAAACTTGCTGCCAGGCCCCGAGGCCTCACTGGGATGAACCTGGGCCTGCAGCCGCGCTAGCGCAGCCCATCAGGGGCGACGGCGCCTAGGTCGCTTCGGTATCGAACGGGGCTGGTTCGCCCGGGGGCAGTGACTGGACCACGCGTTCCGGACGGGACGAAGCCGTCCCGTCTGTGGCAACGGCCCCTGCTCCGGCGACGGCAGCTACCGCCGCCGGCGCGCCGGCACTGACGGGTTTGGCGTCATCGTCCAGGAGCGCTTCCTTGATGATGCGCCGCGGATCATACTGGCGGGGATCGTATTTCTTCCAATCGACATCGTCGATGTCGATGCCGACTTCTTCCTTGATCTGCTCCCGCGCACCGGAAGCCATCCGGCGGACTTCCTTCACCAGATTCGCAAGTTTCTGGGTGTATTCCGGCAGGCGCTGGGGACCGATCACCAGGATGCCGATGATCAGCAGGAGGAAGAACTCCGGGCCGTTGATTCCAAACACTTTAGGAAGATTACCCTCTCCGGAGCCCGGCTGACGATTCCTGCCCGCCAGCGTCGCAAAGTGCCTGCATCACGGAGCTAGCATCTCCCCGAGTTTGCGGATTCCACGCTCCAACCGCGCCACGGGAGAGTCGTCCGCTGCAGCAGGCGGGGAGGCCCTGGTCTCCGGGCTGGCACCCGTGTTAATTCCTTCAACGGCGAGGACGCTGAGCCGCTCCAGCAGCGGAACTGCGTCGTCGGCCTGTTCCGCCGGGAGGTCGGACTCAACCGTAAAAATGCCGGCCGTGGTCTTAATAGTGGCCGTCCAGGGGGCCAGGTTGCTGACCATCAACTTCTCATGCGACTCGTTTGTGCTCAGGTCTGCATCCTGACCGGACTCCTGCCCGGCGTCCGCAGGATGTTGTTCGACGATCGTGGCGTAGTGGCTCCCATCGGACAGGCGCAGTTCCACCGCCGGCCGCCCGTTAAGTGTTATGGCATTTGCGCTGCGGACGTGGAAGCCAAGTTGCTCCAGTTCCGGACAGACCCACCCTTCCGAGCGAAGGGCGAGCAATTGCGGGGCATCGAGCTCCCTGCCGTCGGCCGGCAGTTGGGCCGTATGCTGCACCAGGCTCCCCTTGATGGCCGCTTGGGCGACTGGCGTGCTGTCCCCCGCCAGCGCAAACGCACTGACCGCAAGAATTCCAGCGGCTGCGGCTGTACCGCCGGCGGCGAGCGCAATGACTTTCACGGGCCGGTACGGGCGCTGGGCTGGCTCGGCCGCGGCCGCCAGCAACTGCGTCCTGGCCAGCAGCCGGGCCGTCAGGTCATCGCTGGCAGGTGGCACGGCCGCATCACGGAGACGCTCGATGTACTGGCGTTCACGCTTCAGCGCCGCTGCACATTCTGCGCAGGCCTGCACGTGCTCGGCGCCGCGGTGGTGCCGGCGGCCGAAGGGGTTCTGGGGCGTCATGGTGCCGATCAGAGGATGCTGGCGATGCGTGGCAGTGAAAGTTTCGGCTTTCGTCCTTGCTGTGGCCGGGGATCGCGGTGGGCCAGCTTCTCGCGCAGCATGGTCCGGCCCCGGTGGATACGGGAACGGACGGTACCCAGCTTGACGCCGAGTGCAGCGGCAACTTCGTCGTAGGACAGGCCTTCCAGATCGCAAAGCACAACGGCGGCGCGGAAGTCCGGGGGCAGGTCCTCCAAGGCAGCCTGGACGTCGAGGTCCAGGTTGTTCAGTTCGAAGCTCTGTTCAGGTCCGGGTTCACGCCCGGGAATCCGGGATTCGGCGTCGTCGGCCAGCGCGTCAAACCTGATACGGGTTTTCCGACGGGCCTGGTCCAGGAACAGGTTGGTTGTGATGCGGTGCAGCCAGCCATCCAGTGTCCCTGGCTTGAAATTCTCCAGTGACCGGAAGACGCGGACAAATACTTCCTGGGTGAGATCCTCGGCGTCGAACTTGTTCCCCGTCAGGCGGTACGCCAGCCGGTAGACCTTGGCGGAGTGGTTGGCCACCACTTCCTCCCAGGTGGGCATGACCCATTCAGCGGAGGAATCTTGCGTCGCTGGGACAGGTGCCATACTCGATGCTGACATCGTCCACTCCCATCGTGGATTGCTATCGCCCGGATACTGTTGACATCTCTGGTTCGGCGCCGATCACCTCATGGATGACCGGATATCCATCATTTCAAATTTGGCTGGGAATTTCCTGACCAGGGCGGTTCTTCAGCCAGAGGCACAACGATTCCCTTCCCCGGCTGGCACCCCCGCACACAGTAGGCTGTACTAAACACTCCCCTGCCGCCCAGAAAGCGAATCACATGAGCGCCGACAAATCCACGAGCTGGTCCTATGCAGAAGATCTGCCCGCAGAGGATGAGGTTATGCTTCGGGCCAGGGAGCGCTCCTTCGAACTGGGCGTGACCCCCATCGGCGCAGGTGTTGGTGCGGTGCTGACGGTGTTGGCAGCCGGCTCGAAGGCCCAGACCGCCGTCGAAATCGGCACAGGCGCAGGTGTCTCGGGGGTTTGCATCCTGCGGGGTCTCGGTCCGCAGGCCGTGCTGACCACCATCGACGTGGACGTCGAACATCTGAAGGCGGCACGTGAGGCTTTTTCGGAGGCTGGCAGTCCGGCCAACCGCACGCGCACCATTTCCGGCCGCGCCGGTGATGTCCTGCCGCGCCTGACCGACTCCGCTTATGACCTGGTGTTTGTTGACGCGGACAAGCCGGGCCTGCCCGGCTACGTGGACCAGGCCGTCCGGCTCCTGAAGGCCGGCGGGCTGCTCATCATCAATGACGCCCTGGACAAGGACCGCGTGGCCAACCCGGCTGTCCGGGAGTCCAACACTGTGGTGCTCCGCCAGGTGGGGAAGGCAATCCGCGACGACGACCGTTTGGCGTCCGCTATGCTTCCCACCGGCGACGGCCTGCTGGTCGCGGTCAAGAAGTAGCTCCACAGAAAATAAGCCAGCGTCCGCAGCCGGTTGGCTGCGGACCCTGGCCCTGCGGGATTATTCGGCAACGCCGAACAGGATTTATTCCGTTACGCCGACGAGGCATTCCTTAAGGTTGGCCGCCTCCGCAGCGTTCAGTTCCACCACAAGCCGTCCGCCGCCTTCGAGCGGTACGCGCATGATCAGGCTGCGGCCCTCTTTGGTGACTTCCATAGGGCCGTCGCCGGTGCGTGGTTTCATAGCCGCCATGAGGAATTTCCCCTCCATTTAGTCCCAGGACATATCAGCCCGGATGGGCTGTGTCCGCATGGTCAAATCAAGCCGCTATGGCGGCCCGTACTGATGCCGCCACGGCTGAACATTTCTGAATGCTTTTTGTCCCTGCTTACTTACTATTATCCCGTAATGACCCGCACGTAGCTAATCGATGGACATTTACGGCCGCGTCGGATTCCCCAATCCGCCGGCCAGGCGCCGCCCGCGATCACGGCGGATAATCTCCGCCGCCCGGAAGCTGTGCCCATGCCCACAGCCAGACGATCCAAACGATCTGGAGCAGGATAAACATTGTCAGGACCGTGCCGCGGTACGCCTTGGACCGGGACAACAGCGCAGCTGCCAGGGCCAACGGGAACAGCGGGAGCAACATCCGGAAGGTACTGGTTTGGGGGTGGAGGAACAGGAGGAGGTAGCCCATATAGCAGGCGCACCAGAGGCGCAGCTCCACACCAAGCCGGACCACCGGCGGGGAGAAAAGCAGGAGCACAAAAAGGCCCGCAAAGACGAATGGTGCCACGATCCCCAGGACGGGGCCAAAGAGGTCGACACCGGTGTCGAACCAGGGCTTGAAGGGCACCAGACGGTGGCCGCGCCACACTGTCTCGGTTTTGGTATACGCCTCAATGTCGCCGGTGGCGGCCCAGGCCGTTGCCGGCCACAGCAGTGCCGAGGCACCGCCGATAACGGTCAGGCCCGCCAGGGACGCCAGCTCCCTCAGGCTGTGGGTGCCCGGCCGCTGCTCGCGCCTCCGTTCCACGAGGCGCCACAAGAAGAGAAGCCCCACCATTGCGGCAAAGGGAACGCCCACGGGACGGGAGAGGCACAGCAGGACCACCACTGGCATAGCCGCGAAATAATGATGCCCGATGACCAGCAGCAGCGCCGTGGCCAGCAGGAAAATGGTCAGGGGCTCCGCATACGGGGCCTGGAGAATGGCTGACACCGGAAATGTCGCGAAAAATGCCACCCCCCAAAGCGCCGCAGTGTGCGAAGCCTTGTGCCTGAACAAACAGTACAAAACCAGCGCCGCGCCCAACCCTGCCAGCATGGCGACGACCGTGAGCGCCGTGGCAGGACTGATTCCCGTCAGGCCCGCGAGCGCCTGGCCCAGGGCCGGGAAGAGCGGATAGAAGGCCCACGCATTTTCCTGCACATTGCCGGCGGCATCCGTTGGAAGTCGTGAGGGATATCCGTCGGTGATGATCCGGCCGTACCATCGCGCATCCCAGATATTGATGAAGTTCCAGTAGTCAGGGACGGCCGGAAACCACGGATTGGGGCCTTGGTGCAGGGCTGCTGCCATAAAGATGCACGCACTGACCAGGCGGGCAGCGACGTAGAGGGCGCCAACCTGCAGCCACCATGGCCAGCGTTGGACCGCACCCGCTGCGCGGGCGCCGAATGCAGTGATCAACGCCGTCGGGCCCGTTCGGTGCCCCGTGTCAGTGCTCAAGCGCCGGCCTCCGGGTGCGCCGCACGTTCCACTTCCAGCAGCCGTGCCCGGAGCCTGTCCAATTCTTCGTCTTTGGCCTCGATCTGATCCCGCAATTCGTCAAGGACCTGGTCCACCTGGTCCATCCGGTATCCCCGCAGGCCGAGGGAGAAGCGGACACGGTCGACGTCAGCAGGTACAGCCTCCGCCGGCAGCAGCACCGGCGGAAGGTTGGCGGGCGGCTGCCCGAACCCCGGGTAGAGAATCGGATTCTCCGGGACCTCGGTGCTATCGGCCGGTTCACTGCCCCGGCGGAGGAGACGCAGGATGCTGCGACGGCCACCGGCGCCTGCCCACAGGGTGGCGGCGATCAGCGCGATGGCGAGGTAGACCAGGAAAAAACTCACAGCACCCATCGTGCCAGACCCGGGCAGGCGGCCTATTCGGGCCGTTGCTCGCCATTGGTGGGAACGGGGGGCGTCCCGTGCAGCACCAGCTGCACCGCTTCGGCAGGATCGTCCACCACCTGAATAAGGTCCAGGTCCTTTGCGGAGACCATTCCTTCGGCCACGAGGGTGCCCTTGATCCATTCGATCATCGGCCCCCAGAAGTCGACGCCCAGGAGCACGATCGGGAAGGAAGTCACCTTGCGGGTCTGGACCAGGACCATGGCTTCGAAGAGTTCATCCAGTGTCCCCAGTCCGCCCGGAAGAACGATGAAGCCCTGGGCATATTTGACGAACATGGTTTTCCGGGCGAAGAAGTACCGGAAGTTAATGCCGAGGTCCACCCACTGGTTCAGGCCCTGCTCGAACGGCAATTCAATGCCCAGCCCGACGGAGACGCCGTTGCCTTCCACGGTGCCGCGGTTGGCGGCCTCCATGGAGCCCGGACCGCCGCCGGTGATGACGGCCACGCCTGCGGCTGCCAGCTTCCGGCCTACTTCCATGCCCATTTCGTAGTACAGGCTGCCAGGCTTGGTACGGGCCGAGCCGAAGACACTGACGGCGGGCCCCAGATCGGCAAGCGCGCCGAACCCTTCGACGAACTCGCTCTGGATCCGGAGGACACGCCACGGGTCTGTATGGACGAACTGTCCGGCGCCCTTGGTATCAAGCAGATGCTGGTCGGACATTTCCACAGCTGCCTGCTTGCGGCGGAGTTCAAGGGGCCCCTTACGGCGCGGCTGGGAAGTTTTGGCCGGATCTGCGTTGATGCTCATCCTCCAAGGCTAATGCCAAGGCCGGCGTGCCCGTGGCAGGTATCTCTTGAATCACGATCCGCGCGAACTTGGCGTGATTCACCTCATATCCAGCCAATGTTCGCTAGATTCTTCTTATGACTACTCATGTGCCCGGCGATGCGCTCGTCTCCCTGAATGGTGTGAATAAGCATTACGGTCAGTTACACGTTTTGAAGGACATCAATCTCCACGTCCGCAAGGGCGAAGTGGTGGTGGTCATTGGCCCGTCAGGCTCAGGAAAGTCCACGTTGTGCCGTGCCATCAACCGTCTCGAAACCATTGAAGGCGGCACCATCAGCATTGATGGAAAGGTGTTGCCGGAGGAGGGGAAGGAGTTGGCGCAGCTCCGCGCCGACGTCGGCATGGTCTTTCAGTCATTCAATCTTTTCGCGCACAAGACCATCCTTGAGAACGTGACGCTTGGTCCCATCAAGGTCAAAGGCGTTGCCAAGGCCCAGGCCGACAACGAAGCCATGGCGTTGCTTGAGCGTGTGGGCGTGGGTCACCAGGCCCCCAAACTCCCGGCGCAGCTCTCCGGCGGCCAGCAGCAGCGCGTGGCAATCGCCCGCGCCCTGGCCATGAAGCCCAAGGTCATGCTCTTTGATGAGCCCACCTCGGCGCTGGACCCCGAGATGATCAACGAAGTGCTCGATGTCATGATCCAGCTGGCCAAGGAAGGCATGACCATGGTTGTGGTCACGCACGAAATGGGTTTCGCCCGGAAGGCCGCCGACCGTGTGGTCTTCATGGCGGACGGACAGATCGTCGAGGACGCCAAGCCGGAAGAATTCTTCACCAACCCGCAGAGTGATCGCGCTAAGGACTTCCTCTCCAAGCTGCTCACCAACTGATTCCACCAACGAACACACACACCAGTTCGCACCCAGGCCGTGACCCACGGCCAACCAATGAAAGGAATGTCATGAAGGCATTTATGACCCGCCGGAAGTCGTTCTTCGTGGCGGCTACTGCTGCCCTGGCGCTGTCCCTGAGCGCATGTGGCGGCGGTACCCCCGGCACCACCAGCGATCCCACTGTGGCCGAAAAGCCCACGTTCGCGGCCGGCACCACCATGGAAAAGCTGGCCTCTGCCGGAACCATCAAGATCGGCACCAAATACGATCAGCCGCTCTTCGGTCAAGTTGGCCTGGACGGCAAGCCCGTGGGATTCGACGTCGAGATGGGTAAGCTGATCGCAGCCAAACTGGGCATCGCTGCGGACAAGATCGAATGGTCCGAGACGGTCTCCGCCAACCGCGAGCCGTTCATTGAGCAGGGCAAGGTGGACATTGTCATCGCCACCTACACCATCAACGACAAGCGCAAGCAGGTTGTCAGCTTCGCAGGCCCCTATTACGAGGCCGGTCAGGCTTTGATGGTGAACAAGGACAACGATTCCATTAAGAAGCCCGAGGACGTCGCGGGCAAGAAGGTCTGCTCAGTCACCGGCTCGACGCCGGCCGCCACAATCGTGGACAAGTACCAGGCCGAACTCGTTCCGGCCGCCACTTACTCTGCGTGCCTGGAGCCGCTGCGCAACAAGCAGGTTGAGGCCATCACCACCGACAACGTGATCCTGGCCGGTTTTGTGGACAAGGAACCCAACGCCTTCAAACTGGCCTCGGACGAGACATTCACCAAGGAGCCTTACGGCATCGGCCTGAAGAAGGACGACACCGAGTTCCGCAACTGGATCAACGACCAGCTCGAGGCGTTTGGCAAGGACGGGTCCTACAAGAAGGCCTGGGAAGCCACTGCCGGCACAGTCATCAAGACCGCGCCTGACCTTCCCGCCATCAACCGCTACTAGGTAAAAACGACGCCTTCCGGGGAATGAGCTGCACAGCCCGTTTCCCGGAAGCCGCCAACCTGCTCACGAGAACGTCTACGCCCAGAGCCGAAGGACCCTATGGAAGTCATCATTGAAAACCTCCCCCTTTATTGGGAAGGACTTCTGCGCACGCTCTTTCTTTCCGTCGTCTCCGGGATCATCGCCCTCATCCTCGGAACACTCCTGGCAGCCGCCCGTGTCTCCCCCGTCGCGGCTCTTCGCGGTTTCAGCACTGTCTACGTGGAAATCCTCCGGAACACTCCGCTCACCATTGCGTTCTTCTTCGCGGCAATCGTTCTGCCCCGCCTGGGTGTGACCTTTGAACAGTTTGAGGTCGCTGCCATCATTGCCCTCAGTGCCTACACCGCCGCATTTATTGCCGAAGCCGTGCGCTCGGGCGTGAACAGCGTCCCCATCGGCCAGGCCGAGGCCGCACGAAGCATCGGCATGAAGTTCGGCCAGGTGCTGTCCCTCATCATCCTCCCCCAGGCTTTGCGGACGGTGATCCCACCGCTGATCAACATCCTGATTGCCCTGGTGAAGAACTCTTCCGTCGCTGGTGCGTTCTTTGTCCTGGAACTCTTCGGCTACGGCCGCCAGATGGCCAACGCCAACGGAGATCAGGTCCTGACGGTACTGCTGGGCGTGGCGTTCTTCTATCTGCTCCTCACCGTTCCGCTGGGCATCATGGCCAGCGCGGTGGAACGAAAGGTGGCGATTGCCCGATGACTTCAGTCCTCTACGACGTCCCCGGTCCCAAAGCGCGCCGGATATCGCTCATTGGTTCCGTGGTGGGCTCTGTCCTGATCCTCGGCCTCATTGCCTGGATTGTCATGACCCTCGCCCAACAAGGGATCTTTGAGGGCCGCCGCTGGGCCATCTTCACACGCGCCGATGTGTGGTCCCTGCTCGGAAACGGTGTCATGTCGACGCTCAGCGCCGCAGCCATCGCAGCGATCATCGCATTTCCGCTTGGGCTGATGCTGTCACTGCTGCGGATCTCCCTGGTCGCCTGGATCCGGATCCCTGCGCGGGTGGTCCTTGAGTTCCTGCGCGGCATGCCGGTTGTCCTGATGATGTTCTTCGTCCTGCTGGTGTTCGGGACCAGTTCGTTCATCGCAGTGGTGGCCGGTCTGGTTCTGTACAACGCCGCCATCTTCGCGGAGATCATCCGGGCCGGCATCCAGTCATTGCCGAAGGGTCAGCGTGAGGCGGGCCTGACCATCGGCCTGACAAGCTTCCAGTCCCGGATGCTCATCGAACTGCCCCAGGCTGTTCGCCGCATGATGCCATCTCTGGTGGCCCAGTTGGTGGTACTCCTAAAGGACACCTCACTTGGCTACATCGTGGCCTATGGCGAGCTCCTGCGCGCAGTGCAGGTCATGGCGGACTTCCTGGGCACCGCTTTCCTGTTTCCGATCTTCTTTGTGGCCGCTGCCATCTACATCGCCATCAATATTTCGGTATCCCGGATCGCGGTCTGGATCGAGCGCCGAGGTTCGAGCAAGGCGGCCGGTGGCGTGGCCAAGGTGCCGACCGCAGTAGTGGCACCTGAACTACCGGACGTGCGCGAACCCAAGTAGCAACACCCACCACGCAAGCAGAAGGGTCCGCAGCCTGCTGGCTGCGGACCCTTCTGCTTGCGTGCTACGCCGCGAGCCAGCTCCGTAACGCCCGCAGGCATTCCCGGATGGCGGCGGCGTCAACGTGCTCGTTGTCCTTGTGGGCCAGCAACGGATCGCCGGGCCCGAAGTTCACAGCGGGGATCCCCAGTTCGCTGAAACGCGCGACGTCGGTCCAGCCGTATTTCGGTTTCGGCTCGGCTCCCACGGCCGCTACGAAGGACGCCGCGGCAGGGTGGTTCAGTCCGGGCCGCGCGCCAGCGGCAGCGTCCGTGCGGACCACAGCGAAGCCCTCCAACAGTTCCCGGACATGCGCCTCCGCCTGGTCCGGCGTTTTGTCCGGGGCGAAGCGGTAGTTGATCTCAACCACGCACCGGTCCGGAATAACGTTGCCCGCTGTGCCGCCGTTGATCTTCACGGCGTTGAGGCTCTCCCGGTAGTCCAGTCCGTCCACGTTGATGGTCTGCGGTTCGTAGGCTGCCAGCCGGGCAAGGATGGGTGCAGCCGCGTGGATGGCGTTGCGGCCCATCCACGCACGCGCGGAGTGCGCGGCCTCGCCCACCGTGGTGGCCTCAAAACGGCTGGTGCCGTTGCAGCCACCCTCGACGGTGCCATGGGTCGGCTCCAGGAGGATTGCAAAGTCGCCGCCCAGGAGGCTGCCGTGGTTGCGGACAAGGCGGCCCAGCCCGCTCTTGACGGCTTCCACTTCCTCGTGGTCATAGAACACGAAGGTGACGTCGCGCTTGGGCTCCGCGCCGCCGTCGAACATTGTGGCCGCCAGCGCCAGCTGCACGGCGACGCCGCCTTTCATGTCGGTGGCTCCGCGGCCGTAGAGCACGCCCTCGCCCGGGATACCTGATTCCCAGGTGGACGGGACGGTTCCGCGCGCTCCTTCGGTGACGGGCAACGGCACTGTGTCCAGGTGTCCGGCGAGGATGACGCGTTCCGCCCTGCCCAGTTCGGTGCGGGCGATGAGGGAGTCACCGTCCCGGACCACCAGGAGTCCGGGGATGGCCCGCAGCGCGGCTTCGACGGCGTCGGCCAGTACCGTCTCATTCCCGGAGACGCTGTTGATGTCCATGATGGCGGCCGTGAGCACGGAGACATCCTGACGGAGGTCCAAAGGCACGGTGATGGATTCAGGGGCGGTTTCGGCAGTCACGTTGCCAGTCTAGTTCGATCGCGGTGCCCGCCTCTCGCTAGACTGGGGCCATGACTGAGACCGCTACCTCCGCCGCGCCCGAGAACCAAAACGCAACTTCCGAAGCCCGCTCCGCCCACGGGTTCGGCCTGGCAACCATCGCCAGCGCCACGGGCGAAGCCACCGTCCTTGACGTCTGGTTCCCCGCGCCCGCCCTGGGCGTTGCGGCCGAAAACCTGCGCGCTGTGGAGAACGCCGACGAATCCCTGGTCCAGCTCGCAGAAAGCGGCACCGACGCGGACCGCGGGACCGAGCAGAAGGTGGTCTTCGTCCAGATCAACCTCGATGAAGCTCCGGCCGACACCGCCGACGCGTACCTCCGCCTGCACCTCCTCTCCCACCGGCTGGTCCGGCCCAACACCATCAACCTGGACGGAATCTTCGGCAAGCTCCCCAACGTGGTGTGGACCAACTTCGGTCCCGCCGCCGTGGAAGGCTTCGAACTGACCCGGGCCAGGCTTCGCCGCCGTGGCGCCGTTACCGTTTACGGGGTGGACAAGTTCCCCCGCATGGTGGACTACGTGGTGCCCTCCGGTGTCCGGATCGCCGACGCCGACCGCGTCCGCCTCGGCGCCCACCTCGCTGAAGGCACCACCGTGATGCACGAAGGCTTTGTGAACTTCAACGCCGGCACCCTGGGCGCTTCCATGGTGGAGGGGCGTATCTCGGCTGGCGTCGTCGCCGGCGACGGCAGCGACGTGGGCGGCGGCGCGTCGATCATGGGCACCCTCTCCGGGGGCGGCAAGGAAAAGATCGTCATCGGTGAGCGCGTCCTGCTGGGCGCCAACTCCGGCGTGGGCATCAGCGTCGGCGATGACTCCGTGGTGGAGGCAGGCCTCTACGTCACCGCAGGAACCCGCGTGCTTGTTCCCGGGCCCAAGGACGAGAATGGCGAGGACACCGCCAAGATCGTGAAGGCAGCCGAGCTGTCGGGCGTCCCCAACCTCCTGTTCCGGCGCAACTCCACCACCGGCGCCGTAGAGGTGTTGCCGCGCAAGGGCCAGACCGTGGAACTCAACGACGCCCTCCACGCCAACTGACCTGTCAGTGGCACCTGGTCGCAGTTTCGTTCGCCCCACCGTGCTGCTGCTTACCCTGGCGCTGGCGGGCGCCGGAATCTACACGGCAGTCTCGTTCCTGCAGCGCTCCGAAACCCTGGTCTCGGAGCGCTGCACGGCCGACGCCGGAACCCAGAGTGCCGAGCTCGCAACGGACCAGGCGGTTAATGCCTCACTGATCACAGCGGTTGCCGTGCAGCGCGGGCTACCTCCCCGGGCAGCCAGCATCGCTCTTGCCACCGCCATGCAGGAATCCAAGCTGCGCAATATCGCCCATGGCGACCAGGCAGGCCCGGACTCCCGCGGACTCTTCCAGCAACGTCCCTCGCAAGGGTGGGGAACCGAAGCCCAGGTCATGGACCCGTACTATGCTGCCAATGCGTTCTACGATGCCCTGCTCAAGATTCCCGGCTATGAGTCCCTGGAAATCACCGACGCCGCCCAGCGTGTCCAGCGCTCGGCCTATCCCCTCGCCTACGCACAACACGAAGATCTGGGCCGCTCCTTCGCGTCCGGCCTGACCGGCCAGACGCCCGCCTCCGTGCAGTGCACTTTGCGCGCCCCGCAGGAGCCGGGCATCCCCGCCGCCGTCGAGTCCGAGCTCGCCCTGGCGTACGGGCCGCTCGCGATCACCACGGAAATTGAATCCCTCGTGGTGGAAGCTGACGGCACCCAGGCATGGTCCGTGGCGCATTGGGCAGTTGCCAACGCGAAGGGCCTGGCGGTGACGCGTGTGGACGTTGCCGGCCGCAGCTGGGACCGCGAGGCTCAGGACGGCTGGCGGGAATCTGACGCGCCGGCCGGCCAGGTCAACATTACTGTGGCACCGGCCGGCACCGGCAGCTGACTGCCCGGTTACTGAGGCCCGCGTGCTGACCGCGGAGCCTCAGACCAGGATGTCGACCACGGGCTGGACGTAGCTGCGGAAGAGCTCCGGCGCGGACAAGAGGTTATGGCTCATGATGATCTTGTCCGGCTCCAGATACCACGCCCGCTGTTCGTTCAGCGGAAGTTCGATAATGGTGAGGGTGAAGTCCCGCGAACCCCGGCCCACCTCCAGCAGGCGGTCATCCACCATGTCGCCCAACAGCTGGTCCGACCCGCTGGCCACCCGTTCGGCTTCCAGCCTGAAGTACTCACTGCGGCGCTCCCGTGCCCAGGTCAGTGCTGACCCGAAATGCGCCTGCAGGACACGCTGGAGGGCCGGGGAATTTCCGAATTCCGAAAAATCCGGAGGGGACAGCTCCGGCGAGGTCTGGGGGTGTGCCTTCAGCAACTGCTCCCACCAGGCTTCCCATTCGGTTTTGAGCGCACTCTGCCCGCCGACGTCGGCCGTGAGGTGCGAGTGGTCTGCTTGGCGGATCTTCGGCGCGGCATGTGACAACGCAGGGTGGCCTGCGCCGTCGAGTCCTGCCGCGTCCCGGACAAAGAGCGCGATCATCAGAGGCCCGGACGTATCCGTGGTGATCTGCCAGCCGGAACCACCTGTGTGATGCATCCCTACTCCTCCTGTGGCCTGCCTGCACCGGCCTGACCAGCCGGTTCTGCTTCCCCGGCTCCCAGTCTATTCCCCATGCCACCGGACGGTAATATCAGGCGGCCAGGCTCCTGAGGTGCCGGTCCAGGACATCATGGCACATCTGTGCCGTCATCCAGGCGGGCTGCAGGAGGGCATGCATGCACAGCCCGTCCAGCGTAGCCAGCAGCCTCTCTGCCTCCACCGCCAGCGATTGCTGCCCGTCGCCGTCGTCCGGCACGAGGGCCGTGATGACCTGCCCGACGACGGCCGCCACCTCCCGGTGACTCCGGTCTGCCTCAGCCGCGAGGAAGGGGCGGATCCTGGCGGCGTTTTTGAAGGCCATCCATACACAGGCGTCCACGGCCCGTTCCTCGTCGAGCGGCAGAAATTCGCCCAACAGGGTTAATACCGCTTCACGATGCGGGCCGGTCCCGGGTACGCTGGCGGCCATCGCCGGCAATGCCGCCGTGAGCCGGACCATGATCCGGTCCACAACCGCGGCAAAGGAATGGCTGAGCAGTTCTTCGCTGCCGGAAAAGTAGTGCCGGACGGAGCCTACGGCGAGGCCGGCTTCGTCGGCCACCTCCCGCAGTGACGCACGCTCGAGGCCGTCGACGGCGATGATCCTGAAGACCGCTTGAACGATTTCTGCGCGCCGGGCTTCGGCATCAACAATTTTAGGCACCTGTATTATTTAGCACACCCGTGCTGAAATCCACTCATCGCCGGAATTGGGATAGCGTAGGGGCATGAAAATTCTGGTCACAGGTGGCACCGGGTACATCGGTTCGCACACAGTCTTGTCCCTGCAGGAAGCCGGCCACGATGTGGTGGTGATCGATAACCTGGTGAACTCCAGCGAGGAGTCCCTGCGCCGGGTTGCCGAACTCAGCGGCAAGACCGCGGAATTCCACAACGTGGACCTGGTGGACGAAGCCGCCGTTGAAGGCGTCTTTGCCGCCCACGCGATCGACGCCGTGATCCACTTTGCCGGGCTTAAGGCCGTGGGCGAGTCGGTCCGCGAACCGCTCAAGTACTACTACAACAACCTCGTGGGCACGCTGAACCTGATCCGGGTCATGGACCGCCACGATGTCCGCTCCATCGTCTTCAGTTCATCCGCCACCGTATACGGGGAGCACAATCCCATCCCCTACGTGGAAAAGATGGAGATCGGCGCCAACAACCCGTACGGCCGCACCAAGGAACAGATCGAGGACATCCTCGCCGATCTGGGCGCCGCTGACAGCCGCTGGCACATAGCCCTCCTGCGCTACTTCAACCCGGTGGGCGCACACCCGTCGGGCCGCATCGGCGAGGATCCCCAGGGCATCCCCAACAACCTGGTGCCCTTCATCGCCCAGGTGGCCGTGGGACGCCGCGACAAGCTCATGGTGTTCGGCGGCGACTACGACACACCTGACGGCACCTGCCTGCGGGACTACATCCACGTCGTCGATCTCGCCGAAGGCCACGTGGCCGCCCTCAACCACGTTGCGGACCGCCCAGGCGTCTACCGCTGGAACCTGGGCTCCGGAAAGGGGTCCTCGGTCCTGGAGGTCCTTCGGTCCTTCGAGAAGGCCGTGGGCCAGCCCATCCCCTACGAGGTCACCGGACGCCGTGCGGGCGACCTCCCGGCCTTCTGGGCGGATGCAACCTCCGCCCTGGCCGACCTGAGCTGGTCCACCACCAAGACCGTGGACCAGATGTGCGAGGACCACTGGCGCTGGCAGAAGAACAACCCCCTCGGCTACTCGGCTTAAACAGCAACGCGGGGTCACTTACGGCCCGTCCCGAAGCTCGGGATGGGCCGTAAGTGACCCCGCGTTGTTCTGTAGCGGAGTTCTTAGCGGGCCGGGTAGTCGCGCTCGGGCTCGCCGATGTACAGCTGGCGCGGGCGGCCGATCTTGGTGTTCGGGTCGCTGATCATTTCACGCCACTGGGCGATCCAGCCCGGCAGGCGGCCGATCGCGAACAGGACGGTGAACATCTTCTCCGGGAAGCCCATCGCCTTGTAGATCAGGCCGGTGTAGAAGTCCACGTTCGGGTAGAGCTTGCGCTGGATGAAGTAGTCATCGTTCAGCGCCTTGTCTTCCAGACGCATGGCGATCTCGAGCAGTTCGTCGTTGCCGCCGAGCTTGGTGAGGATTTCGTGGGCCGTGGCCTTGACGATCTTGGCGCGCGGATCGTAATTCTTGTAGACGCGGTGTCCGAAGCCCATAAGGCGGACGCCGTCTTCCTTGTTCTTGACCTTCTCCATGTAATCCTCCGGCTTGGTGCCGTCGGCCTGGATCTGGCGGAGCATCTTCAGCACTGCCTCGTTGGCGCCGCCGTGGGCGGGACCGAACAGGGCGTTGATGCCGGCCGACACCGACGCGAAGAGGTTGGCGTTGGAGGAGCCCACCAGGCGCACCGTGGACGTCGAACAGTTCTGCTCGTGGTCGGCGTGCAGGATCAGGAGAAGGTCCAGCGCCTTGGCGATGACCGGGTCTACTTCGTACTGCTCGGCGGGAAGGCCGAAGCTGAGGCGAAGGAAGTTCTCCACGAGGTTGTGGGAGTTGTCGGGGTACAGCATGGGCTGGCCGATGCTCTTCTTGAGAGCGTAGGCGGCGATGACCGGCATCTTGGCCAGCAGCCGGTACGTGGAGACCTCTACCTGCTCAGCGTTGAACGGATCCAGCGAGTCCTGGTAGAACGTGGACAGCGCCGACACGGCCGAAGAGAGCACAGGCATCGGGTGAGCATCACGGGGGAAGCCGCTGAAGAAGCCCTTGAGCTCTTCGTGCAGCAACGTGTGGTGACGGATCCGCTGGTCGAAGGCTTCCAGTTCCGTGGGGCTGGGCAGGTTGCCGTAGATCAGCAGGTAAGACACCTCGAGGAAGCTGGAGTGCTGCGCCAGCTGTTCGATGGGGTACCCGCGGTAACGCAGGATGCCGGCATCGCCGTCGATGTAGGTAATTGCGGACGTGGTTGCTGCGGTGTTCATGAAGCCGGGGTCAAAGGTGACTGCGCCCGTCTGCTTGAGCAGCTTGGAAACGTCGTAACCTTCGTTTCCTTCAACAACCTGGATGCGCGGGAGCTTGAGCTCGCCTCCTGCATGGTGCAGGGTTGCGCTGTTGGTCTCAGTCATGGAGTCCCCTTCATGAGGCGCGTGGGCCTCTGTCGAAAGCTTGATCCAACATCCGGTGAGCCGTGGCACTGACCCTGTTCTTCCAGGAATCCAACACCCGGGCTGCCTTCTTGTAGAAAGCCACCATTGATAGTCACTTAAAAAGTACCGCCCGATTGCGGGTGTCACTAATCGGAGGCGCGGGAAACCCCCGCAAAATGCCGTCTTTGTGGCGCGAGTCACATGATTGTTACGGCGTCGTGGCCAGTCTGCCCACGGCCGCGTCAATCCGCTCATCCGTGCCCGTCAGGGCGACACGCACAAACCCGTTGCCGGCCTCGCCGTAAAATACGCCCGGACCCACCACGATGCCCCGCTCAGCCAGCCGCGCCACCGTGTCCCAGGTGCTCTCCCCGGCGGTGGACCAAAGGTACAGTCCGGCGTCGGAATCCTTGATCTCCAGCCCGAAGCCCTGCAGCGCCGGCATCAGGCGCTCCCGGCGTCCGCGGTACAGGTTTTTCTGGGCCTGGACATGGATGTCATCGCCCAGCGCAACCCGCATTGCTTCCTGCACCGGGTAGGGGACGATCATGCCCGCATGCTTGCGGCTGTTGACGAGGTTAGCCATGATGGCCGGGTCACCGGCCACGAACGCGGCGCGGTAGCCTGCCACGTTGGACTGCTTGCTCAACGAGTACACAGCCAGGAGTCCCTCGTGGGACCCGCCGGAAACGCGATGATCCAGGATGCTGGGAACTGGCTCGCCGCCTCGCTGTGCGTCCCAGGCGCCCCACCCGAGCTCGGCGTAGCACTCGTCCGACGCCACCACGGCGCCCAGGTCGCGGGCTTGCGCCACAATGGCTTGGAGTGACTCAACACCCCTTACGCTTCCGGTGGGGTTGCCCGGAGAGTTCACCCAGATCAGCCGCACGCGGGAGCGTGTGCTCTGGTCCAACTCGTCGAGATTGTCGGTAGCCACAGAAGTAACGCCGGCGAACGTAGCCCCGATGTCGTAGGTGGGGTAAGCAACCTTGGGACGGACGACGACGTCGCCCGGTTTCAGCCCGAGCAGGAGCGGCAGCCACGCCACCAGTTCCTTGGAGCCCACGGTGGGCATGACGTTCTTAGGGTCCAGACCGGGGACGCCGCGGCGGCGCTCAAACCATGCCGCAATGGCTTCCCGCAATGGAACGGTGCCGTGAACGGTGGGGTATCCCGGCGCGTCCGCGGCGGCCTTGAGGGCAGTCTGGATCAGTGCGGGAGTAGGGTCGACGGGCGTGCCGATCGACAGGTTTACGGCCCCGCCGGGGTGCTCAGCTGCCTTGGCCAGGTACGGAGCCATGGCCTCCCACGGGTAGTCGGGCAGGCTCAGGCCAAAGCCGTTCACGGCTGCGGTCAACGCGCTGCCCGGCTCAGTGGTCTTGGTTCTGCAGCGGCAGGGCGGCGATCATCGGGTGGTCCTTGCCCGTGTTGCCCACCTTCGCGGCGCCACCGGGCGAGCCCAGGTCATCGAAGAATTCGACGTTGGCCTTGTAGTAGTCAGCCCACTCTTCAGGAGTGTCATCCTCGTAATAGATGGCCTCCACGGGGCAGACCGGCTCACAGGCACCACAGTCGACACACTCATCGGGGTGGATGTACAAGGAACGTTCACCCTCATAGATGCAGTCAACGGGGCACTCCTCAATACATGCCTTGTCCTTGACATCTACACACGGCTGCGCGATTACGTACGTCACGTCCCTTGCCTCTCCACGATATTTCCCGGCAATGGCCGGCACTTGAATCCGGCACCGGCCGGACAATTGACTTCTGAGCTTATTATCTCCCAGCCCATCCACGCGAACCTAGCGGGCCGCCTTAGTATGAACTGGTGAGTCCCGCCCAGCCTACGCCCCGAGAATTTCTGGCCAGCGCCCCGCCCGGAACCCGGGTTGTAGTCCGTTACCGGATCGACGGCGGCCTGACCGACGCCCTGGGGCACCTGGTGGCCACTGACGACGGCGGCTGCACAGTCCGCACGCGGAAGGCCGACATCGTGATCCCCCTGGACCTCGTGGTGGCGGCCAAGGAAGTGCCGCCGGCGCCCGAGCGCCGCCCAGCCCGCGTCCGCAACTGACACTCCCCTGACACAAAAGAAACTGCCGGCACGCCGGCGGGGTTCCCGCCTGCCGTACCGGCAGCTTCAGTGACGTGCTATTCAGGACTAGGCCTTGGCGCGTGCCCGTGTGGACTTGGCGCGTTCGCTGGCGTCCAGGATGAGCTTCCGGATACGGATGGACTCCGGGGTCACCTCAACGCACTCGTCTTCGCGGGCGAATTCCAAGGATTCTTCCAAAGTCAGGTTGCGCGGCGGCGTCATGTTCTCGAAGGTGTCCGAGGACGCTGCACGCATGTTGGTGAGCTGCTTTTCCCTGGTGATGTTCACGTCCATGTCATCGGCGCGGGAGTTCTCGCCAACGATCATGCCTTCGTAAACCTCGGAGGTGGGCTGCACGAAGAATGACATGCGTTCCTGGAGCTTGATCATCGCGAACGGGGTGACCACGCCAGAGCGGTCAGCCACGATCGAACCGTTGGTGCGGTACTCGATGGGGCCGGCCCACGGCTCGTAGCCCTCGGCGATGGAGGAAGCAATGCCGGCACCGCGGGTGTCGGTGAGGAACTTGGTGCGGAAGCCGATCAGGCCACGGGCCGGAACGATGAACTCCATGCGGCACCAGCCGGTGCCGTGGTTGGCCATGTTGGTCATGCGGCCCTTGCGGGCTGCCATCAGCTGGGTGACGGCACCGAGGTACTCTTCCGGCACGTCGATGGTCATGTGTTCCATCGGCTCGTGGATCTTGCCGTCGACGGTCTTGGTGACAACCTGCGGCTTGCCGACAGTCAGTTCGAAGCCTTCACGTCGCATCTGCTCAACCAGGATGGCCAGCGCCAGCTCGCCACGGCCCTGGACTTCCCAGGCGTCGGGACGCTCGGTGGGGAGAACCTTGATTGAGACGTTACCGATCAGTTCCTTGTCCAGGCGGTCCTTGACCTGGCGGGCCGTGACCTTGGCGCCCTTGACCCGGCCGGCCAGCGGCGAGGTGTTGATACCGATGGTCATGGAGATGGCAGGATCGTCCACGGTGATCAGCGGCAGCGGCTGCGGGTTGTCGACGTCGGTCAGGGTCTCACCAATGGTGATTTCCTCGATACCGGCAACGGCGACGATTTCGCCCGGACCTGCAGACTCGGTGGGAACACGGTCCAGCGCCTTGGTGGCCAGCAGTTCGGTGATCTTGACGTTCTTGAGCTCTCCGTTGGCGCGGGCCCAGGCAACGGTCTGGCCCTTGCGCAGGGTGCCGTTGTAGATGCGCAGCAACGCGAGGCGGCCCAGGAACGGGGAGGCGTCCAGGTTGGTCACGTGTGCCTGGAGGACACCGTTCGGGTTATACGTCGGGGCCGGGATGTGCTCGATGATGGTCTTGAACAGCGGCTCAAGGTCTTCGTTGTCCGGAGCGGAGCCGTCGGCGGGCTGGTCCAGGGAGGCGCGGCCCACCCTCGCTGCTGCGTAGACAACCGGAACTTCAAGGATCTTGTCGAGGTCCAGGTCCGGAACTTCGTCGGCGAGGTCCGAGGCGAGGCCCAGGAGGAGGTCCATCGACTCGTGGACAACTTCCTCGATGCGGGCGTCGGGGCGGTCCGTCTTGTTGACGAGGAGAATGACCGGCAGGTGCGCGGCCAGGGCCTTGCGCAGCACGAAGCGGGTCTGGGGCAGCGGGCCCTCGGATGCGTCAACGAGGAGCACAACGCCGTCCACCATGGAGAGGCCGCGCTCTACTTCGCCGCCGAAGTCGGCGTGGCCGGGGGTGTCGATGACGTTAATGGTGATGGTTTCACCGTTGGAAGACGGTCCGTTGTAGGCCACGGTGGTGTTCTTGGCCAGGATGGTGATGCCCTTTTCGCGTTCCAGGTCACCGGAGTCCATCACACGGTCTTCGAGGTGGTTGTGTTCGGCAAAGGAGTTGGTCTGCTTGAGCATGGCGTCGACCAGAGTGGTCTTGCCGTGGTCAACGTGGGCCACGATCGCGACGTTGCGGAGGTCACTGCGTGATGCAGTGGCTACCGCAGTGTTGGTGGTGGTTTCAGACATGCGTGATTGCTCGATTCAGTGGTGAAGTCAGCTGTTGTATCGCGACATTTCCAACCGGAACGCACGACGGATTAGCCCAATAACACAGGGCTCCTTCCCTCATTCTAAACGCTGAGCCTATTGTTGGCCTAAAAATTTCGGATCGGCCCAGTTTGTCCGGTAAGCAATTTCGGCGCGCCACGCCTCAAAGAGTGATCAAGCTCACTGGATATTTATGACTTGATGCCACATCATTGCTGTGATAGCCACAGCAAGCCCGGAGAACCCCTGATGCGAAAAGCCTCGGCTCTGACCCGCTTTGTCGCATCTGGAATCGCGGTAACCGCGCTCCTGGGCGGCTACGGACAGACCCCAGCAGCCACAACGGATTCCGGCGCGCCGTCCCCGGTTCAGGCGGCCGCGGCCGGGGCTTACCAGGCCGGCCGCGGGGATCCGATCGGTTTGCCTGCCGGCTCTGTATACAGCAACCCGGCCAGCGGACGTGACGAAGTGGTGGTGCCGGACATGCGGCACACTGCCCTCCTGATCGGCGACTCCCAATCCGAACCTACTGACGGGTGGCCGAGGCTTGGCCTCGCCGCCGTTGGTTACAAGGTCCATTTCTGCGGGCTCGGCGGGACGGGATTCGTGGCGTCCAACGGCAAGACCGGCAACTACATCGACGCCTTGCAGCGCGGCGACTGGAAGCTGCCCTACGGGACGCCCGCCCTGATCGTCATCCAGGGCGGCGGCAACGACGCCGCGCGCGGCGCCACCGATGCCCAGATTGTGGCCAACGCCGACCGTCTGATCGCTGCACTGAAGGACCGCTATCCAGGCGCCAGGATGGCCATGATCGGCACCCTGGCCCGCGGCGCCAACTACGGCGGCGGGCGCAGGACCCAGGTGGATGCGCTTCTCGGTACTGTGGCGGCCCGGCACGGCCTTCCGTTTGTGGGCGTGGGCGACTGGCTGTCGAAATACAGCCTCACGAAAAACCTGGCAGATGCCGTCCACATGGATGCCGCAGGCCGCCGGTCACTGGGCGGCCTGCTTGAAACCAGGCTTCGGCAGCTGGGGCTCGAAGGCCCGGCGCTGGACGGCACAGTCCCGGCGACAGCTTCCGCGCTCACTCCTGCGGACTGAACAGACTCCCTTCGGACTGAGCGGAATCTCAAAAGCGACGGAGCCGGTGCCCTGAGGCACCGGCTCCATTTTTAACTCGGGATACTGCGGCCGGGTCAGGCCACTTCGGGTGGAAGCATCAGCTTCGCACCGGGAATGGCATTGAGCAGTGCCTTCGTGTACTCCTGCTGAGGGGACTCGAAGACATCGTCAGTGGAACCGGTCTCCACCAGCTTGCCCTTTTCCATCACACAGACGTGGTCGGCGATCTGCCGCACCACGGCCAGGTCATGGGTGATAAAGAGATAGGTCAGTCCGAGATTGGCCTGCAGGTCCGCGAGCAGGTTAAGTACCTGCGCCTGGACCAGGACGTCCAACGCGGATACGGCCTCGTCGCAGATGATCACCTCTGGATCCAGCGCCAGGGCACGGGCAATGGCAACACGCTGCCGCTGCCCGCCGGAGAGCTCGTTCGGGTACCGCTGCATGGCGGACTGCGGCAGTGCCACCTGGTCCAGCAGTTCCCGGACCTTCTTCTCTCGGCTGGCCGCGTCACCAATCTTGTGAACGCGCAACGGCTCCTCGATGGTGCGGAAGATGTTGTACATCGGGTCCAACGAGCCGTATGGATCCTGGAAGATGGGCTGCACGCGCCGCCTGAATTTGAAGAGTTCCGACGATTTCAGCAGCGAGGTGTCGACGCCGTCGAACAGGATCTTTCCCTCGGTAGGCCTTTCGAGCTGCAGCACCATCTTTGCGACGGTGGATTTGCCCGAACCCGACTCCCCCACGATAGCCGTGGTGGTACCCCTCTTAACATCGAAGCTCACCCCGTCAACGGCCGCGAAATCCGTCGTTTTCCCCAAGCCCTGGCGGAGCTTGTAGACCTTGCGCAGGTCCTGGATCTGCAGGACGTTATCTGCGGCAGTTGCCTCCGCAGCTGGAGCCAGCAGGTCTGACGCTTCGAGACCCTGCTGCCTGGCGACCTGGATCCTTCGGCTCGCCAGTGACGGCGCAGATTCAACCAGCCGCTTGGTGTACGGGTGCTGCGGGTTCTGGAGCAATGCCAGCGAAGGTCCGGCTTCCACCACCTGCCCCCGGTACATCACCACAACCTTGTCGGCCCGTTCTGCGGCCAGCCCCAGATCATGGGTGATCAGCAGGACTGCTGTACCCAGGTCGGCGGTCATGGTGTCCAGGTGATCCAGAATCTGCCGCTGGACCGTGACATCCAATGCCGACGTCGGCTCATCCGCAATCAGCAGGCGCGGCTGGCAGGACAACCCGATGGCAATGAGGGCACGCTGGCGCATACCGCCGGAAAACTCATGCGGGTACTGCTTGGCGCGCCGGTGGGCATCCGGCAGTCCTGCCTCGGACAGTACCTGGGCGACATCATCCGGGCCGCTGGGCCTGCCGTTGGCGCGGAGAGTCTCCTTGACCTGGTAGCCGATCTTCCAGACCGGGTTCAGGTTGGACATGGGGTCTTGCGGGACCATACCGATCGTATTGCCCCGCAGTTCGATCATCCGTTGCTCCGTGGCGTGGGCGATGTCCTCGCCGTGGAGCAGGATCTGGCCGGCGGAAACGCGGCCGTTGTTGGGCAACAGGCCGATGGCAGCGAGTGCCGTCGTCGACTTGCCTGAGCCAGACTCCCCCACGATCGCCACGGTTTCTCCGGGCATGATGGTCAGATGCGCATTGCGCACGGCCTGGACTTCACCGCTGCCGGTGGTGAAGGTGATTGCCAGGTCGCGAATTTCCAGCAGTGGCTTCACTCCCGCCGACCCGGCCTCATCGATGTGGATTTCTGGAGTAATCATCTCTTCCTTTCTCATCGCTGGCGGCTCTTCGGATCGAGGGCGTCACGGACAGCATCGCCGAGCATAATGAAGCTCAATACCGTGATGGACAGGGCCGCAGCCGGGTACAGAAGGATCTCCGGTTGGGTCCGAACAGAGGACTGTGCAGCGGCTCCAATGTCGTTACCCCAGGACATGATGCTCTGGGGCAGGCCAATGCCCAGGAAGGACAGCGTTGCCTCGGCCACGATGAAGACGCCCAGTTCGAGGGTGGCAAGGACGATAATCGGTGCCAGGGCGTTAGGCAGAACGTGGCGGACCAAGGCACCAAACTTTGAAACGCCCAGTGAACGGGCAGCCGTCACAAAGTCGGCATTGCGCACTTCAATGACCGCACCGCGGGTGATACGTGCCATCTGCGGCCAGGCCAGCAACGAAATCACAAACACGACGCTCCAAACGCCCCTGTTTTCGCGGAAGAAAGGCAACTGCGTGATCACCAGTGCGCCGAGGATCAGCGGCAAAGCGAAGAAAATATCGCCCAGGCGGGCAAGCACGGCATCGACCCAGCCACCGTAGTAGCCGGCAAGGGCACCAACGGTCACACCAATAACCAGGACGCAGAGCACGGAGAGCAGACCTACTGAAAGCGAAGCCTGGGTTCCATGGATGACCCGGGAGTAGATGTCGCAGCCCTGGAACGTGAAGCCAAACGGATGCCCGGCAGAGGGGCCGCCTTCCGAATTGGACAGTAAGCACCCGTCGTTCGGAGCGACGGAGGAGAAAAGGCCCGGGAAAAGTGCCACCACGGCAAGTGCCAGGATCAGCAGCGCCGAAATAATGAACAGCGGCCGACGGCGGAGCTTGCGCCAAGCGTCCGACCACAGACTCAGCGGTGCCTGGTCGGTCTTGACGGTGTCGGTTGCCAGCAACGGAGTTTCGTCGATGGGCGCCACAAAGTGGCTGTTATTACTGGTCATAACGGATCCTCGGGTCAAGCCAGGCATATAGGAGATCAACGAGCAGGTTGGCCACCACGAAGACCAACACAAGAACGCTGACAATGGCGACGATGGTGGGGCCCTCGCTGCGCAGGACGGCCTGGTAGAGCTTGTTGCCGACGCCGGGGACGTTGAAGATGCCCTCCGTCACGATCGCACCGCCCATAAGACCGCCGAGGTTGGCGCCAAGATAGGTCACCACCGGAATCAACGAGTTACGCAGGATGTGTGCGATGACCACCCGTGGCCGTGACAGGCCTTTGGCGGTAGCAGTCCGCACGTAATCGGCGTTCATGTTTTCGCTGACCGAGGCGCGGGTCAGGCGGAGAACATAGGCGAACGACACGAGGCCCAGGACCACTGCCGGAAGCAGCAGGCTGCCCCAGTCGGCATTGGCGCCGACGGTGGGTTTCGCCCACCCGAGTTGCACGCCAAAGACGAGTTGAAAGACAAAACCCAGAACAAAGGTTGGGACAGCGATGACAACCAGCGAAACTACCAGGACGGTGGAGTCAAACCAGCCTCCGCGGCGGAGACCTGCGAAGACGCCGAAGGCCACTCCGAAGATTGCCTGGATGGCCAGTGCTTCCACCGCAAGCATTGCCGTCACGGGGAAGACCCGCGCCAAGCTTGCCGCGATGGGCTGGCCGGTGAAGTCGTTGCCGAGGTTGAACGTGAAGAGGTTCTGCAGGAAGAGTCCGTACTGGACCCAGAATGGTTCGTCCAGGTGGTACTGGCTTCGCAGGGTATCGATGACTGCCTGCGGGGGCTGGCGGTCTCCGAAGAGCGCCGCAATGGGATCGCCGGGAAGGGCGAAGACCATGTAGTAAACCAAAAGCGTGGTGCCTATGAAGACAGGGATCACTTGTAGGAGGCGTCTCAGAATAAAGCGGACCACCGGATCACCAGCCTTCCGGATGCGAAGAAAGGTGTTTCATTTGTGCCTTCCTGCCGTGCAGGACAATGGGGGCCCGGCTTTGTGCCGGACCCCCATTCGCCTGGCGGCAAGTTAGATCCTGGAGACTACTTGGCCGTGATGTTGTAGTAGAGGATTCCGCCATTCCAGCCAGTTTCGGCCTTCAAAACGTTTTCGCTCCACACAATCGGCTTTGCCTGGTCCCAGAGCGGCAATCCGGGCAGGTCCTCGAAGAGGATCTCCTGGGCCTGGTTGAACTTGTCGTTGGCCGCATCGGTGGTCTTGGCGGCAAGTCCTTCCTGGAGCAGCTTGTCGAACTCGGGGTTCGAGTACTTCTCGTAGTTGGAGGATGCGCCCGTTGCCCAGACCGGTCCGAGGAAGTTGTAGAGCGACGGGTAGTCGCCCTGCCAGCCGGCGCGGCTCAGGCCCGGGAGGGACTGGGACTTGCGCAGGTTCAGTACTTCAGCGAACTTGGCGAAGGGCTGGATTTCGGCCTGGATGCCGAGGTTGTTCTTGAAGCCATTGGCTACGGCGTCAATCCATTCCTTGTTGCCACCATCAGTGTTGGAGGCAATCTGCAGCGGCTTGGATCCGTCGTACGGCTGGATCTTGTCAGCCTGGGCCCACAAGTCCTTGGCCTTGGCAGCGTCGAAAGTGAGGACTTCGCTGCCCTTGAGGTCTGCCTTGAATCCGTCGATGACCGGCGGGGCGAAGGCCTTGGCCGGGGTGCGGGTGCCGTTGAAGACTACCTTGGCGATCTCTTCGCGGTTGATGGCGTAGGACAGAGCCTGGCGGCGCAGCTTGCCGGCTTCTCCCTGGAAGTTCGGGTTGTAACCCGGGATGTTCAGGGTGGAGTTGGTGGCCACAGCCTTGGTGGCGTTGCGGTCCTGGAAGTCCGAGACGTATGTCTTCAGTGCGTTGGACGGCAGTACGTCGGTGACGTCCAGATTATTACCCTGAAGGTCCGTGTATGCGGGGCCCGGATCGGTGTAGAACTTGAAGGTCACTCCGCCGTTCTTCGCTTCGCGGGGACCACTGTAGTCGGCGTTCTTGACGAGCGAGATCGACTGGTCGTGTACCCAGGAGCCGGTCTTTTCGAACTTGTACGGACCGTTGCCTACCGGGTTTTCGCCGAAGGCCTTCGGATCCGCCAACGCTGCGGACGGCAGCGGGAAGAATGCTGAGTAGCCAAGGCGGAGCGACCAGTCAGCTTCCGGCTGTGCCAGCTTCACCGTGAGGGTCGAATCGTCTGTAGCTTTCAGACCCGACATCGTTTCGGCGGTAGGCGCCGGGGTGGTGGTCTTCTTGCCATCGGCCGCTGTTTCGGTGGTCACGGCAGAGACGTCTGCATAGCCAGCGATGGACTCAAAGAAGAATCCGTTGTTCTGCAGGTTCTTGGAGTTCGCGGCGAAGTTCCAGGAATCAACGAACGTCTTGGCAGTGATCGCTTCGCCGTTCGTGAACTTCTGGCCCTGCTTGACCTTGATGGTCCAGTTCTGGGCGTCAGGCGACTCAATGGACTCTGCCAGCGAGTTGACCGGCTTGCCGTTGGCGTCGTAGCTTCGAAGGCCTTCGAAGAGCAGCTCGACGACGCGGCCGCCGTAAACTTCGTTCGTGTTTGCCGGCAGCAACGGGTTCTGCGGTTCGTTGCTGTACGCGGTGATGACCTTGTTGGGATCACCGGCCGACTGGCTGGCACCGTCATTGCTGCCGCCTCCGGCGCCGCAGCCGGTCAGGGCAAGAGCGGCGATCGCCACCATGCCGAGTGCTTTGGAAGTGCGCGTGAAACGCATTCCGCCTCCTATGAGTTGTGGGAGATGTTCGGGGGAAATCTTTTGCTCCCCGGCAGGTCCGTCACAGGTTCTCACTGTGACGTGGCCTACATATACGAGTAGCCTAACCGCACAATGTCCAAATACTGGTACTCCGTTGCCAAACCGTAACCAGTTAACCGCCAATAACTAGCCGGCACCCGGAAGTTGCGCAAGTCACATGCTACTCGCTGGTAAGGATTGCTGCGAATCGCGGGCGGGGCGGGCTCCCACAACGGCGACACGCCCCCAAGGACGTCCTATTTCAGGCGCCACTCCCACGCATTCCACCAGACGCCCAAAGGGCCGGAGCTGGGCTTGACACCCGTCACGCGGCTGCTGAAGGCGACAGTTCCCGTGGTCTGGTACAGCGGCAGGCCGTAGGCGCTTTCCCAGACGCGTTTGTCGATGTCAGCCAACAGTTCGTCCTGCTTCGCCAGGTCCGTGGTGCCGGCCAGCTGCTCCATGGCTTTGTCTGCATCGGCGTCGGAAAATCCGTTGAAGTTGCTGCCGCCACCGGTCTTGAAGATCTGAGGGACGCGACTCACGCCAACCCCGGGTCCGACAAAGCCGACGATGGCGGCGTCGTAGCTGCCGCCTCCGAGCGCTTTGGCCCAGTCCGAGCTGCCAAGGCCCGCGTCTTCAACCGTGAATCCGGCCAAGCGGGCGGAGTCGCGGATCAGGGAAAAGGCCCGCACGCGGTTGGGGTTGTCCTTGTTGTACAGGATGCGGACGGTAGGAGCAGCATCCCGCAATTGCGACCTGGCGCCTTTGATATCCACGTCGGCGTAGTCGGCCGAACCGTTGTCCTTCACGGCGTCCCGATATTTGGGCTGGGCTGGCAGGAAGACCTGTGAGTCCAGCGGTTTCGCGTCGGCGACAAATCCGCCCACCACGTCAGCCACGATCTTCTGCCGCGGAACGGTCTTCAGAAACGCTTCCCGGACGTCCTTGTCCGTGAACGGTCCCGAAAAGTTGAGATCGAGGTGGTCGTAACCGGACTGGCTGAAGCGCTGGACGGTATTGCCCTGCTCCGCCAGTCCGTCGAAGAGACTTTCGGTACCGGCAGAAGGCTGCGGGGCGATGATGTCCGCCTGTCCGTTCCTGAGGGCGGCAATGGCGGTGGAGGCGGCACCGGTGAACCGCACGGTGATGTCATCCAGATAGGGCTCCGGCCCCCACACATAGTCCCTGTTCCGGACCAGCCGGATCGAGGCGTCCGGAACGATGTCCCGGACGATGTACGGGCCGCTGGAAAGGTACATGGCAGGATCATCAGGAAGCTTTTTGGTGTCGAAGCCTGAATTCCAGAAGTCGCTGACCCGCTTCAGCGGGGTGTTGACCGCGGGCCGTTCGGTGTCGCCCCTAGGCGAGTCCCTGATCAGGTCCACGAGGTCATCTTCGTCGTTAAGGCCGCTTTTGGCGGCGACAACATGGGCGGGGAGCCCGACGTCGAACGCTACTTCCCAATCAGCGTACGGGGAAGCGTATTCCAGCGTGATGGAACGCCCGTCACTCCCGATCTCCGGGAGTGCAGTGGCGCCCAAGCCGCTCTTGTCAGCCGCGGCCGAAAAGTACGTAGTGCCCGTCCCCAACCGGGGATCAGCGTCGTCGAAATAGCCCGAGCCGGCTGCCCAGGACAGGAGGAGGTCGCCGGTGTCGATGGCTTCGCCGTCGGACCATTTCACACCCTCGTTGACGGTGTACTTCACCTTCAGCGGCCTATCGGAGATTTTCTCGATCCGGCCGAATTGCTCGTTCCGGACCACCTTTTCGGTGTCATCCACATAGTAGAACCCGGAATGGGTGATGTAGCCGATCTTGGTGTTGATGTCCGTGTTTCCGGCGGCGCTGAACGGGTTGAAGGAGCTAAAGGCATTCGCCTCGGCCACGGTGGCATTGCCGCCACGGTTCGTTTCACCGCCTACCACCGGGGGCGCCCCCCCGGAAGCAGAGCACCCCGAGATAACCAGCGCCGCAGCGACGGCCCCGGTGATGACCTGAATCAGATGCCTCAGGGGCATGCCGTCTCCTTTGCCTGTCCGGAATCAGACGTTGAAGCGGAACTCCACCACATCGCCGTCAGCCATCACGTACTCTTTGCCTTCAATACGTACCTTGCCACGGGACTTCGCTTCAGCCATGGACCCCGCCTCGATGAGGTCATGGAAGGACACCACTTCTGCCTTGATGAAGCCGCGCTGGAAATCGCTGTGGATGACGCCGGCTGCCTGCGGCGCGGTGTCGCCCTGGTGGATGGTCCAGGCGCGTGTTTCCTTCGGACCGGCCGTGAGGTAGGTCTGGAGGCCCAGGGTGTGGAAGCCGACGCGCGCCAGCTGGTCAAGGCCGGACTCGTCCTGGCCGTTCATTTCCAGCATTTCGCGGGCTTCCTCCTCGTCCAGCTCCACGAGGTCGGATTCGAGCTTCGCGTCCAGGAAGATGGCGTCCGCAGGGGCCACCATGGCCCGCAGCTCATCCTGCTTTTCCGGGCTGCCCAGGATGCCTTCGTCGGAGTTGAAGACGTAGATGAACGGCTTGGCGGTCAGGAGGCTGAGCTCCTTGAGGTGCTCCATCTCCAGCTTGTCGCTCTTTATCGAAGAGAAGACTGTGTCGCCGCGTTCCAGGACCGCCTGCGCAGCCTTGATGGCAGCCAGCTCGGCGGCTTCCCGCTTCTTGATCCTGACTTCTTTTTCGATCCGGGGAATCGCATTTTCAATGGTCTGAAGATCAGCCAGGATCAGCTCGGTGTTGATGGTTTCCATGTCGGAGCGGGGATCCACTTTGCCATCGACGTGGATGACGTCGGGATCATCAAACACCCGGACAACCTGGGCGATGGCCTCGGCCTCACGGATGTTGGCAAGGAACTTATTGCCCAGGCCTTCGCCCTCAGACGCGCCCTTCACGATGCCGGCGATGTCCACAAAGGACACCGGAGCGGGAAGGAGCCGCTGCGAACCGAAGATGTCAGCCAGCTGCTGGAGCCGGGGATCGGGCAGGTTCACGACGCCGACATTAGGTTCGATGGTAGCGAACGGATAGTTCGCAGCCAGCACCTGGTTCCGGGTCAGTGCGTTGAAAAGAGTTGATTTGCCGACGTTGGGCAGTCCGACGATGCCAATAGTAAGAGCCACGAGCATTGATTCTACCGGTTGCCGGACACATGGGCCCCAGCCGGTCCCCCGCGGTGCCACACCTTGGTGGAACGGGTGGCCGAATATGTCGCTTCCGTAAATTGTCACAGGGTCATGCAACAGTGAGGATATGGATGCTGTAGCCCTGATTCTTGCCCTGTTAATGCTGCTGGTGGGTGCCGTCGCCGGCGCCGCCGCCACCTACTTCCCCTTGCGCCGGCACAGTGGTGCCCTGGAGGACGACTTCGACGCCGTCTCGTCGCGACTTTCCGAGGTCAGCGCCCAGTTCGCCGCCGCGGATGCGGAGCGCCGCCTCCTTTCCCTACAGAACCGGGAGCTGGGCGAGTCCCGCCACCAGGACGGCAGTGTGCTCCGCGCGCTGGCGCCGGTGGCGGAAAAGCTGACCGCCGTGCAGCAGCAGGTGGCCATGCTGGAACGCGACCGCCTTGAACAGTACGGCCAGCTGGCGCAACAACTGCAGGAGGCCAGGCTCTCTGATGCCCAGCTGATCCGCTCCACGCACGCCCTCGAGTCCGCCCTGCGCTCCAACAGTGCGCGTGGGCAGTGGGGCGAAGTTCAATTGCGCCGAGTGGTTGAAGCGTCGGGCATGCTCAAGCACGTGGATTTCCTGGAGCAGGTCCACAGTGCCGGCACCGATTCAGCGGTCCGCCCCGACCTCGTGGTCCAGCTTCCGGGCCAGAAGCAACTGGTGGTTGACGCCAAAGTGCCGTTGTCCTCGTACCTGGAGGCCCAGGAGCTGGGTTCGCGTCAGGATTCAGGCATGGCTGGGAACCCCGGCAGCCAGCAATCCCTGCTGGCTGCCCATGCCAAGGCGCTGCGGGCCCACGTGGACTCGCTGAGTAACAAGAAGTATTGGGACATCCCGGGGAACTCCCCTGAGTTGGTGATCTGCTTCCTGCCGGCGGAATCCATCCTGGCTGCCGCCCTGACGGCCGACGCGACGCTGTTGGACCACGCGCTCTCCAGGAATGTGGTGCTCGCCTCCCCAAGCACGCTTCTCGCCGTACTCAAATCGGTGGCCTTCACGTGGCGCCAGGATGTGCTGACGGACAGTGCACGCGAACTCTTTGACCTCGCCCGTCAGCTGTACGAACGCATGGGAACACTCGGGGACAACGTGGGCAAGCTAGGTTCGTCACTCAAGTCTTCAGTGGACCGGTACAACGCCATGATCGGCACCCTGGAAGCGCGGATCCTGCCCACCGCACGGAAGCTCAATGCCATGGATGAATCAGGGCTGCTCACCCCGCCGGCACTCGAGGTCACGCCGCGCACGCTGGCGGCGCCGGAGTTTCAGCAGGACGAGGCCGCCGCCTGACGTTGTCGGAGACTGGTCAGTCGCGGGAGCGGCGTCCGCCGAGCGCCCGGCTGACGTCCCCGGCTTCCTTCAGGGTTGCGCGGAGTTCCTTGGGCAACGAGAAAAGGAGGTCCTCTTCGGCCGTGACAACTTCTTCTACGGAGCCGTAGCCGTAGTCGGCCAGCAGGCGAAGGACGTCCGTGACCAGGATCTCCGGCACTGAAGCCCCTGACGTGACTCCGACCGTTGCCACGCCTTCAAACCACGCTTCGTCCACTTCATTGGCGAAGTCCACCCGGTAGGAGGCCTTGGCCCCATACTCCAGGGCGACTTCCACCAGGCGGACCGAGTTGGAGGAGTTAGCCGATCCCACCACAATGACCAGGTCGGCCTGGGGCGAGATCTTTTTGATGGCCACTTGACGGTTCGTGGTGGCGTAACAGATGTCGTCGCTGGGCGGATCCTGCAAGGTAGGGAACCTCGCCTTCAGCAGGCGGACCGTTTCCATGGTCTCGTCCACGCTGAGGGTGGTCTGGGACAGCCAGATGACCTTGTCGGGATCCCTGACGGTTACCTTGTCCACTTCGTGGGGACCGTTGATGATCTGGATGTGCTCCGGAGCCTCGCCGGCGGTCCCTTCAACTTCTTCGTGACCGTCGTGGCCGATCAGCAAGATGTCGAAGTCGTCCTTGGCGAACCTCACGGCTTCCTTATGAACCTTCGTGACCAGCGGGCAGGTGGCGTCAATGGTGCGCAGTCCGCGGTCCTCGGCCGACTGGACGACGGCCGGCGATACCCCGTGGGCGGAAAATATCACGAGCGCGCCTTCCGGGACCTCGTCAGTCTCGTCGACGAAGATTGCGCCCTGTGCCTCCAGCGAGCTCACGACGTGGACGTTGTGCACGATCTGCTTCCGGACGTAAACCGGCGGCCCGTAGTGTTCCAAGGCCTTCTCGACGGCGATCACGGCCCTGTCCACACCGGCGCAATAACCGCGGGGCGCGGCCAGGAGTACCTTTTTGGGACCGGTTACCGGAGCCGCCGCGGCTACCTCCTCAGGCGAGCGCCGCCTGCGCGGGACAGTTGGCATCGAGAGGGACACAGCAGAGGAAGTCATTTCTCCATGCTACCGGGTTGGGGGCCGCCGCCCCGGCGAGGCGATCCGGATCACAAGGGCCGCCGCGACCAGCACACCGCCGGTTATCGCGGCACCGCCGACCCAGGATTGGAAGCTGCTGGACGCGGCCGCCACAAACGCATTCTTGAACATGTCCGCAAGTCCGTTGCCACTCGCTGTCCCCACTACAGCGTCCCTGGCGAATTGCGAGCCGGCGGCCCACAGGCCGGCCAGCGCAAGTGCCGCAAGTCCCACCGCGAACAGCACTGACCAACGACGGCGGGCGGCAACCAGGGCAAGCGCAAAGGCGATACCAGCCCCGATAGCCAAAGAGTAGCCGAGCGGCGCGTAGGCGGACACCCTCTCGACCAGCTGGCGCTGCTCCGGTTCTCCAACGTTGATCAGCGTCTGCTCCGGCGCAGTCAGCGGCAGTCCCGTGGTGCGCGCGAGTTCCTCCGCCGCCAGCGCTACCAGTGGCGCCAAGTCCAAAGTGAGCGACGACGGGGAGTCCGGTTCGGCAGGAGCTGCTGCCGGTGCGGCGAAGCTGAGCCGGTGACTCTTCCGCAGTGTCTCCTCCCAGGCCGCCGGGTAACCCGGTAATGCAGTGAGTGAACCGGCCGCCGCCTCAAGCACTGGCCTCACCAGACCTGCCAGAGCGTCCGGGATAGCCCCTGTGTCAAAGGTGCCAACAGCGGCTGTGGCCAGCCGCTGCTGGAATTCTGCGTCCTTCCCCAGCGGACCGGCCAGCGCCACAAAGCCATCCTCCTGAACCACGTTGCGGTCAAGCCAGATGGCGGGAACGGCCAATGCGGACAGCAAAACGCCCAGGACGACGGCGATGGCTGAAACGAAGGTGCGCAAAACGGGTCCTCACGGGTTGGCGGCAGCACAGCCATCATAAGGCTGGTGTCTGGACAAAGAATGTCAGTCTCAGGTGCTACAGCTTATGGATAAGGTTGAATGGCATCCGCCAGCCCGCTGACAGCAGCCAGTTGACTGACCGCCGCCATTCAAACACGAACCGCCACCTCCCGAACAAAGGACCGCAATGCCGCCACCCACAGCGTCCCGGGGCAGCGGACATGTCTGACCAGGCCGCCCTGCCAGGCACTGCTGCCACTACGCTGCCTGCCACAGCCGCTGAGACCAGCCCGGACAATCCCTGGCCGCTACAGTTGCTGTCCCAGAAACTCAAGGCCCATATCGACCGCACACCGTCGGCGTGGGTGGAGGGTCAGGTCATCGAGATGAACCGCCGGGGCGGCAACGCGTACCTCACCCTCCGGGATGTGGACGCGGAAGTTTCCCTGCCGGCGTCGGTCTGGACGAATGTCCTGGACCGGCAGAACATGCCCCTGGAGCGTGGCTCCCGCGTGGTGGCCTTGCTCAAGCCGGAGTTCTGGCTGAAGACCGGGCGGCTTAACATGCTGGTAAGGGACATCAGGCCTGTAGGGCTTGGCGATCTGCTGGCGCGGATCGAACGGTTGCGGCAGGCCCTCTCAGCCGAGGGGCTGTTCGCCGATTCACGGAAGAAAGCATTGCCGCTGCTCCCCCACCGTATCGGCCTGATTACCGGACGGGACTCTGACGCCAAAAAGGACGTCGTCCAAAACGCCGCACTGCGCTGGCCCGCCGTCGAATTCGAGATCCGGGAGGTGGCAGTCCAGGGCAACACAGCGGTCTCGCAGATCATCCGCGCCCTGCAGGAGTTGGACGGCCGCCCCGACGTTGACGTCATTGTCATCGCCCGGGGCGGCGGAGCGTTGGAGGACCTGCTGCCTTTCAACAGCGAGGAACTGATCCGTGCCGTCGCGGCGACGGCCACCCCTGTGGTCAGCGCCATCGGACATGAGGCGGACCGCCCCCTCCTCGACGACGTGGCGGACCTCCGTGCGTCCACGCCCACTGATGCCGCCAAGCGGATCGTGCCTGACGTTGCCGAGGAACTGGCCGGTGTGCGCCAGGCACGCGAGCACCTGCGCAGGAGCATCGGCAGGCTCGTGGACCGGGAGTCGGACCGGTTGTCCGCACTCCATTCCCGGCCGGTTCTGGCCACGCCCGAAGCAATGGTCACCGGACGCGCGGAGGAAATCGAACGCCTCCTCAGGAGATCATCGGCCGCCGTCAGCTCAACGGTGGTCCGGGCGGCTGACCAACTGGTTCACCTGCAGGCACAGGTCCGTGCCCTGTCACCGCAAAAGACGCTGGACCGCGGCTACGCCGTGGTCGAACTGGCCAACGGCCGGCCGGCCCACGCCGCTGAAGCTGCCGGCCACGCTGTGGTCCGCGACCCTTCGGAGGCGCCGTCGGGGACTGCGTTGTCCGTACGCGTGGCCCAGGGCCTGTTCGGCGCCACATCCACTGGGGAACTTCAACAAGGAGAAGCACATGCCCGAGACAAAGCCTGACCCGGAAATCGAAGCCCTGAGCTACGAGGAAGCCCGCGAACAGCTGGTACACGTGGTGGGGAGGCTTGAGGCGGGCGGCGCCAGCCTTGAGGAATCCCTGGCACTGTGGGAACGCGGCGAAGCCCTGGCTAAGCGCTGCGAGGAGTGGCTGGAGGGCGCCCGCAAGCGGCTTGCTGCCGCCCGCGACCAGCCGCTCCGACGAGCCCTCTGACCACCCAGTGCGGGCCTACCCTCGGAACAACCGGCCCCAAACAAGTCAGGACCGATCGACCAAATCAGGACCGATCGACCAGTTCCCGTTCGGTAGGGACGTCGAACTCAGCTTTTGGCCATTCCAGCTTCATGTCAGACATCGCGCCCAACACCAACTGCTGCACTGCGATCCTGGCATACCATTTTTTGTTGGCCGGAACCACATGCCAGGGTGCCGCTTCCGTGCTGGTCTCGTCGAAGGCAGCCTGGTAGGCGCCCATGTAGTCGCCCCAGAACGCCCGTTCCTTGAGGTCATTGCTGCTGTATTTCCAGTGCTTGGCGGGGTTGTCAAGTCGGGCAAGGAGCCGGGCCTTCTGTTCATCCTTGCTGATATTGAGCATCACCTTGATGATTTTGGTTCCGGCATCGGTCTGGCGCGCCTCGAACTCATTGATGGCCCGGTAGCGACGCTTAAGTTCGTCAGGCGAAGCCCAGTTGTGAACCCGGTGGATCAGGACGTCCTCATAGTGGGAGCGGTCGAAGATGCCCACCATGCCGGCTCCGGGAACCTCCCTCTCGATCCGCCAGAGAAAGTCATAGGACTTCTCCTCCTCGGTGGGTGCCTTGAAAGCCTTGAACTGGACGCCCTGCGGATCCATTGTGGCCATCACATGGTTGACGATTCCGCCCTTGCCCGCCGTGTCCATGCCTTGCAGGATCAGCAGAAGCCGTTTTTTCCCGCCGAAGCGCGACACCGCGAACAGCTTTTCCTGAAGTTCGGCCAACGCGCCGTCCAATTCAGCCAGAATTGTGTGGCCATCGGATTTGCTGCCCTTGTAACCGGGCGTCGCGTCAGGGTCGGCGTCGGCCAGCGAAAAGCCTTTCCCCGCCCTCAGCGTATCGACGGGGTGCTTCTTGAACTCAACCAAGTCGGCCATTGGGGTCCTTTGTCCGCAGTGTACGCGTCATCTGGCGCGTCCCCACAGGCTAGTTCCCTTTGTACCTGCTCAGGAAGTCCCCCATACGGTTGATGGCCTCCTCGAGGTCCTTCACCAGCGGGAGGGTAACCATCCGGAAGTGGTCCGGGCGGACCCAGTTGAAGGCCCGGCCGTGGGAGACGAGGATTTTCTGCTCGCGCAGCAGGTCCAAGACGAACTTCTCGTCGTCGCGGATGTGGAATACCTCGGGATCGAGTTTCGGGAAGAGGTACATGGCGCCACGGGCCTGCTGCGTGCTCACACCGGGGATGGCGTTGAGCATGTCGTAGGCCTTGTTCCGCTGTTCCAGCAGCCTGCCGCCGGGCAGGATGAGGTCGTTGATGCTCTGGTAGCCGCCGAGTGCGGTCTGGATGGCATGCTGGGCGGGCACATTGGCACAGAGGCGCATGTTGGCCAGGAGGCTGATGCCTTCCAGGTAGTCCGAGGCATCCTTCTTCGGGCCCGAGATGGCCATCCAGCCGGCACGGTATCCGCAGACGCGGTAGGCCTTGGACAGTCCGCTGAAGGTGAGGCACAGGACGTTGTCGCCCGTAAGCGCGGCCATGTTGATGTGCACGGCGTCCTCGTACAAGATCTTTTCGTAGATTTCATCCGCGAAAAGGATCAGTCCGTGCTTTTCGGCCAGGGCCACGATCTTCTTCAGCGTCTCTTCCGGATAGACCGCGCCCGTGGGGTTGTTGGGGTTGATCACCACAATGCCCTTGGTGCGCGGCGTGATCTTGGCTTCAAGATCCTCAATGTCAGGCTGCCAGCCTGATTCCTCATCGCAGAGGTAGTGCACGGGCTTCCCGCCCGCCAGGGCAACGGAAGCCGTCCACAGCGGGTAATCCGGTGTAGGGATCAGCACCTCATCGCCGTCGTTGAGCAGCGCCATGAGGGACATGGTGATCAGTTCGCTGACGCCGTTGCCCAGGTAGATGTCGTCCACATGGATGTTCTGGATTCCGCGGGTCTGGTAGTACTGGGAGACGGCGGTCCGGGCCGAGAAGATGCCCCGGGAGTCGCTGTAGCCCTGGGCGTGGGGCAGGTGGCGGATCATGTCCACCAGGATGGCGTCCGGGGCTTCAAATCCAAACGGCGCGGGGTTTCCGATGTTCAGTTTGAGGATCCGGTGACCCTCCGCCTCCATCTGCTGGGCGGCCTGAAGGATCGGTCCACGGATGTCGTATAGGACGTTGTGAAGCTTGGTGGACTGCTTGAATTCTGCCATCCATCAAATATGCCATATGACGGATGTACTTCCGTTGAGACCTCAAACACAGAAGCGCCGCGAGCGGACGACGGCGGCTGCCGGCCCATGTGGGTCCGGCAGCCGCCGTCGTGATTTGGTTCTGGAGTCAGGTGTTACTTGACGATGCCCTTGTCCTTGAGCCAGGTGGCGGCGGCGTCTTTGGCATTCTGCTTCTGGCTTCCGCTGACTGCGCGGTTGAGGTTGACCAGGTCCTCAGTGGTCAGGATCTTCGATACGGCATTGAGCGCGTCCTTTGCCTTGTCGGTCATTTTTGCCTTGTTGTAGAGCGGCAGGACCTGCTGGGCCTTGAAGTTGTCTTTTGGATCCTCGAGCACCACCAGGTCGTTGTCCGCGATGGACGGTGTGGTGGTGTAAATGTCAGCGACCTGGACGTCGTCGGTCAGAAGTGCTTGCAGGGTCAGGTTGCCGCCGCCGTCGCTGAAGGGCTTCAGCGCCTTGAGTTCGCAGCCGTAGTTCGCTTTTAGCCCGGGCAGGCCATAGGCACGGGTTTCGAATGTGGCCGGGGCCGCCATGGTCAGGTCCTTGCAGACTTTGGCCAGGTCCTCAATGGACTTCAGCTGGTACTTCTCCGCCGTAGCCTTGGTGACCACCATGGCATCCTTGGACTCAGCCTTGGACGCCTCCAGCACTCCAAGCCCTTCGGGGAGCTTACCCGGCAAGGCCTTGTATACGTCCTCGGCCGAGACCTCGGCAGCTTCAGGATCCACATGCGAGAGCAGGTTGCCGGAGTAGTCAGGGACGAGGTCAACGGAGCCGTCCTGAACCGCCTTGAAATAGATTTCGCGGGCGCCGATGTTGGGCTTGGTGGTTGCCGTGACCCCTGCAGCAGTCAGTGCCCCGGCATAGATCTCTGCCACGATCTGGCTCTCCGGGAAATCAGCCGAGCCGACCACCAATGATCCGCCGCCGGCGCTCCCGGCACTGGTGCTGGGGGTTGCCAACGGGTCGCTCCCGCCGCAGGCTGTCAGCGCAACGGCAAGGCCGACGCCAGCAGCCATGCCGGCCAGTCGCCTGCGGGTAAGGATTGTCCTGGTGTTGTCTTTCATGGGGTACCTCCTTGAACGGCAGCTGACGCAGGCGCGGCAGCTGGGAGATCAGCGGCGGCCTGCTGGCCACCGTGCAGATCGGATGTGAGGCCAGGCGAAAGAAGGACTCTTTGCACCGCGGCAAGGATGAGGTCAACAATGATGGCCAGCCCTGCAATCAACAAGGACCCGGCAAGCATCCGCGGGAAGTCCTGCAACGCCAAGCCATCAAAAAGGTAGCGGCCCAAGCCGCCCAAGGGGAGGTACGCAACCACGGAAACCGTCGCGATGACCTGCAGAACTGCCGTTCGGACGCCGCCGAACATCACCAGCAGCCCGTTGGGCAGCTCAACACGGAACAGGATCTGCACCTCGGTCATGCCAACGGCCCGGGCAGCGTCCACCACAGCCCTGTCCACGCTCGAAATGCCGGCGTACGTTCCGGCAAGGAGCGGCGGCACGGTCAGGATGACCAACGCCCACACCGGTGGCATCAGGCTGCTCCCGGCCAGGAGGGCGAAAAGGACCAACAGGCCCAGGGTAGGCAGCGCCCGCAGCGCACCTGCCACCGCTACTGCCACCACGCGCCCGCGGCCCGTATGGCCGATGTAGAGCCCGGCCGGGACCGCGACGGCGGCGGCAATCACCAGGACCAGCCCGCTGTACTGCAGGTGCTCCAGAAGCCGGACGGGGATGCCGGAACTGCCGGTCCAGTGCACCGGATCAGCTATCCAGGCGAGGGTGTCCACAAAAATATTGCTCATGGTGCGGCCCCCGCGTGAACGTTGGCATCGGCCAGGTAGCCGGCGGCCGAAGTCACCGAGGGGCCAGACGCCTTAGCGGCGCGGGTCCACGGCGTGAGCAGCCTTTCCAGGACGACCAGCACGGCATCCATCAGCAGCGCGAGGACGAGGATAGCAATGATCCCCACCACCACTTCCGTGACGAAGTTCCGTTGCAGTCCATCGGTAAACAGCATGCCCAGGTTTCCCACGCCCAGGAGCGCCGCGACGCTCACCAGGGAGATGTTGCTGACGGAAACCACCCGCAACCCGGCGAACATCACCGGCAGGGAGAGCGGCAGGTCAATCTGGACAAAGCGGAGCCACGGCTTGTACCCCATGGCGATCGCAGCCTGCCGGAGATCCTCCTCTACGGAGTCAAAAGCATCCAGCGCGGCCCGGACCAGCAGCGCCACTGCGTAGATGGTGAGGGCAACAATGACGTTGAGCGGGTCCAGGATCCGAGTTCCGAGAATCGAGGGCAGGATGATGAACAGCGCCAGCGAGGGGACGGTGTACAGCAATGAACTTGCGGTCACCACCACCGACCGCAGCGCCGGGTGGGTCCGCGCCAACTGCGCCAACGGAATGGAAATAACCAGCCCCAGCACCATCGGAATGAGGGCCAGGACCAGGTGCTGGCCGGCCAAACCCATGACCATGCCGCTGTTTGCCAGGAACCAATCCATCAGAGCGCAGCCTGCCTGACCTGGCGGGCTTCCTCAATGACACCGATGACTTCCTGAGCCCTGACGGTTCCCAGGACCTTGCCGTCGCCATCCACCGCAACACCTTGGCCGGATGGGGATGATAGGGCCGAGTCCAGTGCACGCCGTAGTGTCTCGCCGGGCCGGAAGAGTGACCCGCCCGGAATGAGCTCGGAATCCGTCCCCGGCCTCGCCCAGCCCAGGGGGCGCAGGTCCGGATCCACCACGAGCTGCCAGTCGGTCACCGCGGCGGGATCGCCGGCAAACTGGCCGGCACTCATCACAAGCGTGGGCACCGGGTGGATGGTGACGGCGTCGGACGTGGTGAACCCCAAGTGGCGGAAGCCACGGTCCCGGCCCACGAAGGAAGCCACAAAATCATTCGCCGGTGCCCGGAGGATTTCCTCAGGGGTGGCGTACTGGGCCAGCCGGCCGCCGACAGCGAATACGGCCACCTTGTCGCCAAGAATGGTTGCCTCGTCGATGTCGTGCGTGACGAAAACGATGGTTTTTGCGAGGTCTTTCTGCAGCCTCAGGAGTTCCTGCTGTAATTCGTCGCGCACCACGGGGTCAACGGCGCTGAAAGGTTCGTCCATCAGCAGGACGGGTGGATCGGCTGCGAGCGCCCGGGCTACGCCGACTCGCTGCTGCTGGCCGCCGGAGAGCTGGGACGGGTACCGCTTCCCGAGCGCGGAAGCCAGCCCGACGACGTCGAGCAGTTCCGTTGCGCGCTTGCGGGCTTCAGCCTTGGAAACGCCGTTAAGCCGGGGCACTGTGGCGATGTTGTCCAGCACGGAACGGTGCGGCATCAGCCCGGAAGACTGCATCACGTAGCCCATGGACCGTCTCAGCTCCGCGGCAGGCACCGAGGTCACGTCCCGCCCGTCCACGGTGATCACACCGGACGTCGGTTCCACCATACGGTTGATCATCCGCAGCGAGGTGGTCTTGCCGCAGCCGGATGGCCCCACAAAAGCGGTGATGGTGCCCCTGTCGATGGACATGGTGAGCTGGTCCACAGCAGGCTGCCCGCCCTGATACTGCTTGGTGACGCTCTGGAACTCAATCATGGCTTGGTCCATTCCCGGACTTACCTGTTCTGTTGGACGGCATCGGACAGTGTTGGGTCATAAGCTCACTGACATTCACGGTAACGCAATCCGTGATCAGCGTAACTGGATCTTCGGGCAATCCGGGCAAGAAAATCCCTACTGTAATCATTCGTTGCACAACCCCGCGTGGATGGGTCCCTCCGATCACCCCGTGCCGGGATGCGCTTACGCCCGGCTGTGCCCGCGCCTAGAGTTGGACCGTGACCAACTTGGAAGTAGCTCCCCAACAGGAACTTTGTCCGCCCGCCGGCCCTGAAGGGACGTCCGGCCCCTGCCTCCAGATCTGGCCCGAACGGGAGGTCCCGCTGGGCGGCGTGCGGGCCATGACCGTACGCCGCACGCTGCCGCAGCGGGGCTTGCCCACCATCGGCGCCTGGTGTTTCCTGGACAGTTTCGGCCCGGACCGCACCGCGATGTCCGTCCTCCCCCACCCGCACATCGGGCTGCAGACGGTCACCTGGCCACTTGCCGGGAACATCCGGCACAGGGACAGCGTGGGCAGCGATGTTGTGGTCCGCCCAGGTGAGCTGAACATCATGACGGCCGGGCACGGGGTGTCCCACTCGGAGTTCGCCGTCCGGCTGGATCCCGACGCCGCCGCGCAGTTGCCCGTGCAGCGCGGCCTGCAGCTCTGGGTAGCGTTGCCGGACGCGGAACGCCACCGCGAACCCGCGTTCGAGCAGCACCGGGAACTGCCCTCCGTGACGGGGCCGGGTTTCACCGCGACTGTGATGGTGGGCGAATTCGCCGGGGCGGTGTCACCGGCCACGATGTACTCCCCCATCGTCGGAGCAGACATCTCCTGCGAGGGGCCGGCCGTCCTACCAATGAACGCACACTTTGAGCATGCCGTGCTGGTGCTCGACGGCGGGCTGACGCTGGACGGGCAGGAGGTCCCGCCCGGTCCGCTGGGCTACCTGGGCGCGGGACGCCCCTCACTGGAGTTCCAGGCCCTGCCCGGAACCCGGTTCCTCCTGATCGGCGGGGAGCCGTTCCAGGAGGAACTCCTGATGTGGTGGAACTTCGTGGGCCGCACCCACGACGAAGTGGAGCAGGCCCGTCACGACTGGGAGGCGCAGGTGGCACTGGCCGACGATGCCGCCCGTGGGGCCCGCTACGGGCTGGTTGAGGGGCACGGCCCGGACGCAGGCGCCGAAGCCGGACGCATCCCCGCCCCCATCATGCCGGCCGTCAGACTGACACCCCGCAAGCGGTCAGTGGGCCCCTGACCCTTCCGAGACCAGCTTCAGGACGCCAAACACGGGGTCCTGGTCCAGGACACGGACATCGATTACGCCGGCGTCGGCCAAGTGGCTCCGGAAAGAGTCCTGCAGCGGGATCACGTTCATGCCCAGTCCGCTGCCGAGAATAACGGGTCCGTCGATGCCAAGCTTCTGCAATGCCTGGGCAGCCAGGCCGGCGAGGTCCTTGCCGGCCTGGTCCAGCAGCTCCTGGCACGCCGGGTGGCCGGCCGCTGCCGCGTCCACCACCAGGCGTGCCTGCTGGGCCCAGAACCGGCGGCCGGTATCCGGAGAATGAAAGAGCGCAATCAGCCGGTTGGGGTGGTCCACTCCGCACGAGGCAAGCAGGGCCTCGGTCAGCTGGTCCGCCGGGAGTCCCTGGTTCATCCGGCGCAGGCTGTGCCGCACCGCCTCACGGCCCAGCCAGTAGCCGCTGCCTTCATCACCGAGCAGGTAGCCCCAGCCGCCGGCCCGGGCCTCGTCGCCGGTGGCGTTCCGTCCCCAGGCTGCGGAGCCGGTTCCTGCGATCACGGCCACACCCGTGCTGGCTCCGCCTGCGGCCAGCAGCAGCCGCGAATCGTGGACCACCGTGACCTTGGCTCCCGGAACATGCGGTTCTATCAGTGCGGCAAGGGCGGCGGCGTCGTCGTCGGTGTCAATGCCCCCGGCCCCCGCATATACGTGGACCACCTGGCCGCCGCCGATCCGGGAGAAGAGATCCGCGAGGTTCAGTGCCGCCTGTTCGCGGCTGACGTTCTGCACGTTGGAACTGCCGGCGGACTCGTCGGCCACGGCTACTCCGTCCACAAACCTGACGCCGCGGGTCTTTGTACCGCCGATGTCCAGGCCTATGATGACCCCCGCGAGGGGATCCGGGGCGGACGCGGCGCCGCCCACCTGGTGGATTCCGGGCAATGCGGTCTGGGGGTGCTCGCTGTCAGTCACACACCCAGCCTACTGAAATGCTGCCGGCGAATCGCGGCCGGGCCGGGGGCCGCCGTCGTGTCTCAACACGTCGTGCCTCAACATCCCGCGGTTATCCCGTCCCTGAGCGGGCGGCCACGAGGCCCGCCAGCAGGTGGGGCCCCTCTTGCAGGACCATCTCCCGGAAGAACCGGACCGGATCGGGCTCGGCATCGGGACCGGGTTTCCGCCGCCGCCAGCCCAACCCGATCTCGCGGTACGCAAGCCCGGATTCCAAGGCAAGCTCGACCCAGCCCAGGTTGCCCGTTTCCGGGCTGACATGGCGCCCCGGCGCATTGCCCCCGGGCGGAAGGATGCTGACTCCAAGGCCCGCGGTGACCAGGCCACGGGCTGTGTGGGTGTCCTGGCTTTCGAACGCGATCCGCGGCCGGAATCCTGCCTCCCGGAACAGCGCATCGGTCAGTGACCGCATGCCGTACCCCGGCTCCAGCGCCACGAAAGGGTCCCGGCGGATGTCCTGCACACTGACGCTGCCCCGGCCGGCCAGCGGATGGCCATGGTGAACCACCAGGCGGAGGGGCTCACGGTAGAGCGACGCCGAGGAGACGATGCTGCTTGCGGACGGAACCGGTGCTGTCAGTGACAGATCCGCCTGCCCCGAGGCGAGTTCCGCGAGGCAGGTGTCCCGCGCCCCCTGGCGCAGGATGAAGCCGGCCTCCGGGTGGCGGCTGCGGAAGGCGCTGATGAGCAGCGGCAGGGTGGCCTCGCCGAACGTGTGCTGAAAGGACAGCGACACCTTCCCCCGCACCACGTCCGACTCGTGCCGGACCAGGTCCAGCCCGGCCTGGAATTCGGTCAGGGCCGATTCGATGTACGGGAGCAGCGTCCGGGCGGCCGCCGTGAGGCGGATGCCCCGTCCGTCACGGATCAGCAGTTCGGTTCCGACGACGGCGCTGGCCCGGGACAGTGCCCGGCTCACCGTGGACTGGGGTACTCCCAGGAGCTCGGCCGTTTCCGTGACGTGCTGGGTCCGGCCCAGCTCAGCCAGGATAGGCAGCAGCGGCAGGAGCTTCACCAACTGCTTGTGGTCGGCGTGCATTGGTCCCGCCTCTCCAAACGTTCCATTACTGACATGAATTGCGGCCAAAAGATGCATTGGAAGCATACATTGCGGAAGCCTACCCTTGGGCTATGCCACAAAATGCCGCAGCCCCGGGAACATTCGCTCCACCGCAGGGTGGCTGGGCCGGACATCCCAAGGGCTCCGCTGCCTACAGCAAGATCCTGGCCGGCCTGGCCTTCGCGGGCGTGGCCACGTTCGCCCAGCTCTACTCCACCCAGGCAGTGTTGCCGCTCCTGGCCGCAGACCTGAAAGTGACCGCGGCAGAGGCGGCGTTGACCATATCGCTGGCCACTGTGGGCCTGGCCATCACCGTCATTCCCTGGTCCTTCCTCGCGGACAGGATCGGCCGGGTCAAGGCCATGGCCTGGGGCATCTCCGCTGCCACCGTCCTGGGCCTGCTGGTACCCCTCGCCCCCACGTTCGGCGCGCTGCTTGCTTTGCGGCTGCTTGAAGGAATGGCGCTGGGCGGGATCCCGGCCATCGCCATCGCCTACCTGAACGAGGAAGTGAACAGGGCCCATGCGGCCATGGCCGCAGGCAGCTATGTTGCCGGCACAACGCTGGGCGGACTGGCCGGCCGGCTGGTGGCAGGGCCGGCCGGTGAGCTCTGGGGCTGGCGCACAGCCGCCCTGGCCGTTTCCCTGCTGGCAACAGTGGCCGCAGTGCTCTTCCTGGTTCTGGTACCGCCGGCCAAGGGATTCACAGCCGCCAAAGCCTCCGGGATCCGGGGTGCCATGGCTACGCTCGGCGGACATGTGCGCAATCCCCGGCTGCTGGCGCTCTACATCCAGGCCTTCCTCATGATGGGCGGGTTTGTAGCCGTCTACAACTACCTTGGCTTCCGCCTGTCCGCTGAGCCCTTCACGATGCCGGCAACCCTCATTAGCCTGATCTTCCTGGCCTACCTTTCGGGAACGTTTTCATCCCGCTGGGCCGGCGGGCTGACGGCGAGGCTTGGCCGCAGGGATGTGCTGCTTGCGGGCATCGTCCTGATGGTGGTTGGGCTGGCACTGACGCTGACGCCGGTGCTCGCCCTGATCCTTGCCGGTCTGGTGATCTTCACCGGCGGCTTCTTCGCGGCCCACAGCATCGGTGCAGGCTGGACCGGAAGCATCGCCACCACCGGCCGTGCCCAGGCATCGTCGCTCTACAACCTGGCCTATTACCTGGGCTCGAGCGTCATCGGCTGGGCGGGTGGACTGGTGTTCCAGTCACTGGGCTGGACGGCGCTTGCAGCGGCAATCATGGTCCTCGCCTGCATCACGGCGGTGACAGTCGCCGTCGTACATCCCCGGCGAACCCACGAAACGGCACCGCCCTGCACACGAGACCGAACGAAAGCCGCGCAGCCGTAGAACTATCGGCCAACAAATGACGGCTTCGTCTGGCGAATATTCGGAAGGAAGGATGCGTCCCAGGGTGAGTAGCAGGAATCCGCCGTCTAGGATGAATGGACGGACATTCAAGGAGATTCCATGAGCAGCAACCCAAAAAACATCCGGCCGGCCAGCCACTTTGAGCCGCTGGATGCCATTGATGAACGGCTTCTCGCCGCCTTGGTGGACGATGCACGGATCTCCAACAAGCAGTTGGCTGAACTCGTGGGAATCGCCCCGTCCACCGCGCTCATGCGGACCCGCGCGTTGTCCGAACGTGGCATCGTCCAGGGATTTGAGGCGACACTCAGCCTCTCGGCCATCGGCAGGTCCGTCCAGGCACTCGTAGCCGTCCGGTTGCGGGCCCACGACCGGGACCAGATCGACCGCTTCACAGCCCGCGTTCCGCACCTGCCCGCGGTTCTCTCCACCTTCCACACGTCAGGCTCCGTGGACTACCTGCTGCACATCGCCGTCGCCAGCACCGAGGACCTGCGGGACTGGGTCCTCGACAACCTGGCCACCGATCCTGTGGTGGGCCACACCGAGACCACCCTCGTCTTTGAGCACATCCAGGGAAACCACGGTCCGCTGCCGGATTAGGCTCCGCGCTGCAGCGCTTTCCGAAACGTGACCGCGGACAGCGCCAGTGCGGCGGCGCTGCAGAGCACCACGAAGCCCCCGACCGCCGTCGGCAGCCCGAACACCGCAGTGGCCCAACCCAGCCCGATGACCGGCACGGCACTGCCCAGGTACGTGATGACATAGACCGTGCTGATGACCTGGGCATGCTGTGACGATTCCACCTTCGCGGCCACATCGTTGAAGACCGTGCGGAAGGCGACTCCCTGCCCCAGACCAGCCAGGACGCTGGCCGCGGCCAGCAACAGAGGACTGCTCCAGGCCGCTGCTGCGGCAAGGAGCAACACCGAGCCTCCAAGGACCGCCAGCCCGGCGGGCACCACAAAGCGGCCGCGCACGGACAGCACCTGGCTCAGCGCTGAGGCGGCGAGCGTCATCCCGGCCAGGGCGCCGATCAACGGACGTGAATCCGTGTGAAGGATCGGAGCGAAATAGGCCGGGGCCAGCGACAGGCAGAATCCAAAGACCGAGAAGCTGAGGAACCCGACGGCGGCCGCGAGCCAAAACGCGCCCCGCGCTTCAGTGGATACCGCGGGCCGGCGGGGAGCCAGGACCATGACGGGGCGCCGGCCAGCCGGAGGCTTGATGGCCGGCCGGGCCTGAAGCAGGTAGAGCGGCACCAGCATTGCCGCCAGGACCAGCGAGTGAACATAGTACGGGGCGGTGGTGGGCCCCGGCAGCAGCGACAGCAGGCCACCGATGACCGGACCGGCCGCCACTCCACCCGCCGTCGCCAGCAGGGTGAAGCGCGTGGCCCACTCCGGCCGGGACGGGAGCAATTCCCGCAGCGCGGCGGCACTGGCACCGGTGGCCAGGGCAACGGCCACCCCTTGAAGGGCCCGTCCGGCCGAAAGCGCCACCAGGTTTCCGGCCTGCGAGAAGACCCAACTGCCCGCCAGTCCGGCGAAAACAGCCAGGATGAGCGCCGCCCGCCGGCCGATGTGGTCCGACCAGTGGCCTGCCAGCATCAGCGTGGCCACCAGCGCCAGCACATAGCTGGCAAAGGCCGCCGTGACCCCAAGTGCCGAGAGGCCAAGGTTTGCCTGGAGCAGCGGATACAGGGGCGTGGCCAGATTCGCACCGACCAGCAGGGTGAAGATGACGGCACCGGCCATCACCAGCCGTGCGGTGGTGGATGCATCCCAGCCCTGACGCCCGGCGGTGGCCGGACGCATACGGAGTTCATTAAAGACTGTCATTGCTGCTGCCTTGGCGTCGACCGGGGCAGGAGGTCCTTGTGGGAAGCCGCCCCGGGTGGAAATTGATACCTAAAGAATGCTTGACTGTTGACTGATTGGTTCCTTGCTAGTGAAACAATTGCGCAAAATACGCAATTTCTGGTGTCTCCAGTAACTGAAAGTGACAGTTTGCCTACCCTTGATCCCACTGACCTGAAGATCCTGCTGGAACTCATCCGCGATCCACGCGTCCAGATCGGCGAGTTGGCCGAGATGCTGGGCATTGCGCGCAACACGGCACAGTCGCGCGTGCGGCGCCTGCTCCGCGCCGGGGTGCTGCACGATGGCGGCCGCGAGATCGACCTCGAGGCGGTAGGGTACGACGTCGTCGCTTTCGTCACGATCGAGGTGACGCACCGGGAACTGGACGGAGTTGTGGGCGCCCTCCGGCTGCTCCCCCAGGTTCTGGAGGTCCATGAGATCTCGGGTCGGGGTGATGTCTGGTGCCGGGTAGTGGCCACCGATACGCATAATCTGCAGTCAGCCCTCCGCCAGATTCTTCGCGTCAAGGGCGTCATCCGGACCGAAACAGTCCTGGCGCTCCACACGCATATTCCGTACCGGACCGAACCCCTGATCAGCCGCCTCGCACAGGCCGTGCCCGGCACCCCAACACGGCCGAAGCAATTGTCCGAGCGCGGCGGCGGCTCCCCAGATGGCAGTTAGGATTCGAGCATGGAGTGGCTTTCACATATTTCACAGATCAACTGGCTCGCCGTGGCACTGGCCTTCATCTCGAGCATGGCGATCGGCTTTATCTGGTACATGCCGGCCGTGCTGGGCAAGCGGTGGATGGCCGCCATCGGAAAGACTGAAGATGACCTGAAGAACATCAGCGGCGGCGCGGGGATCTGGGTTCCCATGACGGTTGCGGCCGGCCTGACTGCCATCCTGCTGGCGGTCCTGATCAGCAAGCTGGGCCTGGACAGCGCCATGGCAGGCGGCGGGTTCGCCCTGGTACTCGCGCTGGTGTTCCGCGCCGGCGGGCATGTCATCCATAACGGGTTCGCAGGCCGCCCGACCGCTGTCACGCTGATCGATTCCGGACACGATCTGCTCGCCATGACGGTGGCCGGCGCCATCATCGGGACCATGCCCTGACGTGACCATCATCGACAATGCCGTCTACGTGGACGGCGTCCGCAGCGCAGAGCCGCAGAGCCTGGAACAGACCTTCGAAACCCTCTCAGAGCACGGAGGCATGGCGTGGATCGGGCTGTACCGGCCCACGGCGGCGGAAATGACGGCCGTGGCCACCGAATTCGGGCTGCATGCCCTGGCCGTGGAGGATGCCATTTCGGCGCACCAGCGGCCCAAGCTTGAACGCTACGAGGACAACCTCTTCACGGTGCTCCGCCCGGCGCGGTACCTGGATGCCACCGAGACCGTGGAGTTCGGCGAACTCCACATCTTCACCGGCCGGAATTTCGTGGTCACCATCCGCCATGCCGAAATGGCCGGCGTTGCCCGGGTCAGGCGGCGTCTGGAGAGCCGCCCCGACCTGCTCCGGCACGGCCCCGAAGCCGTACTCTACGCGCTGCTGGACCTGGTGGTGGACGACTACGCACCGGTGGTGGCCGGGCTGGAAAACGACATTGACGAGATCGAGGACCAACTCTTCAGCGGGGACACCACCGTCTCCCGCCGCATCTATGAACTGGCCCGCGAAGTCATCCAGTTCCAGCGCGCCATCCACCCCCTGCCGGACATGATGCAGCAACTCAAACGGGGCTTTGAAAAGTACGGCGTGGATTCCGAACTGCAGCACAGCCTGCGGGACGTCGAGGACCATGTGGCGCGGGTCATCTCCCGCGCGGATTCATTTCGCGACCTGCTGCAGAACGCCCTCACGCTGGACGGAACGCTGACCGCCAACCGGCAGAACGAGGCCAGCGCCGAACAGAACGAACAGGTCAAGAAGATCTCCTCGTGGGCGGCGATCTTCTTCGCACCTTCCTTCGTGGCCGGCGTCTACGGCATGAACTTCGACCACATGCCCGAACTCCACTGGACCCTGGGCTATCCTATGTCCATCGTGCTGATGGCCGGCACCGCAGGCCTGATGTACGCCATTTTCAAGAGGAAAGGCTGGCTGTAGAGCCTCGGTCGGCGCGGGCCTCAGACGGCGCGGGGAGTCAGGCCACCTGCAGGTCCACACTCCCGTGGCCCGAGGCTTCAGCGCTGAATACCAGACGCCGGTTGGCAATCTTGTCCGTAAAGAAACGGTCGTGGCTGACCACCACCACTGCACCAGGGAAATGCAGCAGGGCACGCTCCATGACCTGGGTGCTGGAGAGGTCCAGGTGGTTGGTGGGCTCATCCAGCAGCAGGACCGAAGCACCCGAGAGCAGGCACTGGGCCATAGCCACACGGGCGCGTTGGCCGCCTGAGAGGTTGCCGATCTTTTGCTTGAGGTCAGCTTCGGAGAACTGGAACATAGCAAGGAACCTGTTCACCGACTTCTTCGTCGCAGTCAGGGCCAGGCTGTCAGGCATGGCGTTGACCGCATGACTGACCGTGTCGTCGTCGTCCAGTTCTTCCAGCACCTGGTTGTAGGAGACCATTCCGGCACCCTTGGCCCAGGCCACGCTGCCCGAATCGGCCGGCTCTTCGCCGGTGAGTGCCCGGAGTAACGTGGTCTTGCCGCTTCCGTTGGACCCGATGACGGCGATCCGGTTACCGCGCCCGATCTCGAAAGTGAGGCCGCTGAACAGCGTTCTGCCGCCATATGCCTTGCTCAGGGATTCCACCCGGCACAGGACGTCCTTGACGTACAGACCGCCGTAGATCTCCGTGATGATCTGGTCTACGGGCCGGGGCGCACGGGACTTCTTGATCCTGGCCAGCTGGTTTGCGAGTCCCTTGCCAGCCCCATTGGCGGCTTCCCGCCGGTCCGAAATACCTTCGGCTTCGAAGGCGAGCAGCTCGGACTCGTGGACGAACTGGCTCTCCAGGCTCTTGAGTTTGAACTGCTTGGCAACGACGTATTCGGCGAAATTGCCCGGGTATTCGTGGAGGTGGAAGTTCTCCACCTCGATAATCCGGGTGACCACGGAGTCCAGGAACTTCCGGTCGTGCGAGACGATGATCGCAGCGCCCTTGAAAGTCCGGAACCAGCCTTCAAGCCATTCGACGCCGGCCACGTCAAGGTAGTTGGTGGGTTCATCAAGCAGGAGGACGTCCGGGGCTTCCAGCAGGATCTTTGCCAGTGCGGCCCGGTTCCGCCAGCCGCCGGAGAGCTCGTCGATGGCGCAGGTGCGGTGGTGGTCGCTGAAGCCGAGGGTGGTGAGTACTTTGTCGATGCTGCGCTGATAGTCCCAGCCATCCAGCCGGTCCATCGCCTCAAAGAGTTCGGACTGGCGGTGGATGAGTTCATCCAGCCGTGCTGCGTCCGAGGAATCGGCGGCGATGGCCGCATCGATGCCGGCCAGCTCGGCTTCGATCTCTTTCACGTGGGCGAAGAGCCCGTCCAGGACCTCCGCAATAGTGGATTCGCCGTTCAGCTCTGAGAACTGGGAGAAGTAGGCGGCCTTGGTTCCGAGCTCGACGGCGACGGTCCCGGAATCTGGAGCCACCTGGCCTTGGATCAGCTTCAGGATAGTGGACTTGCCCGAGCCGTTCTTGCCGATCAGGCCAACCCTGTCCCCCGCTTCAAGTTTGAAAAAGGCTTCGCGGAGAACCTGGGTTTTGTCAAAGCTGACGTTGACGTCGTTCAGCCGGATCAAACTCATTGATGGTGTCCAATCCAGTCATGATAAAGCGTGGAAGCGGTGGGGGTCCTGCAAGCCTATTCGAAACCAGCATGGAGGTCTTCATCCGCGTGGTGGGTAGGTGGGTCAGAAGGCGCAGCAGGAGAGTTTGGAGACGTCCGTTTTGTAGGACTGGGCGGCGATCTTGATTCCTTCGGCCATGGTCAGGTAGGGGCTCCATAGGTTCGCAACCTGGTCCACGGTCATCCCGGCTTCCAAGATGTAGACCCCGGCCGCAGCCAGGTCCCCTGCGTCCTTCGCGACGGCGGTGATTCCCACGATGCGTCCGGTGTCGGCGTCGGCGACGATCTTGATGAAGCCGCGGGTGTCCCTGTTCACCAGGGCCCGGGGGACGTATTCCAGGGGCAGGACCCGGCATTCGCACCGGATGCCGGCCTCGTTGGCTTCCTTGTCCGTCATCCCGACTGCGGCCAGGGCTGGGCTGGTGAAGGTGACCCGGGGCAGGTGCCGGTAGTCGACCTCGCGGCCGGCGTTGTTGAAGGCGTTCTCCGCCACCAGGGATCCGTGGGAGGCTGCGACGTAGACGTATTCTCGGTGCCCGGTCACGTCTCCGGCGGCCCAAATCCGTGCATTGGAGCTGGCCAGCTGGCTGTTGACCAGGATCTCGCCGCTGTTCCCGGTCCTGACGCCGACGGCGGCCAGGTTCAGGCCGTCCGTGACCGGGCGGCGGCCCGTGGCGACGAGCAGTTTGGCGGCCCGGATTTCCTCCTGCCCGCCGGAGACGGCCGCGGTCGCGACGATCCCGCCGCTGGCCGGGTCCGGGCGCACGGAGGACACGGCCGCCCGACGGACAACACGGATCCCTTCGTCCGCGAAGACACCCATCAGGGCACGTGAGGCCTCGGGCTCCTCGGCCGAGGCCAGACGGGAGCGGACCACCATGGTGACCTTGGACCCGAGCCGGGCGAAGAGCTGGGCTTGCTCCAGGGCCACGTACCCGCCGCCGATGACGAGCAGGGACTCGGGGACCTCCTCGAGTTCCATGGCAGTGGTGGAGGTCAGGTAACCTGTGTCCGCCAGCCCATCGATGGGGGGTGCCCACGGGGCGGACCCGGTGGCAACCAGATAGTGCAAGGCCCTTACGGATTCCCGGGTCCCGTCGCTTCCTGCGATTTCCAGGAACGGATCGTTCTGGGTGCCGGCGAACACTGCATTGCCTTGGCGCAACTCCCAGCCGTAATCCGTGATCAGGTCGACGTATTTATCCGACCGCATTGTCTCCACCAGGGAACGCTTCCCGCCGATCAGCCCGGCCATGTCCACTTCCCCGGCAGTGGTGTTGATGCCGGGGAACCGGCCGGACGCGTCCAACGCGACATGCCTGGCCTCGGCCGCCGCTAGGAGCGCCTTGGAGGGAACGCAGCCGGTGTTCACGCACGTCCCGCCGACGGTGGAACGCTCGATCATCAGGACGCGTTTGCCCAGGCTGGTCGCCCGGATCGCGGCCGCGAACGCTCCGCCGCCGGAGCCGATGATGGCAAGGTCGAAATCAGGTGTTGGTTCAGACATGAAATCCTCCAAAGTCGTACGGTATCGCCGTCCCACAAGCCCTCGACGGTGCCTCGTATAGGGGTCTTCCCCCAGTCTGCACCTTCCACTATGGGGGAAGGTCAAGAGCCAGACCCGTACCGGCCCCGAACCTTTGAGCCACCACCCTGCTCACCGCCGCCGAAGAGGGTGGGTGATGCCTGTCCCAAGCCGGGAACCAAAGGTTCCTTTATCCGTTCTTGACCTTCCACTAATCTGGAAGGTCAAGAGGGAAATCCCCGGGACAAGAGGTTCATGATGCGTATTGGCGAAACCGCCACAGCTGCCGGCTTGACGTCCAAGACACTGCGGTTTTACGAGGACCGGGGCCTGCTGCCGGCCGCTGACAGGGCACCGAACGGATACCGCGACTACCCCCAGGAAACGGTCGGAAGGTTGGAATTCATCCGCCGCGGCCGCACCGCCGGGCTGACCCTGGCCCAGATCGGAGACATCCTCGCCGTCCGAGACACCGGCCAGGCCCCCTGCATACACGTACGGGACACGCTGGCCAAACAACTCCGGGACCTCGACGCCCGGATCGCAGAACTCACGGCACTGCGGGCGACCGTCGCCGAATTTCATGACGCCGCGGCCGCAGGGGACGCAGCCGCCTGCGACCCCGAACGCATCTGCAGCTATCTCTAACGAGCGCCAAGGGCCGTGCCAGTTCACGCTGCTGGATTGCCCGGTTGGCACCGCCAGTGGTTCCCTGTCATTCAGGGAAGGCGGCAGACTTGCACCGGAGCCGTAAACGCGACCACAAGGAGAACCCATGACCACCGCCATCTCAGTCATTGTCTTTGACGTCAACGAAACCCTGTCAGATATGTCACCCCTGAGGGAACGCTTCAGCGAGGTCGGGGCTCCGGCTGAACTGGCCAAACTCTGGTTCGCCACGCTGCTGCGTGACGGCTTCGCACTGACGGCCAGCGGAGACAACGGATCGTTCGCCGCCATCGGGGCCGACGCACTCCGGGGACTTCTGACCGGGGTGGAGCTTAACCGCCCTCTCGAGGCGGCGGTCGACCATGTCATGGGCGGCATGGCCGGCCTTGGTGTACACCCGGATGTCCCCGAGGGGATCAAGGCCCTCGCCGCTGCAGGACTCCGACTAATCACACTCAGCAACGGCTCCGCCCAGATCGCCGGGAAGCTGTTCAGCGGAGCCGGGATCCGCGACGCGTTTGAGTCACTGCTTTCGGTCGAAGACGCGGCCGCCTGGAAGCCGGCCCGGGCCTCCTACGAATATGCCGCCGACGCTTCCGGGACCGACCCGGCCGGCATGCTGCTGGTCGCCGTGCATCCCTGGGACATTCACGGCGCCGCCCGTGCCGGGCTGCGTACAGCATGGCTGAACAGGACCGGGGGCAGCTACCCGGGATACTTTGAGGCCCCTACATTCGTCGTCACAGCTTTGACCGAACTTCCCGCAGTCCTCGAAGCAGCGCACTGACGGGGACCGTGCCCCGCCCGGACCGGGGCCGGCCGCCGCCTGCTGGTTTGAACCGGGAACCGCGGACCGGGTGGAAGGGGGCCGATACTCCCTTTCACCTTCCCGGTGTTTCAGGCGGTCAGTTCCGGGACGGCGGGCAGGTCCAGTTCGGTTCCGGCGCAATGGTTGAAGTAGGTTGCGATCACGGCCGGTGAGTGGGCCATCCCGGCATGGATGTTGAGCAGATTGCCCATCTGGCGGCCCGCCCGAAGGGCTACCTCATCTTCACCGACCCCTCGACCGAGGCAATGCACTGGTACGGCAGTGACGCCATCACCAGCTCCTACACCAGTTGGCTGGCGCCCACGAACCCGAGGTCGAAAGCTTTGGTCGACGCCATCGCCGGTCTGAGCAAGGACGCGCAGGCCCTTTGCCCGCCACTGCCCTCGAACCCGCCGGTATCACCATCGGCTAAACGATTTGCAGGAGCACCGTCAGGAGCCCTGGGATTAGCAGCACTGGTGTTAGGTAGTCATGGACATGCTAAGAGACGCCGCCATCCTCCGTTCCTGTTGACTACGCTAGGGCGCCCATGGGATCCCAGGCCGGCAGAATAACGGGCTCAGCGTCCAGAGCCCGGCGCAGTTGGGGATCAAGGCGCCACTTGTTGACTACGACCTCGAAAACATACTCGTCGAACCAATTGTCAGCCATGGTGAAGAAACCCTGGTCGCCGTTCTCGTCACCCCAACTGTTTTCCACCCGCCACCGGCGCGTCTGGCCTTCGAACACGTCAACCCCCGTCAAGAGCATGGCGTGGGTCATCGCCGAGTCGCCAAATCGGAGACGAGACTCTTTATCCATGGTCAATTTGGCGCCGTAAAGTCCCTCATAGTCGAAGAGGCGTGCATCCCATAACCCATCTTTGCGCACCATCTGGGGTCCAACGTCGCAACCGAACCATACCGGTTCTCCGCCCACGATGGCTTCCATGGCCAAGCGCTTGGCTAAGCCAATCTCGACGTTTAGGTAAAGTACTGGCGCAGCCCCAATCACGTTGCCTAGGTGCTCGACGGTCAGTGTGCTTCCTTTTGGATGCTCCGGTCGAGGGTCGTCGACCAAGCAGACGTAGTCCTCGAGGTTGAGCGTGGTGTATTTCGCCAGAAAATCCTGCGGCGTCAGCATGCCCTCGCGGTGGAATACTTTTTTATCATCCGTGTATTCCCAGTCAATAAGCGTTGGTGGCGTGCCTAGGTGAAGGGTCAGGATTCGGTGGACGTCTGCGATAATCAGTGCCTTGGCTCGGTCCTGTCTTTCGCTGTCGCCAGCGCAGCTGAGGCGGCGTAGCTCCTGCGCTCCGCGGCGAAGGACTGAACACAGCACGGCGTTCATGCGGCCCGTGTTGGAGGAGGACTCGGTCTCGGGCATGGCGGACTTCGGTACGGCACCGTACTTTTTAAAGATGTTCACGGCCATGTCCCATTGGCCGCCGTCGCCCATTACGGTTTGCAGCAGGTAAGACACGAGGCGATCGTCGTCGGGGCGATCAGCCGTCTCCTGAATGGATTGCAAGAAGTAGTTTGCTCGCTCTAACTTGTCAAAATAGGTGGGGTAGTTTTGAGAAAATTCGAATTCCTTGATGTTTAGTGCCGTCTTGGCTTCGACGCGCAGCAGGTTCAACGCCGCGAAGAGCCAACAACGCCCGGACTTCTTCTGGTTGGTTACCTTCCAGTCGTCAATTCGGTGAGAGACAGTAGTTGAGAGCACTGTCGCAAGGTGGCGGTCAATTGCGAGATCATCGACACTGACCCGCGAAATAGCGTTTTGGGTGCGTTTCAGAACCGGGTCGGCGGCGAATGCTTCGTTCAGTGTCATCAGTTGCTCGGTAGTGAGTGACGCGTCTTTGGTGTCCGTGGTGGTAATAGCACTATTAGTCACAGTTGAATCCTTATAATCTTCCACAGTTGATATCGAATTTATAGAAAGTAATGGGTGGGGTGGCACCTCCCGTCTCAGCTGCCCGTTGAGACCTGCTGTGCGAAGTGGCAACGTGAAACGTGGGTATCGCAAATTTGGATGAGTTCCTGTTCTTCGGGGGCACAAATGGCTTGGGCCATGGGGCAACGGGTATGGAATCGACATCCGGGTGGCGGATCGATCGGCGAGGGCGGATCCCCCTGCAATACGATCCGTTCACGGTCCGTGCCATCATTCTTTCTAAGCTCCGGTGCGGCAGACATCAACGCTCTCGTGTAAGGCTGGCCGGTCCGCTCATACACATCGGCATAGGTACGAAGCAGGTTATCAAGCAGGTTTACCATTTGGGCTCGCACCTACGCATCCAGGGCTGAGACCGGTTCGTCGCAGATGAACAGCTGCGGGCTCAGTGCAATACCACGGGCAATGCCAATACGTCCTTTGCCCCCTGGCGCCCTCGATCATTCGGTCGACTGCCGCAGTGATACAGCGGTCCATGGATGCCCTGTCGGGGACATTGATTTCGATGGGTTGAACATGCTGCATGTTCATGACTGGCTCACCTCGCTGGGTCGGATAGGTAGGACGGTATATCCCTGCGCTTTTTCATACAGGGTTCGAGGTTCGGGGCCGTAGGCTTCCAGCCAGAGAGCGTCCGCTGTAACGGCTGCGTCCTTGACATACCCGGTCCGAATGGTTCGGCCGGCTTTCCGAACCTGGACCTACCGGCCGGCCAAATCCGTCCAATCTGCATGGTCTCCCATGGAGCTGCCTTTCGTGTCGCAATTCACTGTTTTGCTTGTGCCTGCGGCTTATTGCCAAGGTAATTTCCATCCCGCGGTCATCCGGACTGGCATCTGCGGTCCGAGCCAGGAAGCATCTCGCTGTCACTACCGGGCAAGGCGCGCTCCATGGGTACTATCCAGCCACGCCTATCGGGAGACACGCTTTAGCTGCAGCCTGCCGAGTCACAGTGGATGCGGACGGTTTCAGGGTGAGACTGTTCTGAATCCAGCGTTGCCCATGGAGGAATCCGGAGTGTTGGAGGACCGGGCAGCGTTCCTGTAGCGGTTGCAGTATGAATCATGGCAGAGGTACGAACCTCCCCTCATTGATCGTTGGCTTCCTTGTTCCGGGCCTTTGGGGTTCATTTCGGGGGAGATCCGGTAGTAGTCGTGATCGAACCGATCTGCGCACCACTCCCATACGTTCCCTACCATTTGCCAGAGTCCCCAGGCGTTGGGTTCATAGCTGCGGACAGGCGCCGTGGTGAGTGCCCCGTCTTCCAAGGTATTCACCGTGGGAAACAGCCCCTGCCAGATGTTGCAGCGCCAGCCGTTTTCGGCGTCGAGCTCGTCGCCCCATGGGTAGCGCATATGCTCGCGCCCGGCCCGTGCAGCACGCTCCCATTGGGCTTCGGTGGCTAATGCCCTATCGGCCCAGGCACAGTACGCCTGGGCGTCATTCCAGCTCACGTGGACGACCGGGTGGTCTTCGAGTTTGTCAAGACCCGACAGCCGCCCGTGGGGGTGTCTCCAGTCCGCGCCGCGGACGCCTACCCACCATGGCGTCCCGGCTGCTGTACCGATGAGGTCTGACGGGTGTGCCTGCACGGCCAGGTGGAAAACGGCGGAAAAGCCGAATACCTCCGCTTCAGTGCGGTATCCGGTTGCCGAGACAAATTCGGTGAACGCCGTATTGGTCACTGTCGTTGCATCGATTGAGTACGATTCCGTGAACACCCGATGCACGGGAGTTTCACCGTCTGCGTTTAGTCCGTCTCGATGTGAGTCGCCCATATCGAAATAGCCTGCCGGGATATGGATCTGTTCAATAGGGTGTGCCCCGTTGCCAATGTGCCGCGCTGCGCCCCAAGCGGGTGCAGCGCGGCGCGGTTGCGACGCCGGGACACAGCAGTTGGGCCCCTCGGCAGGGTTGCCGTCTGAGACTGCAGTTCGTCTTTTTGTCATGAGCTTTCGACTATCTGTAGCTACCAATGCTTTCGGCGATGCCCATTTGAGGCTGTGCCGAACATGCCTAAGCTATGGCCACATTCCCTTCAGGGTGTCATTTGAGTCAGTCGTGCCCATCCGCAACGCGGAACTTTGAGTTTGATAAGGCCCGTCAAGTTCTGCTTCTCTGTGCTGTGCTTGACTCCGGCTGCATCAAAAACTTCGACGAGAGTCGGCGCCGATCCTTCAACGTCTATCACGACCATGTCCTCGGCCGTGACGTTGAATATCAGGCATTCCTCACCGATTTGCGTGTCGTACTTAACCACTGACGGCGCGTAGAGCCCAATAACGGTTTGTTTACCGGGACGTCGGGCCAAGACGGTTGTATATCCATCGATCGGAAGTGAAGGTTCCAGTTGGGCTTCCAGGATGGTCGCACTGCATTGTTTCCACAACCCGAGGAACGCCTTGATCGTATCCAGGTGCCCGCGGTCAAGTGTTGACAGAGGCATCGAGATCTGTGGAACTCCAAAGAACGCATTCATGAGTTGGCGTGTGCTGACAGCCGGGTCTGCTGTTGGATCCCACATGATGGGATCTGAGTGAACAATACGACTGCCGGCAAGCATGCGGGCATCGATGATAGCGCCCCGGTTCATGTAGGCGTCTCCGGGGCAGTCGTCGGCGCGTAGAACATTTGCGAAGGGTGCGATTGCGGGGCTTACGTAAGGGTGTCTGAACTCGATAAGGAGGTCGCTGAGTCCCCGGAGCTCCAAAGCGCTATTAAGGTCGGCAAGAAGCTGCTGCATCGCTTGCCCGACGTCGGGGATATCGCCGTCGGTGGGCGTGGACGCATAGATCATTGATTCGTTGAGGAAATCGATCTTGAGTCCATCAAGATCGAAGGTTTCGATGAGGCGGACGCAGGTGCTAACAATGTGCTTTCGAGCTGCAGCGATCCTGGGGTCGTAAATGTGGCAGTTGAGGCTTGGTTTGAAAGCGGGCGCCAGGTCCGACAGTTCGGCGAAGTCCGCGCTCTCGGTGCCCAACAGCAGCGGTGCCACCCATAGGACTACCCGCATTCCCTTTTTGTGGACGGTTTCGATTAATCCCTTTAGGTCAGGGAACTTCTGCGGGTCGGCTGTCCAGTCACCGCATCCTTGGTAGCCCCGCCCGTTTCCGAAGTTTTGCCAGCCGTCGTCGATGAAGAGCGTTCGGATGCCCAGGTCCGCAGCAACATTGACGTCGGCGAGAATCTTGGTTTCAGAGATGCGTTGGTTATAGGCATACCACGTCGAGTAAACGGGTTCCGACGCGAAGCCGGGTGCGTTCATCGGATCGGCGTGTTTACTGGCTAGCCAGCTGGCGAGGTGGGGAACACTCTCATTTAGCGTGCCGTCCGATGATCGAACAGCCAGCTCATGGGTAGCACTTCCTTCCGGGAGCGCCAAGTGCACAACAAATGATTTTCCCTCCTCCGAGACCCCATATTTCATTGTCACTTCACGCACGGTTTCATCCAAAGCAAAAGAAAGCAGGGAGTGGCCGCCCCCGTCGTAGAGACAGCCGAGTGGCACCGAGTTCACGATGCTCGCGACTTGCCGTCCCATCCAGTCGGGATCGAGTGAGCGATGATTCCGCGCTGAAGAACCAGCGTTCCAGAAGCCAGCAGAATCCCCCAGCGGTACTTCGATGGCCACTACGCCAGGGTTCGCGCTGTTGTTTCGAAGCCGGAATATGGCAAGCTTGTCGTCATCAATTCGCCCGGTTACTTCCACGCCGTGAGTAAAGATCCTGGCGTTTCGCACGTCTGCGACGTGGCTAAGATTTCCTTGAAAAAGTTCCTGCAGCAAAGTCTCTCCCTTGATTCAATATTGCGATACTAGGGACGTCCCGTGGAAGTCAACGTCTGCTCTACGAGCCGGATTTTTCGTCCCTCTCGTGCCAGTCCTTTCCGTCCGCGACGATCCGCCCGAATAATGTCTACGGCCGAGTTGTGCTGCCGTATTAGCCGCACCTGCTGGCCAAAACATCCGCATTGCCAGGACATCAGCTCGGATTTACTACCAGCTGCGGGATCGGGCCAAACGTGGCGAGAGCTGTCAAAATATACTCGTTGACTACCTCGTCGTCGTGGTCGATCGCGAATCGCCAGATTTTTTCATAGAGCTCATGAACGATCGGCACATACTCATGTGGCACGTTGGCAAGTGGCGGCCTCCCGACTTCGCGTCCGGTCTCCTCAATCGCTAGAAGATTGGTGAGTTCGTCCGGGTCCTGATGAATGTTGTAAAGCTCGTCGAAATCGAAGAGGTTGACGACGAGCTTCCACTTCCCTGAGATGACTGCCCGCTGTATCCCATATGTCTCGTTCCCATTGGTTTGGAAGAAGACATCTCTTGGAGTGTGTGGGTCATGTGTTCCTCGTACGATTCCACTCAAATCCAGCCCCGAACGCTCCCGGGCCGATTCCACGCCGCAAATCTCCATCAGCGTTGGGCCGATGTCCACCAGGGTGATGGGCGAAGTAGCGACTGTCGGGCGCCCGTCCTGCTGTGGCCTTGGATCGCGGAGGATGACCGGAATCTCGTACGCCGGGCTGAAGGCGGGAAGTCCTTTGCCCCAGAGTCCGTGCTCCGCCGTGTAGTCGCCATGATCGGAGAGGTACGCGACGATGGTGTTCTCTGCCTTACCGGACCGTTCCAGAGCCTCCAGCAATCGGCCGAAAAGGTGGTCTTCGTAGCTGCAAAACGCCAGGTAGTGCAGCAAGGCTTCCTGATGTTCCTTCACGGTCAGTTGATCGAAGCGGTCCCGTGTCCGTCGATAGAGATTCGGCTTGTCTGTCATGGGATCGTGAAAGCTCGCCGGAAGCTCGATTGAGTCCAGGTCGTAGAGGTCAATGAATTGCTGTGGCGGGATATAGGGGTCGTGCGGGCCAAGCGTACCGACGTAGAGGAACCACGGTTCGTCGCCTGTGGTCTGAATGAATTCGATGCCGGCGTTCACGATGGATGAATCACCGAACGGGTCTTCTTCCGAGCCGTACAGGTGGTAGGCCGGCCAGCCGGGGCGGATGATTTCGCCCTTGCCTCGGAGCCCCGGGTCCGGGCTTTGAGGCATTGTTCGAAGAACATCCAGTTCTCGCTCGCGTGCTGATGCCCGTTGCTCCTCCAGCGACCCGCCATCGTCCCTGACGTACTTCTTCGATTGCAACTCTTTCCACCCATAGGATGCCGGGGGTTCCGAGTTACTCACGTGCCATTTACCGCTGATTCCCAGCGAGTAGCCTGCGTCGAGGAAGTCTTGGGACCAAAACGGCGTGTCGGAGCGCGGACCTCTGCTGAGGGCATTCGTGACGTTGACGTTGTTCCACACGCCGTGTTCGGACGGGTACACCCCTGAAAAGAAGCTGGCCCGCGAGGGGCAACAGTGGGGTGATGGTGCATACCCGTTCGTGAAGGCAACCGCTCCCTCTCTAAAACGGTCAAGGTTGGGGGTGATTGCCCTCGTGGGGCCGTCGCCGAAGACGGTGCTGGCGCGTTGTTGATCCGTCATGAACACGATGACGTTAGGCTTTTCGGTACTCACGATTTAGCTCCCGAAAAAGCAATTCCTTCGATGAACTGTTTCTGCATAAACAAAAAGAGAACAATGAGCGGCAGCTGCGCGAGAAAAGAGCCTGCCATAAGGAGTGGATACGGCGTGATAAATTCTCCACCAAAGGTGGAGAGTCCCGCCGCCAGATTGAGCTTTTCGGGGTCTGAGTTGACGATCAAGGGCCACAGCAGTTCATTCCAAGAATAGATGGAAGTGAAGATTGCAAGTGCAATCAGCCCGGGTTTAGCAAGCGGGAGCATGATAGCGAAGAATATTCTGAAGGGCCCTGCACCATCGATGCGGGCAGCCTCTTCGAGTGATGCCGGCAAGGATAAGAAAAACTGACGCATGAGGAAGACGCCAAATGCGCTGATGAAGCCCGGCAGTACCAGGCCGGTGACGGTGTTGAGGAGCCCCAGTGACCCAAGTATCTCAGTCTGAGGTAGCAGGTAGAGCTCGCGGGGCACCATCATAATGCCGAGCAGTGCAAAGAAGAGGATGTTCCGGCCCGGGAATCGAAGCCTTGCGAAAGCATAGCCAGCGGCCGAGCAAAGGATCAACACGACCGCGGTTCTCGACAGAACAGAGATTGTCGAGACAAGCAGCTGGTCAAAAAATGGGATAAGAGTCGTCGCTGAGATGTAATTGTCAAGGCGCCACTCGGACGGAAAAAGCGTGGCAGGGACTGACAAGGATTCCGAAGTCGTCTTGAAAGAAGTCAGAAACTGCCAGATGAACGGGAAGAGCATGACAGTGGCGCCTGCAATGAGTACCACATGGACAGCCAGGCTCTCCCAATTAATCGGCTTACGGACAGGTCCTCTAGAGCTAATGGTGTGGCTCTCCTGAGTCGTTAGGCTACTCATAATGAACCCATTTCTTTTGAAGTCTGAACTGAGCAAGGGTAAGAAGGAGAGTCAGGACGAGCAGGACGCATACTATCGCGGCACCGTAACCACGGTTCTGTTCGACGATGGCAGTCTGATAGAAGTAATAAACAATAGTCTCCGCGTTGCGCACATTCGGGCTGGTGGGACCGATCATGACAAACACCAAATCGAATACCTGCAACGATCCGATGACGGTGAGCACTGATACGAGAAATATTGTCGGGCTCGCTATCGGAACGCTGATCCGGAAGAACCGTCGGATGGATCCCGCACCGTCGAGGGCTGCAGCTTCAAGAAGGTCGGACGGGACTGTCTGGAGTCCTGCAATCATCAGCACGATGTTCTGTCCCAGGGAGGCCCAAATGCCGACCAGCGCGATGGTAATCATTACGGTGTTTGGATCTGTCAGCCAGGCAATGGGTGGAATGCCCACGGTCGACAGTGCTTGGTTCACGAGCCCGTACTCCGTGCTGAAAAGGAACTTCCAGACGAGGCCAACGGCAACCGGCATGGTGACGACCGGTATGAAGTAGATAATCCGATAGCCGGAAACGAAGCGTAGTCCTTTGCGGTTGAGGAGTCCCGCGATCATCACCGCAATTGGTATTCCGAGCAGACCCACGACGGCGTAGGTAAGAGTATTGCCGAGGGCGCGCCACATCTCCGGGTCCTGCAGCAGCTTCGTGTATTGCTCCAAACCCACGAAGGTTTCCCCGGAGAAAAAGCCGGTTTCTGTCAGGGACAAGTAGAGGCTGCGGACTATCGGATAGAAGTTGAAGATGATGGCACCGATAAATAGTGGCAGCAGGAACAGGTAGGCAGTAAGCGCTTCGTTCCTTTTTCGCCGTGAACTCACCGTCATCATCGTTTTCCCGGCGGTCCTGGACCGGGCACCTTCCCGGCCCTGAGGCCGGGAAGGCTCCGCTAGAGTCGTATCGCGCATGGAAGGCTACTTCTTCTCCGCGTCCAGCGCCGCTTGGATGTCGCTGTTCGCCTTCGCCGCAGCATCAGCAACCGATGTTTTTCCTTCAAATGCCGGCGTGAGGTCGGTGGCCATCTTCCTGGACCACACTGAGGTGTTGTTCGAACGGTCGATCGGGTAAGCCTTCGCAACCGCATCAGAGAAACTGCGCACATCAATTGTGCTGGCGAAGTGATCAATGAAGGTCTGATCAAGTTCCGGATACGCGGTAAAACCTATTCCGTTTTCGGTGTAGATCTTGGCAGCATCCTTTGAACCCAGGAATTGGATGAGTTTCAGGGCCTCTGCCGGATGCTTTGCCTTTTTAGGCATAACGTTTCCAAGGGACGATGTGGAGGTTTCGTTGGTTCCTGCTGACCCCTTCGGGTAGGGGGCAACACCGATACGTCCGGCTTTACCAAGAGGTGAGTCCGCGAAGCTGCGGCTCATCCAGGATCCGTCAGGGTGCATTGCCGCTTTTGCAGAGAGGAACAGACTGATCGGATCCGTCTCTGCTTGTTGGGCAAGGGTTGGAGCACTGCCCTGGGCGATGAGGTCTGTCCAGAACTGAATACCCTTAATGGCCGCCGGCGAGTCAATCTCGGCTTTCGTTGCGTCCGAGTTGATAATGCGGCCGCCTTCGTTGTGGATAGTTGCACCATAAGTGGCGCGGCTATCCAGCGGTGCCGTCGTTCCCCATACCTGTGTCCCTGAATTTGCGAGCGACTTGGCTGTTGCCGCATAGTCAGACACCGTCCAGTTATCCGCCGGGTATTTGACCCCGGCCGCGTCGAACAGATCCTTGTTGTACCAGATCCCGATAGCATCCCGGTTGTTCGGGAATGTGTACAGTTCGTTTTTCCAGGTGTAGAGCCCGCGCATTGTTGCAGGGACAGCATCAGCCGTGACGCCTTCCCCTTCCTTGACAGGAGCAAGTATTCCTTGGGATGCGTAGATGGGGAAGTTCTGCGGGTTCGTCCAGAACACGTCAGGAAGCGTGCCGTTGCTGGCTTCTGTCTGGCGTTTGGTCCAGTAGTCACCAAAAGCGAGGACCTGGGTCTTGACCGTAATGTTCGGATTTTTTTTCGAGAATTCGTCGAACATTTTTCTGAAGACTGGTTCTTGGGTGGTGTCCCACATTGCGTATGTGAGTTCCACCGGTTCGTCCTTGGCGCTTGTCGCCCCGGTGGAGCAGCCTCCCAGGACCATGGCTGCGACAATACTTGTCGCTGCTGCAAGAATTCGTTTCCTCATTTTGTTCCTATCTGTATCGCCGCTGTTTTAATAGCGGACATTTAGTTAGAGCAGGTAAGTTCAAATAACACGAGTGATTCGGGTTGGAGAGACGGAGCAGGGAGCCCCACCGTGGAGAGCAGCTCACCCGAGATCGTCGGGGATCCTTTACCACCATGGAGATCTCGGAGCCAGCGCACGTTGCGCCAATGCCCAACGAAATCCGGAGAATCCACCAAATCAATGCGATAAAGCCGGTCGGGAGCCAAACCAGGGAACCTGATACGTCCCGGAACGCCGCTGGCCGACTGACGCATCCCAACAAGTGCGTAAAGACCGACCGACTGGTCTCGAGCGACGACACCGTGCAGGAGCTGGCAGTCATCGTCCATGTCAGCTCGGACCACCCGGCCGCTATGCAACAAGGGGCGCCACGTCTTGTAGATTTCGAGCCATCTCGCCAGCCCCTGCCGTTCTGTTTCGTCGATCTCCGAGATATCCCACTCGATGCCAAAGTGCCCGAACAGTGCCGTCCCCGCCCGGAAGGCAAGTGAATGTGTCCGCCCGGTTGTGGTTGACTGCGGACGTGCTATATGTGCGCCGATAAGTTCCGGCGGAACGAGCTGCCCCGTCCAGCGTTGAATAAGTTGCCTGTCCAACGCATCATGGTTGTCAGAGGCCCAGAATCGGTCTGTGTGTTCGGCGACACCGAGATCGATTCTGGCGCCGCCGGCGCTGCAGGATTCGATCTCAACTCCGGGAAACTCGCGCCTAAGCTCGGCCATCAAGCGGTACACGGCAACTGTCTGCCGGTGCACGGCAGGCGCATGATTAATCGACGATCCAGCTTCGAGGAGGTCTCGATTGTGGTCCCATTTCATGTAAGCGATGTCGTTGTCGCGCAGCAACGCACGCAACTGCGCCAAAATGTGGTTGTAAGCCTCTACGCGCGTGAGGTCCAGTACATACTGGGTGCGTGCACTTCGGGGAAGTTCGGCCGATGCCTGGAGGAGCCAGTCAGGATGTGCGCGGATCAGGTCCGAATCCAGGTTCACCATTTCAGGTTCAATCCATATACCGAACTCCATGCCGAGACGCTTTGCGGACTCGATCAGGGGCCGGAGACCGTCTGGCCACCGCTCCTCGTCCACAACCCAGTCACCGAGACCCGCCTTATCGTTCACGCGGCCCTTAAACCAGCCGTCGTCCAAAACGAAGCGTTCGACTCCGATGCCTGCGGCCTTCTCCGCGAGAAATATCAGGTGTTCGGGAGAATGGTCGAAGTACACGGCCTCCCAAACGTTAAGAACCACGGGACGCGGCTTCCAAGGGTGCTGTTCACGATTCCTCAGAAATTCGTGGAACCTGGACGCCGCAGCATCCAGGCCGTCGCCATATGTCCAGTAGACCCACGGAGTCGCGAAGTCATCGCCGGGCCGGATAGTGACCTCCCCCGGAAGCAGAAGCTCACTGCCACCCAGGACCTGGACTCCATTTCCCAGCCGTTCGAGGAAATGCCTATGGTTTCCGCTGAACCCTACATGAACCCCCCAAACCTCGCCCGATTCGAAGCCAAAGCCCGGTACCCCGGCATGCAGTACATATGCGCTGTCGTGACCTGTACGGCCGCGACGGTTCTCCCTTACATGCGAACCGATACTGATCGGAGCCCGTTGCGGTGCCCGTTCGTAACCCCAGTGGCCAGAGAAGTCCAGCCGCTCCGAGGCCCTGAGCGGCACCGGAAACGCCATAGCAAGCTCCTCCAGCGAGTACGTTGAGGAGGGTTCCGAACTTCCCGCCGTCTCGGGAGCCACGAGGACAGTTGCGCGGGTTCGTACCAGACCAGACGCTGTCATCTCGATTTCAAGTCGAACCCGGAGGCCACTGTTGCTGTCAACAAGGTCGTACTCGATGTGTCCCCCGGGAGCTTCGATCTCAGATTGATGTACTTGTTCACCATTCAAAGAGACCGACTGGACATGAAATCGCGGAGACCATGAAGAGCCGTCCGAGTGTCCGCTCAGACCGAAGCGCCCCATCCATCCCTCATGATGAGATGGGAGTATCGCAAGTCGCGTAGGTGTGTCAGCGGTGCTGTTCGCCGACGGCATTTCATCGAGTTGGGCCCACAGCCGCAACTCATGAATCGGCGATGCCAGGCTACGGCCCCAATGGACAACGGCCGGGGATCGACGCTGGGAAGTGTCTAAGACGAGGGAAACGCCTCCGCTAGAGAGGTGAATAAGCTCGGATACTGAGTCCTGAGTTGTAGCCGTGGACCCTCCTTCCGCTTCAGTTGATGGGTGCTGCGCTGTCACGAATGACGCTCCTCAATGCCACGGCTGCGGCTCCTTTGGACCATCCTGCAAGTGGCAGGTGGTCAACGAGTGTTTCTGACTTCGCGGCCCGCCAGTGCCGCGCGCGTTCGAATTCGCGATTCACTGCGTCCCCGTAGGTCGTGTAGACGGCGATGCCGTCACCGGTGACGATTACGCGTTCAGGTCCAAGCATGTTTACTACCAACGCCAGCGCCCGACCTATGGCAATAGCCGCGTCACTGAAAATTCGATTGGCGATGGCATTGCCCGTTTCTGCTATCTCAAGCAGGTCCTCGAATGAGCGGCCCGGAAAATATGGTGACGCTTGCCTCAGAATTGATGGAATGGACGCGTATGAAGACAGGCACCCGCGGTGCCCGAGATCGCATATCGGCCCAGATCGATCGATTTCCAGATGGCTCAACAACCCTGAACGACCCTCAACACCATGCACAATCTCGCCGCTGACTATCAGCCCGCATCCGATACCCGTTCCCAGCGTCAGCACCGCAAGGTCCTTGCATCCCCGCCCTAGACCGAACCAATGCTCGTAGGTCGTCGCTGCGTTAACGTCATTGCTTAGAACCGTCCTGAGCCCTGTTCTCGCCTCGACCGCGTCAGCGAGACGCCCTGAACTCCAACCAAGGTAAGCAACATCATGAACCCCACGGCCATCTGGATCGACCGTTGCTGGCAAGCCAACACCGATTGCCGCCACATCATATTCAAATGGCGAGCGCTCCATCAGTTCGGCCGTTGCTTTAACAGCAGCGTCAATGCTCGCCCCTTCAATCGAAAGCTCGGCGTAATGCAGCTGTTTTCCTTGCATGTCAATCCACGTGCCAAAGGCCATATCCGGCGTTAACTTGACGCCTAGAGTAACGATCCGATCCGCCACGGGGAGGAGAATACGGGCCGGCCGGCCTGTGCCTCGAAGTATCTCTTCCGACTCTTCGAGATACCCATGAGAGATCAAGGACGCTATCAACTTACTGACACGGCCATTCGAGAGGGCAAGAGCCTGTGCTACCTGCGCTCGACTGGAAACCTGCCCGGAAACTATGAGCTCGAGGGCGCGCCGTTCGCTGTCCCCCAACTGTGTGAGGTGTGACTCTCTATACATGCCAACACTGTATCTTAGTTTCCTAAGGAATGGAAGATCCTGGTAAATGGATATTTAAGCCCCTAGTTGACGCATACTTAAATACCAATGGAAAGTATTAGGCGTGGCGCCTTGGCTGTGCGCTTGTTTGCGTTTTCCATGACTCACTGCGTGGGCCCCAATGCTTCGACAACACGGCTGGACCTCCCAGGTCCGGTCCTGGACAAAGCCACCCCACCTTCACCGGCCTGGACATGGACATGGACATGGACCAGCTCGTAGCTCATCGTCGCGGACCGGGTGCCGATCGCGGCCGAATTTCCCACCGCCCGGGTGCAACTCAAGACCCAGTCGACCCGCACTGAGCGAAAACAGAATGCCGCCACCAAGCCCTGAAATCCACAGGCCCGCGCGTGGACACCCCCGATAATGTCCCTGAACCCAATTCACAAGCGTTCAATTTCGGTGCAAAGGACCACGGCGGAGTCGGACTAACCGTACTCAAGCACGAGAACCCGCTCCGGCGCTCAGCGGACACAATAGGGTTGACGCCTATCAACAACGACGCCCCGGCATCATGCCGCGCCATGAATGGTCAAAAGCATCATCGCCGTTTGTCATTCTGATCCCCATCATCGCCGGGCGGGTCCTCCGCGGTGATTCGTCTATCAGAACGGCGCACACATCTGACTGACGCGCCCTGTGCCAGCCAGCCGCTGAAGGAGAAAGAACATGGAACCGCTCATCATCAAAACCCCGCCGACGTCCTCAGTTTCATTGGCCACACCTTGGGGTTTTGGCCCCAAGAAAGCCTGGTGTTCATCACCCTGGCCGACAACCACGTAGGGGCAACCCTCCGCGTCGACCTGCGGAAGCCAGGCGCCGAAATCAGTTACGCAAAGATGGTCGCCGAATACCTCGGCCACGACACCAGCGCCGAAGGTGTGCTCCTCAACGTCTACACCTCGGAGCCCATGAATGGCGGCCACAAACCACACGCGGCAACTATCGCTGCGCTCACGGGCGCCCTGGCCGGGCGAGGACTCACCATCGGGGAAGGACTCCTCGTCGGAGATCGGACGGTGTCACAGTACGACGGCGATCCTAAGAAGGGCGTCCGGCTCCCCTAGAGTGCCACCCAATCCAGCCAGACCAACGCCGCATTCCGTCCCGTGCGATCCTCCGACGAAATCGAGAACAACGGTCGAGCAGGCCGAAGGACCATCGATGGCTACCGCGACACCTACCGGCGTGTCACCAAACCCGCGCTGGCCGGACTTCGCCTCCACGAGCTCAGCACCGGCCGCATCTACCGGTTCCTCAACAACGTCGCCTCAGACCACCCCGCCACAGCACGTCATTCCAAAATCGTGCTGACCGGCATGATCGGTCTCGCGGTCCGACATGATGCTCTGCACAGCAATCCAGTCCGGGATGTCGGACCCATCAAGATCGCCACGAAGGACGTCAAGGCGCTGTCAGTCAATGACGTTCAGAAGCTCCCGACTGTCGCTGGAAGGTGGCAGGAGGACCCCGCACACCAAGGACGGCCACGCGCTACAGATCTACTGGACGTTCTCGATATCTTCCTTGCCACGGGCGCCCGAATTGGTGGGGGCTTGGCCATCCGCTGGCAGGACGTCGACCTCGAAGCGGAACCGCCAACCATCACCATCTCGGGAACTGTCGTCATGGAGAAAGGCCGCGGCACCTACCGGCAAGACCATCCGAAGACGAAAGCCGGCTTCCGCACGATGAAGGTGCCTCCTTTTGCCGTACAAACACTCCGATGCAAACAAACAGCCGAGCAGCCCAAGCCCGAAGCCATGTTGTTCCCGTCTTCCACAGGAAATGTCCGCAGCCCACACAACTTCCGCAGGCGTTGCCACTCTCATCGACCAGGAATACAGTTCCAACATGCCGCCGCCCAGCTGGGTCCCTCCGGAACTGCGATCACGGAGAAGCACTACATTGCCGGCCCTTCGCAGTTAGGCATGGTTGGTTTGTTTGATCCGGTAAGGTCGGTGGCCGCCGGCGGCGAGTAGGCATCTGAGTCGGTAGTTGGTGAAGTTGCGGAAGCCTCTGGCGATTCGGCGTGTGGTTTCGATGACGCCGTTGATTGCTTCCGTGGGTCCGTTGGAGGCGCCGTTGGTGTCGAAGTAGGCCAGGATCGCCGTCTTCCATTGTTTGAGTGTCCGGCCGAGGCGGGCGACTTCGGGGATCGGGCAGGTCGGGAATGACGCTATGACTTCGTTGACGAGTTCCCTGCCCCGTTCCGGCCGGGCGTGGTAGATGTTGCGGAGCTTCTGATAGCACTGCCAGGCGAGGGTGACTTCGTGGTCGGGGTCCCCGAGAGTGAGTTTCGCATCGAGCCGTGCGGATTGCTTGTCGGAGAGATGTTCAGCGCCGATCTGTAGGGTCCTCCGGATGCCGTAGAGCGGATCTCCCTTGCGGCCGCGGTGCCCCAGGGTGTCCTGCTGGACGCGGCGGCGGACTTCATCGACCATGGCTGATCCGAGCTTCACAACATGGAAGGCGTCCAGGACCGTGATAGCTTCGGGTAGCTCGTCGCGGATCGCGTTGGCGTAGCCGCGGAATGGATCCAGCGCCGCTGTCTTGATGCCGGCGGTGAACCCGGTGCCGCGGTCTTTGAGCCAGTCGGCGTAGGCCTTCCCGGATCGGCCCGGGACGAGGTCCAGCAGCCGGGCGTGGACCATGCCGTGGGCGTCGCGGGTGTGGTCCACGATCCCGGTGACCATGCCGGATCCCGGCGGGCCGGTGTGGGACCAGACATGCTCATCGACGCCGAGCGCGTCAACGCCGGCGAGCCGATCGGCGCTCCCGATGCGGCGGGTGGCCTCTGCCTTGATGGCGTCCCAGACGGTGTGCCAGGAGACCCCGAGTTGGTGGGCCAGGGCCGAGACCGGGGTATCGAAACCCTGCAGCGCGTCGGTCGCCCACCCAACGGCCCGGCGGGTGCTCTTCGGTGAACGTCATTCTTGGGCAGCCCGGGTCCGGGCAGCGCCAGACCCGTTTGGCCCACAGCAGCCGCACCGGCCTGCCGAAACAGGGAATGTCATGGAGCCGGACCTGGCGGCGGCCGTGGCCTACCGCGACGACGCCGCAATCAGGGCAACCCGCGAGTTCCCCGCCGGTCTCGATGCGCAGAAGCAGGCCGGTCCCGGTTGCCGTGACAGTGCTGACGTGGATGCCCTCGACACCGAGCAGCGCATCCGCGCGCGCGCACCAGCGGCCACCGGAACAAGACATAGAGTTATTCATGTCAGGGTCTCTTTTGCTATTGGTTTGCTTGGTCGCTACCAATTCAAAGAGGCCCTGACCTCTTTCCCACCGCACCACGCCGCACCGAAAACCCCCAGCCCGGCGGCGGTATCCTCAGACCGCCCTAACCACGCTCATCTGCGAAGGGCCACATTGCCAAGGCAACCGAATCGCCGGATCTCACGGAGGCCCTCCAAAAGATTGGCAACGTGCCTCCGCCTCACCCGGAACGAAAGTCCGGATGAACACCGGAATTTTTCCAAAGCGTGTCGTTTCCGTGTGGTCGCCCAAAAACAGGCAAGGTAAAAGCCCTCCAACCCAACGTTTCCGCAGGTCAGAGGGCCTTCAATGTGGAGCTAAGGAGATTCGAACTCCTGACCTCTTCGATGCGAACGAAGCGCTCTACCAACTGAGCTATAGCCCCGGAACAGTCCGCCTTCCCTGGTGAACGGGCGGTACCGGTGACCTTAGGCTACAAATTTTCGTCCCGCATTGCGAATTGACACTCCGCACACGGGCGGGCAAACGGCGTGGGCTGCTCTGGCAAGCTATCAGGCGCGGCGGCGCTGCAGGACGTCGTCGAGGTTGCTCAGGGCGCTCTGCGCCTTGGTGAGGGGCTTCGCGGCAGGCGCGGCGGGCGCGGCAGCGGGTACGCCCTGTTTCAGGGACGGCTTACCGACGGCTTTGGGTGCCTCAGGAAGATCAAGCGGCTGGGGAGCCGGGCGCTCTGCCTTGGCCGCTTCAACGTACACCGGTTTCGGCACGTCTACCGGTTCCCAGGTGGTGTCAGCCGGCTTCAGCGATAGGGCAGCGCTGGTATCTCCGGCGGCAACGGCTACAGCCAGTGCCGCTTCCCGGAGTTCCATCGCGGTCAGGGGCTTGGGCTCCGGCTTGGGCTGGTGGGCCTCGGCGTCAAAGAGCCGGCTTTCCGGCCGGGCGGCGGGACGGGCCACGGTATCCGTGGCGTCAGATCCTGAACGCCGCACGGGGGCACTCATCGCTGAGCGAAAAGCGGCGTTGACCTTCGCTTTGCGGTCCCGGACAGCCAGGGACCGGAGCACCGCCACAGCTGCGACGGTGGCGGCCAGGCCGGCCACCGGCAGCAGCGCGCTGCCGATTCCGAACGGCAGAAGAACACCCGAAACAAACGCGGTCAGCAGCGACAGGACCCCGACGAGGGCGATCGCTGTCCTGCCATAGCGGATCCGGAACGCGCCGCCCGTCGTCGAACTGCCGGACGTTTCCGTTGCGGTCTCGGGGCTCTTCCTGATCTCCATGGCTTTCTCCTGCTGGGCGGTGATGTTCAGTACCGTCCCGGCTCTCGGTTCCGATGATTCAATGGCTGGTACTTCTGCCAGGAAGTCGCCAGCGGCCTGGGCCTGGTGCCGGCGGTTCCGCAGAACGTAGGGCGCAACCCACACGATCCAGAGCACAACGGCAACCACAAGGATCACTGAGCTGCTTAGGGGGAAGTCCACAATCAAAACCGTATGAGTATTACGGCAGCCGCCCCCGCATTAGCCACGGTGTGTCGCGGGCAACGTGGCAATTGATTGGATTTATGACTTTGGAAGTACGTCTGGCGGGTTCAGCTGCCGGGGGTCAGGACCGGGACGCGAGCCACCGCGCGAGCAGCCCCTCCGGGACCTCTTCAGCGGTCAGCGCGAAAGTCCGGTGGTCCGCCCACTCGCCGTTGATGTGAAGGAAGCGTGGACGATAGCCTTCGTCGCGGAATCCCAGTTTCTCAACCACGCGCAGGCTGGGGCCGTTCTCGGGCCGGATGTTGATCTCCATCCGGTGCAGGCCGAGGGCCTGGAAGCAATGGTCCGTGGCCATGGCCACGGCGGTAGGTGCGATGCCATGACCGGCGCGGGCCTGGTCAACCCAGTAACCCAGTGTGGCCATCATGGCGGAACCCCACACAATCGAGGACACGGTCAGCTGGCCAACAATGACCGGGGCGGCCAACCTGGGTGTGCGCTCGGCGATCAGGAAGGGCAAGGCCGTCCCTTGGGCGGCCTGGATTTTCAAGGACCGCACCATCTGCCGGTAGTCAGGCAGCGCACCGCCAGACGCCGGGTTGGATGCTTCCCAGGGCGCCAGCCACTCGCTGTTGCGCCCCCGGACCTGGGTCCATTCCCTCTTGTCCCGGTACCGGATGGGGCGCAGGATCAGGTCGCCGCATTCGAGTGTCACGGGCCAGATGGCTCCGGGGCGCACGGCAGCTATTTAGTGAGGCCGGCCGCGAAGCCCGGCAGCCACTCCCGAAGGCCGGGGCCGAGGTCGTCGCTGTCGATGGCGAGCTGGACGCAGGCCTTGAGGTAGCTGAGCTTGTCACCGGTGTCGTAACGGCGGCCTCGGAAGACCACGCCGTAAACTCCATAGCCCTCGCCTTCGCCGGCCGCCAGTTCCTGCAGGGCGTCCGTCAGCTGGATTTCCCCGCCCCGGCCCGGGCCGGTGCGCTCGAGCACGTCAAAAACTGCCGGGTGGAGGACGTAGCGGCCAATGACGGCCAGGTTGGAGGGCGCCTCCTCCACGCTGGGCTTTTCGACGAGCTTGTTGATCCTGACGTAGCCTTCACCGTCGATCCCCTGCACGTCGGCACAACCGTAGGCACTGATCTGGGAGGGCTCCACCTCGATGAGGGCCACCACGGATCCGCCGGTCTTGGACTGGACATCGATCATGGTGCTGAGAAGTTCGTCCCGGGCATCGATCAGGTCATCGCCGAGGAGCACAGCAAAGGGTTCGTTGCCAACGTGCTGCTTTGCACGCAACACTGCGTGGCCCAGGCCGTTGGGGTCACCCTGCCGGACGTAGTGGATGTCACCGAGGTTGCTTGCTGCCTGGATGGACTCAAGTTTGGCGAGGTCGCCTTTGGCTTCCAAGGTGTCCTCCAGCGAAGGAACCCTGTCGAAGTGGTCCTCCAGGGCACGCTTGTTGCGTCCCGTGATCATCAGGATGTCGTTCAGGCCAACGCTGACAGCTTCTTCAACCACGTACTGGATGGCCGGCTTGTCCACCACCGGGAGCATTTCCTTGGGCATGGCTTTGGTGGCCGGCAGGAACCTGGTGCCGAGTCCGGCAGCGGGAATAACGGCCTTGCGTACTGTCTGCTGAGTGGTAGTCACTGGACTAATCTAACGGAGGGGCTGATCATTCAGTAATTATTGGTGGCTCCCGGGCCAATGGACCGCAGCGACTGCAACGGCCACAGTAAACGCCAACGAAGGAGCGGCATGTCCGAAGGCAGCAGCGCAGCCAAGGCGGACATCCGCGCACGCCATCGTGCGCGCCGTGCCGCGACGGATCCCACTCACCGCGACGCCGCCGGTGCCGCCCTGGCCGCCCACGGCGCCGCGTGGGCCGAACAGTTGACCGGCGGGACGCCGTCGACCTTTTGCGCATACCTGGGCGTAGAACCCGAACCGCCCACACTGCCCCTGATCATCGAACTCCATCGGCATGGCCACGCAGTCCTGCTCCCTGTCTGTGAGCCCGGACGCCGGCTGAGCTGGACGCAGTGGACCCCCGGCGTCGAGTTTGTCCGCAGCCGTTATGCGCCGGTGCTGGAACCGGCCGGACCTCGCCTTGGCCTCGGCGTCATGACGTCTGTTGCCGCACTCTTCATCCCCGCCACAGCCGTGGACAGGGACGGCAACCGCATAGGCCAGGGCGGCGGCTACTACGACGTCCTGCTGGGCTCCCTTGGCCGGGACGGACTTGAGATCCCGTTTGCGGCCGTCGTCTTCGATGCCGAACTGCTTCCGGCCGGAAGCATTCCCGCCGAAGACTTTGACCGGAGGGTGCCGGCTGCCCTGACGCCGTCAGGTTTGATCCGGCTACCGGACCCAGCCTGACGGAGGGCTACTTTCCGGGGGTGATAGAATTGGCACTCAGGCCCTGCGACTGCTAATGGACGGTTTGCGTTCAGCGCGGCACAGGACCTCTCGTTTGCCCCCGAGGAGGATCACCAGTGCCCACTTATGCTTACGCCTGCAAGGATTGCGGCCACGCCTTCGACGTTTTCCAGTCGTTTACCGACAGCACCCTGACGTCATGCCCGGAGTGCCAGGGCGCCTTGCGCAAGAAGTTCAACAGCGTGGGCGTGGTCTTCAAGGGCTCCGGTTTCTACCGGACTGACTCCCGGGATGCCAAGGGAAGCACCGTTTCGGCTGCCCCTGCCCCTGCCCCTGCCCCTGCCGCGGCCGCGCCGGCACCTGCCACGGCCGCTGCCGCCAGCTGACCTCCGGTCTAACAAGACGTACGACGCCGGCGGCTCGGTTGTCCACATAGGCACCTTCGCTTCTGTCGGACTCCGTTGCCGGTACGTAGCGTGGTTCGCATGCCCGCTACTCTCTTTCGTCCCAGCCGCGGATCCGCCCCGTCGGGACGCCAGGTCCGCCGTCCGCTCCCGTCAGCACGCCCCCGCGGCGTGCGTGGCCACAGGCTATTGTCCTGGCTGGGCCGGAACCGGCGCCTTGCGATAGCGCTCCTGCTTTGCCTTGCTGCGGGGATCACGGTCCATCAGCTCACTCCCCCGCCCACCGATACTGTTCCGGTGTTGGCTGCGGCGCGGGATCTCCCCGCAGGCACGGCCTTGTCGGCCACGGACATGACGGCAACGAAGATCCCGCCGGGGATGCTGACCGCCGGGGCCATATCCCACACCGGTGAAGCCGCGGGAAAACAACTGGCAGCCCCTTTGCGGAAGGGCCAGCTTGTGACCGACTCCCTGCTGCTGGGACCCGGCCTGCTGACCGGAACGCCTCCAGGCTCCGCAGCCGTGCCGTTGAGGATGGCCGATCCTTCCTCCATCCAGCTGGTATCGCCCGGGCAACTGGTCAATGTGGTACTAACCCGGGCGAACGGCTACGATCAGCAGTCCCCCTCAGAAGTGCTGGCAACGTCCGTTCCCGTCCTGTGGACGTCAGGACAGGGCGGCAAGACGGGTCAGTGGTTGGGCACCGGCGAAACCGACGGGCTGATTGTCGTGGCGGCAGCCCCGGAGCAGGCTGCGCGGCTGGCCGGGGCCTCCACCCAGGGCAAACTGTTTTTCGTTCTGGTGGGACCCGAAGGCGGGGCGGGGTGAAGCCGTTGCAGCTTGCAGGTCAGCCCCAGTGCGGCGGCTTGTTTTCCTTCAGCCAAGCATCGTGATCGTTGTCGGGGCCATCGCCCCAGCGCTTCGGGTCATCCTCCGCAGCCTTGTTGGGCAAGATGCCTGCTGCCCCTGGCACCTGGCGTTCCGGCGCAGCGGCCGTCCCGTTTCCTGCCTCATCTGGCTGGCCGTTACCGCGTGTCTCCGCCTGATCGGTATTCCGTGGCGTCACAACAACCGCCTCCTCACTGGCCAGGCGTCCGGCCTGGTCTTCGTTCCTGTCGTTTTCAATACTTCCCAGCGCGAGCGCGTCCATGTCCTCGTCAAAGAATCCGCCCGAGGCTGTGCCTCGTCCGGGCGGCAGAACATTCTCAAGGCCCAGGTAACCCGCGATCCGGTCCGCGCAGGCGGACGGGTCCGTAAAGACTTCGATGGTCCATAGCGGCATGTACCGCCAGCCCATCCGTTCCAGCAGCTGAGGGCGGAGCCGGCTCCGCTCGCGGACACTCATGGTGCGGTACTGCTCCGTGCCATCCGATTCGATGGCCACCGGTCGCGGAATCTCGGCGTCGTCCTGGCCCATGGTGCTGAGCGGGTCTGCTGCGGCCACCACGTCAATCACGCCGTCGTACTGGTGCCAGACTCGGGCGCCGCGGGCACGCAGCCGGTCGCCAAGATCGGCCACGAGGGGATCGGCCCCAAGCGCCTGCTCGCTGGCAGCCGCACGCGAGGCCGGGGTACCGAGATCGGTCTTTCCGGCAATTTCACGATTGAGGAGCTCGTAGAAGTCCACCGCCCCGTAGGACAGCCGCGTGTGGTCCAGGTCTTCGGGCTGGAAACACGTCAGTACGTGGAGCGATCGGCGGGCACGCGTCATGGCCAAAGCGAACTTTTCCCGCCCGCCCTCAGCCGACAGGGGTCCGAAGTTGTGCAGCGCCCGGCCATGCGGAGTGCGGCCGAAACCGGGTGAGAAGATCACGTGGTCACGGACCAGGCCCTGCGCACGCTCAAGGTCAACCACCCGGAAGGACTCGGATCCTGCGCTGAAGAAGCTGGCCAGCCCCGGGTGGTTCGGGAGCTGAAGACGGATTGACTCACCGATCCGGGCAGCGTGGCGCAGGCTGGCGGTGACCACTGCCAGCGACGTGCGCGGCCGCGTCCGGGCGTGCTCAAAGACCAGCTGGACCACGCGGTTAACCTCGGCCACCACGGATTCCACGCCTTCGTGGTCGGCGCTGGGCAGCCCCGTGCCGTCGGGCAGATACTCGACCAGGAGCGCCCTGTCCAGTCCCGTGGCCGATTGCCCCTCCGGGAGCCTGCGGAGGGCCCCGTCGTAGGAGTTCTTGCTCAGCTGCAGGACCAGGTCCTCGTCAACCGCGCGGTAGACAAAATTCAACCGCCAGACAGGCAGGACCGCAGACAGCGCCGAATACGCGCTTTCGACGCGATGATGGGCCGCTTCACCGGGGGCCAGCCGCTCAACACCAACAGTGAAAGTCCGGGGGCTGGCAATCTTGGCATCACCGAAGGCAATGACCTGCCCGGCTCGGGCGATGGCAGGCAGGACGGCCTGCAGCGACGTCGCTTCGGCGTCCAGGATGACCACGGCGTCGAAGTGCTGTTCGGCCGGCAAGAGCCCGGTCATGAGGTACGGGCTGACCGACCAGACCGGCACCAGCATGGGAACCAGCTCGGCGGCCTGGGCGGTCAGCGCCGCGAGGGTAACCCTACCGTCCTTGAGCAGGCTCTTGAGCAGCTGCGCCTGACGCGGGTGTTCCGCAAGCGCGGTCCCCCACCGTTCGGACAGGTCCCAGCGCAGGCGCGCCGCGCCGCTGGCAATATGGGCGTTGTCCGCGAGCCGGTATTCGGCCTCAAGCTGCCGGAGCGCGTCCCCGTCAGACATGGCGAGGTAATCGTCGCCGCTGATCATCGCTTCCAGCGCGGACTGCCACCAGGCCAGTTCAAGCTCTGCTGCGACGGACCCTGCGGGAACCTCCCGGTCCGCAAGATCGGCCAGGAGCTCCCCCAGGCCGTGCTCGCGCATGTTTTCCACGAGCAGCGTGCGCTCGGGAAGCGTTTTGAGCGTGTGGGTGTCGGCCACGAGCCGCTCCAGCCGCTCCATGAGTTCCTCATAGCGGGCCGTTGCCAGCGAGCCACCGGCCTGGGTGTGCCGGAGGGCCTCGCCCAGCTGGGTCAGCTCCCGGTCCAGCGACCGGTACATCACATTCATTTCGGCAAGGCCCGCGGGGACGGCCGGGTGGCGCTGCGAGGTGGCGTACCCTGACCAGAGGGCACGCTGGTCCTGCACCAGCACCAGCGAGCTGTGGAGATCGCTGATGTGGACGCCCGGGCGGACGTACTCTTTCGCGACCCGGCGCAGGCGGGAACGCTGCATGGAGGCCATATCGACGTTCCGCTCCCGGCGCCAGGCGGAGGACGCCGTGGCGGAAATGAGATCGTTGACCGGCCTGTCGAAGATGTCCGGTGTGAACTTATCTAGGCTTTCGCGGACAGCCATGAGGAGTTCGAGCTGCTCCCCCCACTCCGAGAAGGACAAGCCAAGCCGGATTTCGGCATGTTCGGCCACGCTGTTCATCCGGTCACGCAGAATAGGCAGGTTCTTCGCCACTGACCGGGCGAGCTCCTGGGCTTCCTCGGTCTCCTTGCGGGTGAGCAGCCGGGCGCCGTGCCACGGGCTTGTGGTGGACGCGCGGCTGAAGCTGCCAAGCTCGGCGGCGCGGCGGAGCCGGCCGGCGAGCTCATTGCGGTCGCGGATGCTGTCCAGCACACTGCGCTTGAGACGGACCGTGGTGGCGGGAGCCGGATGGATGGACGTCAGCTCGGCCAGTGACTGCATGGCCTGATACGGCGAGCAGCCCCAGCGCTGGCGCACGTTATGGAGGGACGCCACGTGGTCCATCAGTGCGTGCCGGTGCTCGGTTAGGGTCCGGTGGAGGTTCCCCAGCTGCGGCTCAAGTGATTTTTCGTTCCGCACGATGGCCCGCACCAGCTGGGCCTTGAGCTGCTGGGGGGTGGCTGTGCCGGAGAGCTGGAACAGGATGGATTCAAGTCCAAGCGATTCCAGTTGTGCCGATACTTCGTTCAGGCTGGCCCGGCGGTCACCCACCACCAGGACAGACTTGCCCGCATCCACCAGGGCACCGATGGTGTTGATGGCCGTCTGGGTCTGTCCTGTGCCCGGCGGGCTGCTGACCACCAGGGAGTCGCCTGCACGGGCGGCATCTATAACGTATTGCTGGGCCGGATCGGCGTCGAGGAGGAGCAGTTCGTCGTCCGGGTGGCGCGCGTCCACACTCGGGAAGCGGGAGGGGTCCGGCGCAGGTACGTCAATGACCTCACCGCCGGCTGCCTTGGCCAGGGCGGCGACCAGCGGGTTGCCCTCATGGATCCAGGGATCGTCCAGGTTGCCGGAGAGGTCCGCGAAAGTGGACACCAGCAGATTGTGCTGGGCTTCGGCGCCGTGGATGGGCCGGATGAGCGTTGCGAGCCTGTCCAGGACAGGCTGGGGATCGAAGCGCGCGGTGCTGTAAGCGAGGCGGGTCACGGCGTTAACGTCAAAAACGATGCCATGGACGGTTTTCAGGTGCCGGACCAGGGCCGGGTTGATGTTGGCCTGCTCGGTGAGCTGCAGTTCGTAGTCGTCCTCACCCGGCCGGACCGTAAGCGAAATTGCCGTTAGCATCACCGGCGCGGAAATGCGCTGGGGTTTGCCGCCAACGGCGGAGGTCCACACAACGGTGCCTGCGGATAGGTAACCGGCATCAATGCCCCGGTCATTTCCGAGTTCGAAGATTTTGGAGCGGATGTTCCGCGATGCCCGGGCCGCGACGACGTACTGTTGGTGGTCGCGGATGAGTGTGGACAACCGTGTGCGGCGGCCGGCCATAAGCTGGGCCAGACCGGAAGGGTGCGCATGGGTCAGGTCAATGGAACCTTCGGGGGTCTTGGTGAAACGCAGCATGGTGTCTGCCCCGGTGACGGGTTTAAGCCCGGACAGCCATTTTCCAAGCTCCTCAGAACCCTCCGGGTGGCCTTGACCAACTGACACTACTGCCTTCTTTTCTGCGTTTGCACGTGACGCCCTGGACCATACCGGCATACTTTCGAGCGTAGCCGCAAAGAAGCCGGGATGAGAGACCGCAACACTGAATCAGGCCAAATTGCGGTGGATTCCAACGGATGATAATAATGGCCGGCCTCCGCTGACGGAGACCGGCCACTCACACTGCTATTCCCACTCGATGGTTCCCGGCGGCTTGCTGGTTACGTCCAGCACCACCCGGTTGACGCCTTCCACCTCGTTGGTGATCCGGTTCGAAATCCGGGCCAGGAGATCGTACGGCAGGCGGGACCAGTCCGCCGTCATGGCGTCCTCGGACGAAACGGGACGGAGCACAATCGGGTGGCCGTACGTGCGGCCGTCACCCATGACGCCGACACTGCGGACGTCGGCCAGGAGGACTACCGGCATCTGCCACACCTCGTTGTCCAGCCCGGCTGCGGTCAGCTCGGCACGCGCGATGGCGTCTGCCTTGCGGAGCAGGTCCAGGCGCTCCTGGGTGATGTCGCCGACGATGCGGATTCCCAGTCCGGGGCCGGGGAACGGCTGGCGCCCGACGATTTCCTGTGGCAGGCCCAGCTGGGCGCCCACGGCGCGGACCTCGTCCTTGAACAGTGCGCGGAGGGGTTCAACCAGTTCGAACTGCAGGTCCTCGGGAAGGCCACCGACGTTGTGGTGGCTCTTGATGTTCGCGGCACCTTCGCCGCCGCCGGATTCGACGACGTCCGGGTACAGCGTGCCCTGGACCAGGAACTTGATCTTCTCGCCGTGGGCCGCGGCCTCGGCGATGATGGCCAGCTCGGCCTCTTCGAACGCGCGGATGAACTCGCGGCCGATGATCTTACGCTTGGTTTCCGGATCGCTGACGCCGGCCAGGGCCGACAGGAAACGCTCCTGCTCGTTGGCTACGTACAGCTTGACGCCGGTGGCGGCAACGAAGTCGCGTTCAACCTGTTCGGCTTCGCCTTCGCGCAACAGGCCGTGGTCAACGAACACACAGGTCAGCTGGTCGCCAACGGCCCGCTGAACGAGCGCCGCCGCAACGGCAGAGTCAACGCCGCCGGAGAGCCCGCAGATAACCCGGGCGTCGCCGATCTGCTTACGGATCCGGTCCACCTGCTCCTCGAGGATGTTCCCCGTGGTCCAGTTGGGCTCCAGCTTTGCGCCCTTGAACAGGAAGTTTTCCAGCACCTGCTGGCCATAGGCCGAGTGCTTGACCTCGGGGTGCCACTGCACGCCGTAGAGGGCCTTCTCTTCGTTGGCGAAGGCAGCCACTTCAGCGCCGGCCGTCGTCGCCAGCACTTCGAAGCCTTCGGGGGCCTCGTGCACAGAGTCGCCGTGGCTCATCCAGGTGTTCTGGTGCTGCGGCATCCCTTCGAGGACGGAGCGGCCCTCACCGAGGATGGTGGTTTCGGTGGAGCCGTACTCGCGCAGGCCGGTCTTGTCGACCTTCCCGCCCAGGGCATTGGCCATGGCCTGGAAGCCGTAGCAGATGCCGAAGACCGGAATGCCGGCCTCAAACAGGTCGGCGCCGACGGCGGGTGCCCCGTCCGCGTAAACGCTGGAGGGACCACCGGAAAGGATGATGGCGGCGGGGTCCTTGGCCAGGAGCTGCTCGGTGGTGAAGGTATGCGGAACCACTTCCGAATACACATTCGCTTCCCGGACGCGGCGGGCAATCAGCTGCGCGTACTGGGCACCGTAGTCAACAACCAGCACCGGCTTCTGGGAAGTCTGGGATGCAGTGGGAGTAGTCACCGCACTAGCCTACTTGCGTGGTCGCCCTGCCGCACCTTGGCGGGCCCCGCTGTGACGGAGCAGACTCTCCCCGTCCCGGCGGCGCTCCCGTTTACGCCGTCTCAGTAGCGCTGTGTGGCCTGGGGGTTCGCCGCCAGTTCAGCCTCCACCTCGGCGTGGAACTTCTTCTCCACGATAAAGGAAAGGAAAGGCACCACGCCTCCCAGTGCCAGGAGGATCAGCTTCATAAAAGGCCACCGCATCAGCGACCACAGGCGGAAGTTGGAGATCAGGTAAACCACGTACATCCAGCCGTGGAGGATCAGCACGGCGACGGAGATGTTCACGCCGCCCTCCACGCCCTTGGGCTCGGCGTCGGCGAAACCCAGGCCGAACGGCTGCCCCGTGCCGGCGCTGGTGCCGCCGGCAAAAAGGTACTGGCCAAAGGCGTAACGTGCGATGAGTTCGGCGCAGAGCAGCAGCAGCATGGCGCCGGTGAGGTACGCCAGCACCTTGTAGAACTTCAGGGCGGAACGGATCTGCCGCTCGGTACCGCCGAAGCGGCGCTTCTTGCCCTTGCCCTGCGCAGGTCCCTGCTGGATGGCCGGTTTCGGTTCGATCATGGCTTTACCTTTTGTTGGAGCTGTTCAGAGGTTGCTTCGGCGGGCGGAGCATCATGGTGAGGATTGTCGTCGAGTTCCTCTTCGAGGTCCCGCCGGTAGTCGTCCTTCACGAGGCGCCACCAGATAAACAGGGCGAAGCCAGCGAACACCACCCACTCGAGCGAGTAGAAGAGATTGAGCCAGTTGACTTGCTGGGCGGGCGGCTGGGGACCGATTTCCAGGGGCTTCAGGGCTCCGTCAACGGCCGCCGCGGACAGGTCGGACCCGGCGGCCAGTTCCGAGGTCGCGGCCACGAATCCCGGGTACATGCTGATGTCCCAGTAGTTGATGAGTTCGGCAACCGACACGGCAGAGGCGCGTCCGGCGTCCGGCGCGGTGGACGGCAGCGGCGATTCAGACGGCAGCAGCCGTCCGGTCAGGTTCACAATGCCCGACGGCGGTGCGCCGGCGTCGTCGGGATCTGCCACCCAGCCGCGGGCTACGGGAATCCAGGTCTGCGGGGAAGCCGCGACACCGGTGACCGCGGGCGCTCCGGTCACGGCGAAGGCGGAAACCACCCAGTAGCCGTTCTCGCCATTCTTCAGGCGTTCTGGCACCAGAACCTGTTTGGCGGGGTCGTAGGTTCCTTCGGCGGAGACCATCTGGTCTGACACTGACCCGGGGAAGAATGATCCGGGGACAAGCGTCTCCGTCAGCACCCTCACGTCCTCGGTGTCGGGATTCACCGCAACCTCGGGCTGCGTGGAGCGCCCGAACTGCCACTGGCTGAGCAGGACAAACACCCCGGAGACAACGATCGCGAAGACCAGGCCTGCGATCCATCGGGGCTTAAGGGCTGTTTTCCACACGTCTTAACCGTACTTCGTTCCTCTGTAGAACAACTAATAGCCTGCCCTAGAGTGGGGCAGCCGGGTCCCTACGTGGCGACGGAGTCGACACGAAAGGGCCTGCCCCAATCTCAGTGGTCGAAGAACACCAGGCTCGAGTTGATGAGTTCGGCGATGACTTCGGCATCGTAGGCCCGGCGCAGCGACTCCCGAAAGGATTCCTTGGACAGGGAGCGCGCCAGCGTGGCCAGGACTTCGAGGTGATCGGAAAACGAGCTTGCCGGAGTGGCGATCAGGAGGATGACGGTGGCCGGACCGTCAGCGGCACCGAAGTCCAGGGAGTGGCCGTATTTGGTGATGCCCACGGCGATGGACGTCCGCGAGACGAATTCGCTGCGGGCGTGCGGGAGCCCGATCCCGCCCGGCAGGCCGGTGGCGAGCTGGTGTTCGCGGGCGTTGACGTGCTCCAGGAACCCCGGCAGGTCTGTGACGCGCCCGGCGGCGAAGAGGCGTTCTGCGAGTTGCGCCGCGGCGTCCGACTTGCCCGTTGCTTCCAACTCCAGAATCACCAGATCGGAGGTGGTGAGATCGGCATCGTACCGGTCAAGTGGTTCCGCCAAGGCGTATCCCTTCAGTCAGGAGAAATGCTGGTATGCGGTGCCGCCTCAGCGCAAGGGGACAATGTCCTCCACACCCAGCCGTGCGGCGTCGGCGGATTCGTCGTCCGGCTGCTGCTGGCTCAGCCGTTCAGCTTCAACGCGTGCTATGTAGTGCTTTATTTCGCTTTCGCGTTGTACATCGCTCCAGCCAAGGACTTCGCCCATAAGTTTAGCGACAACCGGCACCGCCGATACACCACGGTCCCAGGCCTCGATGGAGATGCGTGTCCGCCGGGTCAGCACGTCATGGACATGCCGGGCGCCCTCGTGGGTTGCGGCGTACACGGCTTCGGCCTGCAGGTAATCGTCAGCACCGGGTAACGGCTCTGCCAATTCGGGATTCCGGGCGATGATGTCCAGTACCTCCGGAGTCATGGACCCGTAGCGGTTCAGCAGGTGCTCCACCCGGGCCACGTGTACGCCGGACTCTTCGGCGGTCCTGCTCCTGCGGTTCCAGGCGGCCTTGAATCCGCCGGCACCGAGCAGCGGGATGGTTTCGGTGCAGCTCGCCGGGACCCGCTCATCCATGGTGCGGGTGGCCTCGTCCACTGCGTCCTTGGCCATAACCCGGTAGGTGGTCCATTTGCCGCCGGCCACCACCACCAGGCCCGGTACGGGGTGGGCCACGATGTGTTCACGCGACAGTTTCGCCGTGGAATCGTTCTCCCCCGCCAGGAGGGGGCGCAGTCCGGCGTAGACGCCTTCAACGTCCTCCCTGGTCAGCGGGCGTTTCAGGACCCGGTTGACGTGCTCGAGGATGTAGTCGATGTCCTTGCTGGAGGCCGCCGGGTGGGCCTTGTCTAGGTTCCACTCAGTGTCCGTGGTGCCGATGATCCAGTGCCTGCCCCACGGAATAACGAAGAGCACGGACTTTTCGGTGCGCAGGATCAGCCCAACCGTGGACTGGAACCGGTCGCGGGGCACTACGAGGTGGATGCCCTTGGACGCCCGGACTTTGAGCTGCCCCCGGTCCGTGACCATCGCCTGGGTTTCGTCAGTCCATACACCGGTGGCGTTGATGACCTGCTTGGCTTTGACGTTGAAGTGCGTACCGTCCTCGTGGTTGACCACTTTGGCCCCCACCACGCGTTCACCTTCCCGCAGGAAGTCCACCACCGCCATCTGGTTCACCGCATGGGCGCCGTAGTGTGCGGCCGTCCGGACGAGGTTTGCCACGTACTTGGCGTCATCCACCTGGCCGTCGTAATAGCGGATGGAGCCCACAAAGGCGTCTTTTTTCAGGCTGGGGGCGGCTCTGAGGGTGCCCCGCCTGCTGAGGTGCTTGTGGAACGGCACGCCGCGGCTGTGCCCGCCGCTAATGGACATGGCGTCATAGAGTGCGATCCCGGCGCCCACATAGGGCCGCTCGAGGAACGGTTTGGTCAGCGGATACAGGAACGGCACGGGCCGGGCCAGGTGCGGTGCCAGGACCGAAAGAATCAGGCCGCGTTCGTGCAGCGCTTCCTTCACCAGCCCGAAATCCAGCATCTCCAGGTAGCGCAGGCCGCCGTGGATCAGCTTGGAGGAACGCGACGACGTGCCGGCCGCCCAGTCGCTGGCCTCCACAATCCCCACACTGAGGCCTCGGGTCACGGCGTCCAGCGCCGCTCCGGCGCCCACGATGCCGCCGCCGACGATCAGGATGTCCAGTTCGTTGACGGGTTCCGAGGTAGCCCTGAGCCTGGCGATCGATGCTTCCCTGGCCGCGGGACCAAGGACCCCGCCTTCGTTTGGAACATTGTTCACTGAACGCCTCCCTTGCCGCTGCTGCCGGTAGTTAATCAACATTACTTCTTTGCTGCCCGGTTGGGCAGGGCAGGGTCCACCGACGGAGGCGCTCCGGATGACGTCAGCGGTATCCGCCGCTCACTGTTTGAGGCTGTCAGTTACCGGTGTATGGAGAAACTACGACGTCGACGCGCTGGAATTCCTTGAGGTCCGAATAGCCGGTGGTCGCCATCGAACGGCGGAGTGCGCCGATCAGGTTGGACGTGCCGTTGGTGTGATGGCCGGGCCCGAATAGCACCTCTTCGAGCGGTCCGACGGTGCCGACGTTGGCGCGGTCACCGCGGGGAAGCTCCAGGTGGTGGGCCTCCTGGCCCCAGTGCCAGCCCTTGCCGGGGGCTTCTTCGGCGCGGGCGAGGGCGCTGCCCAGCATCACGGCGTCGGCGCCCATGGCAATTGCCTTGACGATGTCACCTGAGGTGCCCATGCCGCCGTCGGCAATGACATGGACGTACCGTCCGCCGGACTCGTCCATGTAGTCACGGCGGGCGGCCGCGACGTCGGAGATGGCGGAAGCCATGGGCGAGTGGATGCCCAGGGCACGCCGGGTGGTGGCGGTGGCTCCGCCGCCGAAGCCGACCAGGACGCCGGCGGCGCCGGTGCGCATCAGGTGCAAAGCGGGCGTGTAGCCGGCCGCGCCGCCCACAATCACAGGGACGTCCAGTTCGTAGATGAACTGCTTGAGGTTCAGGGGTTCGTGGTCTTTCGAGACGTGCTCGGCTGACACTGTGGTGCCGCGGATGACGAAGATGTCGACGCCGGCAGCCACCACGGTTTTGTAGTGTTCCTGGGTGCGCTGCGGGGTCAGTGAGCCCGCCACCGTAACACCGGCGGCGCGGATCTCGGCGAGGCGGGAGGTGATCAGTTCCGGCTGGATGGGGGCACGGTACAGCTCCTGCATCCGGCCGGTCACCGCGGGGCTGTTGACCTCGTCCTGGAGGGCCGCGATCTCGTCAAGGATGGACTGCGGGTCCTCGTAGCGGGTCCAGAGGCCTTCGAGGTCCAGCACGCCGAGTCCGCCCAGCCGGCCCAAAGCGATGGCCGTCTCCGGGGACATGGCCGAATCCATGGGGGCGGCAATCACGGGCATGTCGAACTTGTAGGCATCGATCTGCCAGGAAACGGAAACGTCCTTGGGGTCGCGGGTACGACGGTTGGGGATAATCGCAATGTCATCCAGGGAGTAGGCACGACGCCCACGCTTGCCACGGCCGATCTCGATCTCGTAAGTCACTGCTCTAGGTTATCCTCCACGGCTGTCAACTGCGATTCGAACATCCTGAAGTAGCGGCCGCGCAAGGCCACCAGCTCCTTGTGCGTCCCCTGTTCCACAATCTGACCGTCTTCGAGCATGTAGACAATGTCGGCCTTCTCAATGGTGGCGAGCCGGTGGCTGATGGCAATGATGGTGCTGCTGCGGTCCGCGAACAGCCGGGTGAAGATCCGGTGCTCGGCCAGCGCGTCAATTGCAGATGTCGGCTCGTCCATCACCATGAAGGTGGCGTTGCGGTAGAAGTTCCGGGCCATCGCGAGCCGCTGCCACTGGCCGCCGGAGAGCCCGCTCCCCTTCCGGCCGCGCGGATCCTCCATCCAGTTGCTGACGTAGTTATCCAGGCCGTTAGGCAGCTTATTGATGAACTCCAACGCTTCGGCGTCGCTGGCCGCCCGGCGGATCCGTTCATCATCCCGGGGCGACTCGACGTCGCCAAAGCGGATGTTGTCGGCGGCAGTGGCGAACTCGTATTTCAGAAACTCCTGGCTCAGCACCGCCAGGTGGCGGTGCCAGGACTTCACGTCGACGGCGGCGAGATCGACGCCGTCGAGCATTACCTGCCCTGAGTCCGGCCGGTAGAGTCCGGCGAGGATTCGGATCAGGGTGGACTTTCCGGCCCCGTTCTCACCTACGACGGCGATGTGCTGCCCCTCGTGGATGGTCATGTTGATGCCGCGGATCACCTCGGTGTCGCTGCCTGTGTAGGTGAAGCGGATGTCGCGCAGTTCCACTGTGTTGGGTGCCTGCAGCAGCGGCGGCGAATGGTCCGAATGCACGTGCATGGCCATGAACAGCTCGTAGTCCTTGAGATTGGCGAGGTCCTCGTCAATCGAACTGAGGGAGGAGACCAGGCTGTTGGCTGTGGACAATGCGCGGCTGACGATCTGCTGGACATAGAGGAACTGGCCAACAGGCTGGGCGCGGGCGATGATCTGGCCCACCACCCAGATCAGGGAGATCACCTCGGCGCCGTACTGCAGGGCATCGGCGGCGAGTTGCTTGGGAATGTAGCGCTTCTGGAAGTCCAGGCGGCGCCGCTCATCAGCATCGCGCAGCCGGGAGCGGAGATCCATCAGGTAACGGACAATCCCGTAGAGCCGCATCTCGGCGATGTGCTGCGGGCGGAGCAGGTTGGTTTCGATCATCCGCCGCTGCCGGCGGGAGTCCACCTGCGTGTTCCAGTGGGCGATCTGTTCGCGCGAGAGCTTGAACTGCAGGTAGACGCTGGGCACGATGGCCACCAGGACAATCACCGCAATCCACCAGCTGACCAGAAGCAGGGCTCCCACGGCCAGGATCACCGAGACCAGCTGGGTGAAGATGGCCGCGATCCGGTCCAGCACGCGCGCATAGGAATCGGAGAACCGCTTGGCCCGGTCGTAGAGGTCGACGGTTACTTTGTCGTCGTACCACCAGAACTCCAGGGCCAGGAAGCGCTCATACATCTGGTCGCCCACAATGGCGCCCACCTTGAAGCTCATGAGCTGCTGAATGAAGCGGTCCACGCTGCTGAAGCCGCCCCAGAAGAGCCCCAGGGCAGCCGTGATGATGACGTACACAATGGCCTGCTGGCCTGCTGCGGAATCACCGGAGTAGGCGGCCGCCAGCGCCGTGGTGGTCAGCGCTGCGAAGTAGGTGGTCACCAACGGCAGCGTCGCCGAAATGAGCGAACCGACTACTTTCATCACGACGGCGGCTGGCGAGGCCCGGAAGCTGACCCGCAGCACCTGCGCCACAGCCCGGGCGTACGGCTTCAGGGCCAACCGCCGCTGAGGGTCCTTTTTTTGGTTCAGCTCGGCGGGATGGCGTGGATGGGACATGGCTTCAGCCTAGTTCCCAGCTGTGGACCCACGCCGGTGGGGATTAGCGCGAACCGTAGTTCGGGGCCTCCACAGTCATCTGGATGTCGTGCGGGTGCGATTCCTTGAGGCCGGCCGGGGTGATGCGGACGAACTTACCGCGGGCTTTGAGCTCCGGGATGGTTGGCGCGCCGGTGTAGAACATGGTCTGGCGGAGGCCGCCGACCAGCTGGTACGCCACTGAGGCGAGCGGGCCGCGGTAAGCGACGCGGCCTTCGATGCCCTCGGGGATGAGCTTGTCATCACCGGAGACGTCCGCCTGGAAGTAGCGGTCCTTGGAATAGGACGTATTCTTGCCGCGGGACTGCATGGCGCCCAGCGATCCCATGCCGCGGTAGCTCTTAAACTGCTTGCCGTTGACGAAGATGAGCTCGCCCGGGGACTCATCGCACCCGGCCAGGAGGGAACCCAGCATGACGGTGTCGGCGCCGGCAACCAGCGCCTTGCCGATGTCGCCCGAGTACTGCAGGCCGCCGTCGGCGATCAACGGTACGCCGGCAGGGATGGCTGCCTTTGCGGACTCGTAAATGGCGGTGATCTGCGGGACACCCACGCCGGCCACCACGCGGGTGGTGCAGATGGAGCCGGGGCCCACGCCCACCTTAATGCCGTCGGCACCGGCGTCGATGAGGGCCTGGGCGCCTTCGCGGGTGGCAGCCTGGCCGCCGATGATGTCCACGTGCGCCGTAACGGGATCGGACTTCAGGCGGCGGATCATGTCCAGCACACCCTGGGAGTGGCCGTTGGCGGTGTCAACGAACAATGCGTCCACGCCGGCGTCGACGAGTGCCATGGCGCGTTCCCAGCCGTCACCGAAGAAGCCGATGGCGGCACCTACGCGGAGCCTGCCCTCGTCATCCTTCGTGGCCAGCGGGTACTGCTCTGCTTTGGTGAAGTCCTTGGTGGTGATGAGGCCCTTGAGCCGCCCCTGCTCGTCAACGAGCGGAAGCTTTTCGATCTTGTTTGTGGCCAGCTTATGGGAGGCTTCCTCACGGCTGATGCCCACATGACCGGTGATCAGCGGCATCTTGGTCATGACGTCGCTGACCAGCCGCAGCGGGAAGTCGGCTTCGGGCACAAAACGGGTGTCGCGGTTGGTGACAATGCCGAGGAGCCGCATGCCCTCGTCCACAACGGGGAGTCCGGAAACCCGGTACTGCGAACAGATCTCATCCAGTTCCGCCAGCGTTGCTTCAGGGCCGATGGTCAGCGGGTTGGTGATCATCCCGGACTCGCTGCGCTTCACGCGATCCACCTGGTCCGCCTGGTCCTGGATGGACAGGTTGCGGTGGATCACACCGAGGCCGCCCTGGCGCGCCATGGCAATCGCCATCCGGGATTCGGTGACCGTGTCCATAGCGGCTGACAGCAGCGGTGTGTGGACGGTGATCCGCTTCGAAATCCGCGATGACGTGTCAGCCTCGGACGGGATGACATCCGTGTGGCCCGGAAGGAGCAGGACGTCGTCGTAGGTCAGGCCGATGAAGCCGAAAGGATTGTGCTCGGGCTGGGTCATGAGTGCGCCTCTTACCTTGGTTATGGGGTCACGGGTAGGGGTTGCAGCTAATGACCAGCCCGTCATTACGGGACTGGTCCGTGCAGGGCCTTAGTACATGCGGGTGCCTCATGCGCGGACACCGTGCAGAAAGCTTTGAATAAATATTAGAACCTCGACGCCGATCCCCCTATTCCGGGAGTCCATTGTGAGCAACGGCACGCAGGGCGCACGTCAGTTCCAGCCCGTCGCCGCCAGCAGCCGGTCCTCAAACATGGGAATCATGCTTTCCACATACGTCCTGCTGAGGTGGTTGTCGTCCTTGTACACGTAGACGTTGCCTACCACTGCCGGGCAGATACCGCCGGCGCAGATGAAGTCGCTAAGGTCCATCAGGTACAACCCGTCCACTTTCCCGCGGTAACTCTCCAGCGGGGACGGCTCCGCCAGCGATTCGTTCAGCGGCGGGTTGCAGGCCGGGGCGTCCGCGCTGTGGCGCTGGACGCACTCGGGCATGTTGATGGTGAAGCGCGGGTTGTCCCGGATGCCGACGATCTCTATGCCGGCGTCCGCGATGGGCTGGATTCCTTCGAGGTACGCGGGCACCTCGGTCTCGAACGGTGCTTCCTCATGAGTCAGGGTGGCCACGGTGAAGACGGCATCGGGCCGGTGTTCCAGCACGTACGCTGCGCTGGCCCGGTTGTAGGCGTTGCACTCGGCGTTCCGGGTCTCGGATTCGGCCCCGAACCGGCAGGCCGGCATCAGCAGGGTGACCAGCTCCCAGCCGCGGGCTTCGGCGATGGGAGCCAGGGCGGCAAGATACTGCTGGGCATGGGAGTCGCCCAGGACAACGATCCGTTTGGTGGGGTCGCCTTCGGGGAGCGCCTGCCGGCACCCTTCCAACACAGGGTCTTCGGTGGCGTTGGGACCGACGCAGGGCGCATCTATGCCGGCCCAGTCGTTGTCCAGCGCCGCGGGCCCCGGAATGATCCTCCCCTGCGGCGCGGACGCCCCGGCGTTGCCGGGGGCCAGCATGGCGGCTCCCGGCGTCAGCTCGCGGGGCTGGGCGGCAGTGGCGGCTTCCTCCGCTGTGAGGCTCGTCTGCCAGACCGCCACCGGTCCGGCCAGCAGGGCACAGCTGGCGACGACGACGACGGCGGTGCGCCAGGTGCGCACCTGCGGCCAGCGCCACTCCCGGAGGGGTTTTTCCACAAAGCGGGTGGTGAGGACGGCCAGGAACACCGAGGCGGCGATGATTGCCGCGCCCTGGATGAGGGTGGGCGCCTCGACGCCGGTAGCTGCCAGGGCAAGCACCAGGACGGGCCAGTGCCACAGGTAGAGGGCGTAGGAGTTGTCGCCCAGCGAGACCAGCGGCTTCCAGCTCAGGAGACGGTCCACGCCGTACGGGCTCCCGCTTTGTCCAGCCACGATGATCGCCGCGGCAGCCAGCGTGGGCCACAGTGCCACGAAACCGGGGAACGCCCGGTCCACGGTCAGCAACAGACCGCAGGAGACCATGGCCACCAGGCCGGCCCAGCCGAGCACCACACGCAGGAGTTTCCCTGGTTTCACGTACGGCAGGACAAGCGCCAGCAGCGAGCCCAGCGCGAATTCCCAAAGCCGCGTCCGGGTGTCGAAGTAGGCGTACGCCTGGTTCGTGGCCGTCTGGTCAACAGAGAACGCGAGCGAGGCAACGAGGATCCCGGCGAACGCGGCTGCCACTACGGCCCGATAGCTGGCGTTGTACCGGTGCCGGAGGAGCCGCCACAGTACAGCGGAAGCGGCAAAGACGAGCGGCCACAGGATAAAGACCTGCCCTTGGATGGACAGGGACCAGAAGTGCTGGAGGGGGCTCGCCGCGGCGTGGTCCTGGGCGTAGTAGTCCACGGCGGTGTCCGCCAGCAGCCAGTTCTGCCGGTACAGCAGCGCCGCCCAGGCCTGATCCAGGATGACGGGCCAGCGGCCTTGCGGGAGGATGAGCCAGGTGCCTGCCAGGACCCCGAGGATTACCACGACGGCGGCGGGCAGCAGCCGTTTGAAGAGGTGCAGCCAGTGCCGGAGGAGATTGAGGGAGGCCCCGGCTTCCACCTTCCGGACGAAGGACAGCGTCAGCAGGAAGGCCGAGATCAGGAGGAAGACATCCACCCCGCCGGACACCCGGCCAAGCCACACATGGTAAGTCACCACCATCAGTACGGCGAGCGCGCGGAGGCCCTGGACTTCGGGACGGAACGTCAGTTTCCGGACGGGCGTCCGCGTGCCGGTCTTTGCGTCCAGCGCAGGGCGCGGGGCAGCCTCGGCTGGTGCACTGGACACAGAGACCTCTCCAAGCGGGTAAGCAAAGCATCAAGCCTACGGAGCCGCAGGGCCGATGGCCAATCAGGGTCCGGTCCCGTGGGGCATTTCAGGTCGCTGCGCGTGCCGCTGCGCGGCGGGACGGAACAGGTATCCGCGCCCTACGAACGCAACAGCGCCCGGAGCGTCTGAATGGTGTCGGCCTCCGCCGCCGTCTTGTCGTCGCGGTAACGCTTGACGCGTGCGAACCTCATCGCGATTCCGCCCGGATACCGCGAGGATTGCTGCACGCCGTCGATCGCGATCTCAACCACCGTGATGGGCTCAACCCAGACGGTGCCCGCCGTTCGCCGCACCTCAAGCTCCTGGAACCTCTCGGTCTGCCAGCGCAGCAGCGCGTCGGTGAGTCCTTTGAAGGTCTTGCCCACCATTACGTAGCCGCCGGGTTCGCCGAACTCGCCGGTCGGGTCGAGGGCTCCCAGGTGCAGGTTCGAAAGCAGCCCGGTGCGGCGTCCCGATCCCCATTCGCAGGCGAGCACCACCAGGTCGTAGGTGAGCACCGGTTTCACTTTGATCCAGTTGGAGCCACGCCGGCCGGCCGCGTAGGCCGATCCGACCGCCTTCACCACCACGCCCTCATGGCCCGCGGCCAGCGCATCGCGCGAGACCCTCTCAGCAACGGCCGCATCCGCCGTGATCTCCCCCGGGATCCGGTACCCGGGGGCGATGTGCTCGAGCACGCCGATGCGCGTCGACAGCGGCTCCTCAAGCAGGTCGCGCCCGTCAATGTGCAGCACGTCGAAGAACCACGGATGCAGCACTGTAGCGCGCACCGCATCCGCCCCGAACCGCGACATGGTCTCCTGGAACGGTCGGGGGCCGCCGTCCTCGTCGAGGGCGAGGGTCTCGCCGTCGAGGATCACATCACGTACCGGCAGTCCGCGCACCACCTCCACCACCTCGGGCAGCCTGTGGGTCACCTCGGCCAGGGTGCGCGTGTAAATGCGCACATGGTCGCCGGCGCGATGCACCTGGATGCGCGCCCCGTCGAGCTTGTATTCCACGGATGCTTCCCCTGTTACCTCAAGCGCCGCGCTGGCACTGGCCGCCGTTCCGGCGAGCATGGGCTGCACGGGACGGCCGACGACGAGGCCCACGTCGTCAAGCTCGGCCGCCGTACCCGTGATGGCCAGCAGGGCGGTTTCGCCGAGATTGCCGGAGAGCATCGCGGCGCGGCGTACGGCGTCGACGGGCCGATCGGCGGCGCGGGCAACAGCATCCGTCAGCACACCCTCAAGCGCACCCGTTCGCAGTTCACCGAGCAGCACGCCGGCGATGAAGGCCTGTTCACGCTCTGTTGCCGCCGCAGTGACCATCCGGAGGGTCGCGGCGCGCTCCGCGGCTGATCCAGCGCCTGAGGTGGCAAGCAGCCGGTCCAGCGCAGCGTCGAGGTCGGACACCGTCAGGCTCGGCTCAGCGGCCGGCTCTCCCATGGCTGCCGTCATGCCGCGCCAGCCGATGCCGACGCGGCCTTGCCGAGGCTGGGCGATAAGCAAGCCGACGGCCGTCGCGATGTCCACTGGCTCGAGCCTGCGCAGGAGATCGGCCAGTGCGTCGACCTTCGCGAGCCGGGAGCGGGTGGACGCGACGGTATCCGAGGTTTTCACGAGCTCATCGAGCAACATGGCATCAGTCTGCCACGTTCGGCAGCGGCGTCCTCCTCCATTCGCTGCCATGAAACGCACGGACATGCCGGGCGCATAGGGCGGCAAAGCGGGCCGCAGGTGAGCTGTGAGCACAAAAACCGGCCCAGCCGAGGCTGGACCGGTTCTTTATGAGGAGACGCGGGAACTAGTGGCTGTGGCCTGCGTGCTCGTCTTCGTTTGCGGGCTTCTCCACTACGAGGGTCTCGGTGGTGAGAACCAGCGCAGCGATGGATGCCGCGTTGCGCAGGGCTGCACGGGTGACCTTGACCGGGTCGATGACACCGGCGGCGATCAGGTCCTCGTACTCACCCGTCTTGGCATTGAAGCCATTGTTGGTTTCGAGTTCGGCAACCTTGGCGGTGACAACGTAGCCGTCGAAACCGGCGTTCTGGGCGATCCAGCGAAGCGGCTGCACCAGCGCGCGGCGGACGATGCCCACAGCAGCGGCGGCGTCGCCTTCGAGGGCCTTGACTGCAGGATCCTCGTCGAGGGCCTTCAGTGCGTGGATCAGAGCGGAACCGCCACCGGCCACGATGCCCTCTTCGAGGGCGGCGCGGGTGGAGGACACTGCATCTTCGATGCGGTGCTTCTTTTCCTTCAGCTCAACTTCGGTGGCTGCGCCGACCTTGATGACGCCGATGCCGCCGGCCAGCTTGGCCAGGCGTTCCTGGAGCTTTTCCTTGTCCCAGTCGGAGTCGGTGCGGGTCAGCTCGGCGCGCAGCTGGGAAACCCGGGCTGCGACGTCTTCTGCGGAACCGGCGCCGTCAACGATGGTGGTGTTGTCCTTGGTGACCGTGATGCGGCGGGCGGTACCCAGCACCTCAAGGCCAACCGAATCCAGGCTGAGGCCCAGTTCCGCGGAGATGACCTGCGCACCGGTGAGGGTGGCAATGTCCTGCAGCATGGCCTTGCGGCGGTCGCCGAAGCCCGGAGCCTTGACGGCAACAACGTTCAGGGTGCCGCGGATGCGGTTGACGATCAGCGTGGACAGGGCCTCGCCCTCAACGTCTTCCGCAATGATGAAGAGCGGCTTGGAGCTCGCCAGCGCCTTCTCCAGCAGCGGCAGGAAGTCCTGCACTGAGGAGATCTTGCCCTGGTTGATCAGGATAAGGGCGTCCTCGAGGACGGCTTCCTGGCGTTCGGAGTCGGTCACGAAGTACGGGGACAGGTAGCCCTTGTCGAACTGCATGCCTTCGGTGAGGACCAGCTCGGTCTGCGTGGTGGAGGACTCCTCGATGGTGATCACACCATCCTTGCCGACCTTGCCAAATGCCTCGGCGAGGAGCTCGCCGATTTCGTCGCTCTGGGCCGAGATGGCTGCCACGCTGGCAACCTGGGTGCCTTCAACCGGGCGTGCGTTCTCGAGCAGGCGGGCTGCAACGGCTTCTACGGAAACTTCGATGCCACGCTTGATCTGGCCAGGGGCGGCGCCCGCCGCAACGTTGCGCAGGCCTTCCTTGACCAGGGCCTGGGCGAGCACGGTGGCCGTGGTGGTGCCGTCGCCGGCGACATCGTTGGTCTTCGTGGCGACTTCCTTAGCCAGCTGCGCGCCAAGGTTTTCGTACGGGTCATCAAGCTCAATTTCGCGCGCGATGGTGACGCCGTCGTTGGTGATGGTGGGTGCCCCCCACTTTTTGTCGAGGACAACGTTGCGGCCGCGGGGGCCGAGCGTCACCTTGACAGTGTTGGCGAGCTTATCGATGCCGGCTTCAAGCGACCGGCGGGCAGCGTCGTTAAACGCAAGCTGCTTTGCCATGGTTTTGTCCTTTCAAGACAGAACCCCGCACAGCTGACCAGCGGAATGCATGATCAGCGGCACGGGGATCCAAAGAGTTACTTTACGACGATCGCCAGAACGTCGCGGGCGGACAGCACGAGGTACTCGTTGCCACCGGTCTTGACTTCGGTTCCACCGTACTTGGAGTAGATAACAACGTCGCCAACGGCTACGTCGACAGGGACGCGGTTGCCGTCTTCGAAGCGGCCGGGGCCTACTGCAACAACTTCACCCTCCTGCGGCTTCTCCTGTGCGGAGTCCGGGATAACCAGGCCGGAAGCCGTGGTCTGCTCGGCTTCGAGCGGGCGGACAACAATACGATCCTCAAGAGGCTTAATAGAGACCGACACTCGGACCTCTCCTTCTACGTCAGCGAAATTTGTGGACAGTTGAGCTGTTTCGCCGTGGCTGGCTAACCGTCGTCGCGGTGCCGGCAGCAGCCTGGCTGGCAGCTCGTCATGTGTTAGCACCCTCCTAGGGAGAGTGCTAATGATGACTCTATGTTTTGGTTAGCACTCGGTCAAGGCGAGTGCCAGAATTATGTCTCCGGCGAACAGCCTGTTACCGGCCGGTGAGGTCCTCGAGATCGACGTCCTCGTCGCCGTCGTCCCCTTCATCGGCTGTGCCCCGCCGCAGATACAGCACCACGGCGCCGCCCACGGCAGCCAGCAGTGAGACCACCAGCAGGATGATGCCGCCTACGCGTGCCCCGGCGTAGAGCCCGCGAATCTCCCCTGCTTCGTCCGTGGCGTCCTGGATGTTATTGCCGCCCACTGAGTAGACAGTGGCGTTGAACGTGTCCAGGAAGAAGATGATCACGAGCAGCGCAACGCAGACAACGGCCACTGCGGATCCTGCAATCAGCGCGGGGCGGGCGAACTTCACCAGGTCCGGTTTACTGGTTTGGGGTAGTCCGGACGGCTGGGTGCCTGCACTGTCTTCCATGCCTTCAACCCTAGCGGGATCTGGCCACCGGGCCACCTCCACTAGGCTTGAACCCATGGCTCAAGCACCGCAGGACCAGATCGCCCCACTGCTCACGAGCGAAGGCTGGGAGCTCCTGGCGTCCCTGGGCCCGTACCGGGAGGACAAGGCGTTCGAGCTCAACGCGGCCCTCCGCAAGGCCGGCCACTCCCCTGCATTGGTCTCCGCCGTCCTCACCCAGTCCCGGCTCCGCACCAAGGCCGAGCTGAAGTTCGGCGAGTTCGCCCGGAGCATGCTCTTCACGCAGGCCGGGCTGGAACAGGCCACGCGTCTTACGGTCGCGGCAAGGCATGCCGAGCGCTTTGCGCAGGCCGGCGTCCGCCATGTGGCCGACCTTGGGTGTGGCCTTGCCGCGGATTCCCTGGCCCTGGCCTCAATGGATATCACGGTCACGGCCGTGGAAATGGACGAAACCACCGCCGCCTGCGCCACGGTCAACCTGATCCCCTTCCCCAACGCCACGGTGGTGCATTCGGACGCCACCACCGTACCTTTGGACGGGGTCGACGGCGTCTGGCTGGATCCCGCACGCCGCGTCACCTCCACTTCGGGTACCAAGCGGATCTGGGATCCTGAGGCGTTCTCACCGCCCCTGTCATTTGTGGAATCACTCGCGGCCACCGGGCGCGCGGTTGGCGTCAAAATGGGCCCCGGCATGCCGCACGAGTCTGTTCCCGCTGGCTGCGAGGCGCAGTGGATATCGGTGGGCGGCGACGTCACCGAGGTGGCCCTGTGGTTCAACTCCGTGCGCCGGCCCGGAATCCGCCGGGCCGCGCTGCTGCTTGGCCCGCAGGGTGCCGCCGAGCTGACCAGCGCTGACGACTTCGACGGCGGTCCCGCGGCGCCGGTGGGTCCGGCGGAGGGCTACCTGTATGAGCCCGATGGTGCGGTGATCCGCGCCGGCCTGGTGGCCGACGTCGCGCTTCAATTGGGCGGGCACCTGCTGGACGAGCACATCGCCTACATCTGCGCTCCGGAACTGGTGGACACGCCCTTCGCCCGGGCGTACAAGGTCCTGGAGGTGATGCCGTACAACGTCAAGGCGCTCAAGGCCTGGGTGAAGGAGAACGGCATCACGGTGCTGGACATCAAAAAGCGCGGCACGTCGGTAACCCCGGAGGAACTGCGCAAGCAGCTGTTCGCCGGCAACAAAGGTGCCGGCAAGAAGGCCGGACAAAAAACAGCCACCCTGGTCCTGACCCGTATTGGGGAGGATCGGGTGGCCATCTCGGTGGAACCGGCCTGAGGCAGCGAACGCTCCCGAGACCGGGCCCTACTGGGCGCGCATAAAGTCTTCGGCGGCCCGGACCTGCTCGTCGGTGGGCCGCAGGCCGGTATAGAGCACAAACTGCTCGAGCGCCTGGATGGTGGCCACCTCGGCGCCCGTGATCACCTGTTTCCCGGCGGCCCGGGCGGCCTTGATCAGCGGCGTCTCGGCCGGTAGCGCCACAACGTCGAACACCACTTTGGCTGCCGCGATGGCATCTTCCGGGAAGGACAGGGAGTCCACCTCCGGACCGCCCGCCATACCAATGGGAGTGACGTTGATGATCAGGTCCGCGGTGCCGCCGTCGAGCGTTGCCCGCCACTGGAACCCGTACTGCTCAGCGAGCGCCCGGCCGGTGTCTTCGTTCCGGGCGATGACCGTGACGTCCGTGAAGCCGGCGTCGCGCAGGGCCGCGACGGTGGCCTTGGCCATGCCGCCGGCGCCCTGGACCAGCACCGAGTAATCCGCAGGGACGGCGTTGCCGGCGAGGAGCTGTTCGATGGCGGTGTAGTCGGTGTTGTAGGCCAACAGACGTCCGTCCGTGTTCACGATGGTGTTGACCGAATTTATGGCTTTGGCGGAGGGATCCAGCTCATCCACGAGGGCCATGACGTCCTCCTTGTACGGCATGGACACCGCGCAGCCGCGGATGCCCAGGCCCCTGACGCCGGCGATCGCCTGGGCCAGGTCGGTGGGGGCGAAGGCCTTGTAGATCCAGTTCAGATCCAGCTGGTCGTACAGGTGGTTGTGGAACCGCGTCCCATTATTGCTGGGCCGGGCCGACAGCGAAATACACAAGGTCATGTCTTTATTTAGAATGGGCACCTGTCCATTAAACCGCCGTTGACCGATTCGGCGATGTGATGCGGGCCAAGTTACGGGCAGCCTGTCCCGGCCGGATAGCTTCCGACGGCGGCGGGCAGCTTTCCCGGTGCAGTCGCCTTGCCTGCCAGCACGGCAACGAGGGCGTCAAAGGCACCCGGTGTCCGGCCGTAGAGCGCAATTTTCACCGGAGCGCTGGAATCCTGCAGCGGCCACGGCGCATCCAGTGCGACAGCGATATCGCCCCCGACCGGACGGCCGGCGTAACCGATGAGGCTGACCAGTGGGCCCGCCCCGGTGCCGAGCCCGGCCTTCGCCGCGGCAGCCTCAAACCGTGCCCTGTCTTGCGGTGATCCGCCCGCGATCCGGATGCTTCCCTGGACTATTGGCGCGCCGCAGTGTCCGGACAGAACTGTGACGGCGCCCGCGGAGACCCGCGCCGAGATATCGCCGCCGCTGCCGGGCGCTGCGCTGGCGGGGGCCGAGCCGGCGGGCGGCGAGGTGACGCGGCCGCGCCAAATCATCATGGTGGCCACCCGGATGGCTGCTTCGTCCAGGCGCGCCGCGGGCAGTGTTCGGGCCGCCACGGCGCTCACGATGGCCGTGTGGGCCTGCCCCACATCCGTCGGCATCAGCAGCAGGTCCGCGCCGGCAGCCAGCGCCGCCGTTGCTGCGGAGCCGCCAGGGTATTGCTTTTGGACTGCCCCCATATTGAGGGCATCGGTTACGGCCACACCCTTGAAACCCATGCCGCGCAAGGCAGCGTAGGCGGGGCCGGACAACGACGCCGGGACGCCCGGTTCCAGGGCCGGTACGGCGATGTGCCCGGTCATAACCATCGGCACACCGGCGACGATGGCTGCCCGGAACGGCTTCCAGTCCCGGGCCTCGAGCTCCGCAATGCCCGCGGGCTGCACCGGAAGTTCCTGGTGCGAGTCAACCGTCACGGAGCCGTGGCCCGGGAAGTGTTTGAGGGCCGGCAGGACGCCTGCCTCCTGCATGCCCTGTGAGAACCCCACTGCCAGCGCTCCCGCTGCGTCCGGGTTGCCGGACATTGACCGGGCACCGATGGTTGGATCTGCGGGGCCGATGGTCACGTCAGCAACGGGCGCGAAGGCCACGGTGAAGCCCAGCGACCCGACCTCCGCGGCCAGGCCGCGGCCTGCATCCTTGGCGAGCGGCACATTTGCGGCGGCTCCGTAGCTCAAGGCTGTTGGCCATTCGGTCAGGGGCGCACCGAGCCGCGCTACGATCCCGCCTTCCTGGTCGACGCCGATGAGCCCGGGCCAGGGCCTGCCGTCGGCTTTTGCGGCCTGGGCCAGCCGGGCGTTGACCGTCGCCATGGCGACCGGATCCGCCTGGCCGCGGGCGTCGAGCGGGACGTTGTCGCCCATGATGATGGACCCGGCCAGATGGAGGCGTTCAATGGTCGCGGCCTGGGCTTCGGCGTCGGTACCGGCATACAGCGGAATCAGCACCTGACCGGCTTTCTGCTCCACCGACATCGCCGCCACGGCGGCAGCGGCGGCATCCTGGTCCCGCTGTTCAGGGCCCCAGCCCAGCGGCAGCAGCCCGGTGTCAGGTGAAGGGGAAGCGGACGGAGGTGCCGTCGTCGGACGCTCTGATCCCGGGGTCGACGCCGGCGCGGGGCTGGAGGTCGCCGGGGTGGTGGTGGGAACCGCCGTGCAGGCCGTCGTAGCGGCCACGGCGGCGGCCGCGAAAAAGAGGGTGGATTTGTGAATACACTCACGGCTCCATATGAACAAGGCCATCAAGACGATGCTACCCCTGGACTAGACTTGAACGCGGCGCGTGCCCAGTGATATCCGAACAGTTAGGGGAACGCATGAAGATTGATTTCGCTTCATCGAAGCAATCAACTCTTGGTGTGGAATGGGAGCTGGCGCTGGTGGACGGCCAGACCGGTGAACTGGCATCGGTCGCCAACGAAGTGCTCAGCGGCGTGGTTGCCAAGCACCCCGAACTCAACGAAGACGACGAGCACCCGCACATCAAGCAAGAACTCCTGCTCAACACCGTTGAGCTGGTCACCGGCATCTGCGAAACTGCCGCCGAAGCCAAGGAGGACCTCAACCGGTCCCTGGCCGCGGTGCGCGAAATCACCGACCCCATGGGCGTGGAGGCTTTCTGCGCCGGCAGCCACCCGTTCAGCCCGCCGCAGCTGCAGCCCGTGACGGACAAAGCCCGGTACGCCAAGCTGATCGACCGTACGCAGTGGTGGGGCCGGCAAATGGTCATCTATGGTGTGCACGTCCACGTGGGCCTGGACCGGCGCGAAAAGGCACTCCCCGTCCTGGATGGCCTGGTCAACTACTTCCCGCACTTCCAGGCGCTCTCGGCGTCGAGCCCGTTCTGGGGCGGCGAGGACACCGGCTACGCGTCGCACCGCGCCCTGATGTTCCAGCAGCTGCCGACCGCGGGCCTGCCCTTCCAGTTCCCGTCCTGGGGCGAATACGAGTCCTACGTCCAGGACATGTTCACCACCGGCGTTATTGACACCCTGTCCGAGATCCGCTGGGACATCCGGCCGGTTCCCAACCTCGGCACCATCGAAATGCGCATCTGCGACGGCCTGGCCACCCTGGAGGAAGTGGGCGCGATTGCCGCCCTCACCCAGTGCCTGGTGGATGAATTCTCCACCACCCTGGACAACGGCGGCACCATCCCCACCATGCCGCCGTGGCACGTCCAGGAGAACAAGTGGCGTGCCGCCCGCTACGGCATGGAGGCCATCATCATCCTCGACGCCGCCGGCAACGAACGGCTGGTCACCGACCACCTCCTGGAGACCCTGAACCGGCTTGAGCCAGTGGCCGCGAAGCTCGGCTGCCCCGACGAACTGGCAGACGTCGAAAAGATCATCCGCCGCGGCGCAGGGTACCAGCGGCAGCGCCGGGTCGCTGCCGAGCACGGCGGCGACCTGCAGGCCGTGGTGCTGGACCTGGTCAAGCAGATGCGGAACGGGCCCACGGGGTAATCCCCACCCGTTGCTCTATCAGCGGGGCAGTCAGCTGGGCGGTCAGGCGGGGCGGTCAGGCGGGGAGTGACACCGCGGTGACCGGCATCGAGGAGTCGGGGGCGAAGCGGATGCCGCTGGGCCCGATCCCGGCCATCACCAGCTGGGCACCGAGGGCCGCCACCATGGCGCCGTTGTCCGTGCACAGCTCCAGCGGCGGCACATGGAGCTTGATTCCGGCGGACGCACAGCGCTGACCGGTGAGTTCCCGCAGCCTGGAGTTGGCGGCCACTCCCCCGCCTAAGAGAACGTCTTTGATGCCATGCTCGCGGCAGGCCAGGACGGCCTTGGACGTGATGACGTCCACCACCGCTTCCTGGAAGGCTGCGGCGACGTCGGCCACCGGCACCTCTTCGCCGCGGGCCTCGAACTGCTCGACGCACCGCGCCACTGCCGTCTTCAGGCCGCTGAAGGACCAGTCGTAGCGGTGCTTTCCCGGCTCCTCGGCGGTGCCCATGTACTTGGGCTGGCTGAGGCCGCGCGGGAAACGGATGGCTTTGGGGTTGCCGGTGCGGGCGAGCTTGTCGATGGCCGGGCCGCCCGGGTAGCCGAGGCCCAGGATGCGGGCCACCTTGTCGTAGGCTTCGCCGGCGGCGTCGTCGATGGTGCAGCCGAGGAGCTGGACGTCGCTGGTGATGCTGTCGATCTTCAGGATCTCGGTGTGCCCGCCGGAGACCAGCAGGGCACCCAGGTTCTCCGGGAGACGGCCGGCGTGGCCGAGCCCAACCGCAGCACCCGCAGCAGCACCGCCGTCGGGGTTTACGTCCAGCAGCCCGACGCCGACATGCGCCACCAGGTGGTTGATGGCATACAGCGGCTTGCCGGTGGCCACGGCCAAAGCCTTCGCGGCGCAGACCCCCACCATCAGGGCGCCTGCCAGCCCGGGGCCGGAGGTGACGGCAATGGCGTCCACGTCCTCCAGCGGCACGTCGGCGTCGGCCAGGGCCTGCCGCAGAGTGGGCACAAAGGCATCAAGGTGTGCGCGGGAGGCGATCTCGGGGATCACGCCGCCGAAGCGGACGTGCTCGTCCATCGAGGAGGACACCGTGTTGGTGAGCAGCGTGGTGCCGCGGACGATGCCCACACCGGTTTCGTCGCAGGAGGATTCGATGCCCAGCACCAGGGGCTGCGAGCGGTTCATGCTTTGCCTGCTTCTGTTGTGGGGTCCGGGGCCGCTGCCGGGTCGGCTGGTGCGGGGGCTGTGCCTTCGGGGACCAGTTGCAGCCGCATGATCAGGGCGTCAACGCCGTCGCGGTAATACCCGCGGCGGACATGGATCTGTTCGAAGCCGAACCGCACGTACAGCTGCTGCGCCCGGGGATTGTCCGCACGGACCTCCAGGAGGACGTCCGCTGCTCCCCGGTGCCGGGCTTCGTCAACCAGCCGGGTCAGGAGTGTTAAGCCGATACCCCTGCCTTCGAATTCAGGCACCACGGCGATGGTCTGGACATCCGCGACGGGCTCGATGCACATCAGGCCGGCGTACCCCACAATGTCCCCGCCACTTTCCGCCACCAGGTACCGGCGCGTTTCGTGCTGGGACAGTTCGGACAGGAACATGTGCAGCGGCCACGCGTCCGCCGGGAACAGCCGCTGCTCCAGAGCGTCCACTGCGGGCACGTCTTCGAGGGTCATATCCCGGATGACCACTCCGTCTGCGCTGGTAGGCATGCTCACAGGGCCCGCTTCCGTGGGCCGGGGACCTGGGCGTCCGACTCGCGGAGGTACAGGGGTGTGGAGTCGAGCAGTTGCCCGCCGGAGGCGAGCCTGGCCAGGGCGAACTGTCCGAGGTAGAGAGCGTCGGGCTGCTCGTTGCTGAAGCCCGGGTCGGCGCGCAGCACGTCACTGTAGAGTCCGGCGCCTGCGCCGTAGGCCGGGAGGTGCGGGAGGTCGGCGGCGAAGCTGACGTGCGGGCCGTCCTCGAGCTGCGGCAATTGGCCGTCGGCGAGACTGTACCGTGCCCAGTAAACTTCTTTGCGCCGGGCGTCCGTGACCACCAGGAATTCGGCCGCGGCATCAGTGGACTCTGCCACTTCCAGTGCCACAGCGTCCAGGCTCATCAGCCCGTACAGCGGTTTGTCCCAGACGAAGGCGAGCGTCCGGGCGGTTGCGATCCCCGAGCGCAGGCCGGTGAACGGGCCTGGGCCCACGCCTGTCACGATCGCGTCAATGTCCCGGCCGGTGACGCCGGCAGAAGCCAGCAGGTCCTCGATGCCGGGGGCCAGTACTTCGGCGTGGCTGCGGGTGTCCTCGGTGGAGAAGCTGGCCACAACGCCTTCAAGGGCGTCGTCCGAAACCAGCGCAGCACTGGCTACGGCGGAGGTGTCGATGGCAAGAATAAGCATCAGGGTGTCCCTTCGAAGGCCCCGCCCAGGGCAGGCATGGTGCTCCAGCGGGGACCGAAACCGCGCAGCACGATGGTGCGCGGCTCGTCGAGGTCCTCGGTGTCGAAGTCCAGGATTTCAGTGTGGGCGGGGTTGGGTTTCCGTTCCGCCGCGTCCGCCACCCCGTCCGGCCCGATCGGTTCCAGCCCGATCGCGCGGTGCAGGTCCACTTCCAGCCGGCTCTCGCTCAGGTGCTCCACCCGGCCGCGTCCCCACTCCACCACGGTCACGGCCGAGTCCAGCGTGTTTTCCAGGTCAATGTCGTCAATTTCCGACGCCGATCCCAGCCGGTACGCGTCCACGTGCACCAGGTCGGGGCCACCGGGCCGCGGGCCGTCGGGCAGGTTGGGGTGGATGCGGACCAGGACAAACGTGGGCGAGATGATGCCCGAGCGCACGCCCAGGCCTTCGCCGAGGCCCTGCGTGAAGGTGGTTTTCCCGGCACCCAGCTCGCCGGTCAGTACCACCAGGTCCCCGGCCTGCAGCTCCGCCCCCAGAGCGGCGGCGAGCGCGTGGGTCTGGTCCGCCGTCGTGACTCTCAGCGCCTCTTCCCAGTGGGGCATCTCTGCCGGCGCCATGCTCACGGCGTTGCCTGCCCGGCGTCGGGATTTCCCCCGGCAGGACGGCCGACGGCGGGACTTTCGTTAATGACCCGGCGTGGCACCCGCGGGCTGATCCGGGTCACGATCTCGTAGTTGTTGGTGCCGGCGGCGACCGCCCAGTCGTCCGCCGTGGGACCGCCGTCGTCCCCGTTGCCGAACAGCACCGCTTCGGCGCCGAAGAGGTCTGCGCCGGTGGGGCCGATGTTGCCGAGGTCGATGACCATCTGGTCCATGGCGATCCGGCCCACCACGGGGTAGGTCCGGCCGCCCACCCGGACGGGACCGCCGGTGGCAATGCGGGGCACGCCGTCCGCGTAGCCCAGCGGGATCAGCGCCAGGGTGCTGGGGCCGCTGGTGCGGTAGCGCAGGCCGTAGGAAACGCCCTGCCCATCAGGGACCTGCTTGCACTGGGACACCAGGGTGCGCAGCGTCATCGCGGGACGGAGGCCCAGTTCGGCGGACGTCTGGCCTTCAAAGGGCGAGAGACCGTAGATGCCCAAACCCACGCGGACCATGTCAAAGTGGGTATCGGGGCGGGACAATGTGGCCGGGGTGTTGGCCAGGTGGCGGACCTCGGGGTCCACGCCCGCGTCCTCAGCCACAGCCAGCACCTCGCGGAAGGCCGCCAGCTGATCATCGGTTTCCGGCCGTTCGGGTTCATCCGCCACGGACAGATGGGAGAAGATGCCCACCACCCGCAGGAGGCCCTGGTCCTGGTACTCCATGGCCTCGCCCAGCAGCTGGTCCCAGGCATCGAGCGCTACGCCGTTCCGGCCCAAACCGGTGTCCACTTTCAGGTGGATCCGGGCGGGACGCTCCTGGTCACGCGCGGCGGCCACAATCCGGTCCAGTTCCCACCCGGAGCAGCCGATGTCGACGCCGGCAGCCACGGCTGCGGCGAAGTTGCTTTCCGCCGTGTGCAGCCAGGCCAGCAGCGGGGCTTCGATGCCCGCCGCCCGCAGTGCCAGCGCCTCGGAGATGTGTGCGACGCCCAGCCAGGACGCGCCGGCGTCCAGGGCGGCCCGGGCTACAGGAACCGCGCCGTGTCCGTACGCGTCAGCCTTCACCACGGCCATGACCTTGGCGGGCGAGGCCGCGTCTGCCAGCCGCCGCACGTTGTGGCGGATTGCGTCCAGGTCGATAACGGCGGACCGCTCGTACCGAGGATCGGGTCCTGAGGCCGCGCGGAAGTCACCTGTTGTTACGGGATAAGTCACGCTAGTGATTCTAGTGCGGCCGCTCAGGGCGGGATAATCGCGGCGCCCTCAGGCATCGGAAAGGTGCGCGATCGTGGCGGTGGCCCGGCGCTGGGCCGCGAGCGGTATGTCGTGGAGAATGTCGGCCAGGAAGCCGAAACGGCGGAGCCACTGGCTGCTCTGGCGTTCCGGCCTGGAGTTGGCCCGCTGCCACCAGTCTGCGATGTCTCCCCAGCCGGGTGCCGCCAACGAACCGCCCACCTCCTGCACGGCGAGGGAGGCGCAGAGGTTTGCGAAGCGAAGCCTGTTGCCCAGCGGCCAGCCAGCCAGGCTGCCCACGATGAAGGCCGCGTCGAAGCAGTCTCCGGCGCCGGTGGGATCCAAAGCAGTGACCGGCGGCGACGGTACCCACTCCTCCTCCCCCGTCTCCGAGTCCACGGCCATGGCACCCTGCGCGCCGAGCGTCACCACGGCCACGGGCACGCGATCGGCGAGGGCGTACAGCGCGGACCACGGATTGTCCTTCCCGGTGAACGCCATGGCCTCGCGCTGGTTGGGCAGGAACGCATGGAAGTACTGCAGGTTGTCCAACCGGACCGGTGACCATTCACCGCTGGGATCCCACCCCACATCCCCAAACAGCTTCACGCCTCCCTTCTGTGCGGCCACGGCCCAGGGTTCAATTTCGACGCCGAGCTCGGCAATGCCGGCGAGCGCCCGGGGCGGTGAACCAATCAGTTCGGACGACGTCACGGGGGCCGGGTGGCCGTGGGTCACCAGCGACCGGTCCTTCTCCACGCAGAGCGAGACGGTGACCGGCGAATGCCACCCCTCGACTTTGCGCGACATACTCAGGTCCACATGCTCTTGCCGGGCCAATATCTTCCAGTTGTAGTCCCCGTAACCGTCGTCGCCGAACGCGGCGGCCAATCCGGTGCGCAGTCCCAGCCTCGCCGCCGCAATAGCCTGGTTTGCGACGCCGCCGGGGCAGCTGCCCATGCCGTTGCTCCAGATTTCCGTGCCCGGCTCCGGCGCGTGGGGCAGGCCGGTGAAGATGATGTCCTGGAAGACCGTTCCGGCGAGGATCAGGTCGAACCCGCCGCCGGACTGCGCGCGGACGGACGAGAGCGGATCGAAGCGACGGTCCGGGATGGCGTCCATGTCCGGCACACTACGCCCTGTCGACGCCACGCGGTAGGGGCGCGCCCCGCGGAGGCCTACACTGCTGACTATGCGGCTTATGATTGCCGGCGGCGGCGGATTTCGCGTGCCGCTTGTCTACCGGGCGCTGTCCTCGGGCGCGTTCGCGGAGCTGGTCAGCGAACTGGTGCTGTTCGACGTTGATCCCGCCCGCCTGCGAGCCATCAATGCGGTTCTGCATGCCATGCCGGATTCCGGCGGCCCCACCGCTGGTCCCCACGCCGGTGCCCGGCCGCCTGCCGTGCGTTCCACCACGTCCCTGCCCGAGGCCCTGGCGGGGACAGACATGGTGTTCGCGGCGATCCGCCCCGGCGGTACAGCCGGCCGGATCCACGACGAACGGGTGGCCCAGGACCTCGGCCTTCTTGGCCAGGAAACCACCGGCGCGGGCGGCATCTCCTACGCGCTCCGCACCATTCCGGAGATGCTGCACCTGGCGCGGCAGATGCGGGAGTTTTGCCCGGACGCGTGGCTGATCAACTTCACCAACCCGGCCGGCATGGTCACCGAAGCCCTCCTGCCCGTCCTGGGAGGGAAGGTCATCGGGATCTGCGATTCTGCGGGCGGCCTGGTGCACCGGGCGGCCCGCGCGGCCGGCCTGTCGCTGCCGGACGGAAAGCTCGACGGCGTGGGCTACTTCGGTCTGAACCATTTGGGCTGGCTCTACCAGCTGGAGTCCGGCGGCCACGATCTGCTGCCCGGCCTGCTGTCCGACCCGGCCGCCCTCGGCACATTCGAGGAAGGCCGGCTCTTTCCGCAGCCCTTCCTCCAGGGCCTCGCCGCCCTGCCGAACGAATACCTCTATTACTACTACCGGCGGGACAGCGCCGCCGCGGCCATGCGCGCCATGGCCCGGACCCGCGGCGAGTCCATCCATCACCAGCAGACAGAGCTGTACCCGCGGCTCGCCACTGCCGGGGCGGACGCCTACAGACTGTGGGACGCCGCCCGCCGCTCGCGGGAGGAAGGCTACCTCGCCGAGGCACGGACCCGCGGCGAGCAGCGCGACGAGGACGACCTCGCCGGCGGCGGCTACGAACGCGTGGCCCTCGCCGTGATGCGCGCGTTGGCAGGGGCCGGGGATTCCCAGCTCATCCTCAACACCCCCAACACACTTCCGTCCGATCCTGGCCGGGCGACCGCCCCCGGGGGCATCCCTCCGGAACCGGCCATTCCGGGACTCCCCGCGGACGCCGTCGTCGAGGTCCCCTGCACCGTAACGCCCGACGGCGCGGCGCCGCTTCCACAGTCAGCCCCGGGGCCGGAGCAACTCACCCTGCTCCGGCGCATCAAGGAGGTCGAGCGGCTCACCGTCCGGGCCGCGACGCACGGAGACCGGGCGGCCGCCGTCGACGCCTTCAGCCGGCATCCGCTAGTGGACTCACCCGCGCTCGGGGCCAAGCTGCTGGCCGGCTACGAGCGTGCGTTCCCTGCGCTGCTGGAGCTTTGGCGCGGCTAGAGCCCCCGGCACATCACGTTCAGGCCCACATATCCGAGCATGGGGTGGTTGAACGCCCGGGGGTGGTGGCGAGGGCTGCATTCACACGCGCCACGTTAGCAGCCGCCCACGTGCCGGGAGGCCGCCCCGGAGCGGCTGGAGTAGTGTTTTACCGAGCGGGCAACATCAGGTCCCGCGCCGCGCCAGCGGTGGGAAGGAGAAGCCATGACATTGATGCGCAGGGTCGCTTTACTCTCCCTCCACACCTCCCCGATGGAGCAGCCCGGCGCCGGCGACGCCGGCGGGATGAACGTCTACATCCGGCAGCTGGCCTCGGCGCTGGCCGAGACTGGCGTGGAGGTGGAGATCTTCACGCGCTCCACCTCAGCCAAGCAGGCCGCCGTCGAACATCCCTTCCCCGGCGTGTGCGTCCACAACGTGCTGGCCGGGCCGCCGCGGAAGATCCCCAAGGAAGAACTGCCGGCGCTGCTCCACAGCATGGTGGCCGAGATCGACCAGATCCGCCGGCGCCAGCCGCACGGCCGCTATGACGTCATCCATTCGCACTATTGGGTGTCCGGGATCGCTGGCCTGGAGCTTTCGGAAGTTTGGGGTGTGCCGCTCGTCCACACCATGCACACCATGGCCAAGGTCAAGAACCTCCTGCTGGAGTCCGGCGAACTGCCCGAGCCACGGCGGCGTGAGGAGGGCGAGCACCGGATCGTCGACGGCGCCACCCGCCTGATTGCCAACACCACGGCCGAAGCCGAAGAGCTGGTATCCCACTACGGTGCAGATTACGACCGTATCGATGTGGCGCCGCCGGGCGTGGACCTCAGCACCTTTACACCCGCGTTCCGCGCGCGGTCCCGGGCCGAACGCGGTGTTTCGCCGGAGACGTTCCACCTGGTGTTCGCCGGCCGGATCCAGCGGCTGAAGGGCCCGCAGATCCTGCTCAAGGCCGCGGCCCTGCTTCGCGCCCGGCGGCCGGGGATCGATCTCCGGCTCACCATCCTGGGCGCCCTCAGCGGCAACAAGGACTTCAACCTCCGGCACCTGATCGCGGAGTCCGGAATGGACGACGTCGTCACGCACCTTCCCCCGGTCAGCGCGGCTGACCTGGCGTCCTGGTTCCGGGCGGCCGACGTTGTGGTGATGCCTTCCTACAGCGAATCGTTCGGACTCGTGGCCATTGAGGCACAGGCCTGCGGAACCCCCGTGGTGGGCACCCGGGTGGGCGGACTGTCCCGCGCCATCTGCCATGGCCGGACCGGGCTGCTGGTGGACGGGCACCACGCCTCGGACTGGGCGGACGCGCTCGAAGCCATGTACGACGATCCGGACACCCGCGCCGATATGGGGCGGGCCGCGGCCATCCGCGCGGAGAACCTGGGGTGGAACCGCACTGCCGCGATCACGCTCGAGACTTACCACGCCGCCGTCGAACAGCAGCTGGCCAGCCGGCTGATCCCGGCGGTGCCGGCACCGTAAGCGGCGGGCAACCGCCGTCGGCCTTCAGTACCCGGCCCCAACCAAAGGACAAGGATGTCTGAACGGAATACCCTCAGCGACCTCGAGATCGCACGACAGGCTACGATGCGGCCCATCGAGGAGATCGCAGCGGCCGCGGGCATCAACGCCGCCGCGCTGGAACTGTACGGGCGTTACAAGGCGAAGGTTGACCCGGCACTGCTGACCGCTCCCGCGCCGGCGGGGAAAGTGGTGCTGGTCTCGGCGATGTCGCCCACGCCTGCTGGTGAAGGGAAGTCCACCACCACGGTGGGGCTCGCCGATTCGCTGGCCCGGGCCGGGCACAAGGTGATGATCGCGCTGCGGGAACCCTCGCTGGGTCCCATCCTCGGCATGAAGGGCGGCGCCACCGGTGGCGGCTACTCCCAGGTCCTGCCGATGGATGAGATCAACCTGCACTTCACCGGTGATTTCCATGCCGTGACCTCAGCCAACAATGCCCTGATGGCGCTCGTGGACAACCACATCTACCAGGGCAACGAACTGAACATCGACCCCCGGCGGATGACGTTCAAACGGGTCCTGGACATGAATGACAGGTCGCTCCGCGAGGTGATCATCGGCCTCGGCGGTCCCACCCAGGGTGTCCCCCGGCAGGACGGCTTCGACATCACCGTGGCTTCGGAGATCATGGCGGTTTTCTGCCTGGCCTCCAGCCTGGCCGACCTCCGCGAGCGCCTGGGCCGGATCACGTTCGGCTACACGTACTCCCGGGTTCCGGTCACCGTGGCGGACCTCGGAGTCCAGGGCGCCCTGACCCTGCTCCTGAAGGAAGCCATCAAGCCCAACCTGGTGCAGACCATTGCCGGCACTCCCGCGCTGGTGCACGGCGGGCCGTTCGCCAACATTGCGCACGGCTGCAACTCGCTGATTGCCACCCAGACGGCGCGGCGGCTCGCGGACATTGTGGTCACGGAGGCCGGTTTCGGCGCGGACCTGGGCGCGGAGAAGTATATGGACATCAAAGCGCGGATCGCGGACGTGGCGCCGTCGGCCGTCGTGGTTGTGGCCACCGTCCGTGCGCTCAAAATGCACGGCGGCGTGCCCAAGGACCGGCTGACGGAGCCGGACCTTGAGGCACTGCAGGCCGGCGTCGCGAATCTCCGGCGGCACGTGCACAACGTGGAAAAATTCGGGGTGGCGCCGGTGGTGGCCATCAACAGGTTTTCGTCCGACACGGAAGAGGAGCTGGACTGGCTGCTGGAGTGGTGCGCGGCGGAGGGAGTCCAGGCTGCGGTGGCGGATGTGTGGGGCCGGGGCGGCGGCGGCGACGGCGGCGACGAACTGGCCGCGAAGGTCGCCGCTGCAGTTGCCGGGCCGAACAGCTTCCACCATCTGTATCCCTTGGACCTGCCTGTGGAGGAGAAAATCCGGACCATTGCGCAGGAGATCTACGGCGCGGACGGTGTGGACTTCTCCGTCCCCGCCCTGAAGCGCCTGGCCGAGATCGAAAAGAACGGCTGGACCGGGCTTCCCGTCTGCATGGCCAAGACCCAGTACTCCTTCACCGACGACGCCTCCCGGCTGGGGGCTCCCAAGGGCTTCACCGTGCACGTCCGGGATCTCATCCCCAAGACCGGCGCGGGTTTCATCGTGGCGCTGACCGGTGCCGTCATGACGATGCCCGGCCTCCCCGCCGCCCCCGCCGCCATGCGCATGGACGTGGACGACGCCGGCAACCCGGTAGGCCTCTCCTGACCTATCCCTCTCCCCACCCCGGACGCTCTCTCACATATGGTGGGTTTCCAACGAACCCTCTCTCACCTTTGGGGCCTTCCCAGGCAACGCTCTCTCACCTGTGGATAACTTCTGCGGGCACCGGCGACTCTGAGCAACAATGCCGGTATGCACACGCAGACTGCGCTTCCCGCCCAATTGGCATCCGGCCCGTTCACGCTCTCGGACGCCACAGCCGAAGGAGTCCCTCGGAACCGTCTCCTTCGGCCCGACGTCGCGCATGTCAGCCGCGGACTGTACCGTCCCGCAGACTGGGATTTCGAACTTGAGGCTGCCGCCCGCGCGCTTTCGGCAGCCACTCCGGGTGCCTGGATCTCGCACGTGACGGCGGCACGCCTTCGCAGCTCGTGCCTTCCACCGTGGCTCTCCGACTCCACAGAACTGCATCTGAGCAAGCCGCGGTCCCTGCCGAGCGTTCGCCGCAAAGGCGTGATTGGGCATACCGTGACCGCGGCTGACGACGAGGTCGAATCGGTTGACGGAATCCGCATCAGCACGCGGCCGCGCACGTGGCTGGACATGGCCCGCGTGCTGCCGTTGAAGGATCTCGTCTGCCTGGGTGACGAGTTGATCCGGCTGCCCCGGCAGGCGTTTGATAACCGTGACGTACCGTTTGCCACCGTTGAGAAGCTGCGCACCCTGATGGATCGGCACAAAAACCTGCAGGGAATCGTCCGCGCCCGCGAAGCCCTGGAACTCATGCGCGTGGGAGCGGATTCCGGCCCGGAGACCCTGCTTCGGCTGGCAATGCTCGACGCCGGGGTCCCCGAGCCCCAGCTTCAGCTCAGGCTGCGCGAGGCAGACCCACTGTCGCCGTCGGCGGATCTAGGTTACCGCCATCGGCGCGTGGCCATCCAGTACGACGGCGACCATCACCTCGTGCCCAAACAGCGGCTCAGCGATCGGCGACGGGACAAGGCCTTTGAAGCCGCTGGCTGGACGGTCCTCATTTTCGATAAGGATCATCTGGCCGACGGATTCGAACGCGCCGTCAGGATGATCAAAAGGGAACTGCGGTCCGCCTGGGTGGATCCCGCCGTCGTGTCCGGCTTTTCGCGCTCGATAAAGTGAGAGAGCGTCCGTCAGAAACGCCCCGAAAGTGAGAGAGCGTCGCAAGGGGCGTTAAACGCCGGACGCTCCCCCACCAAAGTGAGAGAGCGTCCGTCAAAAAACCGCCAAAGGTGAGAGAGCGTTTAGCGCTCCAGGTCGCCGCGGATGAAGGCCTCGACCTTTTCCCGGGCGAGGTCGTCGTTGAACTGCTCGGGCGGGGACTTCATGAAGTAGCTCGAGGCGGAGAGCAACGGGCCGCCGATGCCACGGTCCAGGCCGATCTTGGCGGCGCGGATGGCGTCGATGATCACGCCGGCGGAGTTGGGTGAGTCCCAGACTTCCAGCTTGTATTCCAGCGACACGGGGGCGTCACCGAAGTTGCGGCCCTCGAGGCGGACGAAGGCCCACTTGCGGTCATCGAGCCACTGGACGTAGTCGGACGGACCGATGTGGACGTTGCGCGGTGCAATGTCAGCTTCAACGTTGGACGTCACCGCCTGGGTCTTGGAGATCTTCTTGGACTCGAGGCGGTCCCGCTCCAGCATGTTCTTGAAGTCCATGTTGCCGCCGACGTTCAGCTGGTACGTGCGGTCCAGCGTGACGCCGCGGTCTTCGAAGAGCTTGGCCATCACGCGGTGAGTGATGGTTGCACCGATCTGGCTCTTGATGTCATCGCCCACGATCGGGACGCCGGCGGCGGTGAACTTGTCGGCCCATTCCTTGGTACCGGCGATGAACACGGGAAGGGCGTTGACGAACGCCACGCCGGCGTCGATGGCAGCCTGCGCGTAGAAGTGTGCAGCGTCCTCGGAACCAACCGGGAGGTAGCAGACCATAACGTCTGCCTTGGATTCGCGGAGGGCTGCGACGATGTCAACGGGCTCTTCGGCGGACTGTTCGATGGTCTCGAGGTAATACTTGCCGAGGCCGTCGAGGGTGTGGCCGCGCTGGACGATCACACCTGTGGGGGGCACGTCGGCGATTTTGATGGTGTTGTTCTCGCTGGCCAGGATGGCGTCGGCGAGGTCGACGCCCACTTTCTTGCCGTCAACATCAAAAGCGGCAACAAACTGGACATCGTTGACGTGGTACTTGCCGAACTCTACGTGCATCAGACCCGGGATCGTGGCCTGGGGATCGGCGTCACGGTAATACTGCACGCCCTGGACGAGCGAGGCGGCGCAGTTACCTACACCAACGATGGCAACACGAATCGGATTTGCAGACACGGAACTCCTTTGAAGAAAACTTCAGCCGCCAGGACGGTCAGTACCGGAAAGGTACGACGGCGGCACGCTGGCAGTGCGCCATTCGGCGCCATTTCATCTTACCCAACCAAGAGGGGGCCGGGATTGTTCCCGGCCCCCTCTGTCGAAGCGTTACGTGGTTACTTTTGCTTCCACAGGTTGATGTCCGACTCGACGGCGAACTCGTCGATGGCATCAACCTCGTCGGCGGTGAAGTCCAGGTTGTTGATGGCGGACAGGGTGTCTTCCAACTGCCGGACGCTGGATGCGCCGACGAGCGCCGAGGTCACGGAGGAGCCCTTGCCCTGCTCGCGCAGGATCCAGCCGATCGCCATCTGGGCCAGGGTTTGGCCCCGGCCCTCGGCGATGCGGTTGAGCCCGCGCACGCGGTCCAGGTTTTCTGGACTGATCATGGCTTGGTCCAGGGACTTGTGCTGCGCTGCCCGGGAATCTGCGGGCACGCCGTTGAGGTAGCGGCCTGTGAGCATTCCCTGGGCCAGCGGAGAGAAGGCAATGCAGCCGGCGCCCACCTGCTCCAGCGACTCGTAGAGGTTGGGGCTGCCGTTCTCGGTCCAGCGGTTCAGCATGGAGTAGCTGGGCTGGTGGATCAGCAGAGGCGTGCCCAGTTCCTTCAGGATCCTGGCCGCTTCGAGGGTCTGCTGCGGGGTGTAGGACGAGATGCCGGCGTACAGGGCCTTGCCCGAGCGGACTGCGTGGTCCAGGGCGCCCATGGTTTCTTCCATCGGCGTTTCCGGGTCCGGCCGGTGGCTGTAGAAGATATCCACGTAGTCCAGGCCCATGCGCTCCAGGGACTGGTCCAGGCTGGCCAGCAGGTACTTGCGGGAGCCAAAGTTGCCGTACGGTCCCGGCCACATGTCGTAGCCGGCCTTGCTGGAGATGATGAGTTCGTCGCGGTACGGCTTGAAGTCGTCCTTGAAGTGGCGGCCGAAGTTCGTCTCGGCGGCGCCGTAGGGCGGACCGTAGTTGTTCGCGAGGTCGAAGTGGGTGACGCCCAGATCGAAGGCGCGGCGCAGGATGGCGCGCTGAACTTCGAAGGGCTTGTCGTCGCCGAAGTTGTGCCAGAGGCCCAGGGAAATGGCCGGCAGCTTCAGTCCGCTGCGTCCGACGCGGCGGTATGGCATGGTGTCGTAGCGGTTCTCCGCAGCGATGTAAGTCATGTTGACTATCCTGCCAGCCCCGTCTCACATAACAGCACAAAAGCGAACTATTAAGCCCGGGGCTGAGGTCCGGCCTGAGACAATCCACTCACGACGTCGTCAATCGCCTTTTGGTACTGAGGCGTCTGGAGGTAATCGCTATGCGTAGTGACGAGGAACTGATACGTGAAGGGATCCATCTCCTGCGCGTAGCGGTCCGGAACGTTCCCGACGTCGGGGAATCCCGAACCGTTGTAGAGAACCGGGAAACCGAGGTAATCGGTCTTGCGGTAGAGATTCACCCATCGATTCGGGCCGGCGCCGAGGACGTGGCTGAGATTCACATCGAACTGAACCGTCGGTTCGCCTGTGATGATGCGCTCATCGTCCGGGCTTCCGGCCGCGGTGAGTTTTGTCCGGCCCACCGGTGCCGTGGCGAGTACGGCCGGCCCCAGGAGTTCCGGGAAGAACCGGCCAAAGTAGGACCTCAGCTGAGTGCCGTAGGTCAGCAGACCAATCCTGTTAAAGGGCAGGTCAGGCCGCGTTGACTTTAGATGGAACAGCGCGCTGACGGCGATCACCGCGCCCAGGCTGTGCGCCGAGATCGCCACCATGCCGGTTTTGGCAGGCGGCGCACCGTCCGTGCCATCCAGCCACGCCGCGATCCGGGCGGCAAATTCGGGGACCGCCCGCTCGCCGTAGCTGGGGGGTCCGAACGGGTGCGCGGTCTTGGGCATAAAGCACATCAGATCCCAGAGGAGCGCCAGCGGCCGGGAGTTCGGTTTGGCCGACATCACGGCAAGCGCAACAATCGTGGCGCCGGCCGCAGCCAGACCCAGGGCTCCCATGCTTTCGATCAGACCGTAAAGCCCCGCGGCCGGGCCGGCATTCCACCAGTCTTTGAAGGTGCCCAGGATCAGGGCTGCCAGCAGACCCAGGAAAATGAGGATGGCCAGCAGCGACACCACAGCCTCGGCCCGGTGAGCCAGGGACGCTGTCCGCCGGGCAGCCACCAGTTTGCGGCCGGCAGCTTCCTGCTGCGGCAGTGGCGGAGCGGCAGCGTAGGCGGACAGCAGCTCCGAGACTGCGGCTTCCTGCGTGTTCCACGTCATCGAACGCACGGCCCGCCACGTACAAACGCCCCAGGCGATGGCACCGCCGACGATGACTGCCAGCAACAGCCCGCTGAAGAGCGAAAAGACCGACGGCGGCAGGAGGACGTCGCCGGCAATGGTCCCGTACCGCCACATCCCGTCCTCCGTAGCAGCCCGCCGCTGGAGGTTGCGCTGAAGCACCGTGGCAGCAGCGCCGACGATCGCGGAGCCCAGAATTGTGGCCGCTCCCAGCGCGAGGGTGGAGAAGACGGCCGAGCCTTTGCCCCGCCAGCCAAGAGTCCGTTTGTCGTAGCCTTCCCGCCGGAGCGTGGCCATGGTGAGGATCAGCACCAGCATCACGAACATCAGCCCGGCCGGGGCGGTGCCCAGGCCCAGCATTCGCGTTGCGGCCGCGACCCCGCCCTCGGGAGTACCTGACAGGCCGGCGGCCAGACCGGCGACAAGGACGCTGATGATGGCTGCGGCGGCAATCCCACCCAGCCAGGCGGGTCCGGCCCCGGACGGCATGTCCGGATTGTCCGGGGACTTCCGCACCGTTTCAATGCCTGCAGTGACCACCGCGGCCGCCGCGACCAGCCACGCGGCCACCATCGCGATCCCGGCCAGACCGATTCGGCCGGGCACAAGCTGCGGGACGCACTCCGTGAAGAGTGTGCCCAGGGTTCCGCAGGCGGCACCGTCGATCCGCGTCCAGAGGCCGTCCCAGGCGATGATGGCGCCGACCGCGGCCAGCGCCGCCCACACGTGCAGCCACCCGTTGTAGCGGATCTCCTTCCGCGCTTCCCACAGATTCCGGATCATCAGGGTGGGGAGTGCCGATATTTTCGCGGCACCCGTGCCGGCCGACGCCAGGGCACCGGCGCCCAGATTCGGTCTGGGGTGGAACCGGGTCCGCGCCAAGTAGGCGATGGCTGCCAGGACGGCCACTGAAACAATGGGTATCAGGGCGAACCCCACGATGCGCTGGCCGCGGGTCCAGCCGGCCAGGCCGTCCAGGAACGCAGGCAGCGCGGAGCAGACGCGGCGTTCCTGGTCCGGAACGTCGGCCGGAAAACATTGGACGGCGATGAGGTCCGTCGACACGACGGCCGCCGTCACCACAAAATAGAGGGTCAGAACAAGCGCGAAGAGCCTGATCCGCCCTGCGCCGTCGCGCCCGTGCACTGCTCCGTCGGCACGGTCGATGCGCGTTTCCGCCTGCCCGGACACCGGATCCGTAACCACTTCCTGCTTAACAGCGGGCAGCGGCCGGCTCCAGTAGGCGGCGTTTGTCAGTCCGAACGGCATCAGCAGGAACCACGCTGTACGGACCGCGGCGTCGGCCACTTTGCCGGCCAATCCTACCCCGGTGAAGCGTGCCAGCCGGCCCCAGGAGTATGCCTCCACCACTCGCGGACTGCCACCGTTAGCCGCGGCATCTTCGCCCGCGCCATCCCCCGCACCGGAGTCCACAACGGCTCCCGACCCGGACTTGGCCCGGTAGAAGCCCGCAAGCTCATCACCCCAGGACAGTTCGACGTCGTCGGGCTTGAGTGAGCGCTTCCCCGCCCGGAGGAGCTCGTGGGGCGGTGTATTGCGGATGCCGTGGATCCGGAGTTCGAGCGTGGCAGGAACCGTACTTATTCCTGGGTCACCCATGACGGCCTCCATCGCCCGTACACCACCGAGCCGCCCGTCACGGCTGGTCAGTATGCGAATAGTACGCCCGTGCCACTCCAGTGTCTACGTTAACTCAAGGGTACTTCTGCCCCTGTAGTAAGAACCGCCCCACTGTGCCCCGCCAGCACGAACGAATCGCCGTGAAACAGGGTGGCCTCGTCCGTCGACAGCAGCACCGAGCCGCCCAAACCGTCCAGCCGCACCGGCGCTGCCGAGAAGTTCAGCAGCACCTCCATCGACCCGCGCCGGAAGCGCAACCAGCCGGCGTCGTCGTCGAACGTCACGTCCGTTTCCTCGAACCCCAGCCCGGCCAGTTCGGGGTAAGCCCGCCGCAGCGCCGTCAGCGAGCGGTAGAGCGACAGGAGCCGCGCGTGGTCACCGTCCGCGGCCTCCGCCCAGTTGAGTTTGGAGCGCCGGAACGTTTCGGGATCCTGTGGATCGGGGACGACGGCGGGATCCCACCCCATGCGTTCAAACTCTCGGATTCTGCCCTCCGCCGTCGCCTTGCCCAACTCCGGTTCGGGGTGCGAGGTGAAGAACTGCCATGGGGTGGAGGCCCCGAATTCCTCGCCCATAAACAGCATGGGCGTAAACGGCGCGGTCAGCGTCAGCACTGCGGCCACAGCCAGCGGGCCGTACGGGAGGGACTGGGACAGCCTGTCGCCGATGGCACGGTTGCCGATCTGGTCGTGGTTCTGGCTGCAGACCACCAGGGCCGCGGGGTGGACCAGCGAGGTGTCGATGGGCCGGCCGTGGTGGCGTCCGCGGAAGCTGGAGTAGCTGCCATCGTGCAGGAAGCCATCCTTGAGGACCTTGGCCAGCACGCCGAGGGACGCGAAATCGCCGTAATACCCTGCGGTCTCGCCGCTGACATTGACGTGCACCGCATGGTGGAAGTCGTCGCTCCACTGCCCGGCAAGACCGAAGCCGTTGGCATCGCGGGGATAGATCAGCCGCGGATTGTTCAGGTCCGATTCGGCGATGAGGGTCTTGGGAAGCCCTGTCTCCGTGGAGATGGCATCGCCCAGCGCGCCGAACTCCTCCAGGAGGTGCACGGCCCGCTCATCGCGGAGTGCGTGAACGGCATCCAGTCGCAGCCCGTCCACGTGATAGTCGCGCAGCCACAGGGCCGCGTTGTCCAGGATGTATTCACGGACGACATCGGATCCCGGGCCGTCGAGGTTGACCGAATCGCCCCACGTGTTGGCGTCCCCCTGCTTGAGGTAGGGGCCGAATTTGGACAGGTAGTTGCCGCTGGGTCCCAGGTGGTTGTAGACCACGTCCTGGATGACGCCCAGTCCGGCGGCGTGGGCGGCGTCCACAAAGCGCTGGTAGGCCGCAGGCCCGCCGTAGCCTTCGTGGACCGCGAACCACTGGACACCGTCGTAACCCCAGTTGTGGGTGCCGTTGAATCCGTTGACCGGCAGCAGCTCCACAAAGTCGACGCCGAGGTCCGCGAGGTAACCGAGCTTATCCGCGGCGGCGTCCAACGTTCCTTCGGGGGTGAAGGTTCCCACGTGCAGTTCGTAGATGACCGAACCGCGCAGTTCCTTGCCCTGCCAGCCGGCGTCCTGCCACCGGTGCGCGGCGGGATCGAAGGTTCGCGAGAGACCGTGGACGCCGTCCGGAACCCGCCGGGACCGGGGATCCGGCACGGGGGTGGTGTCGCCGTCGAGCAGGTAACCATAATCCACTTCGCCGCCGGCCGGCGCGTCCGGCGCGGACCACCAGCCTTCAGAGCCGGGAGCGGAACGGACCTTCTCCATGGGGTACTCCCGGCCGTCAGCCACGAGCACCACGGCGGCGGCGTCCGGCGCCCAGACATCAAAACGGCCGGTTCCCACGTTGGCCAGGGTCATCGTGTTTCTCCATTCGCTGGTACCAGCAGGGCCACCGGATAGGTGCCCAGCAGTTCGGCCACCGGAACGCTGCCGGGCCCGTACCCGACACCGGTGAGTTCATCACGCATCGGAACGGAAAGCTCGACGGCGGTGTCCCGCCATCCGCCGCCGGCCGCCAGTCCCGCAGGGAGCCTGGTGGCCAGGGCGAGCACGCCGGGGGCCTCCGCCGCCGCGCCGCGGGAGAAGGCCACGAGGTGGCCGGCCGCCGCGCCGGCTGCCTGCACCGGGCTGTAGCCGCCGAAAAGCTCCGGCTGGTCCCGGCGCAGCCGCAGTGCCCGCGAGATGACCAGGAGCTTGCTGGCCTCCGTGCCCGCGGCGGGCAGGGTGCCGGCGTCGATGGTTGCCAGTTCGTCGCGGCGCTGCCCGAAGTCCACAGGGCGGCGGTTGTCCGGATCGGTCAGGGACCGTTCCCAGAACTCGCTGCCCTGATAGACGTCCGGGACTCCCGGCATGGCCAGCTGGACCAGCTTCGCCGAGAGTGAGTTGGACGCTGCATGGGCATCGATGCGGTCCACAAACGCCGTGAGGGCTGCCGCCACCTTGGTGTTGTCAAACACGGCATCCACGGCTGCTGTGACGGTCTTTTCGAAGGCCCCGTCCGGTTCGGTCCAGGTGGTGGAGTTGCCGGCTTCGCGGGCCGCCTTCTCCGCGTAGCCCTGCAGCCGCTCCCGGCTGGCCGGCCAGGCGCCCACGATGGACTGCCACAGCAGGTTTTCGAACGGGCCGTCCGGGACGGGGGCCAGCCGGCGGAGGGTGACAAGGGTGTCGGCCCATTCAGCGGGGAGTTCGGCGATCACAGAAATCCGGGCCCGCGCGTCCTCGCTGCGTTTGGTGTCATGGGTGGACAGCGTGGTCATGGACAGCGGCATGTCGCGTTGGCGCCGCTCCATCCGCCGGTGGAATTCCGCCGGCTCCAGGGCGAACTCGGTGGGTTCGGCGCCCACTTCCGTGAGCGTGCCCAGCCGGGTGTACCGGTAGAAGGCGGTGTCCTCCACACCCTTGGCCATGACCATGCCGGAGGTCTGCTGGAACCGGACGGCGATGGCATTGTCCGGATCCAGCAGCAAGGGCAGGAGCGTGTCCACGGCGCCTACCAGCTCGGGGCGGTGGCCTGCTGCGGCGCCGGCTGCTTCGTTCAGCACTTCGGCGCCTGTGGGCAGGTAGGTCCGGTAAACCGGGAAGGCGGCGATGATTTCGGCGAGGGCGTCCGCAGCCTCGGTTACGGACAACCCGGCGGCCTCCGGCACAAGCCGGGCCAGCCGCAGCACCTCGGAGCGCAGGATGCCGTCCGCGATCATGCGCTTGGTGCCGAGGATCATCCCGGCGTAGTCGGCGGGGCTACCGCCCCGCAAGGATGCGTCCAGATCATCAAGACCCGGCTGGCCGGCCGGGTCCACAAAGAGCCGGTCCACGTCCGCCAGGGCGTCGTAGCCGGTGGTCCCTTCGCAGGCGAATTCGCAGGGCAGGACTTCCCCGGGTTCGAGGATTTTCTCCACCAGGATGTACGCACCGCCGCTGAGATCCTTGAGCCAGCGCAGGTATCCCCCGGGATCGGCCAGGCCGTCCGGGTGGTCCACGCGGAGCCCGTCCACCAGGTCCTCGGTGAACCAGCGGCCCACTTCGGCATGGGCTTCCTCAAAGACGCGCGGGGTTTCCACGCGGATGCCCGCCAGGGTGGTGACGGCGAAGAAGCGCCGGTAGTTCAGGTCGGCGTCGGCCCGCCGCCAGCCCACCAGCTGGTAGTGCTGGCGGTTGTGGACGTCCTGTGCGGAGTCCCCGGCCGAGTACGTTCCGATGGCCAGCGGGAACCGGTGGTCGTAGTACCGCAGCTCGCCGTCCACGATTTCCAGTTTGGCCAGGTCATCGTCCGAGCCCAGCATGGGCAGGCGCACCTTGCCCCCGGCGAGGTCCCATTCGACGTCGAACGCGTCCGCGTACGGCGAGTCCTTGCCTTCCTTCAGCAGGGACCACCACCACGGGTTCTGCACAGGAGTGGCAACACCCACATGGTTCGGCACGATGTCCACCAGGACACCCATGCCGTGGGCACGGGCGGCCTGGGATAGCGCCAGAAGACCTTCGGGGCCGCCGCGTTCGGGGTCCACAGCGGAAGGGTCGGTGACGTCGTAGCCGTGGTCCGATCCCTCCTCTGCCGTCAGGATGGGTGACAGGTAGACCCAGTCAGCACCCAGGTCTTTCAGGTAAGGGACGGTGGCTGCAGCGTCAAAGAGCGTGAAGCTGCGCCGGATCTGCAGCCGGTAGGTGGAGGCAGGGACCTTCACTTTTCGTCCGCCTTCGCTTCACTTGCCCTCGCTTCGCTGGCTTTGGCTGCCTGGGTCTGCGCCTCCACCATTTCTTCCTGCGCTTCTTCATGATCGGCCATGGAAGCCAGGGACGCGGCGGCGGACAGGTCCACGTCAGCTTCGGGGCCGGAGTAGGCCCGCAGGACCACCATGGATTTGGCATCCAGGGTCAGCGTGGCGCCGGCCTTGAGCGGTTCGTAAGCGTCTGCCTGGGTGGCGGTGTCGATCATGACCTCCCAGGACTGGGCGTACTCCTCCGACGGAAGGAGGAAGTCCACACTGTCGTCATGGGCGTTGAACGCCATCAGGAAGCTGTCGTCGGTGATCCGGCGGCCGCGGAAATCCTTCTCCTGGATGCCGTCGCCGTTGTAGAAGACACCGATGGTCCGGCCGAAGCCGTTCCCCCAGTCCTCGGGCAGCATCTCGGTGCCGTCGGTCCGCAGCCAGACGATGTCCGGCAGCTTCTCACCTTCGCCGCGGCGGACAGGACGTCCGTCAAAGAAGCGGCTGCGGCGGAACGTGGGGTGGTCGCGCCGGATCTTGTTCACGAAGGCTGTGAACTCGATCAGGGGCTGGTCCATGGCATCCCAGTGGATCCAGCTCAGTTCCGAATCCTGGCAGTAGGTGTTGTTGTTTCCCTGCTGCGTGCGGCCCAGCTCGTCGCCGTGGAGCACCATGGGCACGCCCTGGGAGAGCAGGAGGGTGGCGAGGAAGTTCCGCTGCTGGCGGGCGCGGAGCGTCAGGACTTTCTCGTCGTCCGTGTCGCCCTCTTCGCCGCAGTTCCAGGACCGGTTGTGCGACTCCCCGTCGTTATTGCCTTCACCATTGGCGTCGTTGTGCTTCTCGTTGTAGGACACGAGGTCGCGCATGGTGAAGCCGTCGTGGGCGGTGACAAAGTTGATGGAGGCCACCGGCCGGCGGGCGGAGCTTTCGTAGAGATCCGCGGAGCCGGTCAGCCGGGAAGCGAATTCCCCCAGTGTGGCGTGCTCGCCACGCCAGAAATCACGGACTGTGTCGCGGTACTTGCCGTTCCATTCGGTCCACTGGGGCGGGAAGTTACCCACCTGGTAGCCGCCCGGACCGATATCCCAGGGCTCAGCGATCAGCTTGACCTGGGAGACAATCGGGTCCTGCTGGATCAGTTCGAAGAAGGTGGACAGCTTGTCCACGTCGTAGAATTCGCGGGCCAGCGTGGAGGCGAGGTCGAACCGGAAGCCGTCAACGTGCATTTCCGTGACCCAGTACCGCAGGGAGTCCATCAGCAGCTGCAGGGAGTGGGGGTGCCGGACGTTCAGGGAGTTGCCGGTGCCGGTGTAATCCATGTAGTGCTTGTGGTCGCCGTCGACAAGGCGGTAGTAGGCCTGGTTGTCGATGCCCTTGAAGGACAGGGTGGGGCCCAGGTGGTTGCCCTCGGCGGTGTGATTGTAGACCACGTCAAGGATGACTTCGATGCCGGCACGGTGCAGGTCGCGGACCATGGCCTTGAACTCCTGGACCTGGTTTCCCACGTCCCCGGCGGAGCTGTAGGTATTTTGCGGGGCGAAGAAGCCGATGGTGTTGTAGCCCCAGTAGTTGTTCAGGCCCTTCTCCACCAGGGTGCCGTCATTGACGAACTGGTGGACCGGCATCAGTTCGATCGCTGTGGCGCCGAGCTTTTTGAGGTGCTCGATGACCGCGGGGTGGGCCACGCCGGCGTAGGTGCCGCGCTGCTCCTCAGGAATTTCGGGGTGCAGCTGGGTGAGGCCCTTGACGTGTGCTTCGTAAATGACCGACTGGTGGTAGGGAATACGGAGCTGGCGGTCGCCATCCCACTCGAAGAACGGGTTGATGACCACGCCGTGCATGGTGTGCGGCGCCGAGTCGGCGTCGTTTCGGGAATCGGGGTCGCCGAATTCATAGGAGAAGAGCGCAGGGTCCCAGTCGATCTGGCCCTCAACGGCCTTGGCGTAGGGGTCCATCAGCAGCTTGTTGGCGTTGAACCGGCTGCCGCCTGCAGGATCGTAAGGTCCGTGGACCCGGTAGCCGTACTTCTGGCCGGGCTGGATGTGGGGCAGGTAGCAGTGCCATACGTAGGCGTCCACTTCAGTGAGCTCGATCCGGGTCTCGGTGAGGTCATCGGCCAAGAGGCAGAGTTCCACCCGCTCCGCCTGTTCGCTGAACAGGGCAAAGTTGGTGCCGGTACCGTCGAAGGTAGCTCCGAGGGGGTAAGCGGTTCCAGGCCAGACTTCCATGATGCTCCTCTTTGGTTGCTGCAGCAGGGGAAACGGAACGCCCCACTGCAGGTGCGAACGTATGCCTACCGTAGCGGCAGGCTGTGACTATTACGTGAATGGGGCCCAGAGTTACTAAGCCTACTGACTTTACCCCAGGTGTAGGGTAAGGCATCGGCGACACTGCCGGCGGTGATAGGCCCGCCCTCGCAGGCGTCCGACGCCGATCTGCCGGCCTTGCCGTGCATTGCGGCGCCTAGTGCGGCCAGCGCAGCCCAACGCGCCGGGCCTGGAATGTCCAGTTTTTGGAACCGCCCGACGTCGGTCCCTGACTGCGCCAGCAGCGCACCAATGATGCCGGCCAGGACGTCGCCGCTGCCGGCCGTGGCCAGCCACGGGACGCCGTCGGCCTGGCTGAACACGGCTCCGTCTGGGGCCGCCACCAGCGTGGTGGCGCCTTTCAGGAGGACCGTGGCGCCCGTCAGCCCGGCGGCCTTGCGCGCGGCCGCCAGCGTTCCTGCCTCCACCTCTGGGCGGTCGGCGGGTTCGCCCAGCCGCGCCAGCAAGGCGGCAAGCTCGCCGGCGTGCGGCGTGAGCACCACCTGCGGCCCCAGGACCGCGGGCAGGGCAGGCAGCGCCCCGGCGTCGGCGATGACGGGCAGGCCGGATTCCACGGCGTCGCGGGCGCGCTGGAGCTGTTCGGTGTCGCCGGGCCCCATGCCCGAACCCACGAGCCACGCCTGGACGCGGGTGTCCGCCACGGAGCCCGTACTGCACACCACTTCCGGGCAGGACTGACGCACCAGGTTGGCCACCTCGGGCGGGCCCAGGTAGCGGACCATGCCAGCGCCCGCTGCCAGCGCACCGCGGCAGGCCAGCACGGCGGCGCCCGGATAATCGGCGGATCCTGCCACGACGCCCAGGACGCCGCGGGAATACTTGTGCGAGCGCCTCCCGGGCTGCGGCAGGAGCCGGGCCAGGTCCGCCAGCTCAAACCTGCGCAGTGCCGGCCATGGCAGGTCTTCTTCGATTCCGATGGGCACCACGTGGACGCGGCCGGCGTGATCGGCGCCAGGGTCGGCCAGCAGCCCCACCTTGGCTGCGCCGAATGTTACGGTCACCTCCGCGGACAGCACCGGCGCATGGGCTTCCCCGGTATCGGCATCCACGCCGCTGGGAACATCGCAGGCCACCACGATCCCCGGCTCCCCGGACGAGAGCCGCAGTTCCGCAAGACCCCTGACCAGGTCAGCGGCCGCCCCGCGTAGACCCCCGTTGGCGCCCGTTCCCAGAATTGCGTCAATCACAACGTCGGCACTCGCCACCTGTGCCGCAAGCTCGTTGGCGTTGAGTTCGGTGAGGAGGTACACCCGGCCGCCGGCGCGCTCAAAGGCAGCCAGCGCCTCGGTGTGGGCGGTTCCGGCGGCGAGCACCGCCGTCGTTCGCATTCCCCTGGCAGCCAGGAACGAGGCGGCAAAGAGGCCGTCTCCCCCGTTGTTGCCCTTGCCCGCCAGGACGGCCACGCTGGCGCCGTAAAGCCGCCGGCCACGTGACTTCAGCTCGTGGACCGCCGCGTTGGCGAGCCCGTAGGAGGCGCGTTGCATCAGAACAGCACCCACCCCTGCAGACAGGAACGGCTGTTCGGCCGCCCTGATTTGGGTTCCGGTATAAGCGCTGATCATGGCATCAGGTCCGTTGGCGGGTTGAGCAGGAGGTGGCTCAGCCTTCGGCCAGTACCGTGGCGGTGGCGATCCCGCCGTCGTGGCTCATGGAGACGTGCCACCGCTTGACGCCCTTGGACTCGGCCACTGCGAGGACGGTGCCTTTAACCTGGATGGTGGGTCCATGCTGGTCCAGCCCGATCCAGCAGTCCTGCCAGTTCATGCCTGCAGGCGCGCCGAGCACCTTGGCCACGGCTTCCTTGGCGGCGAACCGCGCGGCCAGCGAGCGGGTGTTCAGTTCACGTTCAGCGGGCACGAACAGCCGGTCCCGGAGCCCGGGGGTGCGCTCAAGCTGGCGGCCGAACCGCTCGATGTCTACAACGTCTACGCCAATGCCAACAATCATGGCGCTATTCTACGGGGACGCTCGTCACTGCACCGTACAGCGCCTTCCGCGGGAGACAACACAAGCCCCGGGCCAAAGGCTCGGGGCTTGTGTTGTTGGTGACTAACCAGCGCAGGGCCGGTCAGGCTGCGGTTACTCTACGGTGACGCTCTTGGCGAGGTTGCGGGGCTGGTCCACGTCGTAGCCCTTGGCCGAGGCGAGGGCCAGGGCGAAGATCTGCAGCGGGACCGTGCTGAGCAGCGGGGCCAGCAGCGTGTCGGTCGCCGGGATGTAGAAGACGTGCTCGGCGTAGGCCTTCACGGCCTCGTCGCCCTCTTCGGCGATCACGATGGTCTTGGCGCCGCGGGCCCGGACTTCCTGGATGTTCGAGACCACCTTGGCGTGCAGCGAGTCGCGGCCGCGCGGGGACGGGACCACCACAAAGACGGGCTGGCCTTCCTCGATCAGCGCGATGGGGCCGTGTTTGAGCTCACCGGCGGCGAACCCTTCGGCGTGGATGTAGGCGAGCTCCTTGAGCTTCAGCGCACCTTCCATGGCCACCGGGAAGCCAACGTGGCGGCCCAGGAACAGCACCGACTTCGCATCCTTCATGGACACGCCGAGTTCCTTGATCTGCGCCTCGTTGTCCAGGATCCTCTGGATCTTCGCGGGGATCTTGTTCAGGTCCGCCAGGATGTCCTTGATCTCGCCCTGGAACTTGTTCCCGCGCAGCTGCGCCAGGTACAGGCCCAACAGGTACGCGGCGGTGATCTGCGCCAGGAACGCCTTGGTGGAGGCAACGGCGATTTCCGGGCCGGCGTGCGTGTAAAGCACGGCGTCGGATTCCCGCGGGATGGTGGAGCCGTTGGTGTTGCAGATGGAGACGGTCTTGGCGCCCTGTTCCTTGGCGTACCGGACGGCCATCAGGGTGTCCATGGTCTCCCCGGACTGGGAGATCGAAACGATCAGGGTGTTCGCGTCCACGATCGGGTCCCGGTACCGGAATTCGTGGGAGAGTTCCACCTCGGTGGCGATCCGGCACCAGCGCTCGATGGCGTACTTGGCCACCTGCCCGGCGTACGCGGACGTGCCGCAGGCCAGCACAATGATCTTGTCGACGTTCTTGAGCAGCTCCGGGTCGATCCTCAGCTCATCCAGGGTCAGTCTGCCGTTAAGGTCCGAGCGGCCCAGCAGCGTCTGCAGGACGGCGTTGGGCTGGTCATGGATTTCCTTCTCCATGAAGGACGGGAACCCGCCCTTTTCCGCGGATTCGGGGTCCCAGTCAACGTGGTATTCCTTGCCCTCGGCCGGGGCACCGAAGAAGTCCGTGATCTCCACCGTGTCGGCGGTGATGGTGACAATCTGGTCCTGGCCCAGCTCCACCGCACGGCGGGTGTAGTCAATGAACCCGGAAACATCCGAACCCAGGAAGTTCTCGCCCTCGCCCAGGCCAACCACCAAAGGTGAGTTACGGCGGGCAGCGACCACAACGTCCGGCTGGTCAGCGTGAACCGCGAGGAGGGTGAACGCACCCTCGAGGCGCTGGCAGGCGAGCTGCATCGCCGTGGTCAGGCCGCCGTCGGAAACGTCGCCGTTAAGTTTGGTGCGGAAGATATCGCCCAGCAGCACGGCAGCGACTTCAGTGTCCGTCTCGGACTCGAAAACATAGCCCTTGCCCACGAGTTCGAGCTTCAGCTCGGCGAAGTTTTCGATGATGCCGTTGTGGATCAAGGCCAGCTTGCCGCCGTCGGCCAGGTGCGGGTGCGCGTTCTGGTCCGTGGGACCGCCGTGCGTGGCCCAGCGCGTGTGGCCGATACCGGTGAAGGTCTCCGGCAACGGACGCTCCTCCAGCTCAGCAAGAAGGTTGCTCAGCTTGCCGGACTTCTTCCGGGACTGAATAGACCCCGCAGAGACCACCGCCACCCCCGCGGAGTCGTACCCCCGGTACTCGAGACGGCGCAATCCCTCAAGGACTACATCCAACGCACTGTGACCGGCAATCCCACGGCCAGCAGAATGGCCCACATATCCAACGATTCCACACATGGACTCCAGCTTATCGGCAGCCGGGTTGAGTTCTAAACTCAGGGTCCTCCATTTCGCTCTCAGGCCCGCGCGGGGCAGAATCTCTAAAGTGACTTTGCAACGCAACGAAGCGAATGGAGAGGGTGCCTCCCCATTCGTTGAGCTGGACCGTCAGACCTGGTCCCGGCTCGCCGCCCAGATGGAGCAGCCCCTTAACGAAGAGGACATTGTCCGCCTGCGTGGCCTCGGCGATCCCCTGGACATGAAGGAGATCCGCGAGGTCTACCTGCCCCTTTCCCGGCTCCTGCACCTGTATGTGGAGGCCGCGGGCCAGCTTCATTCGGCCACCACCACCTTCCTGGGTGAGCAGACCCAGCGGACTCCCTTTGTCATCGGCGTGGCCGGCTCGGTGGCCGTGGGCAAATCCACCATCGCCCGCGTGCTCCGGGAGATGCTGCGGCGCTGGCCCGGCACTCCCAACGTCGAGCTGATCACCACGGATGGTTTTCTTTATCCCCTGGCCGAGCTCAAACGGCGCCAGCTGCTGGAACGCAAGGGCTTCCCGGAGTCTTACGACCGCCGCGCGCTGCTGCGTTTTGTGAGCGAGATCAAGGGCGGCGCGGAGGAGGTCCGGGCACCCTGGTACTCCCACGTTACCTACGACATCGTGCCGGAGAAGGAAGTGGTGGTCCGCCGCCCGGACGTGCTGATTGTGGAGGGCCTGAACGTGCTGGCCCCGGCCCGCCCGCGCCACGACGGCAAGCAGGGGCTGGCGCTGAGCGATTTCTTCGATTTCTCCATCTATGTGGATGCCAAGACCTCCTTCATCGAGGAGTGGTACGTGGAGCGGTTCCGGAAACTCCAGAGCACCGCATTCGCGCAGCCGGAGTCCTATTTCCACAGGTATGCGACGCTGTCCGACGAGGAAGCCGAGCGCACCGCCCGGGACATCTGGAAACGCATCAACGAGCCCAATCTGGAGGAAAACGTCCTCCCCACGCGCGGCCGGGCCCAGCTGGTTCTGACCAAGGACGCGGACCATTCCATCCGCCGCATGCTCCTGCGGAAGGTTTAACCCACATGTGCCACGACTGCGTGGCCGGAGGCCCCTCGGGGGCCAGCCGCCGCTCCTTTACCCGCTTCCTCGCCGCCGGAGCGGGGCTGACCGTCCTGGCAGCCTGCACGCCGGAGGCACCGGCCGGGGTGCCGCCGTCGTCGTCCTCCGCTGCCCCGGCGGTGACCTCCCAGGTCCCATCCCCGGTCGCGGCCCCTTCGGTGGAAAGCACGACGGCGGCAGTTGAGCCGCCGCCGCAGGCTCCCGTGCCGCCGTCGGCAACTCTCCCCCGTCAGTTCTCGCTGACGGACCCGGCCAGTCCGTGGCTCGTGGTCAACAAACACCGTCCGCTGTCGCCGGCGGACTACGTTCCGGCGGATCTCGTCCACCCCAACGTCCGGCTGGCTGTTTCCGGGGAGGCTGCTCTGCTGAACAGCACAACGGCGGTTGCCGCGGAAGCGATGTTCGCCGCCGCCGCGCACGACGGCGTGAGCATAACGCTGGCGAGCGGTTACCGTTCGTACGGCACCCAGGTGGCCACGTACAACGGCTATGTGGCCACCCGAGGCCAGGCCGATGCCGACACCGCCAGCGCAAGGCCCGGCTACTCGGAGCACCAGAGCGGCTGGTCCTTTGACATCGGCGACGGCGGCGGGGCATGCGGCTTCCAGCCGTGCTTCGCGGACCAGCCCGCGGCGGTGTGGGCGAAGGCGAACGGCCACCGCTTCGGTTTTGTGGTGCGGTACCCGTGGATGTTCCACCCGATCACCGGCTACTACTACGAGCCGTGGCACCTGCGGTACCTCGGCGTGGAGGCCGCCACGGACATGGCGGCCCGGGGCATCAGCACTGCGGAGGAGTACTTCGGGGTGGATGCGGCGCCGGCGTACGCCTGACCACCGTGCTGGTGTGTTGCAGGGGCGTCATCCCCTGTTAACGGCGATGCGCTAGCTTGGTACTCATGCTGACAGGATTCAAGAATTTCATTATGAAGGGCAATGTTGTTGACCTTGCCGTAGCCGTTGTGATGGGTGCCGCATTCAGCTCCGTCGTGACCTCTATCGTCCAGGGCCTGCTGACGCCCCTGATCGGACGTCTGTTCAGTGCCAAGGGCGTTGAAGAGATGCAGTGGGAGGGATTCATGTATGGGTCCGTCATCTCCTCCATCATTTCTTTCGTGCTGGTGGCCGCCTCCATCTACTTCGTGGTGGTACTTCCCATGAACCACATGATCGAGCTCCGTAACCGCAAGCTGGGAATCAACAAAGCTGTCAAGGAAGAGGCTGCGGAAGATCCGCAGATCGCGCTTCTGACCGAAATCCGGGACTCGCTGCAAAGCCGAACCCCCTAACTTCACGGCAACCATCTGTGGCCCGCTTCCTGAGGGAGGCGGGCCACACTTTGTTGTCTTGGATCAGTTGCTCAGCGGTCAGTCGGTGACCAGCTCGAGCGCGAGTTCTGTGCGGACCACGTGGACGAGACGCTCGGCGATGGCCTCAGCCGTCGCTTCATCGGCAGCTTCCACCATGACGCGCACTACAGGCTCAGTTCCAGACGGACGGAGCAGGACGCGTCCGGTGTCGCCCAGTTCAGCTTCGGCCTGGGCCACGGCCGCTGCGAGCACCTCGGAGCTGTGCACGCGGCTGCGGTCCACGCCCTTGACGTTGATAAGTACCTGCGGGAGCTTGGTCATCACGGTGGCCAACTCCTTGAGCGGCTTGCCCGTCAGGGCGATCTGCGCGGCAATCTGAAGCCCGGTGAGGACGCCGTCGCCTGTGGTGGCGTAGTCAGCGAAGATCACGTGGCCGGACTGCTCCCCGCCGAGGTTGAAGCCGCCGTCGCGCATACCCTCCAGAACGTAGCGGTCCCCCACTGCCGTTTCGCGGATGCTGATGCCTGCCTCGCGGAGGGCAATCTTGAGGCCGAGGTTGCTCATGACGGTAGCCACCAGGACGTCGTCGGTGAGCTTGCCCGAGGCTTTGAGAGCGACGGCCAGGATCGCCATGATCTGGTCACCGTCCACTTCGGTGCCTTCGTGGTCGACGGCGAGGCAGCGGTCGGCGTCGCCGTCGTGGGCGATGCCGAGGTCGGCTCCGTGCTTCAGCACGGCGGCTTTGAGCGGACCGAGATGGGTGGAGCCCACGCCGTCGTTGATGTTGTGGCCGTCCGGCTCGGCGCCGATCACGATGACGTCGGCGCCGGCGTCCTTGAAGACCTGGGGTGAGCAGCCGCTGGCGGCGCCGTGGGCGCAGTCCAGCACTACCTTCAGCCCGTCCAGGCGGTGCGGGAGGGTGCCCAGGAGGTGCACGATGTAGCGGTCCTCGGCGTCGGAGAAGCGCTGGATCCTGCCGACATCACTGCCGACGGGCCGTTGGGGCGCCCTGCTCATCTGTTCCTCGATGGCGTTCTCGACATCGTCGGGGAGCTTCCGGCCACCGCGGGCGAAGAACTTGATCCCGTTGTCCGGAGCAGGATTGTGGGAAGCCGAGATCATGACACCGAAGTCGGCGTCGAGGTCTGCCACCAGGTACGCCGCAGCGGGAGTGGGAAGGACACCGGCGTCGTAGACGTCAATACCGGAGCTGGAGAGCCCTGCCTCCACGGCGGCGGCGATGAATTCCCCGCTGGCGCGGGGGTCGCGCGCCACCACGGCGCGGGGCCGGGTGCCGTTGGTATTGCGGTCATGACCAAGCACGACGGCGGCCGCCTGGGCCAGGTTCATCGCCAGCTCGGCAGTCAACAGGCCGTTAGCCAGGCCCCGGACACCATCTGTTCCAAATAATCTAGACATCGTGGACAAGTCTAGAGGATGGACACGCGGGGCTTTGAACCGGCTGGTCAGGGTGACGCCGTCTTTGCTTTGCGGGAGCACAACATTAAGGGCAAAAGCCCGCCCCACCAACAGTGGGACGGGCTTCTGCGTAAGCGGGTTTAGCGCTTGGAGTACTGCTGAGCCTTACGGGCCTTCTTGAGACCGGCCTTCTTACGCTCGATGACGCGTGCGTCACGACGCAGGTAACCGGCCTTCTTCAGGGTGGCGCGGTTGTTCTCGGTGTCGATCTCGTTCAATGAACGGGCGATGCCGAGGCGCAGGGCGCCGGCCTGGCCGGAGATGCCACCACCGTGGATGCGGGCAATGACGTCGTACGCGCCATCAAGATCGAGGATCTTGAAGGGCTCGTTGACGTCCTGCTGGTGCAGCTTGTTCGGGAAGTAGTTATCCAGCGCGCGGCCGTTGATGGTCCACTTGCCGGTGCCGGGGACGATGCGCACGCGGGCAACAGCTTCCTTGCGGCGGCCAACTGCGGCGCCGGCGACGGTCAGTGCCGGGCGCTCCTTCTTGGGCGCTTCTGCTTCTGCAGGACCGCTCTCCGAGGTGTAGCTGGTCGGGTTTTCCTCAGCCACAACGGCCTCGGTGGTCTCTTCGTTCTGAGCCACGATTCTCCTTGTATAGATAAGTTGTTTGGTGGCCAGGACTACTGGGCGACCTGGGAAATTTCGAACGTCTTGGGCTGCTGGGCGGCGTGCGGGTGCTCTGCACCGCGGTACACCTTCAGTTTGCCCAGCTGCTGTGCAGCGAGGGAGTTCTTAGGGAGCATGCCCTTGATGGCCTTCTCAACGGCGCGGACCGGGTTGGATTCCAGGAGTTCCGCGTAGTTGACGGAGGTCAGGCCGCCCGGGTAGCCGGAGTGGCGGTATGCGCGCTTCTGCTCCAGCTTGGCGCCGGTCAGGGCAACCTTCTCAGCGTTGATGATGATGACGAAGTCGCCCATGTCCATGTGGGACGCAAAGGTGGCCTTGTGCTTGCCGCGCAGCAGGATTGCGGTCTGGCTCGCAAGACGACCAAGGACAACGTCTGTGGCGTCAATGACGTGCCACTGGCGGTTGATATCGCCGGGCTTCGGGGTGTACGTACGCACGGTTTTTGCCTCGTTCTTGTTCTGGCGTTCTTGTTTAGGTGTCACTCAAGCGTGTGCACCTACTATCTATGCGCTACCGGAACAGAGGTGAGGGCTCTATGTAACCAGTAATCCTGAGGTCCCGAATGTGCTCGTTGAGTAGTCATCCTGCAACCGGATTCTCAAGCGGGCACGCATCATCGAGAAAGGACACGCACAACGACTACCAATGTTAGCTTGAACCTGGCCTCAGGGTCAAAATGGGGTAGCCGGACACCCATGAGTAATTCCGCCGGCCCGACATAACAGGGGATGCAGTGACTACTTGGGGCGACCCTGGCTTAGCAGAACCACTTCTTGTGGCCGTCATCGGCCTGATAGGACTCATCGCCTCACCGTTGGCTGAGCTGCTCATCGCTGAGATGCTCCCCCGTGTCGGCCCGATGCCCGGTTGGGGAGCAAGGATCACGACGGCGGCGATCACCGGAGCCCTCAGCGGAGCCTTCGCACTCCGTTTCGGCGCCGACCCCGCACTGCCGGCCTTTGTACTTTTCGTCATTTTGGGTGTGCAACTGGCTCGAATTGACATCTCGCTGCACTTGCTGCCGGATCCGCTGGTTCTTTTGCTGCTAACAGGATGCCTTTTCTTACTTCTAGGGGCCGCCTTGAGCGGGGGACCCTGGTCCAGCCTCGCTCGCGCACTGTCCGGGACCGCAATTCTTTTCGTCATTTACCTGGCTCTGGCGTTAATTTCACCAGCAGGCCTGGGAATGGGCGACGTTAAGCTCGCCGCACCCGTAGGCCTCTACTTGGGGTACCTAGGCTGGAGCCAACTCCTTTATGGCGGACTGCTGGGGTTCGTTCTCAATGGCATTGTCACTGTTGTAGTGGTAGCGCGAAAGCGCAAAGAACGTACAGCAGAGGTGGCTCATGGGCCGTCAATGATCGGCGCCGCCGTGGGTATCGGGCTTTTGTTTTCCTAGTCCTGGAATCGGACACGACCGCAAGGCCAGGCTGCCCAGAGCAGCAATCCAAGTAGCAGCGCCTCCAAACGTCTGAGTAGTCGCGTACGGTTCCGAGTACGCGCTGAAAATACCAGGAAAAAAGTCGAGTACTACTACGCATTGTTGCGCTGAACGTCCGAATGCCAATCTCGTCTTAGCGAAGTCCAGCAAGCGCTAAGAAGTATGGGGCAGCTGGAAATTCGTTGAAATCAATTCACATCAAATTTCACCGAATCTAAGGAAAATAAAATGACTTCTCTCATGGTCTCAATGACTGCTTTCATCGCCGGCATCAAGGATCGCCTCGCTTCCGAAAAGGGCGCGACGATGGTTGAGTACGGCATCATGGTGGCTCTAATCGCGGTCATCGTCCTCGCAGCCGTCGGTCCGCTCGGCATCGCCATTCGCGATATGTTCGCCGGCATCACCGGCCAGCTGTAAACCAAAAGCCTCGTTGGCCGGCTCTGCTAGCTCTTTGGCTCCAGGGTCGGCCAACTCCTTTTGAAGCCAAAGGGAGCTCAGAACTCTATTTAGTGGCATCGGGCCCGGGGAGACGGTTGTGAAACCGAAACAGAAAGAACGCGGTGCGGTAGCCGTGGAAATGGCTATGATTTTGCCGCTACTGCTTCTCATAGTTATGGGAACCATCGAGTTCGGCCGGGTTCTCAATGTCCAAATCTCCATGACGCAGGCAGCACGTGAAGGCGCGCGATACGCAGCCATTCATTACAAGGACTCGAACTTGGATGTAAGAGCAGCGACGCTCGCTGCAGCGCCGTCACTCTCGGGTCTGCCCGTCGGGGTTACCCACAATGCTGGCAGCTGTACTAGTGGCGCCAACGTCACAGTCACGACCAAGGTGTCGCTGCCTTCACTCTCCGGCTTTCTGGACGCCGGCTTTTTTGGGTCTCCTGGGATGTTTCCCATGACCCTCACCGGAAAAGGAGTCATGAGATGCGGCGGTTAGATCAGGTTCGGGCTCAAAACGAGCATGTAGTGAAGGCTGAAAATTCCCAGCGGGGCGCCGCGAGCGTTATCGTGGCCATTCTTTTGGTGGTCCTCCTGGGCTTCTCTGCGTTGGCCGTCGATGTGGGTGCCATGTACGCGGAGAAAGCCCAGCTGCAAAACGGCGCGGATTCCGCCGCCCTGGCTGTGGCGAACCAATGCGCCAAGGGCGCTTGTGGCAACAGCACTGCGACAGGGCAGCTGTTTGCCAACAGCAACGCCAACGACGGCGCGAGCGGAGCCACCGTAACATTTCCCAGCGCCACCACCGTTCGAGTCGTAACCAAGGCCAGGGCAGCCGGCGCAACCGCGGACGGATTTTCCCTGTTCTTCGCCCGCGTAATGGGGTTCAACACCACCCAGATTGGCGCGACTGCCCAAGCCAAATGGGGGGCGCCTTCTGCAGCTACCACCCTGCCCTGGACATTCAGCGAGTGTGTTTTCAAGAAATACCTCAGCGCTACCCAACTCAATGAATTCAATTCGACCGGAACCTTCACGGGAAGTCCTACACCCACACACATTCTGCTCCGCTACGACACGAATGCCCCAGCGTACCCCGGCTGCGCCTCACAAAACGGCTACATGCCTGGTGGATTTGGTTGGCTGGATACGGACACAGGGTGCTCCACGGATGTCAATGTTGCAAACGCCGAAGTCGGCAGCAATCCGGGCAACGACCTACCCGCAGCTTGCCGCGATATGCCGGCCACCATAAAAGACTCACCGGTCCTCATCCCTGTCTACACATCTGCCGTTCAGAACGGTCAGAAGACAACTTATACGCTCAAGGGCTTCCTAGCGTTCCAGGTTACCGGTTATAAATTCGGCGGAGCCGTCCAAAGCCTCGACCCACTCGCCCCAGCCTGTAACGGCAACTGCCGCGGCATCCAGGGCTACTTCACCCGCTTTGTCTCCCTCCAGGAAGGGCTGACCACAACGAGCGGGACGCCCAACTACGGAGGCTCCGTAGTTTCACTCACTGAGTAGACACTGGCCTTATCCGCCGAACCGATGTACACAACTTTGGAAGGAGCAAGAAAGTGAAATCTCGCCTGCTGGGAGGCATTGCCGCACTATTGCTAGCAATCACCGGGACCATACTGCTGGCCGTTTACGTCCAGGCAGCCGATAGCAGGGCAGCCCAAGGGCTGAACCCTGTGAAAGTACTCGTCGCGAAGGAACACATTCCCGCCGGCACGAAAGTGGAGGATCTGGCCAGCAAGCTGAAGCTGGAGTCCCTGCCACAGTCAGCCGTACCGGCTGCCGCCCTGGAGAGCCTCGACGGCCACGCCGGCAAAGTCACATCCGCCAGCTTGGAGCCCGACGAACAGTTGCTGGCCGCCAAACTGTTGGATCCCAAGGAACTGGTTCCCGGGACTGTGCCGGTGCCGGATGGGCTGGAGGAAGTAACTTTCCTGCTGGCCCCGGAACGAATCCTGGGCGGCAGGCTCGAAGCCGGAGATGTCGTAACTGTTTACGGCTCTTTCAAGACTGAGGATGGAATTCCGGCTGACGCCAACGTGCCGGCGGAGGTCAAAGGTTGGAAGCAATCCACTGGTCTGCTCTTCCACGACGTTCTGGTGACAGCTGTCCAAAAGGCCGCCCCGGAAACAGCCAACTCGGGCTCTAATGGCTCCTCCGCCGATTCCGCGGTTGCCATGCCTAACGGCTCCGCTTTTGTCACCGTGGCAAGGAGCGATGCAGACGCCGCGAAAATGGTCTTTGGCGCTGAATTCGGAACACTGTGGCTCGCCAAGCAGACCGCCACGAGCACCAAATCGCAGCCTCCGGTCACTACCTTTGGTGGGCTGTACTGATGAGCCGGTTTGTTGCTATCACCGGGGTCCGCGACTTCGAATCCCGGGTGCGCCAAGCAGTATCCACCGCGCTACATGGCGAGCTGCAAACCCTGTCCCCGGAGGTTTTGTTCGGGGGGCCCGATGATGTCTTGGGACAGCTCACCGGCGCAGCGCCAGAAGTGCTGATCCTCGGTCCTGGAGTCAACGCGGAAGATGCACTCAAGCTGGCAACAGTGTTTGATCTGCAATTCCCCGAGATCAGTCTGCTCCTTGTCGCAGAGCCAACACCCGAGCTCGTTCTTCGTGCGATGCATTCCGGGATCCGCGATGTGGTCACCCCTGAAATTGAGACAAACGAGCTTCGTGTTCTTTTGGAGCGTGCCTGCTTGGCATACGCCAGCCGCCGCCGAGGGATGGCACTGCCCACGGATCCTGGTCAAGAGCGGGGCCGCGTAATAGCCGTCATGTCGCCCAAAGGAGGTGTAGGTAAGACCACCGTTGCAACGAACCTGGCGATCGGTTTGGGCAAAGTGGCGCCGATGAGCGTGGTGATCGTTGATCTTGACCTGCAGTTTGGCGATGTTGCATCAGGATTGTTGCTCGAACCCGAGCATTCGATCACGGACGCCGTTCACGGAACAGCCTCGCAGGACTCGATGGTCCTCAAAGCGTTCTTGACCGTGCACCCCGCGGGAATCTATGCTCTCTGCGCCCCAAGGACCCCCGCGGAATCGGATTACATTACAGGGGAGCATGTGAGCCGGCTCCTTGACCAGTTGGCAAGCGAATTCAAATACGTCATTGTGGACACCGCGCCGGGCCTGGGCGAGCACGTGCTGGCAACGTTGGAGCGGGCTACCGATGGGGTGTGGGTGTGCGGCATGGACGTTCCGAGCGTGCGCGGGTTGCACAAGTGCTTCGGGGTTCTGAGGGAGCTGCAATTACTGCCGCAGGGCCGTCATACAATCCTTAATTTCGCGGACCGTAAAAGCGGACTGTCGGTCCAGGACGTAGAGGCCACCATAGGAGTCCCCGTGGACGCAATAATTCCACGGTCAAGGACCCTGCCCTTCTCCACCAACCGGGGCGTACCCGTCCTCCAAGCATCCACCAGGGATGCGGCTTCGAAGGGGCTGAAAAAACTAGTGGACCGGTTCGACCCAGAGTGGGTAGCTTCCTCTCGCAATAAATTGCACCGAAGGGTGGTTGTGTCATGAAACTTTCAGATCGGCTCGCCAAGTCACAGAGCACTTCCACCCCCGCAATTGACACAAGCCACGGCTTACAGGCTGTACCCGAGCCAGCCATTCCACCTTCCCCGCCGGAAGCCTCCGGTTACGCTTCGGCAAGCCCGCCGCTGGCTCCGCTCTCCCTTGGGGGCATTCCCGTTGCCACACCCACCGACGCCCTCGCCGGGCTCAAGCAACGAGCCGCCCTGGCCCTGTTCCAGCGGCTGGGAACACGCTTCGGAGACACAACCTCTTCGGAGGAAGAACTGCGCGCTATAGCGGTTGACGAACTTTCGGCGGTCATCGACGAGGAGCAGGTACCGCTGTCCCCCGAGGAACGGCGCAGGCTCATCCGGGAAATCGCAGACGAGGTCATGGGATTCGGCCCACTCCAGCGGCTGCTCGAAGACCCTTCGGTCACTGAGATCATGGTCAACAAGTTTGATCAGATCTACATAGAACGTAACGGCCGTTTGTCACTAACGGGATCGCAGTTCAGTTCCGACGACCACCTGCGCAAGGTTATCGAACGGATCGTTTCCAAAGTAGGCCGACGCATTGATGAATCGTCGCCGCTGGTGGACGCCCGGCTCGAAGACGGTTCGCGCGTGAATGCCATCATTCCGCCCTTGGCTGTAAATGGCCCATCACTGACGATCAGGAAGTTCAGCAAGGTTCCGCTGACAGTAAAAAATCTCATTGACTGGGGCTCGCTGACCCCCGAAATGGCTGAACTGCTGAGCGCCTGTGTTCGGGCCCGGCTTAACGTCATAGTCTCCGGCGGAACCGGCACGGGTAAAACTACCCTCCTGAACGTGCTCTCGTCGTTCATCCCCGAGGATGACCGCATTGTCACCATAGAGGACGCGGTGGAGCTTCAGCTTCAGCAAGAGCATGTAGTCCGGTTAGAAAGCCGCCCTCCCAACATTGAAGGGAAAGGCGCCGTGGGCATCCGGGAGCTCGTCCGGAATTCGCTACGTATGCGGCCTGACCGGATCATTGTGGGGGAAGTACGCGGCGGCGAGTCCCTGGACATGTTGCAGGCAATGAACACTGGTCACGACGGATCACTGTCCACCGTCCACGCGAACTCGCCACGGGATGCCATCGCCCGGCTTGAGACGCTTGTGCTCATGGCCGGGATGGACCTTCCGCTGCGTGCTATCCGTGAGCAGGTCTCCTCGGCCGTGGACCTCATTATCCAAGTCACCAGGCTGAGGGACGGTAGCCGGCGGGTTACGCACGTTACAGAGGTGCAAGGAATGGAGGGTGACATTGTCACACTGCAGGATGCATTCCTCTTCGACTACTCAGCAGGCGTTGATCAGCACGGAAGATTCCTCGGCAAGCCGATCCCCACGGGTATTCGGCCGCGGTTTCTGGACAGGTTCGCGGACCTTGGCATAGCTATTCCCCCTGCTATCTTCGGTACGCCGATTTCAGTGGGGAGGGGGTAGCAGTGGACTCACCGGCTCTTTTTGTCGCGGCAGTCGCGTTATGCTTCGGTGCCCTCCTTGTCCTTGTCCTTGTTGTCCTTAAGCCTCGCTTCACTCCAATTCCCGTGGAACGCCGTCGACCCCATGGCGGTCCGGATAGAACTGCGCTAGGCCGGGCCTCGGAGTCGGCGACAAAATTGATGGGCGGATTCCTCGGCAAATCCGGGGGTCCCTATAACCAGGACCTGCTCTACAACGCGGGCGTAAAGCTGACCCCGGCCGAATTCTCGGTCTTGGTGGCCACTGCCGCCTTTTTGATCGGGTTGCTTGGCGGGCTGCTTAGCAGCCCGCTTATCGGAACGATGCTGGCGCTTGCCACCCCGGTGGGAGCACGTATGGTCTTGGCATTCCGCCGGGACAAGCGACGTGGCCAGTTCGACGCCCAACTATCGGGCACCATTCAAGTGCTCATCGGCGGACTCCGCGTGGGCCACAGCGTGATGCGCACCATTGAGGCCGCCGCTCACGAATCCGACGCACCCACCTCCGAGGAACTCAACAGAATTGTCAACGAAACCCGGATCGGCAAGGACGCCCGGGAGGCCATCGAGGATGCTGCGAATCGGATGGACAGCGAAGATTTCAGGTGGATCGGCCAGGCTATCCAGATCAACAGAGAAGTTGGCGGTGACCTCGCGGAGGTGTTGGAACAGGTGGCGGGTACAATCCGCGAGCGCAGCGAAATCAAGGGCCATGTGAGATCCCTGAGCGCTGAAGGCAAAATGTCGGCCTACATCCTGATGGCTCTACCTGTCGGTGTCGCGATGTTCGTCAGCATGATCAATCCCGGCTACTTGAATGTATTCATAGAAAAACCCATTGGTCACGTGATGATGGTCGTCAGTATCCTGATGTTCGCCATTGGTGGTTTTTGGATGAGCCGAATTATCAAGATCAAGTTCTGAGGACCCGCCATGACTACACTCGCTTGGATAATCATCGCTACAGTAGTTCTCCCCCTCACATACTTCGCGTGGTCCCTGGTGACCCTCGACCGCGGAGGGGCCTTGGCGGTTCAGAGCAACCTCGCCCGCGGATTCAACCTGGGCGCCGCCAGCTCCGCTCAACGTCCACCAGTTCTCCTCGGAATCTCCAAACGGCTTACCCCTGGAAGCTACGAAGCGAAACTCGATCGCTGGCTGTCGATGGCCGGGCGCCCAACCTCCATGCCGCTGGCAAAGCTGATCGTTGCCAAACCACTACTGGCATTTGCCGGCGCGGTGGCAGGAATCCTGCTCCTGGCGAACTCGTTCACATCCACGAATATAGCCCTCGCTGTTTTTATTACCTCGTTGTCGTACTTCCTGCCCGATCTGCTGGTATACAACAAAGGCATAAAGCGGCAGGAGGCCATAGAACTTGAATTGCCCAACACGCTGGACCAGATGCTGATTTCCGTGGAGGCGGGGCTGGGGTTTGAATCCGCTATGGCCCGGGCAGGGTCCTCCGGCGATGGTCCATTAGCCCAAGAACTAATGCGCACGCTACAGGACATACAGGTGGGCCGGCCGAGACAGGAAGCCTACGAAGCTTTGGCGGATCGATCTTCGGTCCCGGACTTGCGAGGGTTTGTGCGGGCTGTAATACAGGCTGATAAGTACGGAATCGGTATCGCGAAGGTCCTCCGGACCCAAGCAAAGGACGCTCGGGTGAAGCGTCGCCAGCGAGCAGAAGAAAAGGCCATGAAGCTTCCAGTAAAGGTACTCTTTCCGCTAATTTTCTTTATTTTCCCCGTGCTGTTCATCGTCCTGCTCGGGCCTGCAGCGATCAACATTATCGAGGCCCTCTCGTAGGCGTGCTGCGACCTAGAGCTGTGGCAGAACAGTAAGCGCGCCAATCGGCGCCCCAAATGCCGGACCCCCTCGGAACCCAGAACCGAGGGGGTCCGTTTGTGTGCCCAGACAGCCCCTTCGGGGTTAAGCGCAGTAGACCCGAAGGGAAAGCACAGGAAATTCGCAGCTGCGGCAGCGTTAGCGCAGGATACTCCAAGATCCGGTCAAGTTGGTTTCAACGATTGCTAGCTTCGTTTTAGAGCTGGTGCAGGGCCAGCCATCCGAACTCGCTCAGGAGTACGACATGCTTTCTCTCATCGCTACCATTCACACCCTCGGCTTCAACCTTAAGAGCCGCCTCAGCAGCGAAAAGGGTGCCACCGCCGTCGAATACGGCATCATGGTTGGCCTCATCGCAGTTGTCATTATCATCGCTGTCAGCACCTTGGGCGGCACTCTTAACGGCTTCTTCGAGTCGATCAACACCCAGCTCGCCCCCGCCGCCCCCTAAGTAGTAGTCCCAGAT